>JALCNW010000010.1 GCA_022649305.1 Enterobacter sp.
TACTTCACAATGGCGCTGGAGGTGGCGTTGATGGAATCCAGACTGTCGCCGCACTCGATCAGAACGCAGGAGCTGAACTGACGCGTCGGGGTGCGCACGCCAGACATTATCGGCGTAGGCAGAGAAATTTTAAAGGTAGAGACCGCATCATAGAAACGCTTGACGTATTCTAGACGGGTATCGCGCGGATAGTTAGAGAACAGGCATGCCGCCACCAGAATATACAGGAACTGAGCGCTCTCGTAGATTTCGCCGGTTACGCGGTTCTGAACCAGGTATTTCCCTTCAAGCTGCTTCACCGCAGCGTAGGAGAAGTTCATATCGCGCCAGTGGTCGATAAACCCGTCCATCTGCTTGAACTCTTCTTCCGTGTAGTCTTCCAGCAGATGGGCGTCGTATTTACCCAATTCAACCATTTTTGACACGTGATCTAACAGTGCTGGTGGCTCAAACTGACCGTAGGCTTTTTTGCGCAGGTGGAAAATGGCCAGGCGCGCAGCGAGATACTGATAATCCGGCGCTTCGCGGGAGATCAAATCCGCCGCGGCTTTGATAATGGTTTCGTGGATGTCAGAGGTCTTGATGCCGTCGTAAAACTGAATGTGAGAGCGCAGTTCAACCTGTGAAATAGAGACGTTGTTCAGTCCTTCTGCTGCCCAGTCAAGAACGCGATGGATTTTGTCCAGATTGATACGCTCGGTTGCACCGTCGCGCTTTGTCACCAGCAGACTCTGATTCATGTGGGTTTTTTACCTGTCCGTGAAATAAAAATAGTCCCCCCAGTTTTATCCACAGCGCCGTCTTGTGACTAACTCTGTGGATAAATACTATATGTAGGGGGTTTGCGATAAAATGAACGCTATATGGTGAGTATTCTAGTAAGGATTCTTTTCAGTACAAGAGTTGATTTTGACGTTAAATTGAGGTTGTCAAAGCGTAAAAAAGGCTAAGTCCTCGTACCGTAAGGCCTGGACGTCATGTCAATAAATAAGAAAAAAAATCTAAAATTTGATCGAGTGCTGATTTCTTCAACGAGAGGTCAGAATTGCGCAACATGATGCTGCGCAATCTTTATAAGAATAGTTGATGACGTTAGTCGTTTTTAGCGGTTGTGTGCAACATATAGTTAACATCCACGCCCGCGCCAAGCTTGAACTTGTCGGTTAACGGATTGTAATGCAGGCCGGTGATATGCTGCTCTTTGAGCCAGGTACCATCCACCCAACCCAGTAGCTCGGCGGGTTTGATGAATTTCTTCACGTCATGCGTACCCTTAGGCACCATGCGGAGGACATATTCCGCGCCAACAACGGCCATCAGCCATGCTTTGCCGTTACGGTTGATGGTGGAGAAGAATACCTGTCCGCCAGGTTTAACCAGCGCCGCGCAGGCTTTGACCACCGACTGCGGGTCGGGCACGTGCTCAAGCATTTCCATACAGGTCACCACATCATACTGGTGTGCAAATTTTGCCGCGTGTTCTTCAACGGTTTCCTGAACGTATTCGACCTGAACCCCGGATTCCAGCGCATGCAAGCGGGCAACCTGCAATGGCTCAAAGCCCATATCAAGCCCTGTGACCGTTGCCCCTTCGCGCGCCATGCTTTCTGCCAGGATGCCGCCACCGCAGCCAACATCGAGCACTTTCTTACCGAACAGGCCGTCGGAACGCTCTGCGATATAGCCCAGACGCAGTGGGTTAATACGATGCAGAGGTTTAAACTCACCTTCAAGATCCCACCAGCGGGATGCAACCGCTTCAAATTTGGCGATTTCTGCATGGTCGACGTTGTGAGCCGCCGGGGATTTTTCGGCATTCATGGGCACTTTTACTCCTTATTTAGCAAGACTTTCGAGTATATCAGGCAGGGCGTATGAATAAAGCATACAGGTTTACCTGTATCAACGCGGTTGTGTTATAATTTGCGACCTTTGAATCCGGGATACAGTAGAGGGATAGCGGTTAGATGAGCGACCTTGCGAGAGAAATTACACCGGTTAACATCGAGGAAGAGCTTAAGAGCTCCTATCTGGATTATGCGATGTCGGTCATTGTTGGCCGTGCGCTGCCAGACGTCCGAGATGGCCTGAAGCCGGTACACCGTCGCGTACTATACGCCATGAATGTATTGGGCAATGACTGGAATAAAGCCTACAAAAAATCTGCCCGTGTCGTGGGTGACGTCATCGGTAAATATCACCCACATGGTGATACTGCCGTTTATGACACCATCGTCCGTATGGCGCAGCCATTCTCCTTGCGTTACATGCTGGTAGATGGCCAGGGTAACTTTGGTTCTGTCGATGGTGACTCTGCCGCGGCGATGCGTTATACGGAAATCCGTATGTCGAAAATCGCCCATGAGCTGATGGCCGACCTGGAAAAAGATACGGTTGATTTCGTCGATAACTACGACGGCACCGAAAGAATTCCAGACGTTATGCCAACCAAGATCCCGAACCTGTTAGTTAACGGTTCTTCTGGTATCGCCGTCGGTATGGCAACGAACATTCCGCCGCACAACATCACCGAAGTCATTAACGGTTGTCTCGCTTACATCGATGATGAAGAGATCACCGTTGAAGGGCTGATGGAACACATTCCGGGTCCGGACTTCCCTACTGCCGCTATCATTAATGGCCGCCGTGGTATTGAAGAAGCGTACCGTACCGGTCGTGGCAAAATTTATATTCGTGCCCGTGCAGAAGTGGAAGCTGACGCTAAAACCGGTCGCGAAACCATCATCGTGCATGAAATTCCGTATCAGGTGAACAAAGCACGCCTGATCGAGAAAATTGCCGAGCTGGTAAAAGATAAACGCGTTGAAGGTATCAGCGCGCTGCGTGACGAGTCTGATAAAGACGGTATGCGCATCGTAATTGAAATTAAACGTGACGCGGTGGGTGAGGTTGTTCTGAACAACCTGTATTCCCAGACTCAGCTCCAGGTTTCCTTCGGTATCAACATGGTTGCACTGCACCATGGTCAGCCGAAGATTATGAACCTGAAAGATATTCTGAGCGCGTTCGTACGTCACCGTCGTGAAGTCGTGACGCGTCGTACTATTTTCGAACTGCGCAAAGCGCGCGATCGTGCCCACATCCTCGAAGCTCTGGCCGTGGCGCTGGCAAACATCGACCCGATTATCGAGTTGATTCGTCGCGCACCTACGCCTGCGGAAGCGAAAGCAGGATTGGTCGCTCAGCCTTGGGCGCTGGGTAACGTTTCTGCCATGCTGGAACGCGCGGGCGATGACGCAGCACGTCCTGAGTGGCTGGAACCTGAGTTTGGCGTGCGTGACGGTCAATATTATCTGACTGAACAGCAGGCCCAGGCGATTCTTGATCTGCGTCTGCAGAAACTGACCGGCCTTGAGCACGAAAAACTGCTTGATGAGTACAAAGAGCTGCTGGAGCAGATTGCAGAACTTCTGCATATTCTCGGTAGCGCCGATCGTCTGATGGAAGTCATCCGTGAAGAGCTGGAGCTGGTCCGCGATCAGTTTGGCGACGAACGTCGTACTGAAATCACTGCGAATACTTCCGACATCAACATTGAAGATCTGATCAACCGTGAAGATGTTGTAGTCACCCTTTCTCATCAGGGTTATGTGAAGTATCAGCCGCTGACCGACTACGAAGCTCAACGTCGTGGTGGTAAAGGCAAATCGGCAGCACGTATTAAAGAAGAAGACTTTATTGACCGCCTGCTGGTGGCCAACACCCATGACACGATCCTGTGCTTCTCAAGCCGTGGTCGCCTGTATTGGATGAAGGTTTATCAGTTGCCAGAAGCGAGCCGTGGTGCGCGTGGTCGTCCAATCGTCAACCTGTTGCCGCTTGAGCAGAACGAACGTATCACCGCGATCCTGCCGGTACGCGAGTACGAAGAAGGCGTAAACGTCTTTATGGCTACCGCGAGCGGTACCGTGAAGAAAACCGCGCTGACTGAGTTCAGCCGTCCACGTTCAGCCGGCATCATTGCGGTGAACCTGAACGAAGGTGACGAACTGATCGGTGTGGATCTGACCTCCGGTTCCGATGAAGTCATGCTGTTCTCTGCTGCAGGTAAAGTCGTGCGCTTTAAAGAAGGTGCAGTACGCGCGATGGGCCGTACGGCTACCGGCGTTCGCGGCATTAAGCTTGCGGGCGAAGACAGCGTTGTTTCCCTGATTATTCCACGTGGCGAAGGCGCAATCCTGACCGTGACGCAGAATGGTTACGGTAAACGTACCGCAGAAGGCGAGTATCCAACTAAATCTCGTGGCACGCAGGGCGTTATCTCTATCAAGGTGACCGAGCGCAACGGTTCCGTTGTCGGCGCTGTGCAGGTGACAGATAGCGACCAGATCATGATGATCACCGATGCCGGTACGCTGGTGCGTACGCGCGTATCAGAGATAAGCGTGGTCGGTCGTAACACTCAGGGCGTAATCCTCATCCGTACTGCGGAAGACGAGAACGTTGTGGGTCTGCAGCGTGTTGCTGAGCCAGTCGATGATGAAGAACTGGACTCCATCGACGGGAGCGTAGCGGAAGGCGATGATGAAATCGCGCCGGAAGCGGAAACCGACGACGATGTGGCAGATGATGCCGACGAGTAATGTCTTCTGACGAAAAAAGGGCCGGTTTCCGGCCCTTTCTTTATTGCAGACAACTGAACATTGCGACAAAGCGCGTTTACCGCTACCTTAACCACATTCTTTTTGACCCCGATGGCGGAGCCTCGCCCCTTTGAAATACCTCGTCTCCTTTCGTACCACGCTAAAAGTCTCTCGCTATCTATTTCGGGCGCTGGCGCTATTGCTTTGGCTACTGGTTGCTTTGTTCTCAGTGTTTTACATCGTTAACGCACTGCATCAAAAAGAATCGGAGATTCGTCAGGAGTTTAACTTAAGCTCCGACCAGGCCCAGCGCTATATTCAGCGCACGTCTGATGTGATGAAAGAGCTGAAGTATATTGCTGAAAACCGTCTGACGGCAGAAAACGGTATTCTTGCTATCCGTGGGCGAGATGACAAAACAGAGGTGCCGGATTTCGAGCCGCTATTCCCGGATTCTGATTGTTCAGCGATGGGAAATACCTGGCGTGGTTCGCTGGAATCGCTGGCCTGGTTTATGCGCTACTGGCGGGACAATTTCTCTGCCGCTTACGATCTCAATCGCGTTTTTCTCATCGGCAGCGATAACCTCTGCATGGCTGATTTCGGTCTACGCGATCTGCCGGTCGAGCGTGATGATGCCCTGAAAAGCCTGCACGAACGTATCGTAAAATACCGCAACGCGCCGCAGGAAGAACGCGGGAATAACATCTTCTGGATAAGCCAGGGCCCGCGTCCGGGCATTGGTTATTTCTATGCATTGACGCCGGTCTACCTGGCCAATCGTCTGCAGGCACTGTTGGGTACTGAGCAGTCCATCAGGATGGAAAACTTCTTTACGCCAGGCAGCCTGCCGATGGGTGTGACTATCCTCGATGAAAACGGTCATACGCTGATCTCGCTGACCGGACCGGAAAGCCGGTTAAAAGTGGATCCGCGCTGGATGCAGGAACGCTCCTGGTTCGGTTATACCTCTGGTTTCCGCGAGCTGGTTCTCAAGAAGAGCCTGCCGCCGTCCTCCCTGAGCATTGTTTATTCCGTACCGGTCGATATGGTACTGGAACGAATTCGAATGCTGATCCTGAACTCCATTTTGCTTAACGTGCTGGTGGGTATCGCGCTGTTTATGCTGGCGCGTATGTACGAGCGTAAAATCTTTATTCCTGCTGAAATTGATGCCCAGCGACTGGAAGAACACGAGCAATTTAACCGTAAAATTGTCGCTTCTGCACCGGTCGGGATTTGTATTTTACGCACTCAGGATGGAACCAATATCCTCAGCAATGAACTGGCGCATAATTATCTCAACATGTTGACGCATGAAGACCGGCAGCGGCTCACGCAGATTATCTGCGGCCAGCAGGTCAATTTTGTCGATGTGCTGACCAGTAACCACACCAATCTGCAAATCAGCTTTGTCCATTCCCGCTACCGAAACGAGAACGTGGCGATTTGTGTGCTGGTGGACGTGTCGTCGCGCGTAAAAATGGAAGAGTCGCTACAGGAAATGGCGCAGGCGGCAGAGCAGGCCAGCCAGTCGAAATCAATGTTCCTGGCAACCGTTAGCCATGAGTTGCGCACCCCGTTGTACGGGATTATCGGAAACCTCGATCTGCTGCAAACCAAGGAATTGCCAAAAGGCGTCGACCGCCTGGTGACGGCAATGAACAATTCGTCGAGTCTGCTGCTGAAAATCATCAGCGATATTCTCGACTTCTCCAAAATTGAGTCAGAACAGCTGAAAATTGAACCGAGCGAGTTTTCTCCTCGCGAGGTGATGAACCACATTAGTGCCAACTATATGCCGCTGGTCGTGCGTAAACAGCTTGGACTTTACTGCTTTATCGAACCTGACGTGCCGCTGACGCTGCATGGCGATCCAATGCGCTTGCAGCAGGTCATCTCTAACCTGCTAAGCAACTCCATTAAATTTACCGATATTGGCTGCATTATTCTGCACGTTAGCCGCGCCGGGGATTATCTCAGTATTCGTGTTCGCGATACCGGGGTGGGGATCCCGGCAAAAGAAGTCGTGAAGTTGTTTGATCCGTTCTTCCAGGTGGGGACGGGCGTTCAGCGTAACTTCCAGGGAACCGGCCTGGGGCTGGCGATTTGTGAGAAGCTCATCAGCATGATGGACGGTGATATCTCGGTCGATACTGAACCCGGTATGGGGAGCCAGTTTACCATCCGTATCCCGCTTTATGCCGCGCGGTATGCAGAAGAAACAGTCGCAGAAGGACTGAGCGATAAGACCTGCTGGTTGGCAGTACGCAACGCTTCGCTGCACACTTTCCTGGAATCACTGCTGACCAGTAGCGGTATCCGCGTTGCGCTCTATGAAGGACAAACGGCAGGGGCAGACGATGTATTGCTGACCGATGATGCGGTGGAGGCGTCGTGGAAGGGGAGAGCGGCGATTGTTTTCTGTCGCCGTCATATTGGCATCCCTCAGGAGCGTGTGCCTGGGGAGTGGGTCCACAGTGTGGCAACGCCGCATGAGCTGCTCACGCTACTCGCCCATATTTACCACGTTGACGTCAACTCACGCGATGGTGCAGCGGCGTTACCGTCTCCAGATTCAGCGGTGTCGATGAATGACGATATGATGATTCTGGTCGTGGACGATCACCCCATTAACCGCCGCCTCTTGGCTGACCAGCTTGGCTCGCTTGGTTATCAATGTCTGACGGCAAACGATGGCGTTGATGCGTTGAATGTCTTGAGCAAAAACCACGTCGATATTGTACTGAGCGATGTGAATATGCCAAACATGGACGGCTACCGCCTGACTCAGCGTATACGCCAGCTAGGCATGACGTTGCCGGTTGTTGGGGTGACGGCAAACGCACTGGCGGAAGAAAAACAGCGATGCCTGGAATCGGGAATGGACAGTTGTCTGTCAAAGCCGGTCACTCTGGATGTGTTGAAGCAGACGTTGTCGGTTTACGCAGAACGAGTCAGAAAGACAAGAGCGTAAAAAAGCCCGGTAAGCGTAAGCTTTACCGGGCTTTTTTTGAGGGCTAAGACCAATCAGTCTTTATCGACTGCGCTCAGCGTAACGGAAGAGAGATAGTTCAACAGGGCGATATCGTTCTCCACGCCCAGTTTCATCATTGCTGACTTCTTCTGGCTACTGATGGTCTTGATGCTACGGTTCAGTTTCTTAGCGATCTCCGTCACCAGGAAACCTTCTGCGAACAGGCGTAGCACTTCACTCTCTTTCGGTGACAGACGTTTGTCGCCGTAACCACCTGCACTGATTTTTTCCAGCAGACGGGCAACGCTTTCCGGGGTAAATTTCTTCCCTTTCTGCAGTGCCGCCAGCGCTTTAGGCAGGTCGGTTGGTGCGCCTTGCTTCAGGACAATCCCTTCAATATCGAGTTCCAGTACGGCGCTTAAGATCGCCGGATTGTTGTTCATCGTCAGAACAATAATCGAGATGCTCGGGAAGTGACGCTTAATGTATTTGATCAGGGTGATCCCATCGCCGTACTTATCTCCAGGCATGGAGAGATCGGTAATGAGTACATGTGCATCAAGTTTCGGAAGATTATTTATAAGTGCTGTAGAGTCTTCAAATTCACCGACAACATTCACCCACTCGATCTGTTCAAGTGATTTGCGAATACCGAACAGTACAATCGGGTGGTCATCGGCAATAATTACGTTCATATTGTTCATGTATAAGGCTACCTTGCTACAGCAAGCTTTTGACGTAGGCGTCAATGTCGCTGATGTATTTTTCTGTGCCAGAAGCATCCTTCTCGCGAATAAGATGTTCCAGCGTTTCACATAACTGCTTGCCCGGAACCAGATTGAGCATGGCAAACACCCCTTTAAGTCGGTGTGCTGTCTGTGCCAGTGCAGCGAAATCTTTCGCTGCGGACTCAGTATACAACCGCTTAACATCATCTGGTACTGTATCTACAAAGAGTGAATAATATCCACTGGCATGGAGTTCAGCATTTTCATTGCCGCCCAGCGGCGACTCCAGTATCCCTTCTTGCGCCAGCTGCTCTTCTATTAGTTGTAGTACAGCTTCCTGCATTGCATTGCTCATATTGAAGTTGACGCGCAGCTGGCCAGGGCCGATTTTCCGCACGCCTGACTCATCATCGCTTAAAAGCAAGCCCGAGGCAGTAAGATTAGACGGATTATCTGTCAAAAAGAGATCAAATTCTTGACTCGTGAGCCTTTCATCCGGGGTTATGCATACTGCCCCCCAGTTTTCTAACTGACGAACCACTACGCTGCGGATCTCATTTGAGGTCACATCGACCATGATCACGACATCATCGAGCAGGCGTTCTTCATCTATTTCTTCCTGCGGATTGGCCGGCATTTTCACATGCAGAGAATAGCGTGTGCCAAGCGATTCGCGAGCTTTGATATTTAAATGCCCGCCGAGCTTACGCGCCAGCTGGTCGCAAAGCCAGAAGGTGAGGGCGTTGGCTTTACCGTATCCGTCACTTTGCGTGTCGTTCAGGAACGGGAAGTGGAGATTATCGATTTCACTCAGCGTAACGCCTTCACCGGTGTCCAGAATACGGAAGGTTAAGCGGTCCTCTGCGGACTCATCCGTGCCGACTTCCAGCGTGATTTTGCCAATTTGCGTGGTGGTAACGGAATATTGAATAAGCATCAGCAGGATGCGGCGCAATGCTTCACGATCGCCATGACGTTGGTCGTTGGCGGGCAAATTGTTATTAATCAGGAGCTGAAGACCTTTGCGCTTAATCACCGGCAGAACGTCGGGTACCACTTCGTTGATCAAGTCCTGGATTGAAAACAGTGATGAAGTGCCTTTCCAGCTGTCATCTTCCAGCATATTGGCGAGCTGAATTTCATCGACCAGACGAACCAACGTGTCCGTCTGACTCAAAAGCTGTTTACTCTCAGGTGTGTTTATCGCTTCAGCCTGAACGGCCAGGGCTTTCAACGGTCGCTTAAATGCCTCACTGATATTGTGCATAAATGCCGCGCGACCCTGCTGGTTTTTCTCATACAACCTCTGAGCCTGCTTCAGTTTCTTATTCACCAGAACTTCTCTGTCCTGGTCGCGAATAATGAAGATTTGGGTACGGGAGGCGACCTGGCTGCGGAACTGGCGGATTTCGTACAGCTCGTTATTGATGGTTGCCTGAATAATCCCCTGATGCTGATCGGCCATGGAGGTGATGTTCTGCAGATTGAGATGCGGCAGCAAATGGTCCGCAATCTTATTGCTCATAATGGTGCGGTTGGCTTCCTGATCGTGTACCAACAGCCCGAGAGGCAGCACTGAGACGATCTCCTCATTCAACGCGCGCAAGATCCGCAACTCGCTATTAGAACTTGAAGACGACAAGTTTTCGCCCGAGCGTCCAGGTTGGAATCGGAAAGTGCTGTAGCCAAAAAGCGCCAGTGCCAACAGCCCAATATTCAATAAAAGCGGCAGCAGGATATTTTGTAGCGTATCCAGCAGCAGCGTGCCAAAGGGAACCTGCCATACCAGACGCATACCGGTGGTGTTTAGCGAGGAGGCAATCTCGATCTTAGTGCCATTAAAGGAGATTGATACGCTCTCCGCTCCCTCTTTATCGGGCGGGGTACGCATATTCTGTACTGCGGTATCCTGCTCAAGGCGGAAACTGTCCAGCGGCATATCGGGCGGAATCAAATCGTTGATTGGCAGATCGAATGCAACGACGGTCGCCAGATGACCTGGCTGGTTAAATGTGGTGCGTAGCGTAAAGTAGTGGCCGTTTTGCCAAGCGAGGCGACGCAGAGAAGAGAAGCTTTCACGCTCATCAAGGGCATTTGCCTGCTGGAGCATTTCGGCGCGGCGTGAATCAACGATCGAACCCACCGTAGACTCTTTAAATCCGGAAGAGAGATCTTTTAACGGCAGGGTGGAGATCAGGATCATGCTGTTATCCTGACCATTCAAATAGTACATCGACCACGGCACCGTCTCGGCACCCCAGAGCGTATCGAGATAGGTCGACATTCTCTGAGTCATCTCAAGCGTCGCGCTGTCATGCGAGCCAAAAATGAGTGCTTCGGTTTTACGACGCGGTTTTTCAAGGTAATAGACGTCCTGTTTGAGACGTGTTTCCTGTAAGCCCTCGCCGGATGCGTTTCCCGGTGCGGCGGCAATATTGTCGTAAATCTGCCAGGTGGCGTATCGCCAGGTATCGATTCGCTTATGTACGGCGTGGGTGATATCAACAATCTGATAACTTCTGTCTTTAAGCCATGCATTGACCGCGCTTTGCACCATCACACCCATGGTCACCAACAGCACAATGATCAATAGAAGAAAGAAACGGGTGATGCTCCCGGGAAGAAGGGAGAACTTGCTCGATGCTGTGGTTTCAGACTGACTCATTGATAGGGTTAACCCGCGTTGGCCGCACTTTAGGGAATACGGCAGTATAAAGGGTAATAATTGAATTTCCAGCGCCGTTGACGGAGGAGAGAAGACTTTTTACGCAGAGGGGATCGTGTTGGGTGGTAATGCTAAATGTGTACAAAAAGAACAACGCTGTATACATAATTACCAAAATCGCAAAAAAATAGCACGAATTAACAAGAAATTAAGAGTTGAAACAATTTAGTTGGCGAGAGTGATTGATGGTAGAGGATTAATTAATAGTCGTTATAATTTCGTGGTGGTAGCACAAATTATTCATATTTGCGTAAAGAAGAGTAAAAAAAAACCGAATGCATTGCACTCGGCTCAATTAGGGATAAACAGACATTCAAAAATGAATGACGGTAATAAATAAAGTTAATGATGATAGCGAGATATATTTTAGTGATCTCATGACCTTTTGTTTTGTCATTCAGTGCTGTAAGGTTATTTTACTGCAACTTATTGATATTAATCTATAAAGTTAGATTATTGATTTTACGTGCTTAATTTTTTATCTCTTTGTGCTGTGTAAAAGTTCCGTGATTTTTACAAAATGAAACATCTCTAGCGATGAATGAAACATCTTCAAAGTTTTCGTATCATATTCGCATTGGATTATTCTGTATTTTTGCGGAGAATGAAGTTGCCGATTGGTTAAGAGGGTTAACCAGTAAGCAGTGGTCATAATAAGGCATATAACAGAGGGTTAATAAAATGAAAGTTAAAGTACTGTCCCTCCTGGTACCAGCACTGCTGGTAGCAGGCGCAGCAAATGCGGCTGAAATTTACAACAAAGATGGCAACAAATTAGATCTGTTCGGTAAAGTCGACGGTCTGCACTATTTCTCCGACGATAAAGGCAACGACGGCGATCAAACCTACATGCGTATTGGCTTCAAAGGCGAAACGCAGGTCAATGATCAACTGACCGGCTACGGCCAGTGGGAATACCAGGTTCAGGGTAACACCACTGAAAGCGACAACCAGTCCTGGACTCGTGTGGCGTTCGCGGGTCTGAAATTTGCTGATGCAGGTTCTTTCGATTACGGCCGTAACTACGGCGTTATCTATGACGTGACTTCCTGGACCGACGTTCTGCCGGAATTCGGCGGCGATACTTACGGTTCTGACAACTTCCTGCAATCCCGCGCAAACGGTGTTGCGACCTACCGTAATCAGGACTTCTTCGGCCTGGTCGATGGCCTGAACTTTGCTCTGCAGTATCAAGGTAAAAACGGCAGCGTCAGCGGTGAAAACGACGCTGGTCGTAGTACCCTGAAACAGAATGGCGACGGTTATGGCGCGTCTCTGACTTACGATCTGGGCGAAGGTTTCAGCGTGGGTGGCGCGATGTCTTCTTCTAAACGTACTGCGGACCAGAACGCAGCAGGCGTTTACGGTGAAGGCGACAACGCTGAAGTCTACAGCGGCGGCCTGAAATATGATGCGAACAACATCTATCTGGCAGCACAGTACTCTCAGACTTACAACGCAACCCGCTTTGGTAACTCCCAGAGCAGCAGCGACATCTACGGTTTTGCTAACAAAGCGCAAAACTTCGAAGTGGTTGCTCAGTACCAGTTCGACTTCGGTCTGCGTCCTTCCGTGGCTTACCTGCAGTCAAAAGGCAAGGACGTAAGCAACAACACCACCAACTTCGGCGATCAGGATCTGCTGAAATATGTGGATGTTGGCGCGACTTACTACTTCAACAAAAACATGTCCACCTACGTGGATTACAAAATCAACCTGTTGGATAAAAACAACTTTACCGAACAGGCTGGTGTAAGTACTGATGATATCGTCGCATTGGGTCTGGTTTACCAGTTCTAAGACGCAGTCAGTATTGCAGAAGGGGCCAGCAGGCCCCTTTTTTCATGCGTTTTATAAGGTCTTACAAACGATGCTTTTTGGTGTACCCTTGCCGACCTGGCATGAGGATAATAACGAATGGACATGACTTTTTTGCGAGCCAGCCTTCTGGCGACACTTTTCTTTCTGACGGCATGCGATTCTTCTCCCTCCGCACCCATCACGACTGCTCCGGCGGCTAGCGTGCTGGAAGGTAAGACCATGGGAACGTCCTGGCGCGTGAGCGTCATCAATATTGATAAAAAACGCGAAGACGAACTTCGCGGTAAAATTCAGTCCCAGCTTGACGCTGACGATCAGCTGCTTTCAACCTATAAAAATGATTCAGCGCTGATGCGGTTCAACCTGTCGAACAGCACTTCGCTCTGGCCGGTGAGTGAAGCGATGGCGGATATTGTTATCGAGTCGCTGCACGTCGGGTATAAAACCAACGGAGCGATGGATATCACCGTCGGACCGCTGGTGAATTTGTGGGGATTTGGCCCAAACAAACAGCCAGTGACTACGCCGGACATCGCCCAGATTGACGATGCGCGGGCTCGCACGGGATTGCAGCATCTGACGGTGATACACCAATACGGTCAGCAGTATTTGCAAAAAGACATCCCCGATCTGTTTGTCGATCTCTCAACGGTCGGAGAAGGTTACGCAGCGGATCATCTGGCAGCGTTGATGGCTCAGGAAGGCATTTCGCGTTATCTGGTGTCGGTGGGAGGCGCTCTGGTCAGCCGGGGAATGAACGCCAGTGATAAGCCGTGGCGCGTTGCTATTCAGAAACCAACCGATCAACAAAACGCGGTGCAGGCGATTGTTGATATCAATGGCCATGGCATCAGCACTTCCGGCAGCTATCGCAATTACTACGAGCTGGATGGCAAGCGTATTTCTCATGTTATCGATCCGCAAACCGGTCGTCCTATCGAACACAATCTGGTATCCGTCACCGTCATCGCGCCTACCGCGCTTGAGGCTGATGCATGGGATACGGGGCTGATGGTGCTCGGACCGGAGAAAGCGAAAGAGGTGGTACGCCAGGAAGGTCTGGCGGTGTATATGATCACCAAAGAGGGCGAGAACTTTAAAACCTGGAGCTCGCCGCAGTTTCAAAGCTTCCTGGTCAACGATAAGAATTAAAAAGCAAGGTTGCGGGTTTTTATTCAGTGGCGCTCGGGCATTGTGTGAGTATGCTTGTAAGAGGAGTCCATGATGAAAAACGTGACGCTTAACACTGATGACGATCGCTGGTTGGCCGTGCTGGCTCGCGATCGTCATGCCGATGATCAGTTTGTTTTTGCGGTGCAGACCACCGGTATATTTTGCCGCCCCTCCTGTCGCGCGCGTCATGCGCTGCGCAAAAATGTGCACTTTTATCCCGATGCCCGCCACGCGGAGCAGGCTGGTTTCCGTCCCTGCAAACGCTGCTTACCGGACAGATCCGATCCTCAGGTGCTGCGGGTGGCTAAAGTCGAAAAGGCCTGCCGTCTGCTGGAGCAGCAACCAAACCTCACGTTGAACGCTCTGGCGGAGCAGGTTGCGATGAGCAGTTGGCATTTCCACCGCCTCTTCAAGTCCGTCACCGGTATGACGCCAAAAGCCTGGCAGCAGGCTGCGCGTGCGCGCCGTTTGCGCCATTCGCTGACGCAAGGTGAAAGCATTACCGATTCTGTGCTGGCTGCGGGATTCCCCGACAGCAGCAGCTATTATCGACAAGCGGATTTAGCGCTGGGTATGACTGCAAAGCAATACCGCAAAGGCGGCGATGAGGTTGCTATCCACTATACGTTGAGCGATTGTTCGCTGGGACGTTGTCTGGTGGCCGAAAGCGAACGCGGAATTTGCGCCATTTTGCTGGGTAATGACGATCCTACGCTGTTGGAAGAGTTAAAAACCATTTTTCCTTTTGCCAGGCCTGGGACATCAAACAGTGAGTTCGAGGCGCGGGTACACCTGGTGATTAACGGCCTGGATAATCGCGAAGCCGCGCAGGCATTGCCACTGGATATCCGCGGGACGGCTTTTCAGCAGCAGGTCTGGCAGGCGCTAAGCTCTATTCCTTACGGCGAAACGGTGACTTACCAGCAGGTTGCCAAAGCGATTGGTAAACCTAACGCCGTGCGCGCGGTAGCGAGTGCCTGCGCCGCCAACAAACTGGCGATCGTGATTCCTTGTCACCGGGTGGTACGCAACGATGGGGCGCTGTCAGGCTATCGTTGGGGAATTGCGCGTAAGGCACAGCTGCTGGAGCGCGAAGTCAAAACGCAGGAGGAATAATGCTCGATCTTTTTGCAGAAGAAGAACCCTGGGAAGAACCACTGGCCCCTGGTGCTGTGGTTCTGCGCCGTTTTGCCCTGTCGCGCGCGCAGGCGTTGTTGCAGGGTATCGAGGAAGTGGCGGCTGTATCTCCGTTTCGGCATATGATTACACCCGGCGGATATACGATGTCGGTAGCCATGACCAACTGTGGCGATTTAGGCTGGACGACCAACGATCGGGGTTATCTCTATTCCCCTACCGATCCCATGACTCACCGCCAGTGGCCAACAATGCCGAAAGCATTCTCCACCCTATGCCACGAGGCAGCGGTCGCGGCTGGATATGCTGATTTTAAGCCTGATGCTTGTCTGGTAAACCGCTATGCAGAAGGGACGAAACTGTCCCTGCACCAGGATAAAGACGAACCCAACCTTCGCGCACCGATTGTCTCCGTATCACTGGGCTTGCCAGCCATATTCCAGTTTGGCGGTTTGCAGCGTAATGATCCGTTAAAACGTATCATGCTTGAACATGGTGATGTCGTGGTCTGGGGCGGGGAATCGCGTCTGTTTTATCACGGCATTCAGCCGCTTAAAACGGGCCAACATCTTCTGACAGGGGAGTATCGTCTCAATCTGACCTTCCGTCAGGCATCGTATAGCGAATAAAAAT
Organism: Enterobacter sp.; assembly: GCA_022649305.1. Lineage (GTDB taxonomy): Bacteria > Pseudomonadota > Gammaproteobacteria > Enterobacterales > Enterobacteriaceae > Enterobacter. Next base: position 15,799 of record JALCNW010000010.1, read on the forward strand.
AAGAATTATTCTTGATGTAACCGTCGGGCAGTTTACACTGCTGGCTGTTTTTTCTTGTCCGGATCGCTTTGCATGCAGCTACTTCTTCTTGTCTGGCGCCAGTACCGCTGGCCGTTTGTCGCGGTAATGGCGTTAAGCCTTGCCAGCGCCGCGTTGGGCATTGGCCTTATCGCTTTCATTAATGTTCGCCTGATCGAAATGGTCGACTCTACGTTGTCGGTTTTGCCGGAATTTCTGGGCTTGCTGTTGCTGCTGATGGCGGTGACGCTGGCTTCACAGCTGGCACTCACGGCGCTGGGACACCATTTTGTTTATCGCCTGCGCGGCGAGTTTATCAAACGTATTCTCGATACTCAGGTTGAACGCATTGAACAGCTGGGCAGTGCTTCGCTGCTTGCCGGGCTGACCAGCGATGTACGCGCCATTACGATTGCTTTTGTTCGCCTGCCAGAACTGGTGCAGGGGATCATTTTAACCTTTGGTTCTGCGGCCTACCTCGCGTGGCTTTCAACCAAAATGTTAGCCGTCACCGCACTGTGGATAGTCGTCACCATTTGGGGTGGCTATCTGCTGGTGTCGCGAGTCTATAAGCATATGGCGGTGCTGCGCGAAACCGAAGACAAGCTGTACAACGACTACCAGACGGTGCTGGAAGGACGTAAAGAGTTGACGCTCAACCGCGAACGCGCCGAACACATTTTCAACAACCTTTATATTCCGGACGCACGTGAATATCGTCACCATATTATTCGGGCTGATACTTTCCATCTGAGCGCGGTGAACTGGTCCAACATCATGATGCTGGGTGCGATTGGCCTGGTGTTCTGGATGGCGAACAGCCTCGGATGGGCTGACACTAACGTGGCGGCAACCTACTCATTGACGCTGCTGTTTTTACGAACGCCGCTGCTGTCTGCCGTAGGCGCACTGCCGACGCTGCTCAGTGCGCAAGTGGCCTTCAGAAAGCTGAATCAATTTGCACTGGCTCCGTTCAGGCCGGAGTTCCCGCGTCCTGAGGCATTCCCTGACTGGAAAACCCTGGAGCTTCGCGATGTGATGTTCCATTACCAGGACAATAATTTTGCCGTTGGCCCTGTTAATCTGACCATCAACCGCGGTGAACTGTTGTTCCTGATTGGGGGGAACGGGAGCGGTAAATCCACGCTGGCGATGCTGCTGACCGGCCTTTATCAGCCGCAGTCGGGGGCCATTTTGCTGGACGGTAAACCAGTTTCCGTCGACAAGCCGGAAGATTACCGCAAGCTGTTTTCTGCGGTCTTTACTGACGTCTGGCTATTCGATCGGCTGCTGGGACCAGAAGGCAAACAGGCTAATCCAGCGTTGGTCACGAAGTGGCTTGAGCAACTGCAAATGTCGCACAAGCTTGAGCTGAAGGATGGCCAAATCCTTAATCTCAAGCTGTCGAAAGGGCAAAAAAAGCGCGTGGCGTTACTGCTGGCATTGGCAGAAGAGCGCGATATCATTTTGCTGGATGAATGGGCCGCCGATCAGGATCCGCACTTCCGCCGCGAGTTTTATCAGATTTTGCTGCCGCTGATGCAGGAAATGGGTAAGACCATTTTTGCTATCAGTCATGACGATCACTACTTCATTCACGCCGATCGTCTCCTTGAAATGCGTAATGGCCAGCTGAGCGAACTGATCGGCGATGAACGCGATGCCGCATCGCGTGATGCAGTGGCCCGCACCGCATAATGGGTAAATGCCGGGGTAACCCGGCATTCATTTCCCACAATAGCCGCTTTTTTCCCTCTATCTTTCCTCTGCTTATTATCATTTACATATCCTCGCGCTATGCTTAATGCCATCTTATTTCATGGATTAATGATTGATGTCTGTAATCACTAAAAACAGCGCAAGGGTGCGCGACCAGGAGCGCGCCCGTCTCATCTGGCTGCTCACCACTGACAAAGCCGTCACCTCGACGTTATTAGGCAAATTGACCCTGGCTGAGCAATATGATGTCGGTAAGTTATCCGACGATATTGCTGAGGTAGGGGCACTGGTTGCTCACCTGCCACCACCCGATTTGGCAGATACGCTCGAAGCATTGCCTTCGGAAGAGCGTCATGCGCTATGGCGCCTGGTTCAGGCCCATGAACGCGGGCAGGTACTGCTCGAGGCCTCCGAAAACGTTTGGGAAGATCTCATTGATGAGATGAGCGACCGCGATATTCTCGACGCGGTGCAAACGCTGGATATCGACGAACAAATCTATCTGGTACAACACCTGCCGCGTAACCTGACCGGTCGCCTGCTGGCATCGCTGCCAGCGGATGAACGCGCTCGCGTTCGTCAGGTCATGAATTACGAGAAGAATAGCGTCGGTGCGATCATGGAGTTTGAGGTGATCATGGTGCGTCCCGACGTTACGCTGGCGACCGTGCAGCGCTATTTACGGCGCCGAGGCAAGATGCCTCAGAACACCGATAAGCTGTTTGTCACGTCGCGTGATAAAACATTGCTCGGTGAACTTGAGCTGCAAACGATCCTGCTAAACAGCGCGCAGCGTCGGGTTAGCGAGGTTATGGAAGCCCAGCCGATGATCTTCTCACCGGAAGACGATGCTGAAAAAGCCGCCCGAACCTTTGAGCGTGAGAACCTGATCAGTGCCGCTGTGGTCGATTCGGTTGGCAAATTAATGGGCCGCGTCACCATTGATGAAATTGTGGATGTCGTTTACGAAGAGACCGACAACGACATGCGCGCTATGGGTGGTCTGAGTGCTGAAGAGGACGTCTATGCGCCCGTGAGTAAAGCGGTAAAAACTCGCTGGGCATGGCTCGCCGTGAATCTGTGCACCGCGTTTATTGCTTCGCGGGTGATTGACGGTTTTGAACACACGATTTCTCAGCTGGTGGCGCTGGCGTCATTGATGCCTATTGTCGCAGGAATTGGCGGCAATACAGGAAACCAAACCATCACCATGATCGTGCGTGCGCTGGCGCTGCAACATATTCAGCCGGGCAACTTCTCTTTCCTGATCTTCAGAGAGATGGGGGTGGCGCTGATTAACGGTTTGGTCTGGGGCGGGATAATGGGCTGCGTGACCTGGTGGCTGTATGACGATATGGCGCTGGGTGGTGTGATGACTCTGGCGATGGTGCTCAACCTGCTGATGGCCGCGGTTATGGGGGTCATTATTCCCCTCACGATGATCAAGCTTGGGCGCGACCCCGCGGTGGGGTCGAGCGTGATGATTACCGCCATTACCGATACTGGCGGCTTCTTTATTTTTCTTGGTCTGGCGACGATTTTCCTGATGTAGCGGCGTGTTTATGGTTGAGGCGGGAGGGAATAATCACCATCACGACGATCCCGCCCAGCACGCCAATCGCCAGGTTACCGGTTGAGACGGTAGCCGCCACGGTGATCAACATCACGACCGTTTCGGCTATTGGCGCGCCTTTCACCGTAGCAGGCTGAATGCTGTGCCAGTTAAAGGTTTTGAACGCCACAATCGCCATAATCCCGGCCAGCACTGCCATGGGGATCTTAGCCATCACTTCGCTTAGCCCGGTGACCAGGACAAGCAGCACCAGACCGGCGGCAATAGTCGAAACGCGGCTGCGACCTTTGCCCATTTCAACGTTGACGATAGTTTGACCGATCATTGCGCAACCGGCGATACCACCGTAAATCCCGGACATCATGTTAGCGACACCCAGCCCAATACTTTCACGACGTTTGTTGGACGTCGTTGCCGTGAGTTCGTCCACCAGTTTTGCCGTCAACAACGACTCCATCAGGCCAACAAACGCGATGCTTAACGCACAGGGCCAGATGATGCTCAAGGTGTGCAGATTTAACGGAACCAACAGTTGCGTAAAACCAGGCAGACCGCCGCTCATCGAGCCTTCGTCACCAACGGTTGGCAGAATTTGCCCACTGAACACGGTGAACAGAGTCAGCAGAACAATCGCAATGAGCGGGGACGGCACGCTTTTGATAACGCGCGGCGCCCACAGCACAATCAGCAATGTCAGTACGAACAGGCCGATAATCAGCGGCTCTTTACTCCAGAAATGGGGAACCTGAGCGAAGAAAATAAGAATCCCCAGGGCGTTCACGAACCCTGTCATGACCGACTGCGGAATAAAGCGCATCAGTCGCGCCATTCCCAGCACCCCAAACAGAATCTGGATAACGCCGGCGAGTAAGACGGCGGGAAGGATGTACTGAACACCGTGCAGATGCACCATCGGGCCGATAACCAGTGCGACAGACCCCGCAGCGGCAGTCACCATTGCTGGACGACCGCCCATAACGGAAAGCGCCAGGCACAACACCACCGACGCAATCAGGCTTACTTTTGGGTCAACGCCTGCGATAACAGAAAATGAAATCACTTCGGGGATCAACGCCAGCGCAGTAATAACACCGGCCAGCGTTTCACGCATAAACAGTTTTGGCGAGCGCAGCACGCTTGCGACGCGGCTATCTTCAGGCGTCAGGTGAGAAGAGTGTGGTAATGACATAAAATTCGCAGGTTTGGGCAGGCATCCGTGCGCGCGATCACAAAGTGCAGCATAGTAGCCAGAAAAGAGGCTCTTTGCCAGTCGGTAAAATAATATCCTTATAAACAACACATCATTAAATTTCACAATTACAATAATTTCGTAACCTTTAAACACCATTTAAAAGTTGCTACCGTTGCCCCGCAGTTTATTTCACCTGCAATTTCCACAAAAAATTCGATAACAAGTAAGGCATAAATGATGAAAAAAATGACTGCCATGCTCTTTTCTATGGCTGTGGGGCTAAACGCCGTCTCTTTGACCGCGATGGCTGATGCGCCGAAAGAGCAGGAAACGGATGTCCTTTTAATCGGCGGCGGCATCATGAGCGCCACTCTGGGTACGTATCTGCAAGAATTACAACCAGACTGGTCGATGACCATGGTTGAACGTCTTGATGGCGTAGCAAAAGAGAGCTCAAACGGCTGGAACAACGCCGGTACGGGTCACTCGGCACTTATGGAACTGAACTATACACCGCAGAAAAAGGACGGTTCCATTAGTATCGAGAAGGCCGTGGAGATCAACGAAGCTTTCCAGGTTTCGCGTCAGTTTTGGTCCCATCAGGTTAACAGCGGCGTTATGCACGATCCGCACTCGTTCATCAATACCGTGCCGCACATGAGCTTTGTCTGGGGCGAACAGAACGTCAATTTCCTGCGCGCGCGCTACGCGGCATTACAGCAGAGCAGCCTGTTCCGTGGCATGAAATATTCAGAAGATCATGCCCAGATTAAAGAGTGGGCACCGCTGGTCATGGAAGGGCGTAACACGAATCAGAAAGTGGCGGCAACCCGCACTGAGATTGGTACTGACGTTAACTACGGTGAAATCACCCGTCAGCTGGTAAGCGCGTTGCAGAAAAAAGATGATTTCAATCTGCAACTCAGCACCGAAGTGCGTGGTTTTAAGCGCAACGCGGATAACAGCTGGAGCGTGACCGTTGCCGATCTCAAAAATAACGAAGCGGAACATGTTATCAAGGCGAAGTTTGTCTTTATCGGAGCAGGTGGTGCTGCGTTAAAACTGCTGCAAGAATCCGGTATTCCTGAAGCAGACGACTATGCGGGCTTCCCGGTTGGCGGCCAGTTCCTGGTGTCCGATAACCCAGAAGTCGTGAATCGTCATCTGGCGAAGGTTTACGGTCAAGCCTCTGTGGGTGCGCCACCGATGTCCGTGCCGCACATTGATACACGTATTCTTGATGGCAAGCGCGTGGTGCTGTTTGGACCTTTCGCAACCTTCTCCACCAAATTCCTGAAAAATGGCTCTCTGTGGGATCTGCTGAGCTCAACCACAACCTCAAACTTTATGCCAATGGTTGACGTGGGTCTGGATAACTTTGATTTGGTGAAATATCTGCTGAGCCAGGTGATGCTGTCTGACGACGATCGTTTTGCGGCTCTACAAGAATATTATCCTCAGGCGAAGAAAGAGGACTGGCGTTTGTGGCAGGCAGGCCAGCGTGTTCAGATAATCAAACGCGATCCAAAAGAGGGTGGTGTTCTGCGTCTGGGTACCGAAGTGGTCAGTGACAAAGATGGCACAATTGCGGCGCTGTTGGGCGCATCACCGGGCGCATCTACTGCTGCACCTATCATGCTGCATTTGATGGAAAAAGTGTTCAAAGACAAAGTTGCCAGCCCTGAGTGGCAGGCAAAGCTGAAAACGATTATTCCTTCTTATGGCACCAGGCTAAATGGTAACGTCGCAGCGACGGAACAAGAGCTGGAGTTCACCAGCCACGTTCTGCAGTTGAAATACGACAAACCGCAAGCTGCCGACGTTGTGCCACAGGCCCAACCGCAGGCAAAACCTCAGCCGGACGCTAAACCGGTCGCGGATATCGCGCTCTGAGTTTAAAAAAGGCCGGGTTATCGCAACCCGGCCTTTTTTTTTAACGCACGACGGCGTTGTGGATTTTCTCTTCTGCCTTCCAGACGCGATATTTCACGTCAATATTCTCAGGCGTATAGACCACGATCGGCAGTTTGCTGTTGTAGCGAAGCAGGCTGTTGTCGCCCAGATAAGCCGTCACAAACTTCTGCGTTTTCTGGCCATCCGGACAAGCCATCATGGTAGAGGCCGGGGAGGTCACATTACCAAAAACGTAATAGTCGTAGCCCCAGCCTTCCAGCGTTTTACTTTCCAGTTTGCCACCCAGACGATGCAGGTTGCAGTCCACTTCAAGGTTCTGACCAATCAGAAGCTCCACCTTAAATCCTGACTCATCTTCCTGAGCCGGCAGTTGGATGACCTGGCGCTTCATCCCCTTTTCAGCCTGCGGATAGGGTGCAATCTTTTCCAGCGGCTGGACTTTCTGTTGTTCACTGGCAAAAGCGCTGGTGCTCATGCAGGCAGCGGCGAGAAGGGCAATGGCAAATTTAGGTGCGTTTTTCACAGTCATTCCTTTTATGTCAAACGTTCGGGGCAAGATTAGCATAGCGCACTTTGTGAAGGAGATTGATTTACCTATTTTTTCACTTTGCGTGGTGAATTTAACTGCTTGTTTAGCGCATGTTTAGAGGTAAATGCTGCTCTGGAACGCCAGGCGCGATCGTGTTAGGGTTAGCGGCAAATAATGTTATTCATCTGTAAAGGGAAGAGAGACATGATGGTTCGCGCAAAGCTTAAAACGCCTGAAGGCCGTAAATTCTTATTGGCGCTTTTCGTTGTGTTTTTGATTGCAGCCGCTGGAGTGGGGCGAGCAACCATTGTTGGCGTGATTGAGCAATACAACATTCCGCTCTCGGCATGGACCACCAGTATGTTTGTGCTGCAGTCGGCAATGATCTTTGTCTACAGCCTGGTCTTTACCGTACTGCTTGCGATACCGCTGGGAATTTATTTCCTCGGTGGAAGCGATAAGCAGTAAGCTTAATGGTGATATAAAAAAACCAACCTCAAGAGGTTGGTTTTTTTATGGAGTATTTTGGTCGGCACGAGAGGATTTGAACCTCCGACCCCCGACACCCCATGACGGTGCGCTACCAGGCTGCGCTACGTGCCGACGCGTAAAATAATCCTACCTGTTTCCACTCTGAATGCAAGGGGTTACGGCGCTAATTGATTTATTATTAATCAGTTAGCGATGAAGCGTTTCTCATCCGTCAGTACCTGCAACAGCAAACTCAACTGCGGTTTTTGGTCGTGAATCTTCTCACCCTGCAGATTGTACGTCTGATAATTACCATTACTGTTCAGGACTAACGTCAGAACCGGTGTCGTCACCGCAAGCGTATGGCTACTCGCCGCGGTGACCCAGTTGTGACGGCGTACTGGGCTAAACAAATCCTGACCCTGAGAGTATTCGTTCGCTGGCGTGCTCACGTGCAGCAGACGTTGCATCAACGTGGTCATCACATCTTTATGATCGGTCAACATGCTAATGCGCTGGGCAGGTGTGCCCGGCCAGTGGATAACCAGTGGGACGTGCAGGTTAGGGCGCGACCAACTGATACTCTTGGTTTCGTCACCCAACGGCACACCATGACCGGCGGTAATAATGACCACCGTATTATCCAGTTTGCCTGACTGTCGTAACGCATCCAGAACGCGTGCTATTTGTGCGTCTACATCGCCAGCGGCACGGCTGTAACGGCGGGTAAAGCCTTTCTGATTACTGTCATCAAGCGTGGTGCCGTTAAACGCGACCCAGGAGAACCAACGGTTATCTTCCTGTGCGTAGCGATTAAGCCAGTTTACCCATTGAGCCGCTGTTTTTTCGTCAGACTGACTCTGCGGGCTAGGGAGCGAGAAGTCTGACAATAAAGCCTGACGATAAAGCGGGCTGCTAAAACCATCTGATGAGAAAAGACCCAGCTGATAGCCCTGCTGATTCAGTGATGTAATCAGTGCTGCAGGCGTACGTGAAGACAGCACGCCATCCATGTAGCTTGCCGAGATACCGTAAAACAGGCCGAAGATGCCAGCGTCGGTGTTGTTACCCGAACTCATATGCTGCGTGAAGTTAATATTGTTATCAGCAAATTCAGCCAATGCAGGCATTTGCTTCTCGTAGCGAGAATAGTTCAGACCATCGACGGTGATTAATAGAACGTTCTGGCCTTGTCCCATATCGCGATAGCGCAAATCGCTCAGCGGATATTGAACCGAAACGGCCTCTGGATTGCCTTGCTCGACCAGCCGACGCTGATATTCCTGCGCGTCCAGCAGACCGTGTTTTTCCAGGAAGCGGCGCGCCGTCATCGGATAGGAAAGCGGCAAATTGGCTCGCTGCATGGTAATCGGGCGATAGAAATTTGCATCCGCCCAAATGTACATCACGTGCGAGCTGATAAACGCCACGAAGAACAGCGCGGCGACAGGTTTTGCGTAGTGACGACGGCGCGTCAGGCTACGGAGTTTTTGCCAACTCCATGTGGCAAACAGCATTTCAATCAGCAGGATAATGGGCACGCTGATAAACATCAGCTGCCAGTCACGTGCGGTTTCGTTCTGGTCGGGGTTAATCACCAGTTCCCAGACGATAGGATTAAGATGCAGGTGGAAACGGGTAAAGACTTCGCTGTCGATAAGCAGCAGCGTCATGCCCGCAGTGGCAAGGATCGCGGATAAAAACCGCATCAGCCGCTGCGACATCACGATAAATGTCAGCGGAAACAGAATCAGCAGATACGTGGCAAAGACTAAAAAGCTAAAGTGCCCAACAACGCTTATCCAGGAGTAGATACGCCCGGTTAGCGTCGTCGGCCAGTCGGCCACGAACAGATAACGGCTGCCAAGCACCATGCCCAACAAAATATTGAACAAGGCAAACCAGTGCCCCCAGCTAACCATCTGGGAGACTTTTTCGCGGTAGCGCTGACGATTCGTTACCATAAACTGTTGTTCGTTTCCCTTAATGCGCCCGATCGTTGCTAACCGAGGACTGCAAAGCCTGAGCGAAAGATTTTACGATCGCCTGACGTTGAGCGGGTGCAACGCTGGTATTGATAAGGTTGGTAACCATATTTCCCAAAACCATCAGGGAAAGATCGGTCGGTGTTTTGTGTTTTTCCAGTACGTTGGCCAGCTCACTGAGCAGTTGTTCAACGTGTTCATCACTATAGCGGGAATGTTGTGGCATAAATCAAAATCAGTTTGTTGATGAAAGGGCAACATATTACCGTAGCAGTAGCTTTTTTTCCCCTTTTTTATCTTCTGTTGCACACATCCGTTGGTGGTGGTTGAATACCGCCCGGTCTTAAAGGAGAGTTTATCATGAGTCTGGATATCAACCAGATTGCCTTGCACCAGCTTATCAAGCGCGATGAGCAAACCCTGGAGCTGGTGCTGCGCGATTCGTTACTTGAACCAACGGCAACCGTCGTGGACATGATGGCGGAATTACACCGCGTCTATAGTGCCAAAAATAAAGCGTATGGTATGTTCACCGAAGAGAGTGAACTGGCACAAAGTCTGCGCCTTCAGCGCCAGGGCGAAGAGGATTTTCTCGCATTCAGCCGGGCGGCGACCGGGCGTCTGCGTGACGAACTGGCAAAATACCCGTTTGCGGATGGCGGCATCGTGCTGTTCTGCCAGTACCGTTACCTGGCGGTGGAATATTTGCTGGTCACGGTACTGAATAACCTGAGCAGCATGCGTGTGAATGAGCAGCTCGACATTAGCTCCACGCATTATCTGGATATCAACCACGCGGATATCGTGGCGCGCATCGATCTGACCGAATGGGAAACCAATCCTGATTCGACCCGCTACCTGACCTTCCTGAAAGGGCGCGTTGGACGCAAAGTCGCGGACTTCTTTATGGACTTCCTCGGTGCCAGCGAAGGCCTGAACGCGAAAGCGCAGAATAAAGGTTTACTGCAAGCGTTGGATGACTTCACCGCTGAGGCACAACTTGATAAATCTGAGCGTCAGAACGTGCGTCAGCAGGTTTACAGCTATTGCAGCGAGCAGTTGCAGGCTGGCGAAGAGATCGAGCTGGAATCGCTGTCTAAGGAGCTGGCAGGCATCAGCGAAGTCAGTTTCCAGGCGTTTACCGCAGATAAGGGCTACGAGCTGGAAGAGAGCTTCCCCGCGGATCGTAGTACGCTGCGCCAGTTAACCAAATTTTCCGGCAGCGGCGGTGGCTTAACCGTCAATTTTGATGCGATGTTGTTGGGCGAACGCATCTTCTGGGATCCGGCCACCGATACGCTGACCATTAAAGGTACGCCACCGAATCTGCGCGATCAGCTCCAGCGCCGCACGTCCGGCAGTAAATAGCAGACATAAAAAAACCCCGCAATGCGGGGTTTTTCTCAACTTGTTGGCGATTAAGCGCGAACGAAGTCGACGTGAGACAGTTTTGGCTTAAACGGGTGACGCTGAACAGCCTGAACTTTCACTTTTTCTTCTTTACCATCGAAAACGATAGTCAGAACTTCAGTGTAGAACCCTTCTTTAGTCTGCTGGTTCCAGACTTTGTCCTGGTCCAGTTCGATAGCAACTGGAGCGGCATCGCCACCATAAATGATAGCCGGGAACTTGTTAGCTGCGCGCAGGCGGCGGCTCGCACCCTTACCCTGCACATTACGAACTTCTGCATTGATAGTGAACATTGATTTCTCTCTGTATATAAGTCCTGCAACAGGCGACCCAGCAGCAGGTGAGTGTTCTGCCTCACGGATGTGAAGCGGGCGGCATTTTATACTCAAACGCACTTCACATCAATGAAAAGTGCCTTTAACCCCGCAATTCATTGGCCCGGCGAAAACGTCCTTCATAGTCGAATACCTTCTCGCGCACCTGCCAGAACTGGCCTTTTTTACGGGCGACAACGAAATCAGGGTGGCGAAGGAGGACCTGCTGATGAACGATGTCCGCCACGGTAATCCAGCGCAGTGGTACGCCAGGTGTACGAGTATGCGGGCGAATAAACAGTTGCTCAAACGCGGTACGCTGGGCGGGGGTTTGCAGCCGAAAACGCTCACTGACGTCCGCGCCATCTTCATCGTAATAGGTTATCTTCAACCACTCGCCTTTGTCATCAGCCCCAGGCTGAAGCACCATGCCCGAACAGCGCAGCACCAGCGCGTCTTTTAGCTTAAGCGCCGCCTTCAGCATGTCATCAGGATCAACCAGTACGGTATCGCATTCCCGGCAACGACGAGCAGCAATGTCATTTTCGGCATTGCACTGTGGGCAGTTTTTAAAGCGAAAACGGTAGTCGCACTGTTCACGATGACCGTCATCGTCTTCAAACCAGCCCTGGCAGCGACGTCCAAAATGCTCGATAAGCGTCCCCTCGGCGGTGGTTTTGCCCCAAAACGTATTGGCAAACCCGCAGCCAGGGCAAAAAACCTGCACAGGAACATTACCGCTTTTCCCTTTCGGGGTGCCGACTTCCGGGGAATACAGATCGTGCGGGTTGCCCGCGTAGTCCAGAATCAGGCAGTCCGTTTTACCTGGCGCAAGCCGTAACCCGCGTCCGACAATCTGCTGATACAGGCTCACGGATTCCGTCGGGCGTAAAATGGCAATCAGATCGACGTGCGGGGCGTCAAAGCCGGTAGTGAGTACCGAAACGTTAACCAGATAACGGAACTGCTGGGCCTTGAAGGCTTCGATCAGGGCGTCACGTTCCGGGCCTGGCGTTTCACCGGTGATCAATGCGGCGTCATTTTTTGGCAGCAGGCCGGTAATTTCACGAGCGTGTTCAACGGTCGCGGCAAAAATCATCACCCCTTTGCGCGTCTGGGCGAACTCTTCAATCTGGCTGATGATATGCGGCGTGATGCGTTGCTGTTTTTTTAGCTCCAGATTCACGTCTGCTTCGCTAAACAGCCCATTGCTCTGCGCCTGTAAACGGCTGAAATCATACTGCACAACGGGCATGTCCAGACGTTCGGGTGGGGTTAAATACCCGTGTTTAATCATGTAGCGAAGCGGCAGTTCATAAATGCAGTCGCGAAACAGCGCTTTTTCATCACCGCGAACCATCCCGTGATAGTGAAACTGATAAATCCAGCCTTTGCCCAGACGAAACGGGGTGGCAGTCAGCCCTAACAGTCGGACATGAGGGTTGACGTCCTTCAGGTGAGTCAGGATCTGCTGATACTGGCTGTCGTCGTCATCACTGATGCGATGACATTCATCGATAATCAGCAGGGAAAATTCACTGCGAAAAAGTTCAAGATTGCGCGCCACCGACTGGACGCTGCCAAATACCACTTTCCCATGACTCTCTTTGCGTTTCAGCCCGGCTGCGAAGATATCGGCTTCCAGCCCAAGCGCGAGGTATTTCGCGTGGTTTTGCGCCACCAGTTCTTTCACATGCGCCAACACCAACACGCGTCCACGAGCCAGGCGAGCGAGCTCGGCGATCACCAGGCTTTTCCCGGCTCCAGTCGGGAGCACAATGGCAGCAGGTTCTTTGTGTTTGCGAAACCAGGCAAGGGTGGCGTCAACCGCTTCCTGCTGATAGGGGCGAAGTGTAAAAGTCATGGGGTCTCGATTTTGTTGTCTCATACATAGTATGCCACGAAACTTTTTCCCTTGAGTGGCGCAATCAGACCGTTATACTGGACAGTTCTCGACTGCTTCTTTTTCGGACATGTTGTCCGACTTCCAGCACCATTAAGGCTAAAAAGATTTCATGCGACTTGATAAGTTTATCGCTCAGCAACTCAGCGTCAGCCGCGCTATTGCCGGGCGCGAAATTCGCGCCAGCCGCGTTACCGTGGACGGCGATATTGTACGCGACAGTGCTTTCAAACTTCTGCCTGAGCACGAGGTAGAGTTCGACGGTAATACGCTGACCCAGCAAATCGGCTCACGCTATTTTATGCTCAATAAGCCGCAAGGCTACGTCTGTTCAACGGACGATCCCGATCATCCAACGGTGCTTTATTTCCTCGATGTACCTGTGGCGCATAAGCTGCATGCGGCAGGGCGTCTGGATATCGACACCACCGGCCTTGTGCTGATGACCGACGACGGCCAGTGGTCGCATCGTATTACTTCACCGCGCCATCACTGCGAAAAAACCTATCTGGTGACGCTTGAATCACCGGTTGCGGATGACACGGCGGAGCAATTCACGCGTGGCGTTCAGCTGCATAATGAAAAAGATCTGACCAAACCGGCGGTGCTTGAAGTCATTACCCCGACTGAAGTCCGCTTGACCATTATTGAAGGCCGTTACCATCAGGTGAAGCGCATGTTCGCTGCGGTAGGCAATCGTGTTATTGGCCTGCACCGCGAACGTATCGGCGGAATCACGCTCGACCTGGATCTCGACCCGGGTGAATATCGTCCGCTTACGGAAGAAGAAATTGCCAGCGTTGGCATGCCTACACGCTAATTTCAGGAGCTAAATGTGACCACCAGGCCACACTCATCGTTCAGCATTGTTTTTATCCTTGGCCTTCTGGCCATGCTGATGCCGCTGTCTATCGACATGTACTTGCCCGCGCTGCCGGTGATCTCCGCGCAGTTTGGCGTACCGGCGGGCAGCGCGCAAATGACCCTCAGTACCTATATCCTCGGCTTTGCCGTGGGGCAGTTGCTGTACGGCCCGATGGCGGACAGCATTGGACGTAAGCCAGTCATTCTTGGCGGTACGCTGGTGTTTGCCGCAGCGGCAGTGGCCTGTGCGCTGGCACAAACCATCGACCAACTGATCGTGATGCGCTTTTTCCATGGTCTGGCGGCGGCTGCAGCGAGCGTGGTGATCAACGCCCTGATGCGTGATATCTACCCGAAAGAAGAGTTCTCTCGCATGATGTCGTTTGTCATGCTGGTGACCACTATTGCGCCTTTGATGGCGCCGATGATAGGTGGGGCGGTGTTGGTCTGGTTCAGCTGGCACGCCATATTCTGGATTCTGGCGATTGCAGCTCTGCTGGCATCAGCGATGATCTTCTTCTTTATTGATGAAACCTTGCCGGTTGAACGTCGGCAGAAGTTTCACATTCGTACCACGATCGGTAACTTCGCCTCGCTGTTTCGTCATAAGCGTGTGTTGAGCTATATGCTGGCGAGCGGATTCAGCTTCGCAGGAATGTTCTCGTTCCTGAGCGCGGGACCATTTGTCTATATCGAGATTAACCACGTTTTGCCTCAGCATTTTGGTTATTACTTTGCGCTGAATATCGTTTTCCTGTTCGTCATGACCATCATAAATAGCCGCTTTGTGCGACGTGCTGGCGCGATAAACATGTTCCGTGCAGGTCTGTGGATCCAGTTTGTGATGGCGATATGGATGGTGTTGACGGCCTTCTTCGATGTCGGTTTTTGGGCGCTGGTCGTGGGCGTTGCTGCATTTGTTGGCTGCGTATCGATGGTCTCTTCGAATGCGATGGCGGTCATCCTTGATGAGTTCCCTCATATGGCTGGCACCGCTTCCTCGCTGGCGGGTACGTTCCGCTTTGGCATCGGGGCCATCGTCGGGGCGTTGCTATCCTTAGCGACGTTTAACACCGCCTGGCCGATGATCTGGTCAATTGCATTTTGTGCGACCTGCTCGATAATCTTCTATCTGTACGCCAGTCGGCCGAGAAAATCGGCAAGTTAATATCAATAAGGGGCTTAAGAGGCCCTTTTTTTTGATACGTATCAACCAAACCGACGTTTGTTTACCCCATGTTTGTTTCTTTTATGTAAAATCTATTTATGTAAAAAGTCACATCGTTGTAGTTAAAAAGGTTGAGTTAGATCGCAGAAACGGGTACATATAGCGCCAAAGCGAGCCTGTAACTCACAAAATAACGCCCTCAAAAACGAGACCCTATAGCCCGTAACATAAGGCGGGGTGTGGTTTTTCAGCAAAACAAGGGCAGGTTTGCAACGATGTGTTACTATAAATGTAAATAAATTGTGAAGTAAATTGAGCTTCCGGGGAACGAACGTGAATACATTACAACTCTCCATTGTCCATCGTCTGCCGCAGAGCTATCGCTGGTCGGTCGGTTTTGCAGGTTCGAAAGTTGAACCGATTCCGCAAAATGGCCCAAACTCCGATAATTCCCTTGTTGCGCTTAAATTACTGAGCTCGGACGATGAGAATGCGTGGCCGGTAATGGAACGGCTGAGCCAGGCGCTGACTGATATCGAGGTCGTAAGCTCGGTGCTGGAGTGCGAAGGCGAGCCTTGCTTGTTCGTTAGCAGCCAGGATGAGTTTGCCGCAACCTGCCGCCTGAAAAACTTTGGCGTCGCTATCGCCGAGCCGTTTTCCGGACAATACCCTTTCTAAGCGTCAGCGTAGCGCTAACAGCTGGCGCGTGTAGTCCTGAGTTGGTGCGGCAAAAACCTGCTGACATTCACCTTGCTCAACCACTTCCCCTTCACGCAACACGATAACCTGATGGCAAAGTGCGCGCACAACCTGCAGATCGTGGCTGATAAAAATATACGCTAACCGGTGCTTATGCTGTAACCCCTTCAGCAGGGCCAGGATCTGCGCCTGAACGGTTTTATCGAGCGATGATGTCGGTTCATCAAGAATAATCAGTTCAGGCTTCAAAATAAGCGCCCGGGAGATAGCAATTCGCTGACGCTGCCCGCCCGAAAATGCGGCGGGATAACGAAAGCGGGTTTGCGGATCCAGCCCCACTTCTTCCATCACACGGATAACTTCCTCTTCACGCTGGTGGGCACTAAGCTCAGGGCGATGCACGCGTAAACCCTCCTCAACGATTTGTAAGACGTTGAGCCGGGGATTGAGCGACGAGTTGGGATCCTGAAAGACGACCTGCATACGGTGGCGTACAGGCAGCATTTGACGGCGATTCCAGTCATGCAGCGGTTTTCCATCAAACAAAATGGAGCCTTGCGACGCGATCAAGCGCAGCAGCGCCAGGCCAGTGGTACTTTTACCCGATCCCGATTCTCCCACCAGACCGAGCGTTTCGCCCGGACGCAACGTAAAGCTGACGTTCTTAAGGACCACATTTCGACTAACCTCCCGCCGGAAAATACCTTTCCTGACCGGGAAAGATACTGCGAGGTTCTCGACGTTTAGCAGCGGCACGCTATTTGACGGTAACGGGACAGGATCGCCAGACGGTTCGCTGTCGAGCAGACGTTGTGTGTAGGGATGCTGAGGTGCATGGAATAAAGCTCTTGTTGTGTTCTGCTCGACGCAGCGGCCGTTTTGCATCACCGCAACGTTGTCGGCGAGTTTTCTGACTATGCTCAGGTTGTGGGTGATAAACAGCAGGCTCATATTGAGTTCATCGCGCAGTTCACGCAGTAATTGCAGGATTTGCGCTTGCACCGTGACGTCCAGCGCGGTGGTTGGCTCGTCGGCAATCAGTAATTCCGGGCGCGTCAGCAGAGCCATGGCGATCATCACGCGCTGACGCTCTCCGCCAGAGAGCTGATGTGGAAAGTCCGTCAGCCTTTTGGCGGCGTTACGAATGCCCGTACGTTCCAGGCAATCCAGTATTTCGCCCCGCGCGGCCTCTTTACGCATGCCGCGATGCAGCGAAAGCACTTCATACAGCTGTTTTTCCAGGGTATGCAATGGGTTGAGCGACACCATTGGTTCCTGGAAAATCATCGCAATTTTATTGCCACGCACGCCGCGCAGCGTGTGCTCGTCGGCATGCAGCAAAGACTGACCGTGAAAAAGAATATCTCCCTGCGGATACACCACAGGTGGAGATGGAAGCAGGCGGAGGACCGAAAGGGCGGACACGCTCTTACCAGAGCCGGACTCTCCTACCAGCGCCAGCGTCTCACCCGCCTGAATCTGTAGGGATAAATCGCTCACCACTTCGCGAGTTTCCCCCTGCTGGGTAAAGGCGATGGACAGATTATTGATACTGAGAAGGGGCTGCGTCATCTTATATCGCCTTGTTGGGGTCGAAGGCATCGCGTACCGCTTCGCCAATAAAAATCAGTAATGAGAGAAGCATCGCGACCGAAATAAACGCCGTAATACCCAACCATGGCGCCTGAAGATTATTTTTACCCTGCAGTAATAGCTCGCCCAGCGACGGTGAACCCAGCGGTAAACCAAAGCCGAGAAAATCGAGTGAGGTGAGGGTGGTAATGGAACTGCACAAAATAAACGGCAAAAAGGTCAGCGTCGCCACCACGGCATTCGGCAACATATGACGAAAAATAATGCCACGGTCGCTAACGCCAAGCGCCTGCGCTGCCCGAATATAGTCGAAGTTACGGGTTCGCAAGAATTCTGCGCGCACCACGCCTACCAGCGCCATCCACCCAAAGAGAACCGTTATTCCCAGCAGCCACCAAAAGTTAGGCTGCACCACGCTTGAGAGCAAAATGATTAAGAACAGGGTCGGCATCCCGGACCAGACTTCAATAAAACGTTGTCCCCATAAATCTACTTTCCCGCCGTAATACCCCTGAATCGCACCGGCGACAACGCCCATGACGCTGGAAAACAGCGTCAGCATGAGTCCAAACAGAATTGAGATCCGCGTACCGTAAAGAATGCGCGCCAGCACGTCTCCACCGTTGGCATCCGTTCCAAGCCAGTTTTGTGCGGAAGGGGCAGAAGGGAAAGGAGTCGTGGTAGCAAAGTTAATGCTGTTGGCACCAAACCTGATGGGAGCCCATATTGCCCAACCGTGGTTATCAATCCGATCGCGAAGCCAGGGATCCTGATAGTCGGCCGGTGTTGCAAACGGCCCGCCAAAATCACTTTCGCTGTAGTTGGTGATAACCGGCATGTACCAGCGATCGTTGAAATGAACCAGCAAAGGTTTGTCGTTGGCGATCAGCTCTGAAAAGAGGCTCAGTACAAACAAAACGGCAAAAATCCACAGCGACCAGTAGCCACGGCGATTATGGCGAAAACGAGCCCAGCGGGCCTGGTTGACGGGGCTTAAACGCGGCATCAGCGGCCCTCAAAATCGATACGAGGATCGACCAGCGTATAGCTGATATCACTGATGATATTCAGCAGCAGGCCAATCAGGGTGAAAATATACAGCGTGCCGAACATCACGGGATAATCGCGCGACACCGTGGCTTCGTAGCCGAGCAGGCCCAGCCCGTTAAGGGAGAACATCACCTCAATCAGCAGCGAACCGGTAAAGAACATACTGATAAAGGTGGCAGGGAAACCGGCAATCACCAGCAGCATGGCGTTACGAAAAACGTGTTTCCACATAATCTGTTTTTCGCTTACGCCTTTTGCGCGTGCGGTGACCACATACTGCTTACGAATCTCGTCAAGGAACGCGTTTTTGGTGAGCATGGTCAGCGCCGCGAATCCGCCAATCACCGTGGCCAGCACCGGCAGGGTTATGTGCCAAAGATAGTCGGTGATTTTTTGATACCAGGGCAGTGAACTGAAATCGGCCGACACCAGCCCGCGTAGCGGGAAGATATCGAAATAGCTGCCACCCGCAAAAAAGACAATGAGCAACACGGCAAACAGAAACGCCGGTATGGCATAGCCAATGATGATGAAAGTACTGCTCCAGATATCGAATCGGCTGCCGTTATATACCGCCTTACGAATACCCAACGGTATCGACACCAGGTAGATAATCAGCGTCCCCCACAACCCCAGGGTAATGGATACCGGCAGACTGTCTTTGATGAGCTGTAGCACGGATGCACTGCGGAACAGGCTGTCACCGAAATCAAAGCGGATATAATCCCACAGCATTTTGAAATAACGCTCATGGATTGGTTTATCAAAGCCGTATCGCTGGGTAATCTCGGCGATCACCTCGGGATCTAACCCGCGTCCTCCGCGATAGTTGCTTTCACTAATATTGCCGATTCCGGTTTGCGCATGGCTGGCGCGCAGACCTTCGCCGCCTGCGCCTGGCAAGCCGTTACTATGACCAAATTCAATAGCAGCGATGGCCTGATCCACCGGGCCACCGGGCGCGATTTGCACGATAAAAAAGTTAATGGTGATAATGGCCCACAGCGTCGGGATAATCAGCAGTAAGCGTCGAATCAGATAAGCGCCCATGTTTATTCCTTAACGCCGTTCTGCGGGCAGTTTTGCGGCTTTATTGACGTCATACCACCAGTTATCGAATCCCAGTGAATAGATCGGACGGATAGACGGCAGCGAGAATTTATCCCAGCGGGCCAGGCGGTCCTCCCCCATATACCACATCGGCAGCATGTAATAATTCCAGGTCAACACGCGATCGAGCGCACGTCCGAGAGGTAATAGTTTGTCTTTGTCACCCTGAGCGGCAATGATTTTGGTTATCAGCGCATCGATAGCCGGACTTGCAACGCCTGGCGCGTTATAGGTCGAGTTAATATATTCAGACGCCCATGAGATACGCAATTGAGTGCTTGGCCACGGTTGGGCCTCCCACAGGCGGGGCATCATGTCGTAATCGCGATTACGCATGCGGTTGGTGATTTGCGCATTATCTATCTGGCGAATATCAACGGTGATCCCCAGACGTGCCAGATTATGCTGGAACGGAAGGACCCACTGATTGTTGCCCCCTGAAGAGAGCAACAGCTCAAAACTGAGCGGTTTCCCGGTTTGGGTATTGATTCGCTTCTGGTTTTTTAACACCCAGCCAGCCTCATCCAGTAGTGTGCTGGCTTTTAACAAATTGTCGCGATCGTATCCATCACCTTTCGAGGTGGGAGGCTCAAAGATACTGGTAAAGACTTCGGGTGGAACTTCGCCTTTTAGAGGGGCAAGCAAGGTCAGTTCCGCTGCATCGGGATACTGGCGGGCAGCATATTCGGTATTTTGAAAGTAACTATTGGTCCTGCTGTATGCGCCATAAAACAGCGCTTTGTTCATCCAGTCAAAATCAAAGGCAAGGGTAATGGCCTGACGCACACGCCTGTCGGCAAAAAAGGGGCGTTGAATATTAAAGGCCAGCCAGCGCGTATCCTGAGCCGACTCATTTTTCTGTGCTTCTTTAACGATGTAGTGATTGGCAAAGTTCTTGCCTACATAACGAGTCGCCCAATTCTTGGCGCTCACTTCCTGGCGTAAATCGAACGCCCCAGCCTTAAAGGCCTCAAAGGCGACGTTATCATCGAGATAGTAATCGTAGCGGAGGGTATCGAAATTCCAGCGACCGCGATTCACCGGCAGATTTGCCGCCCAATAATCTTTAACGCGGGAATACACCACGTATTGGCCCATTTTCCAACTGGTGATGCGGTAGGGACCACCCGCCAGCGGAGGCGTAGAGAGGGGATCGCTCAGCTTATGATCCTTCCAGAACGATTCCGGCATGACCGGCAGCGAGAACAGGCTCAGCATGCTCTCTTTGCTTGGATCTGCCAGTTCAATGCGTACGGTGAGCGGGGCGATCGCTTTGACGGTTGTGCCTTTAAACACCAGACGAAACTGCGGCACACCTTCGGTCATAAATTTATGGAAGGTAAAGGCAACGTCGCTGGCTTTAACCGCTGAGCCATCATGAAAACGGGCGTTGGGGTTGAGCGTGACTTCCACCCAGGAGAAATCATCGGCATAGCGTGCCATCTCCGCGACCAGCGGATAATAGCTGCCGGGTTCATCGTCTGAGGTGACAAAGAGGGTGTCATACAGCGAGTCAGTTCGCTCAGCGGCTACACCGCGAAGGGCGAAACGATTGAAATTGTCAAAAGTACCCAGCGAGGAAAGCGTGACGTTTCCCCCTTTCGGGGCTGCGGGATTGACGTAGTCAAAGTGGCTGAAATTGGTCGCATACTTTGGCTCACCCAGCACGGCGAACGCGTAGCTCTCTTTAATGGTTTGCGCCTGGCACGTCAGGCTGATGAACGTCAGCAACATCAAAACGAAGCGCATTAACATTTCGCAGCGTATCCCTCTTTTATCCTGACCCACTGGCAGCGGGACATTGGTTAAGCTGAATGATAAGTGACGAAGCTGCCGTTGTGAAATTATTCACTGTCCTTTAGGAAATCTGGCTGCCATTTAACAAAGTGAGCCAATGGCATGGGACGGCTAATCCAGTATCCCTGTAAAAAGTTAACTCCGTGCTCACGCAGCCAGGCGGCTTGCTCAGGCGTTTCTACGCCTTCGGCAACGGTCGCCATATTCAGCCTTCTGGCAAGCGTCAGCACCGCGTCCAGCACCGGAGAGGTCACGGTTTCTGTGCCAATAGCGTTAACAAAACCGCGATCGATCTTTAAATAGTCCATCGTAAAGCGTTCAAGATAAATCAGCGCGCTGTGTCCGGTGCCAAAATCATCTATTGCTACCTCAAAACCTTCATGATGGAGCCATTCAAACAGGGGGACGGCTTCATACTGGTTAATCATGTCGCGCTCGGTAATTTCCAGCACTAGCTGGAAATGGTCCGGAGGCAGCGATGCCGCGAGTTTGCGCATGTCTTCTTTAAAACTGTCTGCATGCAAATGGCCAGGAGCAATGTTGATGCCTAACTTCGCGCCGGCAGGGAGTACGGTTTGCAGAAGCGGAGCATCACGAATAATCAGCTCAAACAGATGCAGTGTCAGGGGGACAATCAGCTTTTGCGCTTCGGCGAAGTTGATAAATGCATCCGGTGGGATCTCACCCGCGCCCGGATGCCGCCAGCGCATAAGCACCTCAACACCCGTCATCTTCAGTTCTTTAGCATCCACGACAGGCTGATAAACCACATAAAACTGACCGCGCTTAATAGCGGTCAAAATCTCTTTACCGGGATGAAGACGGATGGTGAGGATGTAAAAAGAAAGCGTCCCTGCGGCAATTCCGCAAATCAGGCCGAAGAAAAGGGCAAACAATATTTCGTCAGTCGTCCACCGGTCTGCGTAAAGCTTAAGCGTTAACGGTACGCTTTTGAGGGTTGCTGCGCGAACCGGCGTTTCATGCAGATCGCTCACGCTAACTAACTGGCCAGACGAGGTTAAGAGCGCTGTATCGCCAATAATCAGCGCCATCCCTTTGAATTCATCCTGCCGCGAGGTATGGCGTATATAAGGCATCAGAGTGATATTGATAGAGGCAAACACGCCACCATCTTTGACCAGCGGGTTGCGATACCAGATTGCGATTGCGGGTTTGTTCGGTAGCATTGGCGTACCGGATAAAAGCGCCATGTCGATCGATTTATCGATATGCAGTTGCGGCATGAGTTCTTGCATGGGCGCAAACATTCCGCCCGTCGCAGAAGAGCAAAATGCCGTTTTATCTCTTACCAGCAAAAAGGCGCGGACGTTGACGCTAAACGCGGCACTTGAGGTCAGTTCTCCGCTAACGTCTTCGCAATTAGTGAGAGTAAGCGGCTGGAGGCTGTCAATGGTGCTTTTGAGCTCGTCAAAATAGCTTTCCATGTAGATGCGCAGGTCAACAATACGCGTGTCGAGTGTCTCTGCCCGCTTATGGTAGCTCAAAAAAAATTGCAACAGACCGCAGAGCAGGGCGATGAATATCCCTGCGAGAATGCTGCCTGTCAGAATTTTACGGCTGTTTGAAAAGTAGCGGGTGAACATAAACGTCATTGTTCCTGAAGGGCCTGAGATCCATCGGGGCGGCTAAACTTACGTGTTTACAAGACTATAGTCTGGTTTAAGGTACCCAGTGATATTTAATAAATGGATGTCTGACGATTGGCAGGCGAAAAAAAACACCGCCGAAGCAGTGCTTTTTTTATCATGTTGTCAGCCAAGGGATAACCGACAACACGATAGGCTAACTGCGGCTCAGAACGCGACGCGCTTCGTTGTAGCGCTTCTTCCAGTAGGGCTCGTTCATGCTGGAGATCATCACACCACTGCTGGTGGACGCATGAACAAACTGGTCATTGCCGATGTAAATCCCAACGTGACGACCCGTTGAACCCGCACGGAACAGAACCAAATCGCCAGTACGCAGTTTCGTACGCGAAATGGATTTACCCATTTCCTGCTGTTCATAAGTTGAACGCGGAAGGTCTAATCCAAATTGCTCACGGAATGTACGCTGTACGAAACCGGAACAATCAATACCTTTTTTAGTGCTGCCGCCAAGGCGGTAACGCACACCTTTCCAGTCAGCATATTGATCCATAATTCGGGACTTAACGTCCAGATTACGCACCATATTTTCAAATTCATCCTGAGAGGCTTGCAGTGACGAGGCATCTTCCATGCCCACAACACGCGTCTCAGGATGCATATTCCTGGCGGTATTTGTCGAACTACATGCAGACAGCAGTACCGCTACTGCTATTGCCGGGATTCCCCGCAAGATATATCTCAAAATCGGTTGAGATTTGACCATGTTGATTATTTTCCCTTGAAGTCCTTAACGATAAAATTCGTTATAAAAATGCCAAACGTGACGAGACTAAATATCTGCGCACAATGAGACAATTCTTTATGGTCAAATCTGTGGTCTAACGCACAAACTTATTCACCCTGAGAATAATTATCTCTGTGAGGCAAAACGAGTTCGAGATTAACCGATTGCCTTAGTCATTGCGAGTAAAAATATCCATTTTTTTATAAGAAATTGTGATAGTGAAAGTGATTAACCGGGATTGGACATAAAGGTGTTAATTTAGGTTAAAGAACGCACAACGCATTCATTTATATAATGAATAGTATTACAAGAAGATGACATCTGAGGGCGTAATTGAGGGAAAGCCAGGCAGGGATCGAAAATGATCCCTGATGGATGGTGTTAATTTTGGTTAGTTATTTGTTTTAATTTTGTTGCGTCGACCTGGCAGATAGCGATCGAAAACGGCAATCAAACGGTCGGACAACGGGGTCATTAAGCACCACGGCAGACCAATTAATACGGCAGAAAGAGAGCCGACGGCAATATCAGTCAGCCAGTGCGCGCCAATCATTACGCGCGGGAAGGCGAAAACTACAACAATCATTAGACCAATAAAGAAGGCTTTTTTGCCGAAATAACGCAGCATGAATGCTGAAAAAATAAGCAGCATCATTCCATGATCGCCAGGGAAACTGTCTTTCGATGCATCCTTGGTGGAGATGTGCAGTAATTCACTGACGCGGTAAACATCGGGGAAAGAGAGCGTTGGGCTGGAACGCTTAACCGGCATCAGCCCCTGCGCCAGCTGATTAATCACCACGGCGGTCAGCAGCATCACCAGGCCGATGATGATTATCCTGCGACGACCTGTGGCATCTTCTTTGAGCCAGAACGAGAGCATCAGGCCGCCCATTGCCAGCAGAGAGCAGCCGTCAAAGGCACGATTGTTGGTGATTGCCACCAGCCACAAGAATGCCTGGCTCTTTACCAACTGTTGGTTGAAGAAGTGAAAGATGCCGGTGTCCAGTGGCAACCAGAAGCCATGGTTGACGGGCAAAAACCAGGACAAAAACAGCGCCAGGCCGGCAGCATTAAGCAATAAAATCAGCGGAATTCGTTTAATCATAATCATATATAAGGCAGTTTAGTCGAGGGCAACGTTAATCGCCCGAACTTAAACGAAGCGTCAACAAGCTGGCCTGAAGTGCGTTCCAGTCGGTGTTAACCGCACTAATTAACTCTATTCGACTGTCCGGTGGGGCAACATTTTGCGTTTCTATGAAGAAATCCTGCCCTTGACGGTTGATCCGCACCAGTCCATCTGGCGTGCGCATGATGCCTTTAACGCGCTCGACGGGCGCGAGCCTTGCCCACTCCAGAATACCGATTGTGTCAAAGCGAGTATCGGCATCAAAGATCCAGCCGCAGGCCTGATGGCCCTGGCCGCTATTCAGGCTGCGACGCCATCGCTGATGCTCCGGCAGGCTCAAGGCCGCCAGTCCTTTTTTGTTAGCATGATGATGGGAATGTGCCGCGCTCGCGGGGAGTTCCGCAGAATTCAGTCGAGGCAGATCAAGCAGAGCATTATCGATGCAACCCTGCGTGGTCTGAACAAACTGGCGGTCGTTGCCAGCGTGCTGCCACCAGCGCTCAAACGCTTCGCGGCTCTCCTGGGTGGCACGGTCGGCTTTATTCGCCACGATAATATCGGCCGAGGCCAGCTGGTCGCGGAAATTGTCATTCTGCACCGCTTTTTCATCAAGCAGCTGGCGAGGATCAAGGATACACAGCGTGGCGCGCAGATCGATCCACGGTTCATAAACCGGTGCGGTAAGCAGATCGAGGATCTGCTTAGGGTGACCTAATCCAGTGGGTTCAATGATCAAACGGTCGGGCTTTCCCTGACGCAGCAGCGTATTCAACCCGACCTGCATCGGTAATCCATTGACGCAGCACATACATCCGCCCGGGATTTCCTTAACCAGCGCGCCACTGTCGGCAAGCAATGCGCCATCAATACCGATTTCGCCAAATTCATTCACCAGCACAGCCCATTTTTCGGACGGATCTTTATTTGCGAGTAGATGCAGGATTGAGGTGGTTTTACCGCTACCGAGAAATCCGGTTACCAGGTTGGTTTTGGTCACGTGAGCTCCAGGAAAAAGGATAATGCGATGACAATTATCCGTAATCCTGGCGAAAAAGAACAGCAATGAGAAGGGGGAGGGCGAACGCGGAGCTACGCTGTTCGCCTTTAAACGCAAAAATCGTTAAATCGCCAGGGTGTCAATAATGGCCTGACGCGCACCGCGCTGGGCAATCAGCTGGTAAGCATGATTTACGGCTTCGACAAACTGCGGATTGGCAGGTAAATCGGTGCCGAATATTTCCGACAGCATCAGCAGCGCATTGACTCGCTCATTATCGTGGCTGGTTTCCACGCTGGCACGAATTTTATCGCTAAGCGGATCGCGAATATCAATGGCATTGCCCTTATCATCCACGCCGCTCACGTAGCGCATCCATCCCGCAACGCCGAGCGCCAGAAGCGGCCAGGCACTTTCACGCTGTAAATGCACCCGTACGCCTTCCAGCATCCGCTGGGGCAGTTTTTGACTGCCGTCCATTGCGATCTGCCAGGTGCGATGCTGCAACGCCGGGTTGGCAAAACGGGCGATCAGGCTATCGGCATAAGCTGTCAAATCGACGTCGGTGATACGCAGCGTCGGCGCTTGCTCGTCGAGCATTAAACGGCGGGCCGCATCGCGAAAGGCGTCATCTTCCATACATTCATTAATATGGGCGTAACCGGCAAGATAACCCAGATAGGCCAGAAACGAGTGGCTGCCGTTAAGCATCCGGAGTTTCATCTGCTCCCACGGCAGGACGTCCTGCACCATTTGCACGCCTGCGATTTCCCACTCCGGACGACCAGCAACAAAATTGTCTTCAATGACCCACTGGATAAACGGCTCACAGCTGATGGCGCAGGGGTCGACGATTCCGTTCAGCTCCTGGGCGATTTCTGCCAAAGACGCCTCGGTTGCGGCGGGCACAATCCGGTCCACCATCGTACCGGGGAAGCTCACGTGAGAGGCAATCCACTCCGCTAACTCCGGATCGCGCTTTTCAGCCATGCCAAGCACGGCATTTTTCACGACATGTCCGTTGTCCGGAATGTTATCGCACGACAACACCGTGAAGGGGGGCAAGCCACGTTCACGTCGACGGTACAAGGCCTCGACAAGAATACCAGGCGCGGAGTGCGGCTCTGTCGGATGTTCCAGGTCGTGAACAATGCGCGTATTTTGCGTATCCAATGCTCCGGTTGCCGGATCAATGCAGTAGCCTTTTTCGGTAATCGTCAAAGAGACAATCGCCACCTGCGGTTCACAGAATTTCTCTATGATGGCCGCCAACGAATCGAGTTTTACATTCAGACATTCGTGCACCGCCCCAACGATAATCGGCTGATGACCTTCTGCACCTTTTTCCAGCACCGTAAACAGGTGGTTCTGGGCGCGGAGCTGACTCATGAGCACGTCACCGCTGAACAGACTGATCTCGCAGATACCCCAGTCGCCGCCTTTAGCATTCAACACGCGATTTGTTAACAGCGCCTGATGCGCGCGATGAAAAGCCCCGAAGCCAAGATGGACAATACGAGAGCGCAGCTGCTGGCGATCGTAACGCGGCTGTTGAACGTGGGAAGGGAGTGAGGCGGAAGCGATTGTCTTCATGAAATACACACCTGATTAACCATTAATTAACAACGCCAGTGTAAAGTTATATGACAGCAAATTAAATTGGTATGCCGTAAATATCCGGATTCTGTGAGTTCGATCAATCAATGTTGCGCGGTGGATTGACCATCATCACCAAGCATGTATGGTAGTCGTCATTGCGTTAACATATTTTGGTATAACAACTTGAGAGGGTGTGGCAATGGAACAAACCTGGCGTTGGTACGGACCGAACGATCCGGTTTCTCTTGATGATGTGCGTCAGGCTGGCGCAACGGGCGTTGTGACAGCATTGCACCATATTCCAAACGGTCAGGTGTGGCCGGTGGAAGAGATCAAAAAGCGTCAGGCTATTCTGGCGGAAAAGGGCTTAACCTGGTCAGTCGTAGAAAGTATTCCCGTCCATGAAGATATCAAAACGCATTCCGGTGAGTACGAGACCTGGATTGCTAACTATCAGCAGAGCATTCGTAACCTCGGAGCCTGTGGTATTGATACGGTGTGCTACAACTTTATGCCGATTCTTGACTGGACGCGTACCGATCTTGAGTACCAAATGCCGGACGGTTCAAAAGCGCTGCGTTTCGACCAGATTGCCTTTGCGGCATTCGAACTGCATATCCTCAAGCGTCCGGGTGCCGAAGCGGATTACTCTGCGCAAGAGCTACAACAAGCGCAGCAGTGGTTCAACGACGCAAGCGATGCGGATATCGAAAAGCTGACCCGCAACATCATTGCCGGTCTACCCGGTGCGGAAGAGGGTTATACCCTGGATCAGTTCCGCGCGCGTCTGGCGGAATATGGTGACATCGACAAGAATCAGCTGCGCGAAAATATGGCTTACTTCCTGCGGGCGATTGTTCCGATAGCTGAAGCCTGCGGTTTACGCCTGGCCGTCCACCCGGACGATCCACCGCGTCCTATCCTGGGCCTGCCGCGTATTGTTTCAACGATTGAAGATATGCAATGGCTGAAAGAGACCGTTGATAGCATCAACAATGGCTTCACCATGTGTACCGGTTCGTACGGTGTGCGTGAAGATAACGATCTGGTGCGCATGATCGAAGCCTTTGGCGATCGTATTCACTTCACCCATCTGCGTGCGACCTGTCGTGAAGATAACCCAAAAACCTTCCACGAAGCGGCTCACCTGGGCGGCGATGTGAATATGGTGGCAGTAGTTGATGCGATTCTTGGGGAAGAGCAACGTCGTAAGCAGGCAGGTGATTTGCGTCCGATCCCATTCCGTCCGGACCACGGGCACCAGATGCTGGACGATCTTCGCAAGAAAACGAATCCTGGTTATTCGGCGATTGGTCGACTAAAAGGGATGGCGGAAGTGCGCGGTGTTGAACTGGCGCTCAAGATGACGAAATATCCAGAACTGTTGTAACCAGAATGGTTGTAAAAAGAAACCCGGCGAAAGCCGGGTTTTTTGTTTAGTCTGCGCGACCCATGTAACGTTTTTCTTCGATATGGATGCGGATCTTCTCGCCAGCGGACAGGTATTCAGGAACCTGTACCACCAGACCTGTGGTCAGCGTGGCGGGTTTGTTACGTGCGCTCGCTGACGCGCCTTTGATGCCAGGGGATGTTTCGACGATTTCCAGATCGACCGTCTGTGGCAGCTCCAGCGCCAGCAGCTGGCCGTCCCAGGTCAGAACCTGCATATCCGGCATGCCACCTTCAGGAATAAACAGCAGCTCATCTTCAATCTGATCTTTGGTGAAGATGTAAGGGGTGTAATCTTCTTTATCCATGAACACGTATTCGTTGCCGTCAATGTAGGAGAAATCAACGAAGCGACGGGTCAGGGTCACGGTATCAACAATATCATCGCCTTTAAAACGCTCTTCAACCTTCAGCCCGCTACGGACATCGGCAAAACGCATTTTGTACAGCGTTGCTGCGCCACGGGCGCTCGGGGACTGAACATCGATATCTTTCACAATCAGCAGTTTGCCGTTGTAGTTCAGTACCATACCTTTCTTAATTTCGTTCGCTCTTGGCATTGCAATAATCCTGTTTACGGAGAGGTAAAAAATATCGCGCCAAATTACTCGTGCGCGGCCTTTCAGGCAAGAGGAATTCGTGGCTTTTGCTATCAATACACAAAAGGTGTTACTGTGCGCCCGATGCCCGACTACACGGGCTTCAGCTAATGACAGAGAGTGCTTATGGATTGCCGTCCAGACTGTGGCGCGTGCTGTACTGCGCCGTCCATTTCAAGCCCCATTCCGGGGATGCCAGATGGCAAGCCTGCCAACACGCGTTGTATCCAACTTTCCGAACATAACCTGTGTCATATTTTTGGTTCGCCGCTGCGTCCGCAAGTGTGCGCTGGGCTTCAGCCTGCAAAGGATATGTGCGGCAACTCGCGTGAACAGGCGATAACGTATCTTCTTGAATTAGAGGCGCTTACCGCGCCCTAAACATCTTTGATGCGTGTCAGGCAGCCGACCGTAATGATGCACATGACCAGCGCAATCCAGAACACCGTGTGATAGCTCCAGATTTCCGCCACGATACCCGCAAGCGACCCCGCAATAATCCAGCCGACGCGCGTAGTATTGGTATAAAGCGTGGTTGCTGCTCCTGCCTGACCCGGCATCAAATCCTGGAAGTAGAGCATACCGATGCCTGCAAGAATGCCGATATAAATGGCGTTCAGCAGTTGTAAAGCAAGCAACAAGACTGGCGTATGAACCGTTAGCATCCCCACGTAAAACAGCAGACCCGCCACGACCGCAATGCGCATCAGGAAACGTTTACCGAAGCGTTTAGCGTAATAACCTGCAATCAGCATAGTCGGGATTTCCAGACCAGCCGCCGTGCCCATCATTATGCCCGCTAATTTTTCCGGTAGATGAAGCTCATCTATAATAAACAGAGGCATATTGATGATATAGAGGCTGTTGGTGCCCCACATCAGCGTACAGATGGTAAACAGAAGCAAGGCATCGCGACGATTACGGCGCGGAGCTTCCAGCGTCCCCGTTGCCAGTTTCGGTTCTTTACGCATCGTCGGCAGGAAAAACCACACCATCACGCCGCACACCACAAAGGCGACAGCAGCGCTGAGATACATCGCCGTAAAACCAAAACCCATTGCCAGCGCATACGCCAGCGGCGGGCCAATGACCCACGCCAGAGAAACCTGGGCGCGCAGAATAGAGCTGAACATCACCGCTTCGCGGCCAGTATGGTCTGCATGTTCGCGCGCAAGGGCAAACATCTGTGGGTTAGCGGTCGAACCAAAACTGCTGAGGAACACGCCGACAAACAGGAGAACGAAATAGTTGCGGTTCCAGGCGAACAGCAGGCACGCAAAGACGCCAAGCAGACAGCAAAAAACGATCAGACTTTTACGATCGCCTTTTCTATCGGAGCGGCCGGCCAGAAACTGGCTAACCAGGATGCCGATGATGGCGCTACCCGTGAAAAAGAAGCCAACCATCGCCGGGCGAGCGTGGACTTCGTTAGTCAGGAATAAACTGAGCGTTGGTGTTTGTAACGCACCGGCAATACCCGTGAGGAAGGCAACAATCAAAAACGCCGATGACGTCAAATCAAATGGCTTTGGTGAGGCGGCAGCGGGGGAGTTGTGCATGTTTCTGTATCAGTGATTTGAAGAAGGGCGGAGTTTACGCCGCCTGTCAGAAAATAAACAGATGTTGCGGTCAATTTCGCCACGAAAAATCAAAATGGCATTTCAGGTTAGATGTTCAAGCTGAACATTGCTGAAGTGAGCGGTTTTGCATGGTTTTAGCATCAGCAAAAAGAGAGGGGTGGATGAAAAATGTGCTGTATATCTAAGTTCTGAAACGAGAAATGTAACTTTTCTTGCAAGGTTCAGCAGAAAGCGCAAGACTTCTTGAAACGTTTCAGCGCTATCTTGCCTTATCTAACGAAGTAAGTTAGCGCATTTTTTCTCATAGAAGCTGAAACGATTCAATTTCAGCACGAGAGGAGAGCCATGTTCCAGTTATCAGTGCAAGACATTCATCCGGGCGAGCAGGCCGGTAATAAAGAAGAGGCCATCCGCCAGATTGCAGCCGCCCTTGTGCAGGCAGGCAATGTGGCAGACGGCTATGTTAACGGCATGCTGGCGCGTGAACAGCAGACCTCTACCTTCCTGGGTAATGGTATCGCTATTCCGCATGGCACCACCGACACCCGCGATCAGGTGCTGAAAACCGGCGTTCAGGTTTATCAGTTCCCGCAGGGCATTCTCTGGGGTGAAGGTCAGGTGGCTTATGTGGCTATCGGGATTGCCGCCAGCAGCGATGAACACTTAGGTTTGCTGCGTCAACTGACGCACGTGCTGAGCGATGATTCTGTTGCTGAGCAGCTGAAATCGGCCACCACAGCAGAAGAACTCCGCGCATTGCTGATGGGTGAGAAGCAGAGCGAAGCGCTGAAACTGGATAACGATACGCTGGCCCTGGACGTTGTCGCCTCCGACCTGGTGACGTTGCAGGCGCTGAACGCGGGACGCCTGAAAGCCGTAGGCGCGGTTGATACCGCATTTGTGGTTCGCGCCATCAACGATAAACCATTGAATTTAGGCCAGGGTATCTGGCTGAACGACAGCGCCGAAGGCAACGTGCGCAGTGCCATCGCGGTAAGCCGTGCTGCCACTGCATTTGACGCAGAAGGCGAAAATGCAGCGCTGCTGGTGACCGTGGCGATGGCTGACGATCAGCCGGTTGCGGTGCTCAAGCGCCTGAGTGACCTGCTGCTGAACAATAAAGCTGACCACTTGCTGAACGCCGACGCCGCTACGCTGCTGGCGTTGCTGACCAGCGATGACGCGCCAACTGACGACGTGCTGAGCGCTGAATATGTGGTCCGTAATGAACACGGTCTGCATGCCCGTCCGGGCACGATGCTGGTGAATACCATCAAGCAGTTCGAAAGCGATATTACCGTGACTAACCTTGATGGTTCCGGCAAACCGGCGAACGGTCGCAGCCTGATGAAGGTTGTTGCATTGGGCGTGAAGAAAGGCCATCGCCTGCGTTTCTCCGCACAAGGTCCTGATGCTGAACAGGCGCTGAAAGCGATTGGCGATGCCATCGCGGCAGGTCTTGGGGAGGGCGCATAATGAGCAGACGTGTTGCTACGATAACCCTCAACCCGGCCTATGACCTGGTCGGCTTTACACCTGAAGTGGAACGCGGTGAAGTGAACCTGGTGCGGACCACCGGCCTGCATGCTGCGGGTAAAGGGATCAACGTTGCTAAAGTGCTTAAAGATTTAGGCATTGATGTGACCGTGGGCGGTTTCCTCGGTAAAGACAACCAGGACGGTTTCCAGCAGTTGTTCAGCGAACTGGGCATTGCTAACCGTTTCCAGGTGGTGCAGGGCCGTACCCGCATCAACGTGAAGCTGACCGAAAAAGACGGTGAAGTGACCGATCTTAACTTTTCCGGATTTGAAGTCACGCCTGCCGACTGGGAACGTTTTGTTAACGATTCTCTGACCTGGCTCGGCCAGTTTGACATGGTCTGCGTGAGCGGCAGCCTGCCGTCCGGCGTCAGCCCAGAAGCGTTTACCGACTGGATGCTGCGTCTGCGCAGTCAATGTCCGTGCATTATCTTCGACAGCAGCCGTGAAGCACTGGTTGCCGGTCTGAAAGCCGCACCGTGGCTGGTTAAGCCAAATCGCCGCGAGCTGGAAATCTGGGCTGGCCGTAAGCTGCCAGAATTAAAAGATGTGATTGAAGCAGCCCATGCGCTGCGTGAGCAGGGTATCGCTCATGTGGTGATTTCTCTGGGTGCGGAGGGCGCGCTGTGGGTTAACGCGTCTGGCGAATGGATTGCCAAACCACCGTCGGTGGAAGTTGTCAGCACTGTAGGTGCAGGAGATTCAATGGTTGGCGGTCTGATTTATGGCCTGCTGATGCGCGAATCCAGTGAGCATACGTTACGTCTTGCTACCGCTGTTGCCGCCCTGGCCGTCAGCCAGAGCAATGTTGGTATTACCGAACGTACCCAGTTGGCCGCGATGATGGCGCGCGTTGACTTACAACCTTTTAACTAACAGCAGGAGAGGCATAATGAAAACGCTGCTGATCATTGATTCCGGTCTTGGACAGGCTCGTGCCTATATGGCGAAGACTCTGCTAAGCGCGGCGGCACACAAAGCGCATGTCGAGATTGTCGATAACCCGAACGACGCTGAAATGGCCATAGTTCTGGGCGATAGCATTCCTGCTGACAGTGCGCTGAACGGTAAAAAAGTGTGGCTGGGTGATATTAATCGCGCCGTGGCACATCCAGAATTATTCCTGAGCGAAGCGAAAGGCCACGCCGCTATTTATACTGCTCCGGTTGCGACTGCTGCGGTGACGGCGAATGGTCCAAAACGCGTCGTGGCGATCACCGCATGTCCTACGGGGGTTGCACATACCTTCATGGCGGCTGAAGCCATCGAAACCGAAGCGAAAAAACGCGGCTGGTGGGTGAAGGTTGAAACACGCGGCTCGGTGGGTGCGGGCAATGCGATCACTCCAGAAGAAGTGGCTGAAGCGGATCTGGTGATTGTGGCGGCGGATATCGAAGTGGATCTGGCGAAATTTGCCGGTAAACCGATGTACCGTACCTCTACCGGTCTGGCGCTGAAGAAAACGTCGCAGGAATTTGACAAGGCGCTGGCAGAAGCCAAGCCGTATCAGGCGTCTGCGAAATCCCAGTCTGCAACCGAAGGCAAGAAAGAGTCCGCAGGGGCGTATCGTCACCTGTTGACCGGTGTGTCCTTCATGCTGCCGATGGTGGTCGCGGGTGGTCTGTGTATCGCGCTTTCTTTTGCATTCGGTATTGAGGCGTTTAAGGAGCCGGGTACGCTGGCTGCTGCATTAATGCAGATCGGTGGCGGTTCGGCATTTGCGCTGATGGTCCCGGTGCTGGCAGGTTACATTGCGTTCTCCATCGCTGACCGTCCGGGTCTGACCCCGGGTCTTATCGGCGGTATGCTGGCGGTAAGTACCGGTTCTGGCTTTATCGGCGGTATCATCGCCGGTTTCCTGGCAGGTTACGTGGCGAAAGCCATCAGCTCTAAGCTGAAGCTGCCGCAAAGTATGGAAGCGCTGAAACCGATTCTGATCATCCCACTGATTTCCAGCCTGGTGGTTGGCCTGGGTATGATCTACCTGATCGGTAAACCGGTTGCGGGGATTCTTGAAGGTCTGACTCACTGGCTGCAAACCATGGGCACCGCGAATGCGGTACTGCTGGGTGCAATCCTCGGTGGCATGATGTGTACCGATATGGGTGGTCCGGTGAACAAAGCGGCTTACGCCTTTGGTGTTGGCTTGCTGAGTACTCAGACGTATGCGCCGATGGCAGCGATTATGGCGGCAGGTATGGTGCCACCTCTGGCGCTCGGTCTGGCAACTATCATTGCCCGCCGTAAGTTTGATAAAGCGCAGCAGGAAGGCGGTAAAGCAGCTCTGGTACTGGGTTTGTGCTTCATCACTGAGGGTGCGATTCCATTCGCCGCTCGTGACCCGATGCGCGTGCTGCCTTGCTGTATCGTTGGCGGTGCGGTAACAGGAGCTATCTCCATGGCAATCGGCGCGAAACTGATGGCACCACACGGTGGCTTGTTCGTTCTGCTGATCCCTGGGGCGATTACCCCTGTGCTGGGTTATCTGTTCGCGATTATTGCCGGTACGCTGATTGCAGGTCTGTCTTACGCGGTGCTGAAGCGTCCGGAAGCAGACGCGGCGGCGGTCGCTAAAGTCGCATAAGCCAGTTGAACCAAGTAAAAAGCCGGGTGCTCATGCAACCCGGCTTTTTTTATGCCGCCTGTTCAGCGGTTTGCTGTGCCTTCAACCAGGCAATTTCCTCTGCCCAGATATCCGGATTAACGGTCTCAAGCACCATCGGGATCCCGTCAAAGCGGGAGTCCTGCATGATAAAGCGGAAAGCGTCATGACCGATATTGCCTTCACCCAGGCTATGGTGGCGATCGACGCGGCTACCAAAGGCGCTTTTCGCATCGTTTAAGTGCATCCCGCGCAGATATTTAAAGCCGACGATGCGTTCAAACTCAGCAAACGTTTTCTCACACTCTTCCTGGCTGCGCAGATCGTAACCGGCAGCAAAGGCATGACAGGTGTCAATACAGACGCCGACGCGGGATTTATCCTCCACGCCGTCGATAATCGCGGCCAGGTGCTCGAATTTGAATCCAAGGTTGCTGCCCTGAC
The DNA here is from genome assembly GCA_022649305.1 of Enterobacter sp. Classification (GTDB taxonomy): domain Bacteria; phylum Pseudomonadota; class Gammaproteobacteria; order Enterobacterales; family Enterobacteriaceae; genus Enterobacter. Next base: position 51,442 of record JALCNW010000010.1, read on the forward strand.
CCGCGGTATTTTCAATCACCGCCGTAACGCCGTCGGTCTGTGCCAGCGCGATGTTGATGGATTCTGCGATGCGCGCCAGACAAGCATCTTCGTCGATTTGCATCAGATGGCTGCCCGGATGAAAGTTAAGCAGCGTCAGGCCAAGCTGTTCGCAGCGTTGCAGTTCATCGAGAAACGCGTCGCGAGATTTATCCAGCGCTTCCTGCACCGGATGGCCCAGATTAATGAGGTAGCTGTCGTGCGGAAGAATTTGCCCCGGCCCGAAATGATACTTTTCGCAGGCGGCTTTGAAGTCATTGATGATTTCAGGGGTGAGCGGCGCGGCGCGCCACTGACGCTGGTTTTTGGTAAACAGGGCGAAAGCGGTCGCCTCGATTTCGGCGGCGCGAATGGCGGCATTCGCAAGGCCACCTGCAGCGCTAACGTGCGCTCCAACATATTTCATAAAGGGACTCCTGTTAACCCGAAACGCCTATGATAGCGGGTTAACAGGAGAAGGATGTAGTGGTTTATGCCATCAGGCTGTGAACCGCCAGGTTAATTGCGCCGCCACCGACGATAAGCCAAATGAACAATACCAGTGCCATCAGCAGCGGTTTCGCGCCGGCTTTTTTCAGGGCGCTGACGTGAGTTGTCAGGCCCAGTGCCGCCATCGCCATCGCCAGCAGAACGGTGTCCAGCGTGACCAGCATATCAACCACTGCTTTTGGCAGCAGGTGGAAGGAGTTAAACGCTGCCACCACGATAAACAAAATCGCAAACCACGGAATAGTAATTTTGCTTTTCTCGCCTTTTCCGGCAGGGGCGAGCTGTTTAACACGGGCTGCCAGAATAATCAGGAACGGTGCCAGCATCATGACGCGCAGCATTTTAGCAATCACCGCCGCGTTTTCAGCATCCGGACTGATGGCATGACCCGCCGCTACTACCTGCGCCACTTCGTGCATCGTCGAGCCAATATAGATGCCGTAGGTTTCAGGGGTAAACCAGTGTGCCACCAGCGGATACATGGCGGGGTACAGGAAAATCGCCAGCGTACCGAATATCACCACAGTGGCAACGGCTACGGTGACTTTACTGGATTCCGCTTTGACCACAGGCTCGGAAGCAAGCACCGCCGCCGCGCCGCAAATGCTACTCCCCGCGCCAATCAACCAGCTGGTTTGCTTGTCCAGACCGAAGACTTTCTGTCCGATAAAGCAGGCCAGTAAAAAGGTGCTGGTCAGCGTGAGGGCATCGATGGCAATCCCGCTAACGCCTACGTCCGCAATCTGCGAAAAAGTGAGGCGGAAACCATAAAGAATAATCCCGAGACGTAGCAGGTGCTGCTTGGCAAAAATGACGCCACCGTCGCAGGATTTCGTGATCTGCGGGTAGACCGTATTCCCAACCACCATCCCGAGTAGAATCGCGAGCGTTAATGCGCTAAAACCCGCTCCCGCAACGGTCGGAAAACTACCTGCCCATAATGCTATGCCGGTGATGACTGCGCTGAGCGCAAGGCCCGGCACGAAATGCCAGACTGTTCGATGATGTTGTAGGGTGAGTGCTGTCATAACCTTCTCCTTTGTCTGGCTAAAAGATTACGGCGCTCTGGCTTAAAAATAAAATTGATTATATATTTATAATTAATCTCTATAAGTGGTAAGCAACCATGCACATAACATTGCGTCAGCTGGAAGTTTTTGCCGAAGTGCTGAAAAGTGGGTCAACAACCCAGGCCTCTCAGCGACTGGCTTTATCGCAGTCTGCGGTGAGCGCTGCCCTCACCGATCTGGAAGGTCAGCTTGGCGTTCAGCTTTTCGACCGAGTAGGGAAGCGTCTGGTGGTGAATGAGCATGGCCGCTTGCTGTATCCGCGCGCGCTGGCGCTGCTGGAACAAGCTGTCGAAATTGAGCAGTTGTTCCGCGAAGATAACGGTGCAATCCGCGTATTCGCCAGCAGCACTATCGGCAACTATATCCTGCCGGAAGTGATTGCCCGCTATCGCCGCGATTTCCCGACGCTGCCGCTGGAAATGAGCGTTGGCAATAGCCAGGATGTGATAAACGCCATTATTGATTTTCGCGTGGATATCGGCCTTATCGAAGGCCCGTGCCATAACGTGGATATTATCGCCGAGCCGTGGCTGGAAGACGAACTGGTGGTGTTTGCCTCTCCGGCCTCATCGTTGTTGCAGGGCGAGGTGACGCTAGAACGTTTGGCGCAGGCACCGTGGATTTTACGTGAACACGGTTCCGGCACACGCGAAATTGTCGACTACCTGCTGCTCTCGCATTTACCGCAGTTTCATCTGGGGATGGAGTTGGGTAACTCAGAAGCTATCAAGCATGCGGTGCGTCATGGGCTGGGGATCAGTTGCTTGTCTCGCCGGGTGATTGCTGAACAGCTTGAGAGTGGATCCTTAGTCGAAATTGTGGTCCCGCTGCCTAAGCTGGTGCGCACGCTATGGTGCATCCATCACCGTCAAAAACATCTTTCGAACTCGCTGCAGCGCTTTTTACGCTACTGCGAACTCTAGCCGAGATTCTGCTTTACTTATAATTTGGCGCACGTCATGAAGGTCTCTTATAACTGCGCATTTCTGCCAGAAGGATGGCTTATCGTCTGCTACAATCGCGCCTCATTTTTAAAATGGACAGCATTTTCATATGGTTTCCGAAACTAAAACAACAGAAGCGCCCGGGCTACGTCGCTCACTTAAGGCGCGTCACCTGACGATGATTGCCATTGGCGGTTCAATCGGTACAGGTCTTTTCGTCGCATCCGGTGCGACCATTTCAGCGGCAGGCCCTGGCGGCGCGCTGTTTTCCTATATCCTGATTGGCCTGATGGTGTACTTCCTGATGACCAGCCTGGGTGAACTGGCGGCTTACATGCCGGTGTCCGGTTCCTTTTCTACCTATGGGCAAAAGTACGTTGAAGAAGGCTTTGGCTTCGCGCTGGGCTGGAACTACTGGTACAACTGGGCGGTGACTATCGCCGTTGATCTCGTGGCGGCACAGCTGGTGATGACCTGGTGGTTCCCGGATACGCCTGGCTGGATCTGGAGTGCGATGTTCCTCGCGGTCATCTTCCTGCTTAACTATATTTCTGTACGCGGCTTCGGTGAAGCGGAGTACTGGTTCTCCCTGATCAAAGTGACCACCGTGATTATCTTTATCATCGTCGGTGTGGCGATGATTTTCGGTATCTTTAAAGGAGCTGAACCTGCGGGGTGGAGCAACTGGGAAATAGGCGACGCGCCGTTTGCCGGTGGTTTTGCCGCGATGATTGGCGTGGCGATGATCGTTGGTTTCTCCTTCCAGGGGACCGAGCTGATTGGTATTGCAGCCGGTGAATCTGAAGATCCAGAGAAGAACATTCCACGCGCGGTGCGTCAGGTCTTTTGGCGAATCCTGCTGTTCTACGTGTTCGCTATCCTGATTATCAGTCTGATCATTCCGTATACTGATCCGAGCCTGCTGCGTAACGATGTAAAAGACATTAGCGTCAGCCCGTTCACGCTGGTGTTCCAGCATGCGGGGCTGTTGTCAGCCGCGGCGGTAATGAATGCCGTTATTCTGACGGCTGTGCTGTCGGCGGGTAACTCCGGCATGTACGCCTCCACGCGTATGCTCTACACCCTGGCGTGCGATGGCAAAGCGCCGCGCATCTTCGCCAAACTGTCTCGGGGTGGCGTACCGCGTAACGCGCTGTATGCGACGACGATTGTTGCGGGTCTGTGCTTCCTGACCTCAATGTTTGGCAACCAGACGGTTTATCTGTGGCTGCTTAACACCTCCGGTATGACGGGCTTCATTGCCTGGTTAGGGATTGCGATTAGCCACTATCGCTTCCGTCGCGGGTACGTTATGCAGGGTCACGATATTAACGATCTGCCGTATCGTTCAGGTTTCTTCCCGCTGGGACCAATCTTCGCGTTCGTTCTGTGCCTCATTATTACCCTCGGTCAGAACTACGAAGCCTTCCTGTCTGACACCATTGACTGGGGCGGCGTGATGGCGACGTATATCGGTATTCCACTGTTCCTGATTATCTGGTTTGGTTATAAGCTGACCCGAGGCACACGCTTCGTCAGCTATAGCGAGATGGATTTCCCCGGACGATTTAAGAACTAATTGCATTTCCTCTTTCAAAGCCCGCTCAATCGAGCGGGTTTTTTTATGTCCATAGTATGGAGAAAAGACATAATTATTAACAATAAAATTGATAATAGTTATCGTTTGCTTTATCGTTACGGAAAATACCAGCCCGTCTAAGACGCGGGCGGAATGCACTACGCTGTGAGCAATAATTATTTGATATTGTTGTGTTTACCTCATGGAGATATGGAATGTTTAGGTTGAATCCCTTCGTCAGGGGAGGACTGTGTGCGTCTGCTCTGTCCTTGGCCCTGCCTGCTATCGCGGTCGAATCTGGCGATACAATGGTTGTCACGGCGTCTGCCACAGAACAAAACCTCAAAGATGCGCCCGCCAGTATTAGCGTCATCACTCAGGAAGATCTGAAACGTAAACCAGTGCAGAACCTGAAAGATGTGTTACAGGACGTGCCAGGTGTGCAGTTGACGAACGAAGGGGATAATCGCAAAGGCGTGAGCATCCGTGGTCTGGATAGTAGCTATACGCTGATCCTGATTGATGGCAAACGCGTAAGTTCCCGCAATGCCGTCTTCCGCCATAACGATTTTGACCTTAACTGGGTTCCGGTTGATGCCATCGAACGTATTGAAGTCGTGCGTGGCCCGATGTCGTCACTTTACGGTTCAGACGCGCTGGGCGGCGTAATCAACATTATTACCAAAAAGATCGGCCAAAAATGGACCGGTACGCTGTCGGCGGATACCACTATTCAGGAACATCGCGATCGAGGTGATACTTACAACAGTCAGTTCTATACCAGCGGCCCGCTGGTAGACGGCGTGCTGGGTCTGAAAGCCTACGGCAGTCTGTCTAAACGCGAAAAAGACGACCAGCAGAAATCCTCAACCACCACAACCGGTGAAACACCGGGAATTGAAGGCTTCACCAGCCGTGATGCTAACGTGGAGTTTGCCTGGACGCCGGATGAAAATCATGACTTCACCGCAGGTTACGGTTTTGACCGTCAGGATCGTGACTCCGATTCCCTCGATCAAAACCGCCTTGAGCGTCAGAACTACTCCCTGAGCCACAATGGCCGCTGGGATCTCGGCAACAGTGAGCTGAAGTTCTACGGCGAAAAAGTCGATAATAAAAATCCAGGTAACAGCAGCCCAATCACCTCGGAAAGCAACGCTGTAGACGGCAAATACGTTCTGCCGCTGAGTGACATCAACCAGTTCCTGACCTTAGGCGGCGAGTGGCGTCATGACAAGCTCAAGGATCCGATTAACCTGACGGGCGGCTCCAGCAGCAGTACATCCGCGAGCCAGTATGCGTTGTTCATCGAAGACGAGTGGCGCATCTTCGAGCCGCTGGCGCTGACCACCGGCGTGCGTATGGATGACCACGAAACCTACGGCGATCACTGGAGCCCGCGTGCTTATCTGGTCTATAACGCGACCGATACTGTCACCGTTAAAGGCGGCTGGGCGACAGCCTTTAAAGCGCCTTCGCTGCTGCAGCTAAGCCCGGACTGGACCACCGGCTCATGCCGTGGAGCTTGCGAAATAGTCGGTAGCCCGGATTTAAAACCTGAAACCAGCGAAAGCTTCGAACTCGGACTTTACTATGCGGGGGAAGAGGGATGGCTAGAGGGCGTGCAGGCCAGCATTACCACCTTCCAGAATGATGTTGATGACCGCATCAGCATCAGCCGCACAGCTAACGTCGATCAGGCGCAGAGCTATCCGAACTATGTCGGTCTCAACGCCGATGGTGAACCTATTTTCCGCTATTACAACGTCAACAAGGCGCGCATCCGTGGGGTTGAAACGGAGCTCAAGTTCCCGCTGGCAGAAGACTGGAAAATGACGCTGAATTACACCTATAACGATGGTCGTGATATCAGCAACGGCGGCGATAAACCCCTGTCCGAACTCCCGTTCCATACCGCGAACGGCACGGTTGACTGGCAGGCGTCTCAGGCATGGTCATTCTATGTGCAGGGCAATTATACGGGTGAAAAACGCGCTATCACCGATGGGGCAGCAACACCTGGCGGCTACGTGGTTTGGAATACCGGCGGTGCGTGGCAGGCAACCAAAAACGTTAAGCTTCGTGCTGGCGTACAGAACCTGTTGGATAAAGATCTCAGCCGTGATGATTACAGCTACTCTGAAGACGGTCGTCGTTACTTTATGGGCGTAGATTACAAGTTCTGATGATGTTAACGGGGCTATCTCTCAGAGAAAGAGATAGCCCCGGCGAGCTGTTATCTGAACAGATGCTCCGCATGGAAGCGGAGATGGTCTTCAATAAACGACGCGATGAAATAGTAGCTGTGATCATGCCCCGGCTGGATACGCAGGGTCAGAGGCCAGTCTTTTTGACGCGCCACTTCCGCGAATACCGCAGGCTGCAACTGTTCTGCCAGGAACTGATCGGCATCACCCTGATCGATAAGCATTGGAATGGCCTGCTCGGTCAAGCTTGCCTGCAACAGCGCGCAGCTATCCCACTCCTGCCATTGATCAGCATCGTCACCCAGATAATGGCTAAACGCTTTTTGCCCCCACGGGACCTGACTCGGGTTCACAATGGGCGCAAATGCCGACACGCTGGTGAATTTGCCAGGATTCTTGAGTGCCATAATGAGTGCGCCATGGCCGCCCATCGAATGGCCACTGATCGCGCAGCGATCGCTGACCGCAAACTCAGCCGCAATCAGTGACGGTAATTCGTCACGAAGGTAGTCATACATACGGTAATGACTTGCCCACGGCTGCTGCGTGGCGTTCAGATAGAACCCGGCGCCTTTGCCTAAATCGTATCCCGCATCGTCTGCTACATCATCACCGCGCGGGCTGGTGTCCGGCATGACCAGCACAATCCCGAGTTCTGCTGCCACGCGCTGAGCGCCTGCTTTAGTGGTGAAGTTCTCGTCGTTACAGGTAAGACCGGAAAGCCAATACAGCACCGGCGGTTTTGCGCCGTTCGCAGCGTCAGGCAGAAAAATGCTGAACGTCATGGCGCAGTTCAGCGTGGTGGAGTCGTGCCGCCAGCGCTGCTGCCGACCTTCAAAACAACGGTGCTCTTCGAGCAGTTCCATGCAAGGCTCCTGATGTGTCATGTTATTCATTAAACCCATAATACAGATTATTCATTCACCTGTGAGCAACTTTCACTTCCGCTCACTGGTCATATGTTGCATCATGAATTAACTTAATTTTAACAATTGGAGCGGTCATGGCGCTGCGCATCGCGCTTAGCGGATTTGTGGTTTTGGTCGTTGTGATGGGAATAGGGCGGTTTGCCTTTACCCCGCAGGTTCCGCTGATGATCGCGGCGGGACAACTGACGCTAACCAGCGCCGGGCTGGTGGCCGCCATGAACTATCTGGGCTACTTAGTCGGGGCATGGGATGCCATGCGCGCGCACCGTTTTGTCGAAGGGCGCTTGTATCTTGGCATTACCGGTGCGGTGGTGTTAACGCTGTTGTCCGCCGTTGCGGATAACGCCATCGTGCATGGCGTCCTGCGTTTTATCATTGGTTGCATGAGCGGCTGGTCGATGGTGCTTATCGCTGCGTGGACCAACGAACGACTGGCGCATTATGGCAAACCGAGGCTCAGCGCCGCCGTCTTTGCGGGGCCGGGCGCGGGTATCGCGATAAGCGGATTACTGGCCGTCTATATTCAGGCTCATGGGTTATCCGCAGGCGCAGCCTGGCAGATTTATGGCGTGCTGGCGCTGGTGTTAATTGCGCTGGTTGCGCGCTATCTACCGCGAGTTGGTCAGCTCCATCGGCCTGAAACAGCACCGGCACCGTTAATGTTGACGCCAGATTTGCGCCGTCTTGTCTGGAGCTACAGTCTGGCGGGGTTCGGCTACATTCTCCCGGCGACGTTTTTATCGCAGATGGCCGCACTGCGTTTTCCCGGCAGTTTATTTGCGCAGTTTGTCTGGCCGGTATTTGGTGCCGCAGCCGTCGTTGGGATTGCGCTGAGCATCGCCTTGCGTCATATCGCCACGACGAATCGTCGGTTGGCTGTTGTGCTGGCATTACAAGGCGTAGGCGTTTTTGCTGCCTGGCTCATGCCGGGGATTAGCGGTCTTATTACTGGGGCGTTATTGGTCGGCGGCGGATTTCTCTGCGCCGTTCAGCTTTCGCTGCTTTATGGGCGTGAACTGGCACCTAATCATACCCGTTACATGGCGGGACTGCTTACCACCGGCTACGCGATCGGGCAGCTAGTAGGCCCCGTCACCTCTGCCATATCGACATGGTTCACGCACCGGCTGGAGCCTGCATTAGGTCTGGCGGGTCTTGCACTGTTTATCGGCGGGGCGCTGGTCTGGAATCGTCAGGCTGAAAGGCAATAGCAATTGCAATAATTATCACCGTGAATACTGGATTATGTGCGCCACCTCACGCACAATAAGCGCACACTTTTGCCTCAACGAGGGCAAAAGGCAGCCACACCTGCAGGAGAAAAATAATGCCATCACTCAGTAAAGAAGCCGCTCTCGTCCATGAAGCGCTGGTTGCGCGCGGTCTTGAAACTCCATTGCGTCCGCCAGTGAATGAACTGGACAATGAAACGCGCAAGCGCCTTATTGCCGGACACATGACCGAAATCATGCAGTTGCTGAATCTCGACCTGAGCGATGACAGCCTGATGGAGACGCCGCAACGCATTGCCAAAATGTATGTCGACGAGATTTTCTCCGGCCTGGATTATGCCAATTTCCCGAAAATCACCGTCATCGAAAATAAAATGAAAGTCGATGAGATGGTGACCGTACGTGACATTACGCTGACCAGCACCTGCGAACATCATTTTGTTACCATCGACGGCAAAGCGACCGTCGCGTATATCCCAAAAGATACCGTGATTGGCTTGTCGAAAATCAACCGCATCGTGCAGTTCTTCGCGCAGCGTCCGCAGGTTCAGGAACGTTTGACGCAGCAAATTCTGACCGCGCTGCAAACGCTGCTGGGCACCAACAACGTAGCGGTATCCATTGATGCAGTGCATTATTGCGTGAAGGCGCGCGGCGTTCGCGATGCTACCAGCGCAACCACCACGACGTCGCTGGGCGGTTTGTTTAAATCCAGCCAGAACACCCGCCAGGAATTCCTGCGCGCCGTGCGTCACCACAACTAATCAGAAGGCAGGATCAATGGAGCGTAATGTCACGCTGGATTTTGTTCGTGGCGTGGCCATTCTGGGGATCCTGCTGCTCAATATCAGCGCCTTTGGTTTACCGAAGGCTGCTTATCTTAATCCTGCCTGGTATGGCGACATTACCCGCAGCGATGCCTGGACCTGGGCAATCTTAGATCTCTTTGCGCAGGTTAAATTTCTCACCCTCTTTGCTCTGCTTTTCGGCGCAGGATTGCAGCTATTGCTCAAACGCGGCAAACGCTGGATTCAGTGTCGGCTGACGCTGTTGGTCATCCTCGGGTTTATTCACGGACTGTTTTTCTGGGATGGGGACATTCTGCTGGCCTATGGTCTGGTCGGGCTTATCTGCTGGCGGATGATCCGCGATGCGCAAGACGTGAAAAGCCTCTTTAACACGGGCGTCATGCTGTACATCATCGGTATCGGCGTGCTGTTACTGCTGGGGTTGATTTCGGGCGGCTCGACAAATCGCTCGTGGATCCCGGGTGCCGCAAGCCTCCAGTATGAACAATACTGGAAGCTTAAAGGTGGTGTAGAGGCCATCAGCAATCGTTCCGATATGCTCGGTGATAATCTGATTGCTCTGGGCGCTCAGTACGGCTGGCAGCTGGCGGGAATGATGCTGATGGGCGCGGCGCTAATGCGTACCGGCTGGTTGAAAGGGGAGTTTAGCCTCAGGCATTATCGCCGCACAGGGATGATACTGATCGTCCTCGGTATGGCCATCAATCTTCCGGCCATCATTACCCAGTGGATGCTTGGCTGGGACTATCGCTGGTGTGCTTTCTTGTTACAGGCTCCCCGTGAACTCAGCGCCCCGTTTCAAACTATCGGTTACGCTGCGCTTATCTACGGCTTCTGGCCACAGTTATCCCGCTATAAGCTGGTGGGGGCCGTGGCGTGCGTGGGCAGAATGGCGCTCAGCAATTACCTGCTACAAACGCTGATTTGTACGACGCTTTTCTATCGATTAGATCTGTTTATGAAATTCGATCGGCTAGAACTGTTGGCGTTTGTCATTCCGGTCTGGATGTTCAACCTGCTGTTTTCGGTCATCTGGCTGCGTTATTTCCGTCAGGGACCGGTGGAATGGTTATGGCGTCAATTAACCGCGTATGCGTCAGGTCACTCATTGACTAATACATCCAGATAACGATCTGGATCACAATCATTAACAAAACGGATGTAACCGTTTTCATCAGTGTGACCTCCTTCACGTAGTCCCCTCGCTGTCGCTGCCAAAATAGCCTCCTTGCTAAACACAGGGGGTGTCTGTGAGTTGCTGCAATCCTTTGAAGGATGGTGAACATGATCACCATTCGTGACGTAGCCCGCCTCGCGGGTGTATCTGTTGCTACCGTTTCGCGTGTGCTCAATAACAGCGCACTGGTTAGCCCTGACACCCGTGAAACCGTGATGAAAGCGGTGGCGCAGCTTGACTATCGACCCAACGCGAACGCCCAGGCGCTCGCCACGCAGGTCAGCGATACCATTGGCGTAGTGGTGATGGACGTATCAGATGCGTTCTTTGGCGCGCTGGTCAAAGCGGTGGATGTCGTTGCTCAACAGCATCACAAATATGTCCTGATCGGCAACAGCTATCACGAAGCTGAAAAAGAACGTCATGCCATTGAGGTGCTAATACGTCAGCGCTGTAACGCGCTGATTGTTCACTCAAAAGCATTAAGCGATGAAGAACTCGCCGGGTTTATGGACCATATTCCTGGCATGGTGTTGGTTAACCGCGTTGTGCCTGGGTATGCCCATCGCTGTGTGGCATTGGATAACGTCAGCGGTGCAACGATGGCGACGCGTATGCTGCTGAACAACGGTCATCAGCGCGTAGGGTATCTGGCGTCCAGTCATCACATTGAAGATGATGATATGCGGCGCGAAGGTTGGCAAAACGCGCTGAAAGACGCGGGCATCATGCCCATGGACAGCTGGATAGGAACCGGTTCGCCAGATATGCAGGGCGGGGAGGCCGCGATGGTCGAGCTGCTGGGGCGCAATCTGCAGCTCACCGCGGTGTTTGCCTATAACGACAGCATGGCTGCCGGAGCGCTGACGGCGCTCAAAGATAACGGTATTGCGGTGCCACAGCATCTTTCATTGATTGGTTTCGATGATATTCCCATTGCCCGATACACCGATCCGCAGTTGACCACGGTGCGATATCCCATTGCCTCAATGGCTAAGCTGGCCACTGAACTGGCGTTACTGGGGGCCGCAGGACAGCTGGATCCGAGTGCAACACACTGTTTTATGCCGACGTTAGTTCGACGCCATTCTGTCGCCCCAAGGCAAATTGTGGCTCCGATCACTAACTGATTACATGGAGTGATGTAACCGTTTTCAATCTGTGAGTAAATTCACAGTATCTTAACAAGGCGCTGACTATGATGTCAGCGTTTTAGGAGCTGAAACGCTATGTAACGGTGATTAATCACTTTCACTATAGCCAAAGTGCCGCAAACGACCAAAAAAACGCATTCTGGAGCGTTACCGAACACGGAAGATAGAATTTTATAAGTGAACTTCGGCGGTCATTATCTTTTTTTTTAACATTTGCCCGCCGACCGTTATTCACAACGAGAACTACCCTGCATAAAAAAAACCGGAGATACCATGAATAAGAAGGTTTTGACTCTGTCTGCTGTTATGGCAAGCATGCTTTTTGGCGCAGCAGCGCACGCTGCGGATACCCGTATTGGCGTGACTATCTATAAATACGACGACAACTTTATGTCTGTTGTGCGTAAAGCAATCGAAAAAGATGCTAAATCAGCGCCAGACGTTCAGCTGCTGATGAACGACTCCCAAAACGACCAATCCAAACAGAACGACCAGATCGACGTTCTGCTGGCGAAAGGCGTGAAAGCACTGGCCATCAACCTGGTTGACCCGGCTGCGGCAGGTACTGTTATCGAGAAAGCGCGTGGCCAGAATGTGCCAATCGTATTCTTTAACAAAGAACCTTCACGCAAGGCGCTGGATAGCTACGACAAAGCCTTCTACGTGGGTACTGACTCTAAAGAGTCCGGTATTATTCAGGGCGACCTGATTGCTAAGCATTGGGCTGCGAACCCGAACTGGGATCTGAACAAAGACGGCCAGGTGCAGTTCGTTCTGCTGAAAGGCGAACCGGGCCACCCGGATGCTGAAGCACGTACCGCTTACGTTATCAAAGAGCTGAATGAGAAGGGCCTGAAAACTCAGCAGCTGGCATTAGATACCGCGATGTGGGACACCGCGATGGCGAAAGATAAGATGGACGCATGGCTGTCTGGTCCTAACGCGAACAAAATCGAAGTGGTTATCGCGAACAACGATGCGATGGCGATGGGTGCCGTTGAAGCGCTGAAAGCGCACAACAAATCCTCTATTCCTGTCTTCGGCGTCGATGCACTGCCAGAAGCGCTGTCTCTGGTGAAATCGGGCGCAATGGCCGGTACCGTGCTGAACGATGCCAACAACCAGGCGAAAGCGACCTTCGATCTGGCTAAAAACCTGGCCGACGGTAAAGGTGCTGCTGATGGCACCAACTGGAAAATCGAAAACAAAATCGTTCGCATCCCTTACGTGGGCGTAGACCAGGCAAACCTGTCTGAGTTTATCGGTAAATAAGTTTAGATAGAGCACGTTCCCAATGGGCGCAATTCGTTGCGCCCTTTTACAACGCGATATGCGAGACCGAAAGGTATAATTATGGTCAGCACAAATAGTCAGTCGTCAGGCGAATTCTTGTTGGAAATGAGCAGTATTGACAAGTCTTTCCCCGGCGTTAAGGCTCTCGATAATGTTAATTTAAAAGTTCGTCCTCACTCTATTCATGCGTTGATGGGGGAGAACGGTGCGGGTAAATCGACATTATTAAAATGCCTTTTTGGGATCTATCAAAAAGATACTGGTAGCATTCTATTTCAGGGGAAAGAGATCGACTTCCATTCAGCCAAAGAAGCGCTGGAAAATGGGATTTCGATGGTTCACCAGGAGCTTAACCTGGTACTTCAACGTTCTGTTATGGACAATATGTGGTTGGGTCGTTATCCAACCAAAGGCGTATTTGTCGATCAGGATAAAATGTATCGCGACACCAAAGCGATATTCGATGAACTGGATATTGATATTGACCCGCGCGCGCGCGTAGGCACCTTATCCGTTTCACAAATGCAGATGATCGAAATTGCCAAGGCATTCTCCTATAACGCCAAAATCGTTATTATGGATGAGCCGACTTCATCATTGACGGAAAAAGAGGTTAATCACCTTTTCACCATCATTCGTAAGTTGAAGGATCGTGGCTGCGGCATCGTTTATATCTCGCATAAGATGGAAGAGATCTTCCAGCTGTGCGATGAAATCACCATTCTGCGTGACGGTCAGTGGATCACCACTCAGCCTCTTGAAGGGCTGGACATGGACAAGATCATTGCCATGATGGTGGGCCGTTCCCTGAACCAGCGTTTCCCGGATAAAGAAAACCAACCTGGCGAAGTGATTCTGGAAGTGCGTAACCTTACGTCGCTGCGTCAGCCTTCTATCCGCGATATCTCTTTCGACCTGCATAAAGGCGAAATTCTGGGTATTGCTGGTCTGGTCGGTGCGAAGCGTACCGATATCGTGGAAACCTTGTTTGGTATCCGTGAGAAATCGGGCGGTACGATTACGCTGCATGGCAAAAAAATTAATAATCACAACGCGAACGAAGCCATTAATCATGGTTTTGCGCTGGTGACGGAAGAGCGCCGCTCAACCGGTATTTATGCTTATCTGGACATTGGTTTTAACTCGCTGATCTCCAATATTCGTAATTACAAAAATAAGGTCGGTTTACTGGATACGTCTCGTATGAAAAGCGATACCCAATGGGTAATCGACTCCATGCGCGTTAAAACACCAGGCCACCAGACGCAAATTGGTTCACTTTCCGGCGGAAATCAGCAGAAAGTGATTATTGGTCGCTGGTTATTAACACAGCCAGAAATTTTAATGCTCGATGAACCCACGCGCGGTATCGATGTAGGTGCAAAATTTGAAATCTATCAGCTTATAGCTGAGCTAGCCAAAAAGAATAAAGGGATTATTATTATTTCTTCCGAAATGCCGGAATTGTTAGGGATCACAGATCGTATTCTGGTTATGAGCAATGGTCTCGTTGCCGGAATTGTTGACACCAAAACGACAACGCAAAACGAAATTCTCCGTCTTGCGTCTTTGCACCTTTAAGATCAGGGGCTCCTCATGAGTGCGTTAAATAAAAAAAGCTTTCTCACTTATCTGAAAGAGGGCGGTATTTACGTCGTTCTTTTAGTATTACTGGCCATTATTATTTTCCAGGACCCTACGTTCTTAAGTTTACTGAACTTGAGTAACATTCTGACCCAGTCCTCAGTGCGTATTATTATCGCCCTGGGCGTTGCGGGTCTGATCGTTACTCAAGGTACTGACCTGTCAGCAGGGCGTCAGGTTGGTCTGGCGGCGGTTGTCGCCGCAACGCTGTTGCAGTCAATGGAAAACGCCAACAAGGTCTTCCCGGAAATGGCGACCATGCCCATTATCCTGGTGGTGCTGATTGTTTGCGTCATTGGTGCAGTGATTGGTCTGATTAACGGTATTATTATCGCTTATCTGAACGTCACACCGTTCATCACTACCCTGGGTACGATGATTATCGTTTACGGTATCAACTCCCTTTATTACGACTTTGTTGGTGCATCGCCAATCTCTGGATTTGACAGCGGATTCTCGACGTTTGCCCAAGGATTTGTGGCGCTGGGTAGCTTCAGACTCTCTTACATCACTTTCTATGCATTAATCGCAGTGGCGTTTGTCTGGATCCTGTGGAATAAAACGCGCTTTGGTAAAAATATCTTCGCTATCGGGGGCAACCCAGAAGCCGCGAAAGTATCTGGCGTTAACGTCGCGCTGAACCTGCTGATGATCTACGCATTGTCCGGTGTGTTCTACGCGTTCGGTGGTCTGCTGGAAGCAGGGCGTATCGGCTCTGCGACCAACAACCTCGGCTTCATGTACGAACTGGATGCCATTGCGGCCTGCGTCGTGGGCGGTGTTTCCTTCAGCGGTGGTGTGGGTACCGTGGTGGGTGTAGTGACCGGTGTAATCATCTTCACCGTCATCAACTATGGCCTGACCTATATCGGCGTGAACCCTTACTGGCAGTACATTATCAAGGGCGCGATTATTATCTTCGCGGTTGCCCTGGATTCACTGAAGTACGCTCGTAAGAAATAATACTTCTGTTGATAAAAAAGCCCGCTCATTTACGAGCGGGCTTTTTATTTTTTCATTTTCTTCTCTAATTCCAGCAGCTGTTCCGGCGTCACCGCCGGGTAATCCTGCGCGCCTTCAGGCACTTCATACAGTTCAGGAATGGGCACCAGCGGGCCTAAAAAGCGTGGTTCACGTTTGAAGAGGTACAGGTCGGCCAGCGCACCAAAGCGCGCACCAAACTCCCGCACCCGAACGCTGAGCATATCTTTTGGAGAAGGAACGGCATAACACTGGGCCTGAATGCCCATATGCAGCGCGATAAACAGCGCGCGTTCACAGTGGAAGCGCTGGGTGATGATGATGAAATCGTTGGTATCAAAAACTTTACGCGTACGTACGATAGAGTCCAGCGTGCGGAATCCCGCGTAGTCGAGGACGATATCCGCCGGATCAACGCCTGCAGCAATCAAATCCTTACGCATCGTCATCGGTTCGTTATAGCTTTGCTGAGCGTTATCACCACTGAGCAGCAGATAATTCACCTTGCCGCTGTTGTAGGCGTTTAACGCTCCCTGAATGCGGTAGCGGTAATACTGGTTAATGACGCCGGTACGATAATATTTGGCTGTCCCCAGAACCACGCCTACCTGTCGATAGGGCAGATCCTGCAAATCGTCAAAGATATACGGTGCGGTTTTCCAGCTCATCCAGCGGTCGAGGCCGAGTGCCGTCAACAGCAGTATGCCGAACAGGACAGACAGGCTGTAAAACACACGCTTTAACATGAAGATGACTCGTACCGACGGTGGAATTTCATTCAGGCTACTTTACCCGCCTGCTAATCGCAAGAAACAGCGGTTTGATTGGGGGGATTTTCATCAGATACGCGGGCATTTCTGCCCGCGAGGAGATATTACCCAAGTAAAACGCGGTCGATATTTGAGCAACCCAGCGCTTTCAGCGTGGCGGCGGTAGCGTCCCACTGGATTAATGGCGCATCGGCTCTTTCGGCCAGAATTGCACGCTGGATATCCGGGTAATCATACCCGTTCAGGCTCAGCAAATTCAGTGCGCCCTGCAGCGGTGGCAGCGTTGGGTTAAACGCCGCGTTTTCGGCATAGCTGCCGGTGAAGATGCGCCCGTCACGGCATTCCAGCGCGACACCGCTTGGGGATTTACTGTACGGCGTATGGCTTTTATTCGCAGCAGTGATGGCCGCCTGAGCCAGCGCATCGCCGCTTAACGCGTAGCCATGATCCTGTTCATCCATCAGCAGTGTTTCAATCTCAAGATCTTTTGGACCAAAGGCGTCTGGCAGATAGTCGCCGAGCGTGTGTGGTTCGCGTCCTGGCAGGTTGATGCGCAGTTGCAGACCGCTATTCAGCTCATTCATAAACTGGCGGCAATGACCGCAAGGGGTGTAGTTAACGGTGATGGCGGCCAGCGCTTTTTCACCGCGCAACCAGGCGTGGCTGATGGCGCTCTGTTCCGCATGGACAGTTTGCTGCATGGTGGCACCAAGGAACTCCATGTTCCCGCCAAAGTACCAGATACCACTGATGCCGCGAGCAATCGCGCCAACGTTAAAGTGGGACAGATCGGCTCGGGCGCAGGCGGCAGCCAGCGGCAGCAGTGCGAAAGCCAGCGCGTCTTCGTCCAGTCCCGTAGCCTGTTTCAGCGTCGCGACCTGCTCAGCCGTCAGCAGGGCGGGGAAATGCGCATCCGCCAGAACCGGGGCCAGGGCTGATTGCAAATTCTCGGCGAACTGGGCGTAAGCAGTTTGAAAACGTGGGTGCATGGCAATGCCTCATAAAGGTTAATGGATCGGTAGTGTACGGAGCCAAAAGGGCTTTATATGTGATCCAAATCTCATTATTTATGCAACTTATGAAAACAAAATGAAAATTGCGCGACGCATCGCAAATTTTAGCCCACTACAGCCAAAATAATCGGGAACAGGAAGGGGGCAATGAGCGAGGTCATGATCCCGCAGATCACCAGCGCCAGTGAACTAAACGCACCTTCCTGATAGTCCAGTTCTGCACAACGGGCGGTGCCGAGGGCATGCGAAGCCGTACCCATGGCCAGGCCACGCGCTGCTTTGGTCCGAATACGCATCAAATTCAGCAAAGTATGGCCAAACACGGCACCCAGAATACCCACAAAGATAACGCACATCGCACTGATGGCCGGGATACCACCCAGGCTGCCGCCGACCGCCATTGCAATAGGCGTGGTGACAGATTTTGGCAATATAGAGGCGGCGATTTGTGGCGATGCGCCCATTAGCAGAGCGACGCTTGTACCGGTCACCATAGCGACCACGCTACCTACCAGACAGATCGTAATAATGGATTTCCAGCGCGCGCGGATTTGATGAAGTTGCTCATAAAGAGGAAACGCCAGCGCGACGACGGCAGGTTGCAGCAGATCGTTCAGGACTTTGCTGCCTGCGAAATAACGATCGTAGGAGATGCCGGTCAACAGCAGGAAAGGGATAATCACCACCATCGCGACCAGTAAGGGGTTCAGCAAGGCCATTTTAAAACGAGCAGCGAGCTTACGCGCGGCAAAGAAAACCATCAGCGTTAAGGGCAACGACCACCAGATATTTGCCATCATTTTTTGGCTCCTTTCTGCCCGACCACTTTGCGCTCGCCGTGTACCAGATGTGAACTCCAGCTGACGACCAGGAACACAACCAGCGTGCTGATTGCGCAAGAGACCACAATCGGACCAAACTGGGCTTTGAGCACATCATAATATTGCATCACCCCTACGCCGATCGGCACAAACAGTAGCGCCATATAGCGGATCAGCACAAAGCAGCCAGGGTTGACCCATTTAGCAGGCAGGATCTGTAGTGCCAGCAACAGGAACATAATGAGCATGCCAATGATACTGCCGGGGATGGTAATCGGCAGCAGGGAAGAGATGAATATTCCCGCATACAGACAAGCATAAATCAGGACGAATGCGCGCAGGTACTGCCAGACAACAATCAATGATTTGGTCATGGTTAAAGTCCTTAATAAAACGCATTCATCATACAATTAAACCTCAAAACGTGCTACGGATCACATCATGATTTTTGAGCATACCAGACATTCCTTTTTGGAACGTCGGGCATTTCCACAAATAGACAGGGCTCTGTTTACGTGCCAGTATTTGTTTTATATAGGAATCAATCGATTAAGTATAACGCCGCAGGAGATTTACGATGCCGTCAATAATCATTAAAACCGCAGACGAACTAGCCAGACAGCGCCACGCCGGTGAACTGTTGGCTTCTGTCTTTACTATGTTAGACGGATTTATCGTACCAGGCGTTACGACCATGGCGATTAACGATCGCGTGGAAGATTTTATTGTTAATCAACTGCATTCCCGCCCTGCCAGCAAAGGGCAGTATGACTTTCCTTACGTGTTAAATACGTCCGTGAACGACGTGGTTTGTCACGGGATCCCTAAGGAATCAGAACATTTGAAGTCTAGCGCAATCGTGAATGTGGATATCACTCTGGAAAAGGACGGCATGATCGCCGACTCCAGCAAGATGTACCTGATTGGTGACGTCTCGCCGCTGGCTCGTCAACTGGTAAAGAAAACCTACGAAGCGATGTGGAAAGGCATCAAAGCCGTCAAGCCTGGCGCGACGCTTGGCGACATTGGTCATGCGATTCAGTCATACGTTGAAAGCAACGGCTACAGCGTGGTGAGGGAGTATTGCGGGCATGGTATCGGGAAGGAGATGCATGAAGAACCTTCGGTGCTGCATTACGGTAAGCCAGGCGAGGGCGCTGTGTTGCAGGAGGGCATGGTCTTTACTATCGAACCGATGGTTAACCAGGGCGGCAGCCGGATAAAAACGAAGAAAGACGGCTGGACCGTGGTCACGCGGGACAAAAAACTGTCGGCACAGTGGGAACATACGATTGCCGTAACGGCAGACGGCTACGAGGTGCTGACGCTACGCCCTGGAGAAAGCGTACCAGGCTAAAAACGGCGCAGAAAGAGGCCTTTTCACCTATCGGGAGACCCGCTACTATAGCGGGTCTTTTTTCACAGGTACTGATAATGCGTGTTTTACTGGCCCCGATGGAAGGCGTGCTCGACTCATTAGTGCGCGAGCTGCTGACCGAGGTTAACGACTACGATCTCTGCGTCACCGAATTTTTGCGGGTGGTCGATATGTTGTTGCCGGTAAAGTCGTTTTATCGCCTTTGCCCTGAGCTACATCGCCAGAGCCGCACGACTTCCGGCACGCTGGTACGCGTTCAGCTTTTGGGGCAATACCCTGAATGGCTGGCGGAAAACGCTGCTCGCGCCGTGGAACTCGGCTCTTACGGCGTCGATCTAAACTGCGGCTGCCCGTCGAAAATGGTCAACGGCAGCGGTGGCGGTGCGACGTTGCTTAAAGATCCCGAGCTGATTTATCGCGGCGCAAAAGCGATGCGTGAAGCGGTGCCAGCCCATCTGCCCGTGACGGTTAAGATTCGCCTGGGGTGGGACAGCGGCGACCGGCAGTTTGAAATTGCCGATGCGGTGCAACAGGCCGGAGCGACCGAGTTGGTTGTCCATGGCCGCACGAAAGAAGACGGCTACAAGGCAGAACGCATCAACTGGCAGGCGATAGGTGAAATTCGTCAACGTTTGTCTATTCCTGTTATCGCTAATGGCGAAATCTGGGACTACGACAGCGCGCAGGCTTGTCTCAAAGAGACGGGCTGCGATGCGGTGATGATTGGTCGCGGCGCGCTCAACGTGCCGAATCTGAGCCGTATGGTGAAGTATAACGAACCGCGTATGGCTTGGGTTGACGTTGTCACACTATTGCAAAAATACACACGTCTGGAAAAACAGGGCGATACCGGCCTTTATCATGTTGCGCGCATTAAGCAGTGGCTAAGCTATTTACGCAAAGAGTACAGCGAAGCGTTAGGGTTATTCCAGGAAGTCCGCACGCTGCAAACGTCAGCCGATATTGCGCGCGTCATCCAGTCCAAATAAAACCGATAAACCTTTCTTTCCGGCGATACTAATCACGATCTGCATCACGTTTTTACCCGTGATGCATTGAGGCCACGAATCAAAGTGGTAGAGTGACAAAACTGGATTGTTACTGCTGCGGCAGGCAAAACCTGATTTTCTGGCATTTGTCGGAAGTCAGGTTTTTTTGTTTCTGGGGTTCCAATGAAAATCGCCAAAACTCTTAATAATAATGTGGTGGTTGTTCTGGATGAGCACGGACGTGAGCAGGTCGTGATGGGCCGTGGGCTGGCCTTCCAGAAACGCGTCGGTGAAGATCTGGACACAGATAAAATAGAGAAAGTGTTTGCGCTGCAAAGCGATGAACTGGTCGGGCGGCTTGGGGAGTTACTCAGTCAAATCCCCCTTGACGTGATGACCACCTGCGATCGCATTATTGGGCTGGCGGCGCAGAGACTCGGGAAATTGCAGGATAGCCTCTACATCACGTTAACGGACCACTGTAACTTTGCTATCGAGCGGCAAAAGAAAGGGGTCGCCATCAAGAACGTGCTGTTGTGGGAAATTCGACGTCTGTATCCGAAAGAATTCGCCCTGGGCCAGGAGGCTCGAGCCATAATCGCTAAACGGTTGGGTGTGGAGCTTGCCGAAGATGAAGCCGGTTTTATCGCCTTACATTTGGTGACCGCGCAACTCAATAGCGAAATGCCGGAAGTGATGCACGTGACCCGCGTGATGCAGGAGATTTTGCACCTGGTGAAGTATCAGCTGAAGCTTGAGTACGACGAAGAGTCACTCAGCTATCAACGGTTTGTGACGCATTTGAAGTTCTTTGCCCAACGCATGCTGACCCGCACCGTGGTGCAGGACGACGATGTGTCGCTGCATACAGCGGTGAAGGACAACTACGCCAAAGCGTGGAAGTGCGCTGAAAAGATAGGGCAACACTTGCAGAAGAGTTATCAGCGTGAGCTGACGACCGAAGAAATTATGTTCCTCGCCATTCATATTGAACGGGTGAGAAAAGAAGGGCGTTAAGCCCAAAACTGGATTGTTACTGCATAACGCAGGCAAAACCTGAGCGCGGCTTCTGAGAGGAAGACGTTCTCGGGTTTTTTTATTTTTATACTCAGTCAACGGGTGCCTGCGGGCATCGGATGTAAGGAAATCGAGATGGAATACCAAGCTTTGGCGAAGGATATTCTTGCCCACGTTGGGGGCAAAGAGAATATCGGCAGTCTGGTTCATTGTGCCACCCGACTTCGTTTCAAATTAAAAGAGAATCAAAAGGCCGATGCGCAAGGGCTGAAGCAAAATCCGGGCGTGATTATGGTTGTCGAAAGCGGCGGTCAATTTCAGGTGGTTATCGGTAATCACGTTCACGACGTCTGGCAGGCGGTGCGGGCAGAAGCAGGCCTGACGGACGATACCCCCGTTGCGGCTGATGACAAAGGTGATAAAGGCAATCTGCTGGGTCGTCTGATTGATATCGTTTCCGGTATTTTTACACCGTTTCTCGGCATTCTGGCGGCCTCCGGTATTCTGAAAGGGTTACTGGCGCTGGCGGTGGTCTGCGGTTGGCTCACGACCGACAGCGGAACATACAAAATCTGGTTCGCAGCAAGCGATGCGCTGTTCTTCTTCTTTCCGCTGGTGCTGGGCTACACCGCAGGTAAAAAGTTTGGCGGCAATCCGTTTATCACCATGGTCATCGGCGGGGCGCTCACTCATCCGATGATGATTCAGGCGTTTGAAGCCAGCCAGCAGGTGGGGGCGGTGTCAGAGGCATTTATGGGTATTCCCGTGACCTGGTTTAACTACAGTTCTTCGGTTATTCCCATCATTCTTGCCGCGTGGGTGAGCTGCTGGCTGGAAAAGCAGAGCAGCAGGTTGTTACCGTCGTCGATGAAAAACTTCTTCGCGCCGCTCATCTGTTTAGTGGTGACCGTCCCGCTGACGTTCCTGATTATTGGTCCCATCGCAACCTGGCTGAGCCAGCTACTGGCGAACGGCTATCAGTGGATTTATGTTCTGGCACCGTGGCTGGCAGGGGCGGCGATGGGGGCACTCTGGCAGGTCTGCGTGATCTTCGGGCTGCACTGGGGGCTGGTGCCGTTGATGATCAATAACCTGGCCGTACTGGGCCACGACTCTATGCTGCCAATGTTGCTGCCTGCGGTGATGGGGCAGGTGGGGGCCGCGCTGGGTGTCTTCCTGCGTACCCGAGACGCGCGCCAGAAGATGATCGCGGGTTCCTCCGTTACCGCGGGGATTTTCGGTATCACCGAACCGGCTGTGTATGGCGTCAACCTGCCGCTGCGCCGCCCGTTTATCTTCGGCTGCGTGGCGGGTGCGGTGGGCGGCGCGATTGTAGGCTTTAGCAACACGCACGTTTACTCCTTTGGCTTTGCCAATATCTTTACCGTGGCGCAGATGATCCCGCCGGGTGGCGTCAATGCCACGCTGTGGGGCGGCATTATCGGCACGCTGGTGGCGCTGGTCTTGAGCTGCGTCATGACGCTGGTCGCCGGAATGCCTAAAAGCGCCGCGCAGGATGAGCAGGCTATAACGGCAGGTGAGGACGAGGTTTTAGCCCCGATGAGCGGAACCGTACTGGCGCTTGATCAAGTGCCCGACACCACCTTTGCCAGCGGCTTGCTGGGACAAGGCGTGGCGATTATTCCTTCCGACAATAAAGTCATAGCCCCGTTTGCAGGCGAAGTGGCGTCGTTGTTCCAGACCAAACATGCCATCGGTCTGCTGAGCGAGAGCGGTATTGAGGTACTGATCCATGTCGGCATCGACACCGTGAAGCTCGACGGTAAGCCCTTCACCGCGCATGTTACCGTGGGAGACAAAGTTCAGCCCGGCGACCTGCTGTTGGAGTTCGATCGTCAGGCCATTATCGACGCCGGATACGATTTGGCGACCCCCATTATTATCAGCAATAGTGACGATTACCGTGATGTGGTGACCGTGGCGGCAACGTCCGTCAGTGCCGGAGCACCGCTATTAAACGTAAGCCATCAATAACAGGAGAACGTGATGAAAACTTTCCCGGAAACATTTCTGTGGGGCGGCGCGGTTGCCGCAAACCAGGTAGAAGGCGCTTATCTGGAGGAGGGTAAAGGCCTGTCGACCTCTGACGTACAGCCGCAGGGGGTATTTGGCAAGGTGGTAGAGCGCGTTGAGGGCGACAGCGGCATTAAAGATGTGGCGATCGATTTCTACCATCGCTACCCGGACGATATCAAACTGTTTGCCGAAATGGGCTTTAGCTGCTTGCGCGTGTCGATTGCCTGGACGCGTATCTTCCCGAATGGCGACGAGCAGCAGCCGAACGAAGCTGGACTGGCATTTTACGACAAGCTGTTTGACGAACTGGCGGCACACAACATCACGCCGCTGGTGACGCTGTCGCATTATGAAATGCCGTGGGGGCTGGTGAAGCAATACGGCGGTTGGGGCAGTCGGCAGACCATCGGCTTCTTCGAGCGCTATGCGCGTACCGTATTTGCCCGATACAAAGAGAAAGTGAAGCTGTGGCTCACGTTTAATGAAATCAATATGTCCCTGCATGCGCCGATGACGGGCGTCGGCCTGCCGGAAACCAGCAGCAAAGCGGAAGTATATCAAGCGATTCACCATCAGCTGGTGGCGAGCGCGCTGGCGGTGAAGGCCTGCCACGAGATTATCCCGGACGCTAAAATCGGCAACATGCTGCTCGGCGGCCTGGTTTATCCTCTTACCTGTAAGCCAGAAGACGTGCTGGAAGCCTTACAGGAAAACCGCGCGTGGCAGTTCTTTGGCGACGTCCAGTGTCGCGGGGCGTATCCAGGCTATATGCTGCGATTCTTCCGCGATAATGGTATTACGCTTGAAATCACCGATGCCGACCGCGAAGCGCTGAAAGCCACCGTCGATTTTATCTCCTTCAGCTACTACATGACCGGCTGCGTGACCACCGACGAGGAGCTAAACCAGCAGGCGCGCGGCAATATTTTGAGCATGGTACCCAACCCGCATCTGGCGAGTTCCGAGTGGGGCTGGCAAATTGACCCCATTGGCCTGCGTACGCTACTGAACGTGCTGTGGGATCGTTATCAGAAGCCGCTGTTTATCGTTGAGAATGGTTTGGGTGCGAAGGATAAGCCAGACGCTAACGGCGTGGTGCAGGACGATTATCGCATTAGCTATCTCAACGACCATCTGGTGCAGGTGCGCGAGGCGATCGACGACGGCGTGGAAGTAATGGGCTACACCAGTTGGGGACCGATCGATCTGGTGAGCGCGTCCAAAGCGGAGCTATCTAAGCGTTATGGCTTTATCTATGTCGATCGCGATGATAGCGGTAACGGTACGCTGGCGCGCAGCCGTAAGAAAAGTTTCTACTGGTATCAGGAAGTGATTGCCACCAACGGGGCGTCGCTGAAAGCGGAGTAAGCGTAGGACGTGCCCGTCAGGTGCAATACCTGACGGGCAACATCATCAGAAAATCATCTTAAATACGCCAGTGACCACCAGCAGGCCAATAATGAATATGATTAAGATAGCCCAAAGTAATATTTTCATTCCCTTCTCCCTTGCTAAACGAGCGTAAGTTAATAAGTGTAGCAGCCAGACGGAAGCATAAAATCATAAGCACCGTGAATGATTGCAATTATCTAATTCGCAAGGGGAATATTTTTCCAAATATGTGAATGTATGACATTTTACGGATTGCCACGGGTTACTAAAAAAAAGAAAAATAGCAGGCGTAATTTGCCACTTTATTTTTATGTGAATGCGTCATGAAACGTTCAATTATTTATTCTTGCAGTCTGCCTCTGTCGTTACTTCTTGTTGCCTGCGCGCCCAGCCACGATACGGCGTCGCTTCAACAGCACGCTCCTTTAGCAAAAATAGACACTCAGTTAACCACGGGTCAGTGGCCGAAAAATGAGTGGTGGAAAGATTTCCACGATCCCAGGCTTGATGCGTTAATTGCTAAAGCACAGGCAGACGCGCCGGATATGCAAATTGCCCGGCAGCGCATTGCCCTGGCCGAGGCGCAGGCGAAAATGGCGGCGGCCGCTGATGGCCCACAGGTTGATTTTTCAGCCGATGCTGAACGACAAAAAATGTCGGCTGAAGGCCTGATGGGGCCGTTTGCGTTAACCGATCCTGCGGCAGGGACAACCGGGCCCTGGTATACCAACGGGACATTCGGCCTGACTGCGGGTTGGGATTTAGACCTGTGGGGTAAAAACCGCGCGCAGGTTGAAGCACGCATTGGTAAGGTCAACGCGCAAAAGGCAGAGATGGAACAAACACGTCAACTGCTCGCGAGCAGCGTGGCGCGTCTCTATTGGGAGTGGCAAACGCAGTCTGCGATTGGCAACGTGCTGACGGCGATTAAACAGGAGCAGGACAATATTATCGCTGCCGATCGTGAGCTGTACCAGCACGGCATCACCTCCTCTGTAGAAGGGGTTGAAACGGATATTAACTCCAGCAAAACCGATGAGCGCCTGGCAGAGGTCAGCGGGAAAATGAAGACCATTGAGGCGCGTTTACAGGCCCTCACCAATGACACATCTATAAAACTGACCCCGCATGCGCTGCCTAAGGTTGAAGCTTCTCTGCCTTCTACTTTGGGTTACGAACTGTTGGCCCGTCGTCCGGATCTTCAGGAAGCACACTGGTATATCGAGGCCTCGCTCAGCCAGATTGACGCGGCAAAAGCGGCATTTTATCCCGATGTGAACCTGATGGCCTTCCTGCAACAGGATGCGCTGCATTTAAGCGATTTGTTCCGCTCCTCGGCGCAGCAAATGGGGGTGACCGCAGGGTTTACCTTGCCGATATTTGACAGCGGTCGGCTCAATGCAAATCTTGATATTGCCCAGGCACAAAGCAACCTGAGCGTCGCAAATTACAACAAGGCCGTTGTTGATGCAGTGAATCAAGTCGCGCGTACCGCCAGCGAAGTGGAAACGCTGATGGCGAAAAACCAGCACCAGCAGCGGGTAGAAGCCGATGCGGCACGGGTTGTTGGGCTGGCGCAGGCGCGGTTAAGCGCCGGAATTATTGCCGGGTCGCGCGTGAGCGAGGCCAGAATTCCGGCTCTGCAGGAGCAAATTGCCGGGCTGACGCTCAAGGGCCAATATGTCGATGCGACGCTTCAACTGACCTCGGCACTGGGTGGCGGCTATCATCACGGGTAAAACGTGAGGGTTATCTATACTTACCTCTTTGCAGGTTTTCAGGAGGTGAGTATGGAATCGAATCATCGTGTTGCGATTGTCACCGCATCGGATTCAGGAATTGGCAAAACCACGGCGTTAATGCTGGCTGAACGTGGCTTTGATATTGGCGTCACCTGGCATTCTGATGAACAAGGCGCGCAGGAAACATGTCGCGAAGTTGAGCGCCGTGGCCGCCGCGCTGAAGCTATCCAACTGGATTTAAGCCATCTTCCTGATGGGGCCAAAGCCATTGCGACACTTATTGACCGTTTTGGCCGACTCGACGTGCTGGTTAACAATGCCGGGGCAATGGCAAAAGCGCCGTTTCTTGACATGAACTTTGACGACTGGCGTTCAATTTTCACCGTCGATGTGGATGGCGCTTTTCTCTGCTCTCAAATTGCCGCCCGACAGATGGTGAAGCAAGGGCATGGGGGGCGAATAGTGAATATTACGTCGGTGCATGAACATACTCCGCTGCCTGACGCCAGCGCCTACACGGCGGCGAAACATGCGCTGGGCGGGCTCACCAAGTCCATGGCGCTGGAGTTGGTACAGCACAAAATTCTGGTCAACGCCGTTGCGCCCGGCGCTATCGCCACGCCAATGAATGACATGGACGACGACGAAGTGGAGGACGGTTCAATGCCAGAAATCCCGCTGGCGAGGCCGGGGCATACCAAAGAGATTGCCAGCCTCGTGGCGTGGTTATGCGATACCGACGCCAGCTACACCACCGGGCAATCGTTTATCGTCGACGGTGGGTTTATGCTGGCAAATCCGCAGTTTAAGCCGGCATGAGGATAACCCGTCACTACCGATTTTTTTCGCGGTGCTTCAGCCACAGTCGCACCGCAATCACGGCCACTACCACCACAATCAGCCACGCCCAGTGCTTAAGATGTTGATCGAGATGATGCAGCCACGGACCAATCACCTCGCCGCCAACATAGCCTAACGAGGTGAAGATCAGTGCCCAGGCAATGGCACCGACAATATTGAGCGGCAGGAAAATCTTCGGCGAAAGTCGGCTCGCCCCAATCAGCAGCGGGCCGATAATGCGAAAGCCGTACATAAACCGCGTTCCTATCACGAACAGGTAAGGGTGGCGCTGGATGAGACGTTGGGCGCGGTTAATTTTCTTTTGATGTTTCGCAAAACGTTTCAAAAGGGTTGGCCCAAAACGTAAGCCCAGGACGTAGAGCAGCTGATCGCCAATCATGCCGCCCAGGGCAACGGCGGCGACAACCAGTGGAAAACGTAGCAATCCCTGATGCGCCGCCACACCGCCAAGAAGGGTGATGGTTTCGCCTTCAGCCACGCTGCCTATCACCAGCGCAGCATAACCATATTGTTCTATCAAACCATTGATATCCATAACGTCAGCGGAGTCTCCCTGCGAAAGTCTGCATTAAGCATACACCCTGTGAATCAATGGAGGGGAAACCACAGACAATTCCCATCGACTGCATTTTTCATGCTGTACATAAAATAATCTAAATGCTGCATTATACTGAGAGTATCGCTGTCCGGGTCGACAACAAGGGGGCTGTATGAACCATGTCTGGGGACTGTTTTCCCATCCCGATCGTGAGATGCATGTCATTAGAACTGAGAACGAAACGGTCGCGCATCACTACACCCATCATGTTCTGCTCATGGCGGCAGTGCCGGTGATCTGCGCATTTATTGGCACAACACAAATTGGCTGGAACTTCGGCGATGGTAACATCGTGAAGCTCTCATGGATGTCCGGGCTGGCGCTGGCCGTGGTGTTCTACGGTTTGATGTTGGCAGGCGTGGCGATCATGGGGCGAGTCATATACTGGATGGCGCGGAACTATCCGCAACGTCCATCATTGACGCTCTGTATGGTTTTCGCCGGATACGTGGCAACACCGCTGTTTATGAGCGGCGTTGTGGCGCTTTATCCGCTGGTATGGCTTTGCGCGCTGATAGGAACTATCGCGCTATTTTATACCGGCTACCTGCTGTTTGTCGGGATCCCAACCTTCCTGAATATCAACAAAGATGAGGGGCTCAACTTCTCCGGCTCAACCCTCGCCATTGGGGTGCTGGTCCTCGAAGCGCTCCTCGCGCTGACCGTCATCCTGTGGGGTTATGGCTACCGCCTCTTCTGACCTGAATGCATTGCTGGCGTAAATGCCAGCAATGCAGCATCTGTTCACGAATATCCACTGGCGACATGCTACATGGACCGCTATGATGCCTTTGCCAGCCTGTGTAGGCCCGTTTTCACAGGAGGCGTACGTCATCACGTGCCTGAATAATTATCAGAAGTCTCACCATGCTGAAAATCCGAGTTTCTTTACTTAGCCTCGCGCTGATGCTGGCGGTGCCCGTTGCGCTGCCTGCGATCGCCAAAACGTCCACGGTGGCCAGCGCCGCCCAACCGGATATCGCCTCCGGTAGTGCGATGATTGTCGATCTCAATACCAATAAAGTGATCTACTCAAGCCACCCGAATCTGGTGCGCCCGATCGCTTCTATCACCAAATTAATGACCGCGATGGTGGTGCTGGACGCACGGCTGCCGTTGGATGAGAAACTAAAAGTCGATATTAGCCAGACGCCGGAAATGAAGGGGATTTATTCTCGCGTGCGTTTAAACAGTGAAATCAGCCGCAAGAATATGTTGCTGCTGGCGCTGATGTCGTCTGAAAACCGCGCAGCGGCAAGCCTGGCGCATCATTATCCCGGCGGCTATGACGCATTCATTCGTGCAATGAATGCGAAAGCGAAGTCATTGGGTATGGTGAATACGCGCTTTGTTGAACCGACAGGGCTGTCGATTCATAACGTCTCGACCGCCAGTGATTTAACCAAAATGCTGATTGCCAGTAAACAGTATCCGCTGATAGGCCAGCTCAGCACCACTCGTGAAGAGATGGCGACCTTTGCCAACCCGCCGTATACCCTGCCGTTCCGTAATACCAACCATCTGGTGTATCGCGATAACTGGAATATTCAGCTTACCAAAACTGGATTTACCAATGCGGCCGGTCACTGTCTGGTGATGCGTACCGTCTTTAACGGCAAACCGGTGGCGCTGGTGGTGATGGATGCATTCGGCAAATACACTCACTTTGCCGACGCCAGCCGTCTGCGTACCTGGATTGAAACCGGGAAGGTGATGCCTGTTCCGGCTGCTGCGTTGAGCTATAAAAAGCAAAAGGCAGCGCAAATGGCCAGTGCGTCAACGTCCGGTGAACAGACCGCGCAGAACGACTAACTATTCCGGCAGCGTCCAGTCACCCTCGTTGAGTGGACGCTGCATTATTAATGTATCCCGCCAGTTTCCTTTCTTGTAACCCACGCTTCTGAGCTGTCCGGCAATCTCAAAACCATGCTTTTTATGCAGTCGAATCGAGCCTGCATTGTTGTGCCCGTCACCCACGACAGCAATCATCTGCCGCCATGGGCCTTTCTCGCACCGTTCTATCAGGGCGTCCATCAGCGCGCTGCCAAACCCACGTCCGGTGGCGCTGGCGTCAACGTAGATGGACTCTTCAAGCGTATAACGATAAGCCGGGCGCGGACGGTACAGCGAGGCGTAGCAATAGCCGACGACCACGCCACGATACAGCGCCACCATCCAGGGTAAACCTTCGGCCACTATGCTGCTCATGCGCTGGCGCATCTCATCAACGGTAGGGGGAATTTCTTCGAACGATGCACGACCGTTAAGCACATGCCAGGCGTAAATCGCGGCGATAGCATGAACGTCGTCAGGTTGGGCGTCACGCACCTCAACTTCGGTGGTAGATAATATTTCGACGGCCGACATGGTGGGTTTGCTCCTCGTCAGGGAAGGCCGGAGA
>JALCNW010000011.1 GCA_022649305.1 Enterobacter sp.
GTGGTTCGGTTTGAACGATGCCGAGAACATCCACACCAGCGGGTAAAGCATCAGCAGGCCAACAAACAGCAAGACCACGTAGCGAATGCTGGCGTTGATTTTTTCTTTGCGCAGGGTCCGCGCCACTTCACGTTCCGCGATGCTTCTCGCCGTGGACATTTGTTGAATATCAGCCATTTTTGCCTCCCTTATCGGCGGAGTAGAACACCCAGTATTTCGATGACTTGAAGGCAATAGCGGCAAAGACAGCGACTACCAGGAACAGGATCCAGGCCAGTGCGGCGCCGTAACCCATGTCAAAGTACTTGAATGCGGTGTCGTAGATATAGAGTGAGAACAGGTAGGTAGAGTAGGTCGGTCCCCCACCGGTGATGACATACGGTCCGGTAAATTCCTGGAACGCCTGGGTGGTCTGCATAATAAAGTTAAAGAAGATGACCGGCGTAATCAGCGGCACGGTGACTTTCGTAAACATCTGCCATTTAGAGGCACCGTCGATCATCGCGGCTTCGTACTGGGATTGCGGCACGTTTTGCAGCGCGGCCAGGAAGATAACCATCGCCGAGCCAAACTGCCAGACGCGCAGCAGCGTAACGGACATCAATGCCAACGACGGCTCGCCCAGCCAGTTCACCGGGTCGAAACCTAACACACCAATAAAGCTGTTCAGCAGGCCGTCGATCGCGAACAACGCCCGCCACAGCACGGCAATTGCAACAGAGCTGCCGAGGATCGAGGGAATATAATAAGCCGTACGGAAGAATCCAATTCCGCGTAATTTAAAGTTAAGAACAAATGCAATGCCCAGTGCAAATGCGAGTTTTAACGGAATCGTTAAAAATACATATGCAAAGGTTACGCCCATGGATTTCCAGAAGAGGGTATCTTCGGTAAACATGTAGCGATAGTTTTCGATGCCGTTAAACACCGGTGGGCTCATCAAATCGTAATCAGTAAAACTGAGGAAGAAAGATGAGACAAAGGGGAACGCGGTAAAGAGTATCAACCCGATTATATAGGGTGATATCCACGCTAGCCCCAGCATTTTGTTTTCATTCATACATACCTACCTGGCAATCAATGGTTTAAAACGGAATCTGCTTTGTAACGACTTCTCATGCTGTGAAGCATCGACACATGAGGGTCAGTATTCATGACGACACGTATGAGCGTGGCTTCCTTTAACTTTGTTTCATAACGCTTTTTGTGGACTATGCTAGGCGAACCTTGTTTGGGTTTCAAAACATACGAACCGCCGTTCTTGATTTGTAAAACGTCGTTTTAATTTATTTTATTGCGATTTGTTTCTGAGTCATTCGGTAAATGATGGAAATGTGATCGCGGTCGAAACGCTGTTTCAATAAGGTGAAGTGGCTGGCACTTTTGCCTTTTTGAAAAGGGGAAAGGAGCGGGGACGATGTGGCGGTATGAACAGAAGTGTCACTTTGACAGAATTTACGTGGTTTTAAACATTCACTACCAATTCTCGTAGTAAATTTAAGTTTTGTGTCAATAACGCATTCAGATGATTCTTAGTTTCTTGTATCATCATCTTCCCTAAGCCTATTAGGCAGGATTTCACTGCACCTTCATAAAAGAAGAACGAGTATGTCAGCGATGGATTTCAAGAAGAACACGGATCTGGATTTTGCCAGTTATGTCCCTCAGGTAGCCGCGAATAAAGAGATAGACCTCCTCGGACTGATTGACGTTCTGTTAGCCGCTAAAAAACGCATCATTGCCATTGTCTTTGTTTTTGCCGTTGTCGGCGCAGCGATATCTTTCCTGCTACCGCAAAAGTGGACCAGTAAAGCGGTCGTGACTCCAGCTGAGCAAACGCAGTGGAGCGAGGTCCAGCAAATGCTGGTTGCGTTGCAGGTGCTTGATGTGGACGTCAGCGTCAAACGTGGCGAAATCTTCAATCTCTTTATCAAAAAGTTTCAGTCGCAGTCGTTGCTTGAAGACTATATAAAATCGTCGCCCTACGTAATGGAGCAGCTACAGGGAGCGGATGTTGACCCACTTGATCTGCACCGCGCGGTGGTGAGCATTGCTGAAAAAATGAAAGCGGTGGACAATTCTGCGGCGAAGGATGCGGATAAAGCGCCTTATACGTCCTGGACGCTGAGCTTTACCGCGCCAACGGCGAAAGATGCTCAGGTCGTGCTAAACGGCTATATCGCCTACATTTCTGCCATTGTTGAAAAAGAGACCATGCTGAACATTCGTAACGTGCTGGCGTTGAAAACGCGCATGGAGAAAGAGCGCCTGGACCTGGATCGCGTCCGTTTGACCACCATCCATAACACTAACCTTCAGCGGCTGAACTACTCCCTGGAAGTGGCGAATGCCGCGGGTATCAAAAAGCCGGTCTACAGTAATGGGCAAGCGGTAAAAGACGATCCTGATTATTCCGTGGCGCTGGGGGCAGATGGTATTGCGCAGAAGCTGGCCATTGAGAAATCCCTGAAAGACGTAGCGGAACTGAATGCTGATTTCCAGAACCGCGAGTATCACCTTGCGCAACTGCAAAAGCTCTCTATCGATGACGTGAATTTCGAGCCGTTTAAATACCAGCTGTCACCGTCAATTCCGGTGAAAAAAGACGGCCCGGGCAAAGCCCTGATCGTTATTCTTGCCGCGCTGTTAGGCGGGATTTTTGCCTGCGCAAGCGTACTGTTGCGCGAGGCGATGCTGTCCCGTTTGCCGTTGCCGGAACCGGTAACGCAATAAGCGGTTTAGATAAAAAAGGGCGCTGTTCAAAAGCGCCCTTTTTGTTACTTCAGGAAATCTTCTCGTACCGGCGTAAAGGTATCCAGCAGCGTACCGGGCTTCAGGCACACGCAGCCGTGCATGATATGCGGCTCTTTATAAAGCGTATCGCCGGCGGTCACTACGTGCTTTTGATCGCCGATGGTGAACTCAAACTCACCCGATAACACGTAGGTCAGCTGTTCATGCGGATGGTTGTGCATAGGACCTATCGCCCCCTGCTCAAAATTCACTTCTACCGCCATCATCTTACCGTCGTGCGCCAGAATGCGACGCGTCACGCCATTGCCCAGATCCTCAAGCGTGGTCTCTTTATGGAAAATAAACATATCGGTGTCCTGTTATAGAGTAAAACATCGTTTCATTTAATTTATATCACTACGGATTAAAAGGAAACGCTAAGCCAAATAACTGGAAACAGGATCACAAGTTTGCTTCACTGGAGAAAACACAGGAGGAAAAATGAAAACGATTGGCCTGTTAGGTGGAATGAGCTGGGAATCAACGATTCCTTATTATCGTTTAATTAATGAGGGCGTAAAACAGCGTCTGGGCGGCCTGCACTCGGCGAGCCTTATCTTGCACAGCGTGGATTTTCATGAAATCGAAGCGTATCAGGCAAGTGGCGAGTGGGATAAAGCAGGCGAAATGCTGGCTCAGGCAGCGGTTGGGCTGGAACGTGCCGGGGCCGAAGGTATCGTGCTGTGTACCAACACCATGCACAAAGTGGCGTCACATATTGAAGCACGCTGCTCGCTACCCTTTTTGCACATTGCCGATGCGACAGGGCGGGCGATAACGAACTCCGGCATGAAACGTGTCGCGTTGCTCGGTACCCGCTATACCATGGAACAGGATTTCTATCGTGGCAGATTGCGCTCGCCGTTTGATATTGAGTGCATTGTGCCGGAAGAAGCCGACCGGGTGCGCATCAACCAGATTATCTTTGAAGAGCTGTGTCTGGGGACGTTTAGCGATGCCTCACGTCAGTATTATCTCAGTGTGATGGATAAACTGGCGAAGCAGGGCGCGGAGGGGGTGATCTTTGGCTGTACCGAGATTGGACTGTTGGTGCCCGCCGACGAAAGCCCGATTCCGGTGTTCGATACCACCGCGATCCATGCGGCGGACGCGGTGGAGTTTATGCTGTCCTGAGCTGTTCCGGTAAGCGCTGTGCGACAAGGGTCGCGTGTTGAATAAGATGCGCCGAAAAGGCCTCGACCAGTGCGGATACCGGGCGATGAAGCGGGCGAATCAGGCTTACGGTAAACGGGACTGAAACGCTGAAACGGCGGAGCACAATTCCGCTGGCGGCATAATCCAGCGCCGTGAGCGGATTAACCACTGCGATGCCTGCTCCCGCGCGAACCATGGCGCAAATCGATGCCGCGCTGTGCGTCTCCACCACCATTCGTCGTTTCACCTGATGTTCGGTAAACAGAGTATCCAGCAGGTGCCGATAACTGTCCGTTTGCGACAGGCTAATGTAGTTCTCACCATGAAAATCGGCAGGCTCTAGCACGCTTTTGTTGGCAAGCGGGTGTCCAACAGGTAATACACAAACCTCATCTAATGAGAGTAACTCGGTGCGTTCCGTCCCCGCTGGCGTGGCAAGGGTTTCGGTCAGCCCTAAATCGTGACGCTGCGCCGAGAGCCACTCTTCAAGCAACGGCGATTCTTGCGGCACGATGGTGAGATTTACATCCGGGTAGCGAGCAAGAAAAGGCTGTAGCAGCTGAGGCAGGAATGACTGCGAGAATACCGGAAGACAGACGATCGACAGCTCGCCCTGGCGAAATTCCCGCAGGCTTTCTGCTGCGCTGACGATGCGATCGAGGCCATACCAGGAACGCTGAACTTCCTCGAAAAGACGCAAGCCCTGCACCGTAGGATGAAGTCTGCCGCGCGCGCGTTCAAACAGCTTTAAACCTAATACCTTTTCAAAGCGTGCCAGCTCGCGGCTGACCGTTGGCTGCGAGGTATGCAGCATCTGCGCGGCTTCGGTCAAATTTCCGGCGGTCATCACTGCGTGAAAAATCTCAATATGGCGTAAGTTTACAGCGGGCATCGGGCGGACCTGTGTGAGTCGAGTATCCATATCATTTTTGCATAGAGTCTCGATAAAACGATATTTTTTATTCTCTTCGCGCTGTGGCGTAATCATAAAAAAATGAATGCACCTGGAGAACACCATGCCACGCCCGCTCAACAGTACCGATACCGCACTGAACGCTGAAAACTTACTGCGCCTGCCGGCTGAATTTGGTTGCCCGGTATGGGTC
The DNA here is from genome assembly GCA_022649305.1 of Enterobacter sp. Lineage (GTDB taxonomy): Bacteria > Pseudomonadota > Gammaproteobacteria > Enterobacterales > Enterobacteriaceae > Enterobacter. The sequence goes on from JALCNW010000011.1 coordinate 5,055, forward strand.
TATGACGCGGAGATCGTGCGTGAAAAGATTGCGGCGCTACATCAGTTTGACGTGGTGCGCTTTGCACAAAAGGCGTGCTCCAATATCCATATCCTGCGCCTGATGCGCGAGCAGGGCGTGAAGGTTGATTCTGTTTCGCTTGGTGAAATCGAACGCGCGCTGGCGGCGGGCTACGATCCTAAAGCTGACGGCGATGCGATTGTCTTCACCGCTGACCTGATCGACAGCGCCACGCTGGCGCGCGTACATGAACTGCAGATCCCGGTAAATGCGGGTTCTGTGGATATGCTGGAACAGCTTGGACAAGTCTCGCCGGGGCATCGCGTATGGTTGCGCGTGAATCCGGGATTTGGCCATGGTCACAGTCAAAAAACCAATACCGGCGGTGAAAACAGCAAGCACGGCATCTGGTATGCCGATCTGCCTGCCGCGCTGGAGGTATTGCAGCGCTATAACCTGACGTTGGTGGGTATTCATATGCACATTGGTTCCGGCGTCGATTACGCACATCTTGAACAAGTGTGTGGCGCGATGGTGCGTCAGGTTGTGGACTTTGGTCAGGATCTGGAAGCTATCTCTGCGGGCGGCGGTTTGTCGATCCCTTACCGCGAAGGCGAAGAAGCGATTGATACCGATCACTATTACGGCCTGTGGAGCGCGGCGCGTGACAAAATTGCCGCACATCTCGGGTACGCGGTGAAACTGGAAATCGAACCAGGCCGTTTTCTGGTGGCTGAATCCGGCGTGCTGGTGGCGCAGGTGCGCAGCGTGAAGGCGATGGGCAGTCGTCACTTTGTGTTGATCGACGCGGGCTTTAACGATCTGATGCGCCCGTCCATGTACGGCAGTTACCATCATATTTCCGCGTTGGCGGGTGATGGCCGCGATTTAACGCAGGCTCCGCTGGTGGATACCGTAGTGGCAGGGCCGCTGTGTGAATCGGGCGATGTGTTTACGCAACAGGAGGGCGGGAAAGTTGAAACCCGCGCACTGCCAGCGGTTCAACCGGGTGACTATCTGGTGCTGCACGATACCGGTGCTTACGGGGCGTCGATGTCTTCTAACTACAATAGTCGTCCGCTGCTGCCAGAAGTGTTGTTTGAACATGGCGTGGCGCGACTGATTCGCCGCCGCCAGACCATTCAGGAATTGCTCTCGCTCGAGCTATTTTGAGTTGAAATACGGACCTGTCGTGACCGAATCGCGCAGTACCAGCGTGCCGGTAAATGGCGGGATCGTCTCGACCGGCTGGTTGTTTGCCAGCCGGATCGCCTGATCGATAGCGGTCACTATCATGTTATCGATTGGCAGGTAGACGGACGACAGCGCTGGCTCAAGCCATTTCGCACTGGGCGCGTCGTCAAAGCCGAACAATGAGATGTCCTGCGGAATACGTAATCCCGCCTGATGTAAAGCCTTTGAAGCGCCCAGCGCCATGTCATCGTTACAGGCAAACAGTGCGCTGAAAGGCGTCTTTTCGTTGAGCAACTCCTGACACAGTTCATATCCCCGCGTCATACCCGCATCGCCATATTTTACCCGGCGATCGTCCCAGACGATTCCGTGTTTTTCCAGCGCCTTGCGATAGCCCATCAATCGCGCTTTTCCGGTTGGTGTGTGAATCGGTACGGTGATACAGGCGATCTCTCGATGGCCCTGGCTTATCAAATAATCGACGGCTTTAAATGCTGCATCCTGCTGTTCAAAGAAAACGCAGCGGTCCGCCGCCTGGCTGACCTCACGGTTGATCACCACCAGCGGCGTTTGCACGCTGTGAATAAGCTTCATGATCGCTTTCTCGCTCATGTAGCGCGTGTAAAGCACGATGGCGTCGCATTTACGATCCGCGAGCATCTGCACCGCTTGCTCTTCTTGCTCGGGGGCGTCGTGGCCGTCGGTCACGATCAACTGTTTGCCGTGCGTTTCTGTCTGGCGCGATGCCTGTTGCAGCAGGCGGCCAAAGTAAAAACCGTCGAACGTTGAGACGACCAGCCCAATGCTGTTGCTGGTCTGGTTTGCCAGTGACTGTGCGAGAAAGTTCGGACGATAGCCCAGCTCTTCCATCGCTTTAAACACTTGTTGACGCGTGCTTTCTTTTACCTGACCTGTGCCGTTCAGCACGCGTGAAACGGTGGCCTTCGACACACCCGCGCGTAATGAGACATCCAGCATTGTTGCCATTAGAGATTCCTGCTTCCACGTAATGTCGGGCAGTTTATCACAGACCCATCGGCGCATAAGCGGAGCGGGGAGGGGAAAACCCCCATCAGGATCACGCTTTTTGGCAACGGTGACTGCGTCAGCATAAAACAGGGGAAGTGGTATGCCAAAATGGTGATAAATCATGATTTGGGATACCTCTGGTCGCGTTGAGAGCTTAATCACAGAACCCCAGGCGGTTGAAAGCTATTTTTGGTATGCCAATAGTATCCGGCTGTACACCTTATTCTATAAAAGCCCTTTTACTGAGGTATTACCCTATGGCATTACAGGAAAAACTGATCAATTCGCTGGGCAGTTTCGCCACCACATTCAATAGCTATCGCTACATCATGGCGATTAAGTCTGCCTTCATAACCTTAATGCCGGTCATCATCGTTGGGGCATTTTCGGTTTTGATCTCCAATATGGTGCTGGATCCTAAAAACGGTTTGGCGAGCTTTGAGTCGCTCTCGTTTTTAGCCTCACTTAAGCCCATCACCAGTGCACTTAACTACGCCACGCTGAACTTCCTGAACATCGGCGCGGTATTTTTAATCGGTATTGAGCTGGGACGCATTAACGGTATTAAATCGCTGTTTCCCGGCCTGCTGGCGGTGATTTGCTTTATTTGCGTCACGCCGACTACCGTTGAAATGCTGGTAGATGGCGAAATGCACGTGGTGAAGGACGTCCTGTTGCGTCAGTTCTCCGATACCCGCAGCCTGTTCCTCGGCATGTTTATCGCAATTTTATCCGTTGAGGTTTACTGCTGGCTGGAGAATCGCAAAGGGCTGAAAATCAAAATGCCGGATACTGTGCCGCCCAATGTGGCCGCATCGTTCTCAGCGCTGATCCCCGCGATCATAACGACTACCGCCATTGCGACACTGGGTTTTGTCTTCCATCAGCTCACGGGTATGTATCTCTATGATGCGGTTTATCAAGTGGTGCAACAGCCGCTTGAGCGCGTGGTGCAAAGCCTGCCGGGTATTCTGCTGCTGATGTTTGTGGCGCAGCTTTTCTGGGTTATCGGTATTCACGGTAACCAGATGATCAAACCGATCCGTGAGCCGCTGCTGCTGGGCGCGATCACCGTCAATATGAGCGCGTTTGAACAGGGAAAAGAGATCCCGAATATTATCACCATGCCGTTTTGGGACGTGTATATGAGCATCGGCGGGTCGGGGCTGACCATTGGCCTGCTGATCGCAGTCATGATTGGCACCAAGCGTAAAGAGATGCGTGAGATTGCCAAACTGTCGATTGGTCCGGGGCTTTTCAATATCAACGAGCCGGTTATCTTCGGCATGCCAATCATGCTGAACCCCATTCTGGCGATCCCGTTCATTATTACGCCGCTGGTAACCGGCTCGATAGGTTACTTCGCCACGGTAACGGGTTTTGCCGGTAAGGCCGTGGTGATGGTGCCGTGGACCACGCCGCCACTGATTAATGCCTGGCTCTCCACCGCAGGATCGATGGGCGCGGTCATCACGCAATTTATCTGTATCGTCACTGCTGTTCTTATCTATCTACCGTTTGTGAGAATCGCTTCACGCCGTGCGGAACAAGCGGCATTACTGGCGCAAAGCCAGCAGTCGACCAATAACGCATGAGGATGCTATGAGCCAAAAACGGATCACCATACCGCAAGATTTTATTTTGGGCGCGGCGGCATCAGCCTGGCAGACCGAAGGCTGGAGCGGGAAGAAAGAGGGCCAGGACTCGTGGATCGATCTCTGGTACAAAAACGATCGCCATGTCTGGCACAACGGCTATGGCCCTGCGGTGGCGACCGACTTCATCAACCGCTTCCGTGAAGACGTCGCGCTGATGAAACAGGCCGGGCTGACGCATTATCGTACCTCCATCAACTGGTCGCGTTTCCTGACCGATTATGAAAACGCGACCGTCGATGAGGAATACGCTGCCTACTACGATGCGCTGTTTGACGAAATGCATCGCCAGGGCATTGAGCCGATGATCTGCCTGGAGCATTACGAGCTGCCGGGTGTGCTGCTGGAAACCTACGGCGGTTGGGGGGCAAAGCACGTTGTTGAGCTTTTTGTCCGCTATGCAGAGAAAGTTTTCGAACGTTACCACGCCAAAGTCACGCGCTGGTTCACCTTCAATGAGCCGATTGTAGTGCAAACCCGCGTTTATCTTGACGCGCTGCGCTGGCCGTACGAGCAGAACACTGGCAAATGGATGCAGTGGAATCACCATAAGGTGCTGGCGACGGCGAAAGTGGTGAAGCATTTTCACGATAAAGGCTATCGGGGTACGGTGGGTTGTATTCTGAATCCAGAGGTCACTTATCCACGTTCGCAGGCTCCGCACGACGTGCGCGCAGCGGAAATTTACGACTTGTTCTATAACCGCGTGTTTCTCGATCCGTTGGTGCATGGGCGTTACCCACAGGAACTCTTTACGCTGCTGGATCAGCATGGCGTCTCATGGGAGTACAGCGCAGAAGAGTTGGCGCTGATCGCTGACAATCCCGTCGATGAGCTGGGGATTAACCTTTATTATCCGCATCGCGTTAAAGCGCCGTCACGGGCCTGGCATCCTGAGACGCCTTTCCATCCTGCCTATTACTATGAGCCGTTTGAGCTGCCGGGACGCAAGATGAACAGCTCGCGCGGTTGGGAGATCTATCCGCGCATCATTTACGACATGGCGATGCGGATTAAAAACGACTATCGCAATATTCCATGGTTTGTGGCGGAAAGCGGGATGGGTGTGGAAAACGAAAGCCAGTTCAGAAATCACGACGGCATCATTGAGGACACTTACCGGATTAACTTCATTAGCGAACACCTCTATTACACGCTGCTGGCGCGTGAGGAGGGGGCGAACTGCCACGGCTATATGTTATGGGCGTTTACCGATAACGTCTCGCCGATGAACGCGTTCAAAAATCGCTATGGCCTGATTGAAATCGACCTTGCTGACAGCCGCGCCCGTAAGGCGAAAAAGTCGGCCTCGTGGTTCAGGCAGTTACGTGACGAGCGCGCGCTGACGCTGACGATAGATGATGAATGGAAATAGGCTAAATCAACGCGGGTTCTGGTAAAATAGCGTACAAACTGGTCGGGAGGATGCCCGGCTTGAGCATCAACTCATAGTCAGTACAGGTGAAATCGTGGAGAAGGCCGTCGTCCCACCGGAAAAAAAACAGTACCAGGAGATTGGCGAGGATTTGCGCGCGCAAATTATCCAGGGGCACTATCCCGTTGGCTCACGTTTGCCGCCTGAGCGTAATATTGCTGAGACCTACGGTGTCAGTCGCACCATCGTGCGTGAAGCCTTGTTGATGCTGGAGCTTCAGGGGACGGTTGATATTCGCCAGGGTTCTGGCGTCTACGTGATGCGTATTCCTGAAGAACATGAAAACGAAGAAGAACGATTTTTAAATAGCGACGTGGGCCCGTTTGAAATTTTACAGGCGCGGCAACTGCTCGAAAGCAATATCGCCGCCTTTGCCGCCAGGATGGCAACGCGCGCAGATATCGACAATCTTCGCCGCATCATTGAGCAAGAGCAGCGCGCTATCGCTGCCAATGACAATAGCCAGGACAACAACAAGATGTTTCATCTGGTGCTGGCCGGTGCCACGCAAAACCAGATGCTGCTGGCTACCGTCGAAAGTGTCTGGCATCACATGGACAGCAGCCCGCTGTGGCAGCAGTTCAACGTGCATATCGCCAGCCGCGCTTACCGTCTGAAATGGCTGGGCGACAGGCAAACGATTCTGGCGGCGCTACGGCGGCGCGACGTGATGGGCGCATGGCAGGCGATGTGGCAACATCTGGAAAATATCAAAAAGAGCCTGCTGGAGTTATCCGACGAAGATGCGCCAGATTTTGACGGCTATCTCTTTGAGTCAGTTCCCATTTTCCAGGGAAAACTGGTGTGAATATTCTGCCTCTTTACGAGGTGCCTGAGTACGCGGAGCAGGTGACTGACTGGCTTTGGCACGCATTTGGCGAGGGCGTACCGCGCGAGTTTTTCAGCAGCGTGATTGCCCATAGCCAGAAGCCCGGCGCGTTGCCGTTAACCTTTGTGGCGGTCGATAATGACCGTTTACTGGGTACCGTGGGGTTGTGGCGTTGCGACTTGATCACGCGCCAGGACCTCTATCCGTGGCTGGCAGCACTGTATGTCGATGAGGCCGCGCGCGGAAAAGGGCTGGCGAGTCAACTGCAGGATTGCGTTAAAAGCTACGCCGTTCACGCCGGATATTCCGAGCTTCACCTCTGGTCTGCCTGCCGCGATTTTTACGAGCGCTACGGCTGGCATTACATCGGTGATGGGCTGGAATACCCGAACAAAACGGTGCATCTGTATCGCTATTCGTTGACGGGTTCTGCTGGTGTCACGACGGAATGACGCCGGACTAGCGTTGGGCTAAATAAATGCGTGATATCTGGCGGCTGGCGTTTATCTGCCAGTGCGAGAGCCAGTTCCGCAGCCTGCGTTGCCATCGTCACAATCGGATAACGTACGGTCGTCAGACGTGGACGCACGTAGCGTGAGACCAGCACATCATCGAAGCCGATCAACGAAATCTCTTCTGGCACATCAATCCCGTTATCGTTAAGCACACCCATCGCGCCAGCGGCCATTGAGTCGTTATAACAGGCAACGGCGGTAAAATTGCGTCCCCGTCCCAGCAGCTCTGTCATCGCCTGTTCGCCACCGCTTTCATCCGGCTCAGCAAAAGTGACCAGACGATCGTTGCAGGGGAGACCGTGTTCGCGAAGCGCATCGTAATAGCCCCGCAGGCGGTCCTCGGCGTCGGAAATCTGGTGGTTGGAACACAAATAGCCAATTCGGGTATGACCCTGCTGAATCAGGTGGCGTGTGGCAAGCCAGGCTCCATAACGGTCATCCAGCGCGACGCAACGCTTTTCGTAGCCCGGAATAATACGGTTGATCAGGACCATACCTGGAATTTGTTTCATCAGGTGTAGTAGCTCTGAATCCGGCAGGACTTTGGCATGCACCACGAGTGCCGCGCAGCGATGGCGGATGAGCTGTTCAATGGCCTGACGTTCTTTTTGTTCGTTATGGTAGCCATTTCCAATCAGCAGGAAATTACCCGTTTGATAAGCAACCTGTTCGACCGCTTTAACCATGGCTCCGAAGAACGGATCCGAGACGTCCCCGACGACCAGACCTACCGTTTCTGTTGATTGCTGGGCAAGGGCGCGAGCGTTGGCGTTGGGATGATAATTCAGGCTTTCCATTGCGCTTTGTACCGCCTGGCGTGAAGCATCGCTGGCCTTCGGCGAGTGATTAATCACGCGTGAGACGGTAGCGACGGAAACACCGGCCAGACGGGCCACATCCTTAATTGTCGCCATTTAATACCTTCTTGTAGGGGTAAGCGTTTACACACGCAGTAGTGTTGCGGAAAAGCATGATGCATTCAAGGCCTGCGCGACATCACACTTCGCAAACGTGATGCAACCCATGGGAAATGAGTGTAATCGTTACACGGTTAAGCGTGTCAGAATAATGTCAAACGGAACCTTTAGTTACACTTTGCGGCAGGCTGTTGCGATTGTCCGCTGGTGAAGAAATGGGGCAGATTGATAAAGTCGAGATCCCAGAGGTATTGATAGGTGGAATCAGCTCCGGTTGATTAACACGATTTACACCAACCTGCGTTTATACGCAGGTTTTTTTTGTCCGAAACATCAACCTGTAACAGCATCCGATAATATTAACACCTGGTTGCACTTAGGCTCATTCGCTTGCGTTTTCCTGCTGGCGAAGCGGAATGCCAGCAGCCACAATCAAGATCCCAGAGGTATTGATTGGTGAGAATTCTTTGTACGGTTTCGTACTCATCTCTTGCACCAACCTGCGCGGATGCGCAGGTTTTTTTTCGTCCGGATTAAGCTGTCGCCCCTCCAACACTTCTCGTGTAATCTGCCACAATTTAGCGTAACCCTAAAAACTGACAGACAAAGGAAGTTGAAATGCTACTTGGGTTTTTCCGTGCCTTATTTCGTATCCTCTTTCGTATCCGCGTCACTGGTGATACACAATCACTTTTTGGTGAGCGCGTCCTTATCACGCCAAACCATGTTTCCTTTATCGATGGCATCCTGCTGGCGCTTTTTCTGCCCGGTCGCCCGGTTTTTGCGGTTTACAGCTCGATCAGCCAAAAGTGGTTCATGCGCCGGCTTGCGCCGCTGATTGACTTTGTCCCTCTCGATCCTACCAAACCCATGATGATCAAACATCTGGTGCGCCTGATTGAACAGGGTCGCCCGGTGGTCATTTTCCCGGAAGGGCGTATTTCGGTCACCGGTTCACTGATGAAAATCTACGACGGTGCTGCCTTTGTGGCTGCAAAATCAAAAGCGACCGTTATACCGCTGCGTATCGAGGGAGCGGAGCTGACGTATTTCAGCAGACTGAAAGGGCTGGTTAAACAGCGTCTGTTCCCGCAGATAACGCTGCATCTTCTGCCGCCGACAACGTTGCCGATGCCAGATGCGCCCCGCGCGCGCGATCGCCGTAAGATGGCGGGTGAAATGCTGCATCAAATCATGATGGAAGCCCGCATGGCCGTGCGTCCACGTGAAACGCTGTATGAAGCGTTACTTTCGGCGCAGGACCGCTATGGTGCCCGAAAAAACTGCGTAGAGGACATTAACTTCACGCCGGACACGTATCGTAAACTGCTCACCAAGACGCTTTTTGTCGGGCGAATTCTTGAAAAATATAGCCAAAAGGGTGAAAAAATTGGCCTGATGCTGCCCAACGCGGCGATCAGTGCAGCGGTGATATTTGGTGCCGTTTCCCGGGCACGAATTCCGGCAATGATGAACTACACGGCGGGCGTGAAAGGGTTGACCAGCGCGATTACGGCGGCTGAGATCAAAACGGTATTTACCTCTCGCCAGTTCCTCGACAAAGGCAAACTCTGGCATCTGCCAGAACAGCTTACGCAGGTACGCTGGGTCTTCCTGGAAGATCTCAAGGCGGATGTCACCACCGCCGACAAACTGTGGATATTCGCGCATTTGCTGGCACCTCACCTGGCGCAGGTGAAACAGCAGCCTGAAGAGGCTGCCATTGTCCTTTTCACCTCGGGTTCTGAAGGTCATCCGAAGGGCGTGGTTCACAGCCATAAAAGTATCCTGGCGAACGTAGAGCAGATTAAAACGATTGCTGACTTCACGGCCAAAGATCGCTTTATGTCGGCGCTGCCGTTATTCCACTCATTTGGTCTGACGGTGGGGCTTTTCACTCCACTATTCACGGGGGCGGAGGTGTTCCTCTATCCAAGCCCTCTCCATTATCGCGTAGTGCCTGAACTGGTTTATGACCGTAATTGCACGGTGCTTTTCGGGACGTCGACCTTCCTTGGAAACTATGCGCGTTTTGCCAATCCTTATGATTTTTTCCGCATTCGCTATGTCGTGGCGGGTGCAGAAAAACTACAGGACAGCACCCGCCAGATCTGGCAGGACAAGTTTGGCCTGCGCATTCTGGAAGGCTACGGCGTAACCGAGTGCGCGCCGGTTGTGTCTATCAACGTGCCTATGGCCGCAAAGCCGGGTACGGTAGGCCGTATTCTGCCTGGAATGGATGCGCGTTTGCTGCAAGTACCTGGCATTGATGAAGGCGGTCGCTTGCAGTTAAAAGGGCCGAATATCATGAACGGCTACCTGCGCGTTGAGAACCCTGGCGTCCTAGAAGCACCAACGGCGGAGAATGCACAAGGGGATATCGAAACCGGCTGGTATGACACTGGCGATATTGTTCGTTTTGACGAGCACGGCTTTGTGCAAATTCAGGGGCGAGCAAAACGCTTTGCGAAGATTGCGGGCGAAATGGTATCGCTGGAGATGGTGGAGCAGCTGGCGACGGCGGTATCCCCGGAAAAAATGCATGCCACGGCGATTAAAAGTGATGCCAGCAAAGGTGAAGCGCTGGTGCTCTTTACCACCGACAGCGAGCTCAAGCGTGATGTGTTACTGCAGCACGCACGTGAGCAGGGGATCCCTGAGCTGGCCGTTCCGCGGGATATTCGCTATCTGAAACAGTTACCGGTGTTGGGCAGCGGCAAGCCCGATTTTGTCACGCTCAAAGGCATGGTTGAACAGGCGGAACAGCAGAATGCATAAGTCAGTGCGCACGAACAACTCAATCTGGTCGAAAGGGATGATGGCAGTCACCGCCGCGCAGTTTTTGTCTGCGTTCGCGGATAATGCACTGCTGTTTGCCACGCTGGCGTTATTGAAGGCCGAGTTTTACCCGGACTGGAGCCAGCCGATTCTGCAGATGGTGTTTGTGGGCGCTTACATCGTTTTTGCCCCGTTTGTCGGACAGGTTGCAGATAGCTTCCCGAAGGGCCAGGTAATGATGTTTGCCAACGGCCTGAAGCTGTTGGGGGCTGCCAGCATTTGCCTGGGGATTAATCCTTTCATCGGTTACACGCTGGTGGGGATTGGTGCAGCGGCCTACTCTCCGGCGAAGTACGGCATTTTGGGCGAACTGACGACCGGTGACAAACTGGTCAAAGCCAACGGCCTGATGGAATCGTCGACGATTGCCGCTATCCTGCTGGGCTCGGTTGCAGGAGGTGTACTGGCAGACTGGCATGTGCTGGCGGCGCTGGGCGTTTGCGCGGCGTTTTACGCCGGCGCAGTGGTTGCCAACCTGTTCATACCAACATTGCCGGTGGCTCGCCCAGGTCAGTCCTGGTGTTTTAAACCAATGACGGCCAGCTTCTTTAATGCCTGCCGTGTACTGTGGCACAACGGCGAAACTCGCTTCTCCCTGATGGGTACCAGCATGTTCTGGGGCGCGGGCGTGACGCTGCGTTTTTTGCTGGTGCTTTGGGTGCCGGTGGCGCTCGGGATTAGCGACAACGCCACACCAACCTACCTCAATGCGATGGTAGCGGTAGGGATTGTTGTGGGGGCGGGTATCGCGGCGAAGCTCGTCACGCTGGAAACTGTCGCCCGCTGTATGCCTGCCGGGATCCTGATTGGCGTAGGCGTTTTGTTCTTCGCGCTGCAGCATGCGCTACTCCCCGCTTACATGCTGTTAATTCTGATTGGTATTCTTGGTGGGTTCTTCGTCGTGCCGCTGAATGCCTTGCTGCAAGAGCGCGGTAAACAAACGGTAGGAGCAGGGAATGCAATAGCCGTTCAGAATCTGGGTGAAAACACCGCGATGTTGCTGATGCTTGGGCTTTACTCGTTGGCGGTGAAGGCGGGTATTCCTATCGTCGGGATCGGGGTGGGGTTTGGTGCATTGTTTGCGTTGGCGATTACCGGTTTGTGGATGTGGCAACGTCGCCGCTAGCTGAATTGCCCGGCGAGCGCCGGGCAACCATCATTACGGTGCCGGATAGGTATAAACCTGATGCACCGCTTCAATCTCCGCTAACACCTCTTCGCTCAATTCAAGATGGAAGCTCTCAACGTTGGTTTTCAACTGTTCCATGGTTGTTGCACCCAGCAGAGTACTGGCCACGAAAGGCTGACGGCGCACAAAAGCTAACGCCATTTGCGCTGGATCCAGGCCGTGTCGTTTCGCGATATCGACATAGGCCGCAACCGCTTTCTGGGTTTGTTCACCGCTATAGCGAGTAAAACGGCTAAACAAGGTATTACGTGCGCCCGCAGGCTTCGCACCGTTCAGGTATTTACCCGTCAACGTACCAAAGCCCAGGCAGGAATAGGCCAGCAGCTCGACACCTTCATACTGGGTCACTTCAGCCAGACCGACTTCGTAGCTACGGTTAACCAGGCTATAGGGGTTCTGAATGGTCACAATACGTGGCAAATCGTGTTTATCCGCCAGATGCAGGTAACGCATCACACCAAACGCTGTCTCGTTAGACACGCCGATATAGCGAATCTTCCCCGCGCGCTGACACTCGGTCAGGGCTTCCAGTGTCTCAAGCAACGTGACAACCGGTGCGCTATCGCTCCAGCTATAGCCTAGTTTGCCAAAGCAGTTGGTCGGACGTTGCGGCCAGTGAACCTGATATAAATCGAGATAGTCGGTCTGCAAGCGTTTAAGGCTGGCATCCAGGGCTTCACGGATATTCTTGCGATCCAGGATCTGATTAGGACGAATGCCGCTATCGTTGTTGCGGGAAGGGCCGCTGACTTTTGAGGCCACAACCAACTTTTCTCGTTGACCGCTTTTTGCCAACCAGTTACCGACGTAGGTTTCGGTTAATCCTTGAGTTTCTGGGCGTGGAGGTACTGGATACATTTCAGCGACATCAATCAGGTTTATCCCCTGGCTGACGGCGTAATCAAGTTGCGCATGGGCATCGGCTTCGCTGTTTTGTTCACCGAATGTCATCGTGCCCAACCCCAGTTGGCTTATCTCCAGAGTGCTGTGGGGGATACGGTGATAATGCATAGCCGGCTTCCTTTAGTATGACATGTAAAGCGTCAGGAACTCCCCGACGAAGGAATATAAACATGGCAGAGGGGAAGCAAAAGGGGAAGGAAAAAATCAAAAAGGCCAGCAAGCGACTGACCTTTATCTGTTTATCGTTCGATAATTTGCGAAACTTCGTCGCGATTAATCTGCATCTTATTACCCTGCTGATCGCTGTAGCTCACAAGCCCAGTATCATCGTCAACTTCGGGTTTGCCGTCTGTCAGGATCATTCGGCCATCTTTTGTCGCCATGACGTAATCACTACTGCATCCTGAAACCGCAAACGCTAAACCGACCGCTGAGATTATCACTGCCCATTTTTTCATCGTTATCTTCCTCATCTGGCTCGTATCAAATCATAGTCTAGTAATAACCCGATAATGCGTTTCAGAAAAGCGGGGAAATCTTAAAAACTAAGCGTTTTTGTTTGATTCGTCGCAAAGTTTGCATAAAAACGTCATTTTTAGAAAAAATGGCGTGCCAGCAGGGCACCGGTGAAGTTCTTTTTCAAATAGAAGCCGCGCGGAAGCGTCAGGATAGGTTCGCCCTGAGCGCCAATGGCTTCGGTGAGTGCTTTACTATTGGCGGCTTTAGGACGTAGCTGCATCACTTCGCCATGGCGCGCCGTAATACGCTCAACCTGGCCAAGTACAATCATATCCATCAACTCTTCCCAGTCCTGACTAAGTTGTCGGTCTTCTTCTTCATTGGGACTCCACAAAAGCGGCGCACCAACGCGACGCTGCGCAAGCGGGATGACTCGCTCGCCCTCGATAGGCATCCACAGCACTCGCTTCAGTTTGTGACGTACATGACTCGTTTCCCAGGTGACGCCCGTATTGCCCGTTAAAGGGGCGACGCAGACAAACGTGGTTTCGAGCGGCTTGCCCTGGCGATCGATAGGGATCGTTTTTAACTCAACGCCGAGCGCGGCAAAATCCTGTTCTGGTTTGCTACCGGCATTCGCGCCTAGCCACATCTCCAGCAGTACGCCAATCCAGCCTTTATCCCGCTTCAGATCGTTGGGCACCGGCAAACCTGCCATGGTGGCCAGATCGCCGAGCGTATAACCCGCGACGCGTTGTGCCTGTATCAGTAACTGCTCTTCGGTTGCAGGGGGAGAGGTCAATGGAACGAGCGGAAGCATCACTTTCAGCCTTTGGTTAAAAAATGAACCAGGAATGTACACCTTGTGGATAGAGTTTAACTATTTCTGAACTCATATGACAGGCACATGATTTTTATAATCTTTTATCGGCGATTTTCGATTTTAACTCGCATGGAAAAACAGTTGTTCAAAACTGGTCACTGACAATGAACAGGATCTTACACCCTGTTATCCACAGAAAAGTGGGATAACTGGGCATAACCCCGACTACTGTTTCGATTTACAGCCTTGACGTGCGACGAAAATCGAATTTTCACACAAATTGTGACTAACTTATTGGCACAATCTGTGGATAAAACCGACGCTGTTCGATCTTTCATCAGCTCGAAGATCTACAGTGTGATGATCATCACGTTATGGCTTGTCTCTTGGTGAGATTTCAATGTAACATTATGAAAAATAGAATATTATTTTTGCTCGCTGTCACTCGGATAATTCTGGTGCAAAATGTTGTCCATCGGTAATTCCATACTTCTTCACAACTATATCCACAGAAAAAGTGAATAAAATTCCCCTCTGTGCTGCTCATCTGTTTATAACTTGAGTAAAAATTGTGAGTTATTCAAATGTTATTCGACCACAGCCCTGTAAGAGAGTGGTTTACCGCCTCACAGGAGTGTGAAACAATCATTTATATATAAGGTTTAGTTTGAGGTAGTCCGGTGATTGATGACGATGGCTACCGCCCGAACGTAGGTATCGTAATTTGTAATCGTCAGGGCCAGGTTATGTGGGCAAGGCGATATGGTCAGCACTCGTGGCAGTTCCCGCAGGGCGGGATCAACCCAGGAGAGTCCCCAGAACAAGCGATGTATCGGGAGCTGTTCGAAGAAGTCGGCTTAAGCCGAAAAGATGTTCGCATCCTGGCTTCGACCCGCAACTGGTTGCGTTACAAGTTACCGAAACGTTTGGTGCGTTGGGACACAAAGCCGGTTTGTATCGGCCAGAAACAGAAGTGGTTTCTTCTGCAATTGGTAAGCAACGACTCGGAAATCAATATGGAAACCAGCAGTACGCCAGAATTTGATGGCTGGCGCTGGGTGAGCTACTGGTATCCCGTTCGTCAGGTCGTGTCATTTAAGCGCGACGTTTACCGTAGGGTGATGAAAGAGTTTGCAAGTGTTGTGATAGCGCTTCAGGAGGCTCCTCCTAAGCCGCAGAGCACACCTGCCTGGCGACGTAAAAGAGGTTAAGCTACGCAAATCATGCTCACCCGCCTGCGAGAAATAGTCGAGAAGGTGGCCAGTGCTCCGCGTCTGAATGAGGCGCTGAATATTCTGGTCACTGACATCTGTCTTGCGATGGAAACCGAAGTTTGTTCGGTGTATCTGGCCGACCATGACCGGCGTTGTTATTATCTGATGGCGACCCGCGGGTTGAAAAAACCGCGCGGCCGTACCGTCACGCTTGCGTTTGATGAAGGTATCGTTGGCCTGGTAGGGCGTCTGGCGGAGCCTATCAACCTTGCCGATGCGCAAAAACACCCCAGCTTTAAATACATCCCATCCGTTAAGGAAGAGCGTTTTCGCGCTTTTCTCGGTGTGCCGATCATCCAGCGTCGTCAGTTGCTGGGCGTGCTGGTGGTACAGCAGCGTGAGCTGCGTCAGTTTGATGAAAGCGAAGAATCTTTTCTTGTTACGCTGGCCACCCAAATGGCCGCCATTCTTTCGCAGTCTCAATTAGCCGCGCTGTTCGGACAGTACCGACACACGCGTATTCGTGCGCTACCCGCGTCGCCGGGCGTTGCCATTGCCGAAGGGTGGATGGACGCCACGCTGCCGCTGATGGAGCAAGTATACGAAGCGTCAACCTTAGATGCCGTCCTTGAGCGCGAGCGCCTGACCAGTGCTCTGGAAGAGGCGGCGAATGAATTTCGTCGTTACAGCAAGCGTTTTTCTGCAGGCGCACAAAAAGAAACTGCCGCGATTTTCGACCTCTATTCGCATCTGCTTTCCGATGCGCGCCTGCGCAGGGAGCTTTTTGCGGAGGTGGACAAAGGTTCGGTAGCCGAGTGGGCGGTAAAAAAAGTTATCGAGAAGTTTGCCGAGCAGTTTGCGGCCTTGACCGATGGCTATCTGAAAGAGCGCGCGGGAGACTTGCGAAGCCTTGGCCAGCGCCTGCTTTTCCACCTTGACGATACCAATCAGGGTGAAAACGCGTGGCCGAAGCGATTTGTGCTGGTGGCTGATGAGCTCTCTGCCACAACACTTGCCGAATTGCCGCAGGACAGGCTCGCAGGTGTTGTGGTGCGTGATGGGGCAGCCAACTCCCATGCGGCTATTATGGTGCGTGCGCTGGGTATTCCCACCGTAATGGGGGCAGATATTCAGCCGTCGGTACTGCAACGACGTACGCTAGTCGTGGACGGTTATCGCGGTGAGTTATTGGTCGATCCTGAGCCCGTGCTATTGCAGGAATACCAGCGTCTCGTCAGCGAAGAAAACGAATTAAGTAAACTGGCGGAAGACGACGTCAATCTGCCTGCGCAGTTGAAAAGCGGCGAGCGAATCAAAGTGATGCTCAATGCTGGCTTAAGTCCGGCGCACGAAGAAAAGCTCGGTAGCCGGATAGACGGTATTGGCCTGTACCGTACCGAAATCCCGTTTATGCTACAAAGTGGCTTCCCTTCAGAAGAAGAGCAGGTCTCGCAGTATCAGGGCATGTTACAGATGTTTAACGATAAACCTGTGACGCTGCGAACGCTCGACGTGGGGGCAGATAAACAACTGCCGTACATGCCAATCAGTGAAGAAAATCCCTGCCTGGGCTGGCGCGGGATCCGTATTACGCTCGATCAGCCTGAGATCTTTTTGATCCAGGTGCGAGCCATGCTGCGTGCAAATGCGGCGACCGGCAACCTCAGTATTTTACTGCCGATGATCACAAGCCTCGATGAGATCGACGAAGCGCGCCGTCTTATCGAACGTGCAGGGCGTGAAGTTGAAGAGATGATCGGCTATGCCATCCCTAAACCGCGTTTGGGCGTGATGCTTGAAGTGCCTTCGATGCTCTTTATGTTGCAACAGTTGGCAAATCGCGTCGATTTTATCTCTGTCGGGACTAACGATTTAACCCAATACATTTTGGCGGTTGATCGTAACAATACGCGCGTCGCTAGCATTTACGACAGCCTGCATCCTGCGATGTTAAGAGCACTGGCGATGATTGCCCATGAAGCAGAGCAGTACGGCATCGACCTGCGCTTATGTGGCGAAATGGCCGGAGATTCGATGTGTGTCGCCATTCTGATTGGTCTGGGATTCCGCCACTTATCCATGAACGGACGCTCGGTAGCGCGCGTCAAATACCTGTTACGCCATATCGAAATTGAAGAGGCCCAGGATTTGGCAAAACGCAGTCTCGAAGCGCAGTTGGCGACGGAAGTTCGCCATCAGGTGGCTGCCTTTATGGAACGCCGTGGTATGGGCGGCTTAATTCGCGGTGGGCGTTAACCTGTCCTCTTCATTGAAGAGGGCAACAGTCCACACGATAGCCCTATACACATCTTTTACATCTCAACCGCATCCTACCAGTCTCCCTTATGCTATGATTCGCCACTTTGGCGCGTCGGTTAACGCCGCACGCAATTCTCTACCGCTGTCCACTTTCAGCGGAATAACAAGAACTTGTGGTGACAGATGAACAGTGGTTATCTGCATTTTCCGGAATTTGATCCGGTCATTTTCTCTATCGGACCCGTTGCGCTTCATTGGTACGGTCTGATGTATCTGGTAGGTTTCATTTTTGCCATGTGGCTCGCTGGCCGTCGCGCCGGTCGTCCAGGCAGTGGATGGACCAAAAATGAAGTAGAAAATCTGCTTTACGCGGGCTTCCTCGGTGTATTCCTGGGCGGGCGTATCGGCTATGTCCTGTTCTACAATTTCCCAACCTTTATCAGCGATCCGCTCTATCTTTTCCGCGTCTGGGACGGGGGTATGTCCTTCCATGGCGGTCTGATTGGCGTGATTTTGGTGATGGTGATTTTTGCCAAACGCACCAAGCGCAACTTCTTCCAGGTTGCTGATTTCATGGCTCCGTTGATCCCGTTTGGTCTCGGTGCCGGCCGCCTTGGTAACTTTATCAATGGCGAGCTGTGGGGCCGTGTCGATCCGAGCGTGCCTTACACGATGCTCTTCCCGGCATCTCGTGCTGAAGATATCGCACTGCTGCCATCGCATCCGGAATGGCAGTCTATTTTCGACACCTACGGCGTATTGCCGCGCCATATGTCTCAGCTCTATGAGCTGGCGCTGGAAGGTGTAGTGCTCTTTATCATTCTGAATATCTTTATCCGCAAACCGCGCCCAATGGGCTCCGTATCCGGACTGTTCCTGATTGGCTATGGCGCATTCCGTATCATCGTTGAATTCTTCCGCCAGCCGGACGCACAGTTCACCGGCGAGTGGGTACAGTACATCAGCATGGGGCAGATTCTCTCCATCCCGATGATTGTCGCGGGTATCATCATGATGATTTGGGCGTATCGTCGTCCACAGCAACAGCTCTCCTGAGGAACCATGAAACAGTATCTTGAATTGATGAAAAAAGTGCTCGACGAGGGCACGCCGAAAAACGACCGTACCGGCACCGGCACGATCTCTATTTTTGGCCACCAGATGCGCTTCAATCTGCAAGAAGGCTTCCCACTGGTGACGACGAAGCGCTGCCATTTGCGCTCGATCATTCATGAACTGCTCTGGTTCCTGCAAGGCGATACAAACGTTGCTTATTTACGTGAAAACAACGTGTCGATCTGGGATGAATGGGCGGACGAAAACGGTAATTTAGGGCCGGTGTATGGTAAGCAGTGGCGCGCATGGCCAACGCCAGATGGCCGCCATATCGATCAGATCACCACCGTGTTGAACCAGTTGAAAAACGATCCGGATTCGCGCCGCATTATCGTCTCAGCCTGGAACGTTGGCGAACTGGATAAAATGGCGCTGGCCCCTTGCCACGCTTTCTTCCAGTTCTATGTTGCTGATGGCAAGCTCTCCTGTCAGCTTTACCAGCGTTCATGCGACGTGTTTCTCGGCCTGCCGTTTAACATCGCCAGCTATGCGCTGCTGGTACATATGATGGCCCAGCAGTGTAATCTTGAAGTGGGTGACTTTGTCTGGACGGGGGGTGATACCCATCTTTACAGCAACCACATGGATCAGACGCATCTCCAGCTCTCTCGCGAGCCGCGCGCACTGCCAAAACTGGTCATTAAGCGTAAACCGGAATCTATCTTCGACTATCGCTTCGATGATTTTGAGATTGAAGGCTACGACCCGCATCCGGGGATCAAAGCGCCTGTGGCTATCTAACAGCATTAATCCTCACACAACCGGCGCTCCTCAGCGCCGGTTTTTTTTATCTTCATTTTACTTTTACGAGCCGCGTTCCCGTATTACTGCAACGCCCTGCAATGGATAACATTTACCGGATAACGCCTCGTAACCTTTTCATTACCCGTTAGTTATTTATCCTTTATCCCTTCACACTGCCGGCATGAAAAATCAACGCGGCTTTACGCTTATTGAAACCATGGTTGCCCTCTCGCTCGTTGTCATTTTGAGCGCGACGGGGCTTTATGGCTGGCAAAACTGGCAGCAACAGCAACGGTTATGGCAAACCGCAAGCCAGGTTCGTGATTATCTGGTGTGGCTAAGAAATGACGCGAACGGGCATAACCGGGACCATGTCATCACGTTCAAACAGGAGGGTGAAAGCGGATGTCTACTGACTGCTGAAGTGCCTGATTGCCAAACTAACAGTCTCTTTGTCCTTAAACCCAGGTGGCCAGGGATAGCGATTACAGAAGTGACTCCTTCACTGGCGTTTTATGGATTAAGAGACACAGCCTGGGCTGGGCGTATCCGTATTCACAGCAGCGCAGGCGAGTGGTTGGTCATTGTTTCGAACGGTGCGCGTATCAGAATGTGTAACAGCACTGCAGGTGGGGTTTGTTGATGAATCAACGTGGTTTTTCGCTGACTGAAGTGCTCATTGCTATAGCCATAAGCAGCATTTTACTGCTCAGCACCGCGCGTTTTCTGCCAGGACTCCAGCGAGCCATCTTAATGCAGGAAGGGCAACAAGAGTTGCAGGATGAAGTCTGGTTACGGCTTGATGCAATAGGCAAACAGCTCCAGCGAGCGGGGTATTGTGCTGGAACCTGCGAAGGGCAGGCGCTGATGATAGGTAAGGGGGGAAGCTGTGTGATCGTGCAGTGGGATGCAAACAGTAACGGTCGATGGGAAACCTCACCTCAATCGGTGGCCGAACAAACTGGATTTCGTCTGGAGGCGGGAGTGCTTGAAACCCAGCGTGGTGCTACCGGTTGCGAGGGAAAAGGCTGGGAAAAGTTAACCGACCCGGAAAATATGACAATAAAGCAGTTTACCGTGACGAAAACGCCTCGCACTGGATTTGCGCCCGACCTTAGCATCGAGATTGTCGCTTCGCGGACCGGGCTGCATTCAGGTTCATTTCGGGCGACTCATCAAACGTTGGGCTTTAACCTGTGATGCGCCAGCGAGGAATGTCTTCGCTTGCCCTCGTCCTGCTGATACTTATTTTGGGTAGCCTGATGCTGACGGGACTGAATCAGCAGCTCGATGCCTTTACGGCCATTGTTGGCAGTGAAAGCCAGCAGATAAGACGGCAAGCCATCGTTCAATCAGCGTTAGAGTGGGGACGAGTTCAATCCTGGCAGATCCAGCCTGACGTCCAGTGTAAACAGGATAAACAGTGGAAGGTTTGTCTGCGCTTATTTGATGTAGGCCGCGCGTTGTTAGTTGCAGGCAGTGGTGACCTGTTATTGTGGCGGGGAGGAGTAGTTCAGGATGGAAAGGTTCTGTTTTCACCGCATGGCTGGAGCGATTTCTGTCCTGTTAAGGAGGGGCGACTGTGTCAGCTACCCTAGCCCGGCAAAGAGGATTTAGCATGGTGGAGGTTATGCTGGCGATGGTGCTGCTGGTCATGATTGTGACTGCGCTATCTGGATACCATCGGGCTTTAGCAAACCGCTTTGCACTTTTCAATCAGTATCGCCAGGTGTGGCACTATGCCTGGAACCAGGCGCAATTATCAACATTGAGTTTGCCTGACGGATGGCGGGTAAACCGAATGCAGACAACACAGGCCGGATGTGTCAGCATCACGGTCACTATTATTTCCCCTCTGGGTCGGCAGGGTCAGATGACACGCCTGCATTGCCCGGTCAGCCAGTAGTCGGGAGCGTTTATGCTAAGGGTCTACCACTCAAATCGTCTGGATGTGCTGGAAGCGCTGATGGAATTTATCGTCGATCGCGAGCGCCTTGACGATCCTTTTGAGCCAGAAATGGTGCTAGTGCAAAGTACCGGTATGGCGCAGTGGCTACAAATGTCCCTTTCGCAAAAATTCGGCATCGCGGCAAATATCGATTTCCCTCTTCCTGCGAGCTTTATCTGGGAGATGTTTGTCCGCGTACTGCCAGAAATCCCGAAGCAAAGCGCGTTTAACAAGCAAAGCATGAGCTGGAAACTCATGTCGCTGTTGCCAGAGATGCTGGAGCGGGATGAATTCATCATGCTGCGACATTATCTGAACGACGACATGGACAAGCGGAAACTGTTCCAACTGGCTTCACGCACTGCCGACCTTTACGATCAATATTTAGTTTATCGCTCTGAATGGCTGCTCAAGTGGGAGGCAGGCGAGCTCGTCGCCGATCTGCCGGAAGCGCAAATCTGGCAGGCGCCACTTTGGAAAGCACTGGTAGAACACACCGAAAAACTCGGTCAGCCCCAATGGCATCGTGCCAATTTATACGATCGCTTTATATCGTCGCTAGAAACCGCTTCTGAGCCACCAGTGGGTTTACCATCGCGCGTATTTATTTGCGGCATTTCAGCCTTACCGCCGGTGTATCTGAAGGCGTTAGAAGCATTAGGTAAGCATATTGATATCTATATCCTTTTTACCAACCCATGTCGCCATTACTGGGGGGATATTCAGGATTCACGCTGGCTTGCCCGCTTGGTGACTCGCCAGAGACGTCGAATTTTTGAAGACCGTACTATTCCGCTCTTCAAAGACAGCGATAATGCGGCCCAACTTTTTGACGAAGAGGGCATTCAGAATCTGCCAAACCCGCTGCTGGCCTCCTGGGGGAAATTGGGTCGCGATTATATTCATATGCTTTCTGATATTTCTTCTTCAGGTGAAGGCGATGTTGATGCTTTTGTCGATATCACCCCAGACAGCCTGCTGCATAACGTTCAGCTGGATATTCTCGATCTTGAAGATCGCGCTATTGCGGGGATGACGGCCGACGAGTTTGCTCATAGTGATAAGAAGCGCAAACTGTCTCCCGACGATCGAAGTGTCACTGTCCACGTTTGTCACAGTCCGCAACGTGAAGTCGAAGTCCTTCACGACAGGCTTCTGGCGATGTTACAGGACGATCCTGAACTGACTCCGCGAGATATCGTGGTGATGGTGGCGGATATCGACAGCTACAGTCCATTTATTCAAGCGGTGTTTGGCAGCGCCTCGGGAGACCGTTATCTGCCGTACGCGGTGTCTGACCGACGGGCGCGTCAGTCGCATCCGGCCTTGCAGGCCTTTATCAGTCTGCTTTCGCTGCCGGATAGCCGCTTCATTTCTGAAGACGTGCTGGCGTTGCTGGATGTTCCGGTACTGGCGGCGCGTTTCGATATTGATGAAGAAGGGCTGCGCTATTTACGCCAGTGGGTGAACGAATCGGGCGTTCGTTGGGGCATCGACGATGACAACGTTCAGGAGTTCGATCTCCCTGCGACAGGTCAGCATACCTGGCAGTTTGGCCTGACGCGTATGCTGCTTGGTTATGCTATGGAAAGTCACCAGGGCGAATGGAACGACGTTCTGCCTTACGATGAATCTACAGGCCTGATTGCCGAGCTGGTAGGGCATCTTGCCTCGCTGCTAATGAAGCTAAACCACTGGCGTCACGAGCTGATGCAGGCTCGGCCACTGGAAGCATGGCTGCCGGTATGCCGCGCAATGCTGGGTGATTTCTTCCTGCCGGACAGAGAAACCGAAGCCGCAATGGCGCTTATCGAGCAGCAATGGCAAGCGATTATTGAAGAAGGCGTTTCCTCACATTATGAGGAAGCTATTCCTTTATCGCTGCTGCGTGATGAGCTTACGCAGCGCCTGGATCAGGAGCGTATCAGCCAGCGATTCCTTGCCGGGCCAATCAATATTTGCACCCTAATGCCAATGCGTTCGATCCCTTTTAAAGTTGTCTGCCTGTTGGGAATGAATGACGGCGTCTATCCGCGAGCGCTAGCGCCATTGGGCTTTGATCTCATGAGCCAGAAGCCAAAGCGTGGCGATCGTAGCCGACGTGACGATGACCGCTACCTTTTCCTGGAGGCGCTCATTTCTGCACAGGATAAGCTCTATATCAGCTATATCGGTCGATCAATTCAGGACAATAGCGAGCGCTTTCCTTCGGTGCTGGTGCAGGAACTGTTGGATTACATTGGGCAAAGCCACTATTTACCGGGAGATGCACAGCTCAACTGTGACGACAGCGAACAGCGGGTCAAAGCGCATATAACCCATTTACACAGTCGTATGCCGTTTGACCCAGCAAATTATGTCAATGACGAACAGCAAAGCTACGCTCGCGAATGGCTGCCCGCAGCGAAGAAAGAAGGAACGGCCCAGACTGACTTTATTCAGCCGCTTGCGCCGCTCCCCATTGAACCGCTTAATTTTGAGCAATTGCAGCGGTTTTGGGCCCATCCGGTACGGGCATTCTTCCAGCAACGTTTACAGGTTAGCTTCCGTTCTGAAGAGAGTGAAATCCCTGATGCCGAACCTTTTACTCTTGAAGGCTTGAGCCGGTATCAGCTGAACAATCAGTTGCTTAATGCTCTGGTTGAACAAGACGATGCGCAGATGCTTTTTCGGCGTTATCGGGCGGCCGGCCAGTTGCCGTATGGCGCGTTCGGAGAGATTGCCTGGGATGCTCAGTGCCAGGAAATGCAGGCACTGGCGGAGCGCGTGATTGACTGCCGTCAGCCGGGTAAAAGTCTGGAAATTGATCTCAACTGTCATGGCGTACAGTTGACGGGCTGGCTTCAGCACGTCCAGCCCGACGGGCTTTTGCGTTGGCGTCCAGCAATGCTGAGTGTTTCACAAGGTTTGCAACTCTGGCTCGAACATCTTGTCTACAGTGCTAGCGGAAATGAGGGTGAAAGCCGGTTGTTTGTTCGCAAGGAGGGTGAATGGCGATTCCCTGCGATGTCTTCCGGGCAGGCATCAGATTACTTAGCGTTGTTCATTGATGGCTACCGGAAGGGAATGACTCAGCCACTGCTGTTGCTCCCAGAAAGTGGGGGCGCATGGATAAAAGCCTGTTATGACGTGCAGAATGATGCCATGTTAACGGATGAAGTCTCGGTACAAAAAGCGCGTACTAAGTTTTTGCAGGCGTATGAAGGGAACATGATGGTGCGTGGCGAAGGTGAAGATGTTTGGTATCAGCGCTTATGGCGAACGTTAGAACCACAATACTTCGACGCAATCACGGAAGAATCGCAACGCTACCTGTTACCGTTGTTCAGATTTAATCAGTCCTGATTATTGTATAAAAATTGCGCAGCAGTAGGCGTTCATTTATTATGCCCATCTTGTCACGGACTGATGTATCAACAGAAAGAGATGCTGGCACGTCCAGCACGCAGTTTGTTAATGATGTAGCCGTGATAAAGAGGTAGTGAATGCCAGGCAGCACCTTGTTGAAAGCGTTTGTATTGTTTGTCGCCCTTTGGGCTCCCCTCACTCAGGCAGACACCGGTTGGCAACCCGTTCAGGAAACAATCCGTAAGAGCGAAAAAGACACCCGTCAGTATCAGGCCATTCGTCTTGATAACGGTATGACCGTGCTGCTGGTTTCCGATCCGCAGGCGGTTAAATCCCTTTCTGCGCTGGTGGTGCCGGTTGGCTCACTGGAAGATCCAGATTCACATCTTGGCCTTGCGCACTATCTTGAGCATATGACACTGATGGGTTCTAAAAAGTACCCACAGCCGGATAGCCTCTCTGAATTCCTGAAAATGCATGGCGGTAGCCACAACGCCAGCACGGCACCGTATCGCACGGCGTTTTATCTCGAAGTCGAAAACGACGCGCTGGAAGGGTCCGTTGACCGCCTGGCCGATGCTATTGCCTCACCTTTGCTGGGTAAAAAATACGCCGATCGTGAGCGCAATGCGGTGAACGCCGAATTGACGATGGCGCGTACACGAGACGGCATGCGCATGGCGCAGGTCAGCGCCGAAACCATCAACCCGGCGCACCCAGGCTCACGTTTTTCAGGTGGTAATCTAGAAACGTTGAGCGATAAACCGAACAACCCGGTCCTTGATGCTCTGCATGCATTTCGTGATAAATACTATTCCGCTAACTTAATGAAGGCGGTTATCTACAGCAACAAACCGCTGCCTGATCTGGCGAGGATTGCTGCGCAAACCTATGGTCGCGTTCCCAATAAAAACATCGAAAGGCCGCAGATTACGGTTCCGGTGGTCACTGATGAACAAAAAGGCGTCATCATTCATTATGTTCCTGCAATGCCTCGCAAGGTGTTGCGCGTAGAATTCCGTATTGATAACAATACGGCGCAGTTCCGCAGCAAAACGGATGAACTGGTTACCTACCTTATCGGCAATCGTAGCCCGGATACGCTTTCAGACTGGCTGCAAAAACAAGGGCTGGTAGAAGGGATCCGTGCTGACTCCGATCCGGTGGTGAACGGCAACAGCGGCGTGTCGGCGATTTCTGCAACCCTGACCGATAAAGGCCTCGCGCATCGTGATGAAGTTGTCGCGGCTATCTTCAGCTATCTGTCTCTGCTGCGCGAAAAGGGCGTGGATAAGCGTTACTTTGATGAACTGGCACATGTGCTGGATCTCGACTTCCGTTATCCGTCCATTACGCGCGATATGGATTATGTCGAATGGCTGGCCGATACCATGATCCGCGTTCCGGTGGAGCATACCCTGGATGCGGTTAACATCGCCGACCAGTATGACGCAGAAGCCATCAAGGCGCGTCTGGCGATGATGACCCCGCAAAATGCTCGTATCTGGTACATCAGCCCGAAAGAGCCGCACAACAAAACCGCCTATTTCGTCGACGCCCCTTATCAGGTTGACAAGATCGGCGAGAAAACCTTTGCAGCCTGGCAGAAAAAAGCGGGTGCAATTAGCCTGAAGTTGCCGGAGTTAAACCCCTACATACCTGATGACTTCACGTTGGTTAAGCCTGCAAAGGACTACCCGCATCCAGAACTGATCGTTAACGAACCAACGCTTCGCGTGGTTTATACGCCGAGCCGCTATTTTGCTAGCGAGCCAAAGGCTGATGTGAGTGTCATTCTGCGTAATCCGCAGGCTATGGACAGCGCTAAGAATCAGGTGATATTCGCGCTGAACGATTATCTGGCAGGGATCGCGTTGGATCAGCTCAGCAATCAGGCTGCGGTTGGAGGGATCAGTTTCTCGACCAATGCCAACAATGGGCTGATGGTGAATGCTAACGGTTATACCCAGCGTTTGCCGCAGTTGTTCCAGGCATTGCTGGAGGGATACTTTAGCTATACCCCGACGGAAGAACAGCTTGAGCAGGCTAAATCCTGGTATGCCCAAATGATGGATTCGGCGGAGAAGGGCAAAGCTTTTGACCAGGCGATTATGCCTGTGCAGATGCTGTCGCAAATCCCCTATTTCCAACGTGAAACGCGTCGTGCATTGCTGCCATCCATTTCGCTGAAAGAGGTGATGGATTACCGCACTGCGCTGAAAACCAACTCCCGTCCCGAGTTTCTGATTGTCGGTAATATGAGCGAAGAGCAGGCAAAGACGCTTGCGCAGAATGTTCGCACCCAACTGGGCGCACACGGTAATGAGTGGTGTCGTAACCAGGATGTGCTGGTTGAAAAGCAGCAGAATGTCATCTTTGAAAAAGCAGGTAGCAGCACCGATTCCGCGCTTGCTGCCGTCTTTGTTCCAACCGGTTATGACGAGTTTGCCAGTTCTGCCTACAGCGCGGTATTAGGGCAAATTATCCAGCCGTGGTTCTACAACCAATTACGCACCGAAGAGCAGCTTGGCTATGCGGTATTTGCGTTCTCAATGAACGTGGGTCGCCAGTGGGGCCTGGGCTTCCTGCTGCAAAGTAGTGACAAGCAGCCCGCTTTCCTTTGGAAGCGTTATCAGGCCTTCTTCCCACAAGCAGAGAAAAAACTGCGGGCGATGAAGCCAGAAGAGTTCGCCCAAATCCAGCAGGCGGTTATTGCCCAGGTGTTGCAGGCACCGCAAACGTTAGGTGAAGAAGCGTCGCAGCTCAGCAAAGATTTTGACAGAGGTAATCTGGCGTTCGATTCGCGTGATAAAGTAGTGGCTGAGATAAAACAGCTGACACCTCAAAAGGTTGCCGATTTCTTCCACCAGGCGGTGGTGAAGCCGCAAGGCATGGCATGCTTATCCCAGGTTTCCGGCAGCCAGAATGGAAAAGCGGACTATGTTAATCCGCAGGGCTGGAAGGTGTGGGAGAGCGTCAGCGCATTGCAACAAACTATGCCCTGGAGCAAGAAAGAATGACCGATACCGCTGAGTCCCTTGATCCCTTACGTTTACCTCTTCAGGGTGAACGATTGATTGAAGCCTCAGCGGGAACGGGAAAAACCTTTACCATTGCCGCGCTTTACCTGCGTCTGCTGTTAGGTCTTGGCGGTAATACCGCTTTTCCACGACCGCTGAGCGTGGAAGAGCTGCTGGTGGTGACCTTCACCGAGGCCGCGACGGCAGAGCTGCGTGGCCGTATCCGCACAAACATTCATGAACTGCGTATTGCCTGTCTGCGTCAAACTACAAAAGACCCGCTTTATGCCCGTCTTCTTGATGAGATAGCCGATAAACAACAGGCCGCACAGTGGTTGCTGCTTGCTGAGCGTCAAATGGATGAAGCTGCGGTCTTTACCATTCACGGTTTCTGTCAGCGCATGTTGAGTCTGAATGCGTTCGAATCAGGCATGCTCTTTGAGCAACAGCTCATCGAAGATGAATCCGAGCTTCGCTCTCAGGCGTGTGCGGATTTCTGGCGTCGCCACTGCTATCCGCTTTCGCGCGATATCGCTGAAGCAGTACATGCATTGTGGAAAGGCCCAGAAGCACTGCTGCGTGCCATCGATCGTTATTTACAGGGTGAAGCGCCCGTTATCAAATCACCGCCTCCGGCGGACGAAACGCTGGCGTCTCGTCATGAAAAAATCGTCTCGCTGATTGTCGCCCTGAAGCAAAAATGGTGTGAATCGGTTGGCGATATTGACGCGATTATCGAAAGCTCAGGTATCGACAGGCGCAAGTTTAACCGGGGCAATCAGGCAAAATGGATTGAAAAAATCACAGCCTGGGCGCAGGAAGAGACGCGCGGTTATCAATTGCCTGATGCACTGGAAAAATTCTCTCAGCGTTTTCTGACAGAACGTACCAAAGCGGATGGAATCGTCCCTGAACATCCGCTGTTTGTCGCTATTGAGACACTGCTAGCCGAGCCCCTTACGCTTAACGACTTAATGATTACCCGCGCGATGGCGGAGATACGTGAAACGGTTGCGCGCGAGAAGCGTCGTCGCGGCGAACTTGGGTTTGACGATATGCTCAGCCGTCTGGATGAAGCCCTTAGAGGTGAAAGCGGTGAAGCGCTTGCTGCTGCTATTCGCACCCGTTTCCCGGTGGCGATGATTGATGAATTCCAGGACACCGATCCGCAACAGTACCGCATTTTTCGTCGTATCTGGCGTCAGCAACCTGATACCGCATTGCTGCTGATTGGTGACCCTAAGCAGGCGATTTATGCTTTCCGTGGTGCAGACATCTTCACCTACATGAAAGCGCGCAGCGAAGTGGAAGCTCACTACACGCTGGATACCAACTGGCGCTCAGCGCCCGGTATGGTGGCAAGCGTGAATGCGCTTTTTGAGCGCATGGACAATGCCTTTATGTTCCGGGAGATTCCTTTTCATCCGGTAAAGTCAGCGGCGAGAAATGCCTCCCTTCGCTTTGAGTTTAAAGGTATCGACCAGCCCGCCATGAATTTTTGCCTGATGGAAGGTGAGGGCTGCGGTGTTGCTGACTACCAGAACGCCATGGCTCAGCACTGCGCCGCGCAAATTCGTGACTGGCTCAGCGCAGGTGTGAGCGGAGAGGCCGTGCTGTGGAAAGAGAAAACGTCTCGGCCAGTCAGGGCGTCGGATATTACCGTTCTGGTACGCAGTCGACAGGAGGCATCACTGGTACGTGATGCGCTTACGGTCCTCAATATTCCTTCGGTTTATCTTTCTAATCGCGACAGCGTATTCGACACATTGGAAGCACAGGAGATGCTCTGGCTGCTCCAGGCCGTGTTAACGCCAGAACGTGAAAGCACACTGCGTAGCGCGCTGGCGAGTTCAATGCTGGGTCTCAATGCGCTTGATATCGATGCGTTGAATAACGATGAAATTCAATGGGATGCAGCGGTAGAGGAATTTGCCTACTATCGTGAGCGTTGGCAAAAGCGTGGTGTGATGACGATGCTGCGCGAGCTCATAGCACAGCGTCAGATTGCCGAAAATATGCTGGCAACACCCGGTGGTGAGCGGCGTCTTACGGACATTTTGCATATCAGCGAGCTATTACAAGAAGCGGGATCGCAACTGGAAAGCGAACATGCGCTGGTACGCTGGCTATCGCAACACCTTGCCGATCCTAATAGCAATGCAGCAAGCCAGCAGATGCGGCTGGAAAGCGATAAGCATCTGGTTCAGATAGTCACCATCCATAAGTCGAAAGGGCTGGAGTATTCGCTGGTGTGGTTGCCGTTTATCGCCAATTATCGTGCGCAGGATCAGGCATTTTATCACGATCGTGTGTCGTTTGAACCGGTTCTCGATCTCAGTCAGGCGCAGACGAGTATTGAACTTGCCGAGGCCGAGCGCCTGGCAGAAGATTTACGCCTGCTGTACGTCGCGTTGACTCGCTCCATCTGGCATTGCAGTCTGGGTGTGGCCCCGATTTTCCGCCGTCGTGGAGAGAAGTCCGGCGAGACTGATTTCCATCACAGCGCGTTAGGACGGCTGATTCAACAGGGGGAGCCAACAGACGCTCTCGGGCTTCGCCAGCGTCTTGAAGCGTTGTGCGATGACAACATCGCGCTAACGGTGCCCGGCCAACCGGATAATGCTCGCTGGCAAATGCCAGAGCAACCTGCTCCGGAACTCGACGCGCGACAAATCACGCGTACCCTCGTTGATGACTGGCGCGTTACCAGCTATTCCGGCTTACAGCAGCATGGCCAGACGTTTGCACAAGACCTCATGCCGCGACTGGATGTAGACGCTTCAGGCGTCGGTGAGGTGGTTGAACAACCCGCACTGACGCCGCATCAGTTTCCGCGTGGCGCATCGCCAGGCACATTTCTACATAGCCTTTTTGAAACGCTTGATTTCACCCAGCCGGTATCAGAGGAATGGGTGTTGGAGATGCTGCAAAAAGGAGGCTACACGGAGCACTGGCAACCCGTGATGACGCAGTGGATTGCGTCTGTTTTGCAGGTGCCATTAATGGCAGAGGGCGTTTCGCTGAGCCAGCTTACTGCTAAAGACAAACAGGTCGAGATGGAGTTTTATCTGCCCATTTCCGGGCCGCTTACGGCTGATGCTCTTGATACCATTATTCGCGAACACGATCCGCTTTCGAAAGACTGCCCGCCGCTCAACTTCCGCCAGGTAAGCGGCATGTTGAAAGGCTTTATCGATCTGGTGTTCCGTCATGAAGGCCGCTATTACCTGCTCGATTACAAGTCCAACTGGCTGGGCGAAAACAGCGAGGCCTATACCCCGCAAGCGATGGCCGCAGCGATGCAGTCGCACCGTTACGACTTACAGTATCAGCTGTATACGCTGGCGCTGCACCGCTATCTGCGTCATCGCATTGCTGACTACACCTACGAAAAATGTTTCGGTGGTGTGATTTATCTCTTTTTACGCGGCGTTGATGTGAATAACCCAGGCTCCGGGATCTTTACCACCCGTCCTGACGGCGTGCTGATTGATAAAATGGACCGGCTTTTCGCCGCAAGCACAGAGGAGGTGGTTCAATGACGATGCAAACGTTATTGCTTGAGGCCGTAGAGCAGCGTGTGCTTCGCCAGCTCGATGTACAGTTTGCCATGATGGTAGCCGGTCACGATCGGCCCGCCGTCATGCTAGCGGCAGCTATCCTGAGCAAAGACGCAGGGGATGGGCATGTTTGTTTGCCGCTTTCGCGCCTTGTCGTCGACGACAAAACGTCGGCACCGCTTCAGGCATGTTTTGCAATGCTGGGTGAGACAATCGACTGGCAAAATACGTTGCTAGGGTCTTCTGCCGTGAGCACCGGAGACGCGGCAACGCCCTTAATTCTCAGTGCCGGTCGGTTGTATCTTAACCGTATGTGGCGCTATGAACTTGCCATTGCTCGTTTCTTCAACGAAGCCAATCAGCCGTTGCAGTATGACGCTAAGCAATTACAACACACTCTGGATACCTTATTTGCCTCCACTGAATCGGTGAACTGGCAAAAAGTGGCCGCCGCAGTGGCGCTGACGCGACGGATTTCGGTGATTTCCGGCGGCCCTGGGACAGGTAAAACGACCACGGTGGCCAAATTACTCGCGGCGCTTATTCAGATGGCAGGTGAGCAAAAATGCCGTATCCGTCTGGCGGCTCCGACGGGTAAAGCGGCAGCGCGTCTTACCCAGTCGCTGGGCGGCACTTTACACTCTCTCCCACTTACTGACGCGCAGCGGCAACGCTTCCCTAATGAAGCCAGCACGCTGCACCGTTTGCTCGGCGCGCAGCCGGGCAGTCAGCGCCTGCGTTACCACGCGGGTAATCCGCTACATCTTGATGTCCTGGTGGTGGATGAAGCCTCCATGATCGATCTGACCATGATGTCGCGCCTGATTGATGCATTGCCGCCGCACGCCCGGGTTATTTTCCTGGGCGATCGCGATCAGCTGGCCTCGGTGGAGGCCGGAGCGGTGCTGGGTGATATTTGTCATTATGCCAGCGTCGGCTATACCACACCGCGGGCGAAGGAGTTAGCGCAGCTCACCAATGCCCCTATTGAAGGTGAACCGAGTCTGGTTGCCGGGGCATTGCGCGACAGTTTATGTCTACTGCAAAAAAGCTACCGTTTTGGCAGTGACTCCGGAATTGGCCAGCTTGCGGCGGCGGTCAATCGTGGCGATCGACAGGCTATCAAGGCCGTGTTTAGCGGGTCTTTCAGCGATATAGAGAAAAAACAGCTGCAAACCGGCGAAGAGTATCTGGCTATGCTTGATGATGCCTTGCTGGGCTATCAGCGTTATCTGACCTGTGTGCAGCAGCAGGAAAGCCCGGAAGCGGTTATTGCCGCCTTTGGCGAATACCAGCTCTTGTGCGCGCTACGAGAAGGCCCGTTTGGCGTAGCGGGGTTGAACGAGCGTCTGGAGCAAGTGCTCGTTCAGAAACGTAAAATGGCCCGCCAGCAGCATTCGCGCTGGTATGAGGGACGTCCGGTAATGATCTCCCGCAATGACAGCGCGCTTGGGCTGTTTAACGGTGATATCGGAATTGCTCTCGATCGTGGGCAGGGGCTACGCGTGTGGTTTCAGATGCCTGATGGCAGCGTGAAGTCGGTGCAGCCTAGCCGTCTTCCTGAGCACGAAACGGCGTGGGCGATGACGGTGCATAAATCGCAGGGTTCAGAGTTTGATCATGCGGCACTTATTCTCCCCGCGCAGATGTCGCCGGTTGTCACGCGCGAGCTGGTTTATACCGCCATTACGCGTGCGCGCAAACGGCTGTCGCTGTATGCCGACGATCGGGTGCTGGCGCAGGCCGTCACCACCCGTACGGAGCGCCGCAGCGGATTAAGCGCGATTTTCGAAGCACTTTAACAGTGCGGTTGGGGATTAACCCAGGTCGGCCATGAGTACCTTAGAGCGACGCTGATAGTTGTACATCTCTTTTTTACTTTCCGGCAGCAAGTCGATGTCTACCGGCGTGAATCCGCGTTCCTGGAACCAGTGGATGCTGCGCGTCGTCAGCACAAACAGTTTGCTCAGGCCAATCTGTCTTGCCTGAGCGGCAATGCGCTCCAGCAGAACCTCTCCGCGCGACGAGCTGCGATAATCTGGATGCACTGCTACGCAGGCCATCTCACCGATTTTTTCTTCCGGGAAAGGATAAAGCGCCGCGCAGGCGATGGTGAGGTTGTCGCGTTGAATAATGGTAAATTTGTCGATTTCCATTTCCAACTGCTCACGCGAACGGCGAACCAAAATGCCTTGTTGCTCCAGCGGGCGAATCAATTCCAGAATACCGCCGATATCATTGATGGTGGCGCGACGAATTTGCTCTGCGCTTTCCATCACAATCTGGGTGCCGATACCATCGCGAGAGAACAGCTCTTGCAGCAGCGCGCCATCTTCCTGATAACTAATTAGATGGCTGCGACGCACGCCGCTACGGCACGCTTTAACCGCCCCCCGCAGGAAACGCACCGTACCAGAGTGATAATCGCCTTGCTGCTCCAGCGTTTCTACACGTGCCTGTGCTTCGTTTGGGAACAGTTCGGAAACGATATCGCCGGACTCGTTAAACACACCCTGAGAGGAGCAAAAACCGATCATCTTCTCTGCTTTCAGCTTAATGGCCAACTGGGTGGCGACTTCTTCAGAGGTGAGGTTAAAGCTTTCCCCGGTAACGGAAACCGCGACCGGCCCCATCAGAACGATTGCCCCGTTATCCAACTGACGATGAATGGCTTCTTCGTCGATACGACGGATACGCCCACTGTGGCAGTAATCGATCCCATCGTCCACGCCCAGCGGCTGTGAGATGATAAAATTGCCGCTCACCACATTAATATGCGCGCCCTGCAACGGGGTATTGTTGAGACTCATCGACAACCGGGCCGTGATATCGAGCTGGAGCAGGCCAGCGGCTTGCTTAACCAGTTCAAGGGTTTTGGCATCGGTGACGCGGGTGTGCTTGTGATAGAGAGGCTCATGATGGTGTGTCGCGAGGTTAGCATCAATTTGCGGACGCGCACCGTACACCACAACCAGACGAATGCCTAGGCTGTGCAACAAGCCGATGTCGTTGACAATACTGGAAAAGTTCTCATGCTCAATGGCTTCGCCACCCAGCATGATGACAAACGTTTTTCCGCGATGGGTATTAATATAGGGGACAGAATGACGAAATCCCTGGACCAACTCGGTTCTACGTTCCTTTACCACGGCACAACCCTCAATGAATGTTTATTCGTATTTTCTGTATTTTTATTCGATTATTGCCGTGTGCGCAAGCCTAAATTATTGTTGATCCATAGAAATGATTAAGTCATACGTGCGTTAATGCATGATTGTTTACCCTTTTATTGATGACAGGTTATGCGTCATTCGTTAAAGTTTTCGGTCAATTTGGGCATTTTGTGTATGAATTTGATTTCTTGCTCGGGAGAGGCATGTCGGGATCCAAAACAAAAATAAGTCGTCGCCGCTTGTTACAAGGCGCTGGAGCGATGTGGTTGCTCAGCGTTAGTCAGGTTGCGCTTGCTGCTGTCAGCCAGGTTGTGGCGGTACGCGTCTGG
The DNA here is from genome assembly GCA_022649305.1 of Enterobacter sp. Classification (GTDB taxonomy): domain Bacteria; phylum Pseudomonadota; class Gammaproteobacteria; order Enterobacterales; family Enterobacteriaceae; genus Enterobacter. Next base: position 39,552 of record JALCNW010000011.1, read on the forward strand.
CCGTCTTCGACTTATACACGCGTGACCGTTGAGTCCAATCAGGTGCTGAAATATAAGCAGTTTGCTCTCAGCAATCCTGAGCGTGTGGTGGTGGATATCGAAGGGGTTAATTTGAATTCCGTGCTCAAAGGCATGGGAGCACAGATTCGCGGTGACGATCCTTACATTAAATCAGCCCGCGTGGGTCAGTTTGATCCACAAACCGTGCGTATGGTCTTCGAGCTTAAACAGAACGTGAAGCCGCAGCTTTTCGCCCTTGCGCCAGTGGCTGGGTTTAAAGAGCGTCTGGTGATGGATCTTTACCCAGCCAACGCGACGGACATTCAGGATCCACTGCTTGCGCTACTTGAAGATTACAACAAAGGCGATCTGGAAAAGCAGGTTCCGCCTGCGCAAAGTGGTCCGAAGCCGGGTAAGGCAGGGCGCGATCGTCCGATAGTGATCATGCTCGATCCGGGGCACGGCGGTGAAGACTCCGGCGCGGTAGGCAAATATCACACGCGCGAAAAAGACGTAGTGCTGCAAATTGGCCGACGGCTGAAAGCGCTGATCGACAAAGAAGGCAATATGCGCGCGTATATGACGCGAAATGAGGACGTGTTTATTCCGCTCAAAGTCCGCGTTGCTAAAGCGCAGAAACAGCGAGCTGACCTTTTTGTCTCCATTCATGCGGACGCCTTTACCAGCCGGCAGCCCAGCGGTTCGTCGGTGTTTGCGCTCTCAACCAAAGGCGCAACCAGCACCGCCGCGCGGCTATTGGCAGATTCGCAAAACGCCTCTGACCTTATCGGGGGCGTCAGTAAAAGCGGTGACCGTTATGTCGATCACACCCTGTTCGATATGGTGCAGTCATTAACCATTACCGACAGCCTGAAGTTTGGTAAAGCGGTGCTGGGCAAGCTTGGAAACGTGAATAAGCTGCATAAAAACAGCGTTGAACAGGCTGGGTTTGCAGTGTTGAAAGCCCCGGATATTCCTTCAATCCTCGTCGAAACTGCGTTTATCAGTAACGTAGAAGAAGAGCGGAAACTCAAAACAGCGAAATTCCAACAGGAAGTGGCGGAATCTATTTTGGCAGGGATAAAGGCGTATTTCTCGGACGGTGCGACGTTAGCGAGACTGGGATAGTGTTTACAAGCCGGGTCACGCCCGGCGCATTCACAAATGACAGATACAAAAAAACACCCAAAAGGGTGCTTAATGTTTTAAGAAGAATTGGTTGCGGGGGCCAGATTTGAACTGACGACCTTCGGGTTATGAGCCCGACGAGCTACCGGGCTGCTCCACCCCGCGTCCGTCTTTACTCTTCATCGAGTAATCTTCTTACTGCTTTCAAACTACTGCATAGTTGGTTGCGGGGGCCAGATTTGAACTGACGACCTTCGGGTTATGAGCCCGACGAGCTACCAGGCTGCTCCACCCCGCGTCCGGTTTTACTCTTCCATCGAGTAAACGCTTTAACTATACATTGTACTGCTTAATTGGTTGCGGGGGCCAGATTTGAACTGACGACCTTCGGGTTATGAGCCCGACGAGCTACCAGGCTGCTCCACCCCGCGTCCGTGGATGCGCACTATACTCGGATGACTTTTTGATGCAACCCTTTTTCACATAAAAAACTAAAATAGTATATGAATTGAACGACATCGCGACATCTGGCCTATTTATTGCGCAAAATTGGCTTTAGGTGATGTGATCACATTTCAATAGCCCTGGCGGTTTGTTATCTTCATCACGAAGATAAAGGGCAACTACAAGACGAGATATAATGAAAGGACGTTGGGCGAAGTATCTAATGACGGGCGCAATGGTAGCGATGCTTGCGGCCTGCTCCTCTAAACCGACCGATCGGGGTCAGCAATATAAAGATGGGAAATTCACCCAGCCTTTCTCTTTAGTTAACCAGCCAGATGCGGTGGGTGCGCCAATCAACGCAGGTGACTTTGCCGAGCAGGTCACTCAGATCCGCACCGCGTCACCTCGTCTATACGGCTCGCAGAACAGCGTGTATAACGCCGTCCAGGACTGGCTGCGTGCCGGGGGCGATACACGGACCCTGCGTCAGTACGGTATAGATGCATGGCAGATGGAAGGTGCCGATAACTACGGCAACGTTCAGTTTACCGGTTACTACACGCCGGTCGTTCAGGCGCGGCACACTCGCCAGGGCGAGTTCCAGTATCCAATCTACCGCATGCCGCCGAAACGGGGTCGTTTGCCGTCTCGCGCTGACATCTATTCAGGCGCGTTAAACGAAACTTATGTGCTGGCCTACAGCAACTCTCTGATGGACAACTTCATCATGGACGTACAGGGCAGCGGCTATATTGATTTTGGTGATGGTTCACCGCTTAACTTCTTTAGCTACTCTGGCAAGAACGGCCACGCCTACCGCAGTATCGGTAAGGTGCTTATCGATCGTGGTGAAGTAAAGAAAGAAGATATGTCGATGCAGGCTATTCGCGAATGGGGTGAAAAACACAGCGAAGCCGACGTGCGTGAGCTGCTGGAGCAGAACCCGTCGTTCGTCTTCTTTAAACCGCAAAACTATGCGCCAGTGAAAGGTGCGAGCGCAGTGCCGCTGATTGGCCGTGCGTCGGTCGCCTCGGATCGTTCTATTATTCCGGCAGGTACCACGCTGTTGGCTGAAGTGCCGCAGCTAGATAATAACGGTAAGTTCAGCGGTCAGTACGAATTACGCCTGATGGTCGCTCTGGATGTTGGTGGCGCGATTAAAGGTCAGCACTTTGATATTTACCAGGGCGTTGGTCCGGATGCCGGGCATCGTGCGGGCTGGTATAACCACTATGGTCGCGTATGGGTCCTGAAACCAGCGCCCGGTGCTGGCAACGTTTTCAGCGGCTAATTGTGGTAATATCGAACACATTGCTATCCTTCTTCTCCTGACTGGAGAGGGGCAGGGTGAGGGTCAAACCTCACCCTTTTTACATCTGAGGTCTTATGTCTGTGGTAATCAGCGATGCCTGGCGTCAACGCTTTGGCGGCACGGCACGTTTATATGGTGAAAAAGCCCTGCAACTGTTCGCGGAGTCGCACGTTTGCGTGGTTGGCATTGGCGGGGTCGGTTCATGGGCGGCAGAAGCGTTGGCCCGTACCGGCATTGGCGCGATCACCTTGATCGATATGGATGATGTCTGCGTCACAAATACCAATCGTCAGATCCATGCGCTGCGCGATAGCGTAGGGCTGGCTAAGTCAGAAGTAATGGCTGAACGTATTCGCCTGATCAATCCAGAGTGTCGCGTCACGGTGATTGATGATTTCGTGACCGCGGATAACGTCGCGGAATATATGAGCGCGGGCTTTAGCTATGTCATTGACGCTATCGATAGCGTGCGGCCAAAAGCCGCGCTGATTGCTTACTGTCGACGCTACAAGGTTCCGTTGGTGACAACAGGCGGCGCAGGTGGACAGATCGATCCCACACAAATCCAGGTGACCGATCTGGCGAAAACCATTCAGGATCCACTGGCTGCCAAACTGCGTGAAAGGCTGAAGAGCGATTTCAACGTGGTGAAAAACAGTAAAGGAAAGCTGGGCGTAGACTGCGTATTTTCAACAGAAGCGCTGGTGTATCCGCAGGCCGATGGCTCGGTCTGCGCAATGAAAAGCACGGCGGAAGGCCCCAAGCGGATGGATTGCGCATCCGGTTTTGGTGCGGCGACAATGGTCACCGCAACCTTTGGTTTTATCGCGGTTTCGCACGCGCTTAAGAAAATGTTGGCAAAAGCCAGTCGTCAGGCTTGAGTTTGTCGCGCAGCGTTGAGTACTGCTTCGCTAAGCGCAGTCAATCCCTGGCTGCGTGAAGCGCTCAACTGGCCGCGTAAACCCAGCTCGTCAAACAGGGCCAGGGGATCGCCTGCCAGCAGTTGCTCTGCGCTTTTACCTTCGACTGCCGTCAACAATACGGCCAGCAGGCCGCGAACAATACGCCCCTCGCTGTCGCCAAAGAAATGCAGCTTATCCCCTGAAGATGCGACCCCAAGCCAGACACGGTTTTCACAGCCGGCAATCTCTTTGGCCTGCGCCTTAAGCTCGTCAGAAAGAGCCGGGAGCTTTTTGCCCAGCATAATCAGCTGGCGGTATTTATCTTCCCACTGCGTGAGCGGAAGAAAGGTTTGCCGCAACGTCTCTTCAGTAATCGTGCTGCCGAAAGGATGCCCGGCTAAAGCGGAACTCGTCATTAATCCACCAGTAATTCAAGAGCGCGATCGATAGCTGCAACGAGCGCTTCTACATCGCGTTGAGTGTTGTACGGTGCGAAAGACGCGCGAAGCGTTCCGCTTACGCCCAGTGCCGCCAGAAGAGGCTGCGCGCAGTGTTGTCCCCCGCGTAATGCGATACCGTACTCTGCCAGCAGCGTCACGAGGTCGCTGTGATGAACGTCCTTAAAGTCAAATGCCAGAAGGCTTGAGTCTTGAACCCGATAGGATCGAAAACCGGGGCGTTTTTTCAATTCTTCTTCGGCAAGCGTCGCCAGACCACGACTCCAGCATTCGGCCTGGCTGAGATCAGTTTCAGCCAGCCATTCCAGCGCGGCGCTCAATCCAATTACACCCGCCACGTTTGGCGTTCCCGCCTCAAGGCGATAAGGAATTTCCTGCGTTTTAAACCCATCAAAAGTCACTTCGGTGATCATCTTGCCACCACCTAACCACGGGCTCATTTGCGCCAGCAGTTCCGGTTTGCCGTAAAGCGCACCGATTCCGGTTGGTCCGTAAAGTTTGTGACCTGAAAAGGCGTAAAAGTCGATATCATGCTTCTGTACATCAGCCGGGAAATGCACCACGCCCTGAGCACCGTCCACCATTACGATCGCATTATGGGCGTGAGCAATCTTAATAGCTCGGGCCAGATCGGGGCAGCCGCCCGTCACGTTAGACATTTGCCCCAGCGCCAGAATCCGACTGCGCGGTGTGATGAGCCCAGCGAGTTGCGCGATATCGGGCAGAAGATCGCTACCCAGTGGGAGTTTTACAACGCGCGCCCCGGTTTGTTCCGCCACCATCAGCCACGGCACCAGATTCGCATGATGCTCTGCTTCGCTGACAATAATCTCATCACCGGGTTGCAGGCGCGGACGCGCATAGCACTGAGCGACCATATTAATCGCCTCGGTGGTACCGCGCGTCCAGACAATGCTTTTTCCGCTTTCGGCGTTCAGCAGGCGGGCAACCTGATCGCGGGCGGCCTCGTAACGTGCTGTCAATTGCTGGGCTTGTGCAAACTGGCTGCGATGGACATTACCTGCGCTGAGGCTATAAAACTGCTGAGTCGCCTCGATAACGGCCAGCGGTTTTAACGCTGTTGCAGCACTATCAAGATAGACACCGGCATCGGCCAGCGCCGGAAACTGTGCGCGAAAGTGCGCAGGGCTAAAAGCGTTCATGGAATTCCTCATCTAATCACTGGATCGTCGCGCAATTTTCACAAGAGGGCAAGGCAGTTGATCTCTATCGGAATTGTCTGCTTATCCTGGCAGTTCCCTGGAAGCAGGTTATGCTGAATAGTGTTAGGCATAAGCATAAGCCTGTTACTAATTGAGATTTAAATAGCATTAATTGCTAAAGGAGATAAATCATGAATAAGACTGCCGCAATCCTTTCTGCCTGTGTGATGACTTTTGCTCTGAGCGCGTGTTCTGGTAATAACTACGTTATGCACACCAATGATGGTCGAACCATCGTGTCGGATGGCAAACCAAAAACCGACAATGAGACTGGAATGATTTCGTATAAAGATGCGAATGGTAACAAGCAGCAGATTAACCGTTCAGATGTGAAAGAGATGGTTGAGCTGAATAAGTAACGGAAATTTAGGCAAAAAAAAGCACCGCAAATAGGCGGTGCTACATTAATCACTATGGACAGACAGGGTAAATGTACAGGAAGTGAAAAAAGGGTAGCTTTGCTACCATGATCTGAATAGCAGACCAATTGCAAACACAACAACACAACATCACAACCGTAAGCCAAAAGCCCTTCAGAACACGCATTCCAAAAAACTTTTCGTTCCGGCTCAGGAAGTGCCGCCACTATAGGTATTTGCTGGTAGTTCCTCAACGGACAAATTATAATGGCTCAGATTAAAAAAACTAATAGGTTAAACGTTGTTTCCTATATGTTAAATTCCTTTAACATCTAAGCCCTATAACCATGTCGAAGCGATTACCACCTCTCAATGCATTACGTGTTTTTGATGCCGCAGCGCGTCATCTCAGCTTCACTCGCGCAGCCGATGAGCTATTTGTGACGCAGGCCGCAGTAAGTCATCAAATCAAGTCACTGGAGGATTTCCTGGGGCTCAAGCTGTTTCGTCGCCGCAACCGTTCCCTGCTTTTAACGGAAGAAGGTCAGAGCTATTTTCAGGATATCAAAGATATTTTTTCCCAACTGACCGAAGCCACTCGTAAACTTCAGGCGCGAAGTGCTAAGGGTGCGTTGACGGTAAGTTTATTACCCAGTTTTGCCATTCAATGGCTGGTGCCAAGGCTCTCAAGCTTTAACTCAGCTTATCCGGGAATTGACGTTCGGATACAGGCTGTGGACCGCCAGGAAGATAAGCTCGCGGATGATGTAGATGTGGCTATTTTTTATGGCCGAGGTAACTGGCCGGGCTTGCGCGTTGAAAAATTATACGCAGAATATCTTTTACCGGTGTGCTCACCATTATTGCTTACCGGCGACAAAGCGTTGAAAACGCCTGCTGATTTGGCGCAACATACGCTTTTACATGATGCGTCTCGCCGTGACTGGCAAACTTATACCCGCCAATTAGGTCTTAACCATATAAATGTGCAGCATGGCCCCATCTTTAGCCACAGCGCGATGGTGTTACAGGCTGCGATTCACGGACAGGGCGTGGCGTTAGCGAATAACGTCATGGCTCAGTCCGAAATTGAGGCAGGCCGTCTGGTTTGTCCATTTAATGATGTTCTGGTCAGCAAGAATGCATTTTATCTGGTTTGTCATGACAGTCAGGCAGAACTGGGTAAAATAGCCGCCTTCCGGCAGTGGATACTGGTGAAGGCGGCACATGAGCAAGAAAAATTCCGTTTTCGCTATGAGTAAAAACTTCTTTTGTGTGCCGGGCACGCATAACTTTAGGACAGAAACATGACCAGCCGTTTCATGCTGATTTTTGCCGCAGTCAGTGGCTTTATTTTTGTCGCACTGGGCGCTTTTGGCGCACACGTGTTGAGTAAGTCCTTAGGGGTTGTCGAGATGGGCTGGATCCAGACCGGCCTTGAATATCAAGCGTTTCATACGCTGGCAATCTTTGGGCTTGCGGTAGCGATGCAGCGTCGAATTAGCATCTGGTTTTACTGGAGCAGCGTTTTCATGGCGCTAGGAACCGTGCTTTTCAGTGGCAGTTTGTACTGCCTCGCACTGTCGCATTTACGCCTGTGGGCGTTCGTTACACCGGTTGGCGGCTTTAGCTTCCTGGCCGGTTGGGTATTGATGTTTGTCGGAGCTATCCGTCTGAAACGCAAGGGCGTTGTTCATGAATAAGGTTGTTTTATATTGTCGCCCGGGGTTTGAGAAAGAGTGCGCCGCGGAAATTACGGATAAAGCTGCACGTCGGGAAGTGTTCGGCTTCGCGCGTGTAAAAGAGAACGCGGGCTATGTCGTGTTCGAATGCTATCAGCCCGAAGAGGCCGATAAGCTGGTGCGTGAGCTTCCGTTCAGCTCAATGATCTTTGCTCGCCAGATGTTTGTAGCGGGTGAACTGCTGCGCGACTTGCCGCCAGAAGATCGTATTTCTCCTATCTCTGGCATGCTGCAAGGTGTTGTAGAGAAGGGCGGGGATTTGCGCGTCGAAGTGGCGGACACTAACGAAAGCAAAGAGTTGATGAAGTTTTGCCGCAAGTTAACCGTTCCACTGCGTGCTGCTCTGCGTGAAGTGGGCGTGTTGACGAACTACGAGACAACAAAACGTCCTGTCGTGCATGTCTTCTTTATTGCTCCCGGCTGTTGCTACACGGGTTATTCCTACTCAAATAACAACTCACCGTTTTATATGGGGATTCCGCGTCTGAAATTCCCTTCCGATGCGCCAAGCCGTTCCACGCTGAAACTGGAAGAGGCGTTCCACGTCTTTATCCCAGCAGACGAATGGGATGAGCGCCTGGCGAACGGGATGTATGCGGTCGATCTCGGGGCGTGTCCCGGCGGTTGGACCTACCAGCTGGTGAAGCGCAACATGTGGGTATCTTCTGTCGACAACGGCCCAATGGCGCAGAGCTTGATGGATACCGGACAGGTGACCTGGCTGCGTGAAGACGGATTCCGTTATCGTCCGACCCGCAACAACATTACCTGGATGGTGTGCGATATGGTTGAGAAGCCAGCAAAAGTGGCCGCACTGATGGCGACATGGCTGGTTAACGGCTGGTGCCGTGAGACCATTTTCAACCTCAAGCTGCCAATGAAAAAACGCTACGAAGAGGTGTCTCAAAACCTGGCGTATATTCAGGAGCAGCTGAGCGCGCAGGGCATTAACGCAGAAATTCAGGCGCGTCAGCTTTACCACGACCGTGAAGAAGTGACGGTGCATGTCCGTCGCTGGTGGGCGGCAGTAGGTGGGCGTCGGGACGAGCGATAACACCGGCAAGGCTCCCGGGCTTGAAACCCGGGGGCTATTTCACCACCATGTGCGCATCAGAAATGATATGCGTCACGTCATCCAGATGCCCAATTGCGGCTTCGCCTGAACGATCAAACTTGCTTTTATCAATCAGTAATAGCGATTGCGAAGCGCGCTTAAGCAGCAGCGATTTAAAATCGGCATTGACCGCATTCGAGTCCCAGAGTGCGCCGTTGCTGTCGATGCCTTCACAAGAAAAAATAAACAGGTCAATCTCCAGCGATTTAAGCTGTGAAACCGGCGATGAGCTGACGTAGCAACCATATTTGCGCTGTAAGGTGCCGCCAGAACAGGTCAATTGAATCTGTTCGCGTTTGCTCAACTCCTGGCAGATCGGTTGGCTGTTTGTGAAAACGTGAAGGTCGATATCGGGAAGCTGGCGCGCCAGATGCCAACAGGTCGAGCTGGCATCGAGCGCGATAACCATGCCTTCTTCTATCCAGGCCAGCGCTTCTCGGGCGATATCCGCTTTGTGAGCAAAGTGGCTTTTGCGACGGATATGAAATGGGTCGCCACTATCCTGATTTTCGCGATGAATATATTTAGCGCGCCCGTGGTTACGCAGCACTTTGCCCAGTGCCTGTAGTTCGCTGAGATCGCGGCGAACCGTCTCTTTACTGACGTTAAGCTCTACGGACAACGCTTCCGTCGTCAGGCTTTTATGATTGATCAGCAGGTCTATGATGGCTTGCTGGCGCGCCGCTTTCATCTCTTGTCACTCCATCATTCGTATTAATGACCTGCCCAGCGCAGCTGCTGCAAATTGCCATCGAGCTGCAAATCAGTCTGCAATCGCGCCACGTCCCGACAAATAAACGCCATCTCTTTATGCGCTTCCAGCTTCTTGCGCCATTTCTCTGGCACATCTTCAAGATGGGCATAAATCCCTTCGAGATCCTGAAAATCCGTCAGTAACTGTGCGGCGCTTTTTGGGCCAATGCCCGCAACGCCCGGTATTTTTGAGCTGCTGATTCCGGCAAGGCCCCAGTAATCGGGAAGCTGTTGCGGCGACACGCCAAACTCGCTGGCAATAAAAGGAGCATCAAGCCAGCGTTTCTGGAAGTAGTCGCGAATACGAATAGTCGGTGAAAGTAGCTGGCAATAGCCTTTGTCGGTCGAGACGATAGTGGCCTGATGTCCGGCTCCTGCCACTTTTAACGCCAGCGTCGCGGCCAGATCGTCCGCTTCATTTCCGTGAGCACCCCAGCAGGGTACGCCGCGTTGCTCAAAGGCCGCACGAATGGCGGGCATTTCGCTGTGCAGATCGTCAGGCATTGGCGCGCGCCCGGCTTTGTAATCTGGTAATCGCTGGTGACGCCAACCGGTATTGCGCGCTTCATCGTCGAATACGGCGACGACGTGGGTTGGCGTGCTGTGGCGGATAAGCTGTTCCAGCGCGTGCAAACAGGTGTCTTTGCACGGCGTGCCTTGTACCGCATGTATGCGGCGAATGAGATTTAGCGCGTCAACAATCAGCAAATGAACAGCCACAGACATTCTCCCTTTTATCCAGTCGATTAAGGGTAACACTGCAAACAGATGGAAACTACGAAAGGCGAGAATAACGGGAAGGTGCCTCGCAGAAACGAGGCACCTTTATGACTTAATCGCAGGTGACAATCTTCATCGCCAGGCCGCCGCGAGAGGTTTCGCGGTATTTGGCGTTCATGTCTTTACCCGTTTCGTACATGGTCTCGATAACTTTATCGAGGCATACGCGCGGCTCACTGGTACGGCGCAGCGCCATACGTGAAGCGTTGACCGCTTTTACGGAGGCAATCGCGTTACGTTCAATACATGGCACCTGAACCTGTCCGGCGACGGGATCGCAGGTCAGCCCAAGGTTGTGCTCCATGCCGATTTCTGCCGCGATGCAAACCTGCGTCGGGCTACCGCCCAGCAGCTCGGTAAGCCCCGCCGCTGCCATTGAGCAGGCCACGCCCACTTCGCCCTGACAACCGACTTCCGCACCCGAAATCGAGGCGTTCATCTTGTACAAAGAGCCGATAGTGCTGGTAACCAGCAGATAACGAGCCAGTGAGTTGGCATTCACTTCACGGATAAACTTATCGTAATACGCAAGTACCGCCGGAACGATACCGCATGCGCCGTTGGTCGGTGCGGTGACGACACGCCCGCCAGCAGCGTTTTCTTCGTTGACCGCCAGCGCAAACATGTTGATCCAGTCGACCACGGCCATCGGATCGGTGGTGGTTTTGTCGGTGCTGACCAGCATACGACGCAGCGCAGCCGCACGGCGCGGAACGCGCAGTTTGCCCGGCAATACGCCCTCTGTCGTGATACCGCGCTCGATACCGCCACGCATCACGTCCCAGACGTTGTTAAAGTGCTGTTCCAGCTCTTCTTTGGTGTGCAACGCCAGTTCATTTTTCATCATCAGGCCAGAGAGGGATAAACCTGTTTCCTGGCAGTGACGCTGTAAATCCGCCGCATTTTTATACGGATAAGGCACCGCAACCGATGAATCATTCGGCTGACCAAAGTGATCTTCGTCGACGATAAAGCCGCCGCCGATAGAGTAATAGGTTTGGCTGTAAATAGCCTTTTCACCTGCCAGCGCGGTAATTCGCATACCGTTCTCGTGCAGGGAGAGGTTGTCAGCATGGAAATTCATGCACTTATCAACCGGGAATTCTACTTCATGCTCGCCGTTCGCCAGGAGCAGACGACCATGGGTGTTAACGTCCTGAATAAAACCAGGGATTGCATCAATATCTACGGTATCCGGCAGGTTTCCCGCCAGTCCCATAATGATAGCGATGTCGGTGTGGTGACCTTTGCCCGTTAAGGAAAGGGACCCGTAAACATCAACGACCACGCGAGTTACGTCGTGAAGAATGCCGCGTGCAATCAAGTCATCCGTGAATTGTTTACCGGCTTTCATTGGTCCGACAGTGTGAGAGCTGGAAGGACCAATACCGATTTTAAAGATATCGAATACGCTAATCATGATGCGTCCATTGCTATCAGTCAGAGAGGATTGCGCTGCCCTTAAGGCAGCGCAGTAGGTATTAGCTGAACAGAGAGAAGAAAATCGCGGAGATGGCAATCAGACCCATAATCACAACGAACACGTTGCTGATATGGCCGCTGTATTTACGCATCGCCGGTACTTTCTGAATCGCGTACATCGGCATCAGGAACAGAATCATCGCGATAATCGGGCCGCCCAGGGTTTCGATCATGCCGAGAATGCTCGGGTTCATGGTCGCGACCGCCCAGGTGGTCACCAGCATGAACAGGGCAGTGATTTTGTTCAGCTTGTTGATTTCGATGCTCTTACCTTTGCCGCGCAGAGATTTAATCACCATACCGTTGAAGCCTTCACGTGCGCCCAGGTAGTGGCCGAGGAAGGATTTGGTAATCGCGATAATCGCGATGATGGGTGCCATCCACGCAATCAGCGGCGCGTTAAAGTGGTTCGCCAGGTAAGACAGAATCGAGATGTTCTGGGCTTTCGCTGCTGCCAGGTCCGCCGGGGACAGGCTCAGTACACAGCTGAACACGAAGAACATAACGGTAATAACCATCATGATGTGAGCACGTGCCAGGATGCTGGAGCACTTCTTCTCTGCGCCCTGACCGTATTCTTCGCGCTTCGCTACGGCAAAGGAGGAGATAATCGGGGAGTGGTTGAAGGAGAATACCATGACCGGAATCGCCAGCCACAGAGTCATCCACAGGCCGTTGCCGGTTGCCGATGCGCTGCTAAAGGACAGCGTTTCCAGTGCGGCGCTGTTCCACTGTGGGATCAGGTAGCAGGCCAGAATCATCAGCGCAATCACGAACGGGAATACCAGAATACTCATCGCCTTAACGATCATCTGCTCGCCGAAACGTACGATGGTCATCATGCCGATAATCAGAATCAGCGACAGGATCGCGCGCGGTGGCGGCGTCATGTGCAGCTGGTGCGTCATAAAGCTTTCAACGGTGTTGGTGATAGCCACGCTATACACCAGCAGAATCGGGTAGATCGCGAAGAAGTAGAGCAGGGTAATCAGTTTACCTGCGCCGATACCAAAGTGTTCTTCAACGACTTCAGTGATGTCTTCGCCCGGGTTTTTACCTGACAGCACAAAACGGGTCAGACCGCGGTGTGCAAAGTAGGTCATCGGGAAAGCAATAATCGCCATGATGATCAGCGGAATCAGACCGCCAACACCTGCGTTAATAGGAAGGAACAGTACACCAGCGCCGATTGCTGTGCCGTAAAGGCCAAGCATCCACATGGTATCCGTTTTACGCCATCCACTTCGGGATTCTGTCGAAGCAATGGTGCTGGTTTGAGTGGTTTCCATCTGTATCTCCTGGAGGAACAATTTGTCAGGCTTTTTAGTCAATTCCGATGAAAAATGGCCTGGCTGTAATATGAAATTCGTTTAATGACGGTTTTTTTATAATTTATGCCCGTAACTATTGGCGGGCGGAAAGATACATTTTAGTTATGAATCTATCAGTGATCCCGATCCCAAATGCAATAATCCACTTATGATGTGGACATTTTTAGGCCAAAAAACTGTTAATAAAACATCAAAGCGAATTTACGGGCGCGAAGGCTACCATTAACGACATATGGCAGGATAGCTTAGGCTCCGAGATACGTGTGATTGGCTGTAAAGATTGGGTTTTTTAGTTTTTTCTGACGGTTAATTTCGATTAAGACTGATAAATCACGGCTGAAAAATGAAGGTAATCGTTTGCGTATTCGTTGAGAATGTAAATGAGATAAGTGATACCTATGTTTTTAACGATAAAAATAGAAAAAGCCGGGGAGTACCCGGCTTGAGGAAGATGTAGACGAATATTCTGCTATGTGCAGATCTCGTAACAAGGAATATAGGCCGAGCCAGGCAACTTCATACGATGCTGAGCAACGAAGCCCTGAAGCAGATCGTCCATGCGGCGCATCATGTCGCTGTCACCGTGGATTTTATACGGGCCAAACTCTTCAATTGCCCGGATCCCCACCTCTTTCACGTTACCGGCAACGATGCCCGAGAACGCGCGACGCAGATCGGCGGCCAGAACTTCTACCGGCTGATCCGGATACAGTTTGAGGTTCGCCATGTTTTCATGCGACGGCTCGAATGGCATCTGTAGATCTGGCGCAATACGAATCGACCAGTTAAAGCTGTAGGCATCACCGGTGTCTCGACGATTTTCTTTCACCAGCGGCATCGCTTTTTTCATCTGACGCGCCACTTCTGCCGCATCGTCAATGATGATGCGATAGTGGCTTCGTGCCGCCTCGCCCAGCGTATGCACAATAAACTCGTCCAGCACGCGGAAGTAATCTGCGCTCTCTTTAGGCCCGGTAAGGATCAGCGGCAATACCTGATTTTTGTTAGCCGGATTCATCAGAATGCCCAGCAGATAGAGCAGCTCTTCTGCCGTACCCACGCCGCCAGGGAAGATAATAATCCCGTGTGCGATACGGACAAACGCTTCGAGGCGTTTTTCAATATCCGGCATGATGATCAGTTCGTTGACCAACGGGTTCGGTGGCTCAGCCGCAATAATGGACGGTTCGGTCATGCCGATAAAACGTCCTTCTTTATAACGCTGCTGCGCGTGGCCGACCGCTGCGCCTTTCATTGGGGCTTCCATCGCGCCCGGTCCGCAGCCGGTGCAAATGTTCAGTTCGCGCAAGCCCAACTGAGTACCTACGCGTCGAGCGTAGAGATATTCAGTTTCATTAATGGAGTGACCGCCCCAGCAAACGACCATGTTTGGTGCTTCGCCCACGTGCAGGGCACGAGCGTTACGCAGAATAGAGAACACCAGGTTGGTCATGTGAACGGAGCTTTCCAGATTCAGGTGCTGGAAACGACCGGCGTTGTGAATTTGTCCGTTAACAAACAGGATATCGCGCAGGACGGCAAACAGGTTGGCCTGCAATGAGCGAATGATGCGCCCATCGACAAAGGCCTCTTCCGGCGGGTTAATCACTTCGAGTTTTACGCCACGTTCGCGGCGTAACACGTTGATATCAAAGCTTTCGAAACGAGACAGCAGTTCTTTGCTGTTATCGGTCAGACTTCCGGAGTTCAGGACGGCAAGTGAACAATTGCGAAACAGTTGATAAAGGTCGCTGCTGGCCGTGCGTTTAAGCATGTCCACTTCCAACTGCGACAACATATCCATTGAGCCGAGAGGGCTAATATGTGTAATCAAGTGAGCTCCTTATGGGACGAAGATCTTCTTTCCCTGTTGATTACAATAGCCCTGGCTTATGACGTTTCACAACCTCAAGCGCGGAATACAGCACGCATATTGTGAAAATATTTACTTTACTGGCGTACCAGACGCCCGATTGCAGGAACAAAATCGGTATTGGTGCGCCATGGGTTGATATCCAGCCCGCCGCGACGGGTGTATCGCGCATAAACGCTCAGTTTCTCAGGCTGGCAGAACCGCTGAATATCATTAAAGATTCGCTCGACGCACTGCTCGTGAAACTCATTATGATGACGGAATGACACCAGATAGCGCAGCAGCTTCTCCCGGTCAATTTTCGGCCCACGATACTGAATCTGGACCGAACCCCAGTCGGGCTGGTGGGTAATCAGACAGTTGGATTTCAGCAAATGACTGACCAGCGTTTCTTCCACCACTTTATTCTCAGTGGCGTTTTCGAGGTAATCGGTGCTGAATTCGTAGTTGTCGATCTCGATATCCTGATCGTCAATACAGGTGCCGTGGAAGTGGGCAATTGGCTGGCCTTCCAGTTCGTCGACACGATAGAGCGCCACGGTGACGCTACCTTGCGCGCAGGCGCTGAGATCGCGTTGAAGAGTCTGCTGAACCGCTTCCCAGGAGTCGAAACGAGTCTGGTTGAAGCTGTTCAGATACAGCTTAAAGCTTTTCGACTCCACGAGATTGACGCTGGAATAATCCAGCTCGACGTGGCCGACCGCCACCTGTGGCAAACCACGGGCATTCAGCCAGGAGAGTTCGTAAAGCGTCCAGATATCGCCGCCCATAAAGGGCAGGGCATCTGCACGTAATCCCAATGGATCGCGGTTTAAGCTGCGCGGGACGCCTTGCAATAGGCTGGCGTCATAGATGTCGCGGTAATGTGTCGTTTTGCCCAGCGTTAAACCCGTTAACGCCTGATGATTTTCGTAAGACATGTTTCGTTGCCACTTTGCAGGTACACTAATAGCTCAAGTTTATCCTGTCTGACGCAAAGAGAGAAATCGGTGGATATTGAGACTGCAAATGCCCTGAAGGCATTCACTACACGCTACTGCGAGGCATGGCATCAAAAACACGATACGTGGCCGCAAAGCGAAGAGTTATACGGCGTGCCTTCACCCTGCATTATCACCACCCTGGATGACACCATTATCTGGCAGCCGCAGCCGTTCACCGCAGAGCAAAATGTAAATGCGGTTGAGCGCGCAATGGACCTCGTGGTACAACCTGCCGTTCATTCGTTTTACACCACACAGTTAGCCGGGGATATGCGCGCGCGCTTCGATAACGAAACGCTGACGTTGCTGCAAACCTGGAGCGAAGATGACTTCCAGCGGGTTCAGGAGAATCTGATTGGACATCTGGTGATGCAAAAACGCTTGAAGCTTGCACCGACGCTTTTTATCGCCACGCTGGAGAGTGAACTGGATGTTATCTCCGTCTGTAACCTGAATGGTGAAGTGATCAAAGAGACCATCGGTACCCGCAAACGCGACATTCTCGCCCCCTCACTTGCGGAATTCCTCAACCGACTTGAGCCAGTTCTGTAATCCAAAGTGCTACTGTGTTTGTGAGAGATCTCTTACAAGGTTTGTGAGAGATCGCCGTATTAAGTCGTAATCTACTCACTGCTTAATTTTAGTAACTTAATTAATTTCAGTGGCTTATGGCTTTATTTCTGCTTTTATACACGCTATCACCTCGCTGTGAGCCTTTCTGCATGGGTTGTAAGACGAAGCGGAATAGGGGATTCTATATAGGTCGACAGGACGCCGACACAAGAAACGAACATCAGGATGATGACGTTTCTTACTCAGGATACGTCAGGATGGCGCTGCAGGAAGGCTTCAGGATGAAGCAAAACGGATAACGCAGGATGCGTAAGGGACACCTCCAGGAAGGAGAATGAGAGCCGGTCAGGATGGTCGGTGGGTCAGGAAGGCCAGGACGTTTCAGGATGAAACATTCACATCAGGATGGTGTGAGCAGGATGCAGCAGGTTTATGGATGACCAGGTCTCAGGGCCAGAGGAAAAGTTGTCACGGATGAGCAGGGAGCACAAATTGTAGCTGGAATGCTGCGAAACGAACCGGGAGCACTGTTTTATACAGTGCTCCCTTTTTTTATTTCTACCTTCCGCAATGCTATGCTTCGCGCCATTCCGTTTTTCAGTTGAGGTTTATATGACGCATCACGATAGCGTTCGTGCTCAGTTGCACGCCATCGAAGCAATATTGCGCGAACATCAGCTGTGGCAGGACATGGCTCCTGCGCCAGCAGCCTTCGAAAGCACACAACCATTTTGCCTGGATACCCTCGAACCGTTTGAATGGCTCCAGTGGATATTACTGCCACGTATGCATGCGTTGCTGGATGGCGGTCATCCGCTGCCGCACGATTTTGCCATCGCGCCTTATTATGAAATGGCGCTTGATGCGGCTCATCCCGTTCGTGACGTGGTGCTAATCGAGCTGCAACGACTGGACGTGCTGTTTGCTGGTGGCAAGGCATGACTATTGAGATCTTGTATCAGGATGAATGGCTGGTGGCGGTCAATAAACCGTCTGGCTGGTTGGTTCACCGTAGCTGGTTGGATCGCGATGAAAAAGTGGTGGTGATGCAAACCGTACGCGACCAGATTGGTCAGCACGTTTTTACCGTTCACCGCCTGGACAGACCAACTTCTGGCGTATTGCTGATGGGCTTGTCCAGTGAGGCCGGGCGGTTGTTATCGCAGCAGTTCGAGCAGCATCAAATTCAAAAGCGTTATCACGCCATTGTGCGCGGCTGGCTGATGGATGAAGGAACGCTTGATTATCCGCTGGTGGAAGAGCTGGATAAAATCGCCGACAAGTTTGCCCGTGAAAATAAAGACCCTCAGCCTGCGGTCACCGATTACCGCGGCCTGGCTACCGTCGAAATGCCTATAGCGACGGGCAAATTCCCGACGACGCGCTATGGTCTGGTGGAGCTTGAGCCTAAAACCGGACGCAAGCATCAACTGCGTCGCCATCTTTCGCATCTGCGTCACCCTATTATTGGTGACAGCAAGCACGGCGATCTGCGCCAGAACCGGAGCGCGGCGGAACATTTTGGCTGCAATCGACTTATGCTGCACGCAAGTCAGCTTAGCCTCACGCACCCTTTTACCGGTGAGCCGCTCGTCATATCCGCAGGTCTGGACGACGTGTGGATGCAGGCGCTGTCACACTTTGGCTGGGTGGGACAACTCCCCAAAAATGAAAGGGTTGAGTTTACGCCTGGCAACGTTCAGGATGAACAGCAACAGTGATAATGAAGGAAATGAACCATGGCTGAAGTTGGAATTTTTGTCGGCACAATGTATGGCAACTCACTGCTGGTGGCAGAAGAAGCTGAAGCGATCCTGGCAGGGATGGGGCACAAGGCGAAAGTCTATGAAGATCCTGAGCTGGCTGACTGGCTAAAGTACAAAGATCAGTATGCACTGGTGGTGACGTCAACAACCGGGCAGGGCGATCTTCCTGATAGCATTCTGCCACTGTTCCAGGGCATCAAAGATAGCCTTGGCTTCCAGCCGGGTGCCCATTATGGAATTATCGCCCTGGGCGACAGCAGCTATCCTAATTTCTGTGGTGGCGGTAAGCAGTTCGACGCCCTGCTGCAGGAGCAAAGCGCTCAGCGAGTGGGGGATATGTTACTGATCGATGCCGGTGAACATCCCGAGCCAGAAAGCCAGTCTAACCCGTGGGTTGAGAACTGGGCCACACTCCTCAAATAACACAATGCCCGGTAAGGCGAAGCCGCCACTGGGCATGAAATCACCCATTCCGTGAAGTACCTTCCACTCAGTTGGGCTTATGCCCCAAACAACTTCCTGACCCTCTCTCAATATTGTGTTGTTGCACGGTGAGAGGGCTAGTGCCCCTTACATATACTTTTCATGCCAGTTAAAAAATGCAGTTAGTCAGACTAAAACGACATCAAGTCGTACCAAAACTGCAAAAACACTAACCTCTCATTCTGATTACCCTACAGGTTGTGCTGTTCAGAATGAACCTAGCGAAAAGCTATGATTCAGGAGTGCAACAATGAGTACATTAAGCCACGCGGCGAGCAGCGCTGAGAAGCGCACAAATGCTCGCTACTGGATAGTGGTGATGCTGTTTATCGTCACATCCTTCAACTATGGCGACCGCGCGACGCTGTCGATTGCCGGCTCGGAAATGGCAAAAGACATTGGTCTCGATCCGGTTGGTATGGGGTATGTCTTCTCCGCGTTTTCATGGGCCTATGTGATTGGCCAAATACCCGGCGGTTGGCTGCTTGACCGCTTCGGATCGAAACGCGTTTACTTCTGGTCCATCTTTATCTGGTCCATGTTTACCCTCCTGCAAGGCTTTGTCGATATCTTCAATGGTTTCGGCATTATCGTTGCGCTTTTCACCTTACGTTTTCTGGTGGGATTGGCGGAAGCACCCTCCTTCCCGGGCAATAGCCGCATCGTTGCAGCCTGGTTCCCGGCGCAGGAAAGGGGCACGGCGGTGGCGATATTTAACTCGGCACAATATTTTGCCACGGTTATTTTTGCGCCCATCATGGGTTGGCTGACGCATGAAGTAGGCTGGTCGCACGTCTTCTTCTTTATGGGTGGCCTTGGGATCATCATTAGCTTTGTGTGGCTGAAAGTGATCCACGAACCCAATCAACATCCTGGCGTTAACAAGAAAGAACTGGAGTACATTGCCGAAGGTGGCGCGCTGATCAACATGGATCAGAAAAGCACCAAAGAAAAAGTGCCGTTTAGCCAGAAGTGGGGGCAGATCAAGCAGCTTGTCGGCTCGCGCATGATGATCGGTATCTACCTTGGGCAGTACTGCATTAACGCTCTAACCTACTTCTTTATTAC
Organism: Enterobacter sp.; assembly: GCA_022649305.1. Taxonomy (GTDB): domain Bacteria; phylum Pseudomonadota; class Gammaproteobacteria; order Enterobacterales; family Enterobacteriaceae; genus Enterobacter. The sequence continues at coordinate 59,329 of JALCNW010000011.1, forward strand.
CTGGTTCCCGGTCTATCTGGTGCAGGCGCGCGGGATGTCGATCCTCAAAGCAGGGTTTATTGCCTCCATTCCCGCAGTGTGTGGATTTATCGGCGGGGTGCTCGGCGGTGTGATTTCGGACTGGCTAATGCGTCGGACTGGCTCGCTGAATATCGCACGTAAAACGCCCATTGTGGTAGGGATGCTGCTCTCCATGTCGATGGTGTTCTGTAACTACGTGGATGTGGAGTGGATGATTGTCGGCTTTATGGCGATGGCCTTCTTTGGTAAAGGGATTGGTGCGCTGGGCTGGGCGGTGATGGCAGATACCGCACCGAAAGAGATCAGTGGGCTTAGCGGTGGTCTGTTCAATATGTTCGGCAATATTTCCGGTATTGTCACCCCGATTGCGATTGGCTATATCGTCGGCACCACAGGCTCGTTTAACGGCGCACTGATCTATGTGGGTGTCCACGCGCTGGTGGCGGTGTTGAGCTACCTGGTGCTGGTGGGCGACATTAAACGCGTTGAGCTGAAACCCGTCGCGGGGCAGGCATGATGAATACTCAATCAAGCCCCGTCATTACTGACATGCAAGTCATTCCGGTAGCCGGGCATGACAGCATGCTCCTCAATATTGGTGGTGCGCACAGTGCGTATTTCACCCGTAATATCGTGGTTCTCACCGATAGCGCTGGCCATACCGGCGTAGGTGAAGCCCCTGGCGGCGAAGTGATTTTACAGACTCTGCTCGATGCCGTTCCGATGGTGGTTGGGCAGGAAATCGCTCGCCTGAATAAGGTGGTTCAGCGTGTACATAAAGGCAATCAGGCCGCCGATTTCGATACGTTTGGCAACGGGGCCTGGACCTTTGAACTGCGCGTCAACGCCGTCGCCGCGCTGGAGGCCGCCCTTCTCGATCTGTTGGGCAAGACGCTCAACGTCCCGGTGTGTGAACTGTTAGGCCCAGGCAAGCAGCGTGATGCCGTCACGGTCCTCGGTTATCTTTTCTACGTGGGTGACCGTACTAAAACCGATCTCCCGTATCTGGAATATACTTCGGGCAGTCACGACTGGTATCACTTGCGCCATCAGGAAGCGCTCACCCGCGAGGCGGTAGTGCAGCTAGCGGAAGCCGCGCAGGATCGCTACGGGTTTAAAGATTTCAAACTCAAGGGTGGCGTACTACCGGGCGAGCAGGAGATCGACAGCGTCCGCGCATTGAAAAAACGTTTTCCGGATGCGCGTATTACCGTTGATCCCAACGGCGCGTGGCTGCTGGATGAAGCCATTGCGCTGTGCAAAGGTCTCAACGGCGTGCTGACCTACGCGGAAGATCCGTGTGGCGCCGAGCAAGGTTTTTCCGGGCGTGAAGTGATGGCGGAGTTTCGTCGCGCCACGGGTCTGCCGGTGGCGACCAACATGATTGCGACGAACTGGCGCGAAATGGGCCACGCGGTGATGCTGAATTCGGTGGATATTCCGCTGGCGGATCCGCACTTCTGGACGCTCTCCGGTGCGGTGCGTGTTGCGCAGCTTTGCGACGACTGGGGTTTAACCTGGGGCTGCCATTCGAATAACCACTTTGATATCTCTCTGGCGATGTTTACCCACGTTGGTGCTGCGGCTCCAGGTACGCCGACCGCCATTGATACCCACTGGATCTGGCAGGAGGGCGATGCGCGCCTGACCAAAAAACCGCTTGAGATTAAAGACGGTAAAATTACCGTACCGGATGCACCGGGATTAGGCGTTGAGCTGGACTGGGATCAGGTCCACAAGGCGCATGAACTCTACAAGAAACTGCCGGGTGGTGCGCGCAATGACGCAGGCCCAATGCAATATCTTGTTCCCGGCTGGACCTTTGACCGCAAACGCCCGGCGTTCGGTCGCCACTAATCAAAAGGATTGAATAATGAACACTTTTTCTACTCCTGTCGTAACTTCTATGCAGATTGTCCCGGTTGCGGGCCACGACAGCATGTTGATGAACCTGAGCGGTGCCCACGCCCCGTTCTTTACCCGCAACATTGTCATTATTAAGGACAATTCCGGACATACCGGCGTGGGTGAAATTCCCGGCGGCGAGAAGATCCGCAAAACGCTGGAAGACGCGACGGCGTTAGTGGTGGGTAAAACGCTGGGCGAGTACAAAAACGTCTTAAATGTGGTGCGAAGTACCTTTGCCGATCGTGATGCGAGCGGGCGTGGGCTGCAAACATTTGATCTGCGCACCACTATCCATGTGGTGACGGGAATTGAGGCCGCGATGCTGGATCTGCTCGGTCAGCATTTGGGGGTGAATGTCGCCTCGCTGCTCGGCGAGGGCCAGCAGCGCAGCGAAGTGGAAATGCTGGGTTATCTGTTTTTCGTGGGCGATCGCAAACTAACGCCGCTGGCGTATCAGAGCCAGCCGGATGAGAAATGCGACTGGTATCGCTTGCGTCACGATGAAGCGATGACCCCTGATGCGGTGGTTCGTCTGGCAGAAGCCGCATATGACAAGTACGGTTTTAACGATTTCAAACTGAAGGGCGGCGTGCTGGCCGGTGAAGAAGAGGCAGAGTCGATTGAAGCGCTGGCGAAACGCTTCCCGCAGGCGCGCGTGACGCTCGATCCAAACGGTGCCTGGTCGCTCGATGAAGCCATCAAAATTGGCAAGCGGCTGAAAGGCGTGCTGGCGTACGCCGAAGATCCGTGCGGTGCTGAGCAAGGGTTCTCTGGTCGGGAAGTGATGGCCGAGTTCCGTCGTGCGACAGGATTGCCAACCGCCACCAATATGATTGCCACCGACTGGCGTCAGATGGGGCATACGCTTTCGTTGCAATCGGTGGATATTCCGCTGGCCGACCCGCACTTCTGGACCATGCAAGGTTCAGTGCGCGTGGCGCAGATGTGTCATGAATTCGGGCTAACCTGGGGCTCACATTCCAATAACCATTTCGACATTTCGCTGGCGATGTTCACTCACGTTGCGGCCGCAGCGCCGGGTAATATCACCGCTATTGATACACACTGGATTTGGCAGGAGGGGAATCAGCGCCTGACGAAACGGCCATTCGACATTAAAGGTGGGATGGTGCAGGTACCGACTACGCCAGGCCTGGGTGTCGAACTGGATATGGATCAACTGATGAAAGCCCACGAGCTGTACCAGAAGCACGGTCTGGGTGCGCGTGATGATGCGATGGCAATGCAGTATCTGATTCCTGACTGGACGTTCGACAATAAACGTCCGTGCATGGTACGCTAAACAGATTGGGACCGCTCCCATGAGCGGTCATTTGCTTAGTGAATGATGACCACAGCCAACATGCGTAAGGATGCTAAATGAAAATAGTGATCGCACCGGACTCGTATAAGGAAAGTTTGAGTGCTCTTGAAGTCGCCACGGCAATAGAGCAAGGGTTTCGCGAAATCTGGCCTGATGCGGATTACGTAAAACTCCCGGTAGCGGACGGTGGTGAAGGGACTGTCGAAGCCATGGTCGCGGCGACCGCTGGCCGAATTGTGCATGTTGATGTGACGGGCCCGCTTGGGGCGAGCGTTCAGGCCTTTTATGGGCTATCGGGTGACGAACGATCGGCATTTATTGAAATGGCGGCAGCGAGCGGTCTGGAACTGGTGAAACCCGCGCAGCGAAACCCACTCACCACAACGTCCTGGGGAACCGGGGAGCTGATAAGCCATGCTCTGGATGCGGGAGTGAAGCACATTATCATCGGCATCGGTGGGAGTGCGACGAATGACGGCGGAGCCGGAATGGTACAGGCGCTGGGGGCGAAGCTGCTCACCAGTGAGGGAAAGCCTATCGGGCAGGGCGGCGGTGAACTTGACCGCCTGGCACGCATTGATATCAGCGGGCTGGATAAAAGACTGGCTGACTGTCGCATTGAGGTCGCCTGCGACGTCACCAATCCGCTAACCGGAGAAGAGGGCGCATCGGCGGTATTTGGCCCACAAAAGGGCGCAACGCCGGAGATGATTGAACGGCTGGACAAGTCGCTTGCGCATTACGCTCAGGTTATTGCTCATGATTTAGATATGGACGTGCTCAACCTTTCGGGTGGCGGTGCTGCGGGTGGAATGGGCGCGGCGCTGTATGCGTTTTGCGGCGCTCAGCTGCGTCAGGGCATTGAGATAGTGACCGACGCTCTGCAACTGGATAAGCAGGTTGCCGATGCTGATTTAGTGATTACTGGCGAAGGGCGTATCGACAGCCAAACGATTCATGGAAAAGTCCCCGTTGGCGTGGCGAGGGTAGCCAAACGCTTTAACAAACCGGTTATCGGGATTGCGGGCAGTCTCACGGCCGACGTTGGCGTGGTACATGAACACGGTGTGGATGCAGTTTTCAGCGTGATTTATACCGTCTGCACCTTAGAAGAGGCGCTGGAAAATGCCGAAGAAAACGTGCGACTGGCGGCAAGGAATATCGCGGCCACGCTGAAGGTCGGAATGGGGATGTAATATCCCCTCATCCTGTTATCCGAGAATTTTCCTCGCTTCGCGGGTCACGTTATCCATCTCATCCAGCAGCTCAAGAAATTCCGGCTCCAGCTCCGATTCAGGTGTGCCGGAACGCAGCTGCTGCTCCAGCAAATGGCAGAGGCTCTTCAGGCGCGGTACGCCGCTGTAGCCGCAGCTACCGTGCAGCTTATGAATGGCATCAACCAGTTCTTCCGGATTCTCGCCTACCAGCTGTTCTTCCACTTTGTTGCGGATCTCAGGCAGGAAGGCGATGAGCATTTGCAGCATTTCCCGCGCCAAATCGGGTTTCCCTGCCGCCTGACGCAGCGCGAGCTGCCAGTCGAGTGTGGCATTAGGATTGATCGTTATCTCGGCAGGTTTGGGGGGCGCGAGGTAGTTTGCGGCTGCGATGCCGGGTTTATAGCGTATCAACAAGCTATGAAGCTTTTCTTCGTCGATCGGTTTCGCCAGATAATCATTCATTCCAGCACCGAGGAGTTTTTCTTTCTGCCCGGCCATGGCGTGCGCTGTCACGGCTATCACCGGTGTCTGCTGCTGGTGGGGAAGCTGTCGAATCAGCTCACAGGCGCGAATGCCGTCCATACCTGGCATCTGAATATCCATCAGAATCAGGTCAAACTGCATTTGTTTCGCTTTTTCAAGTGCCTGCTCACCGCCGTCGCACAGCTCAACGTGTTGCACGTGATCGTCCAGCAATACACCGATGAGCTTCAGGTTTGCCGGGTTGTCATCCACGGCCATAACGCTCATCGGCAATTTATGGTCGTCGTTAACTGTCGGCAGCGCAGGATAATTAATGCGGCAATATTCGGTCAACGCAGGCAGCAGACGCGTTGCGGTAAGTGGTTTCAACAGACAGGCGGCAGCACCGTCATTTTTCAGCTCTTCGGCATTAATTTGCGCATGACACGGCAGGGCTAACAGCAGGTAATCGGTCATCGAGGCGGCTTTCGCCAGGCGCTCCTGCTGCATCGTTAGCTCACCGGTGAACGTCACCGGAATCCCCATCAACAGAATATCGTAATGATCGACGGCCAGAGCAGAAAACGTCGGGCTGTAAATAACGTCCAGTGGCGTCGTACCCAACACATCCAGAGTGCTTTGAGCCGCAGCAGCGTTGGGTTCGATATAGGCCAGGCGTTTACCTCGCAGGCAATGGGTCGCCGGGCCTTCGATTATCACGTTCGGATTGAGATCGAGGTTGATATGGAACCAGAACGTTGACCCGCGATTTGGCTGGCTATGGAAGGAGATATCACCGCCCATCTCTTTCACCAGTTTCTGCGTAATCACCAGCCCCAGCCCGGTTCCGCCGTGACGACGTGAAATGCTGGCATCCGCCTGACGGAACGCCTGGAATAATCGCGACTGGTCGCGTTCCGGGATGCCAATACCGGTATCGCGGATCTGCACTTCAATCTGCACTTTGTTATTACTGATCGCCCGTCGTTCAACCAGCACGTCGATATTGCCGCTTTCCGTAAACTTAATGGCATTCCCGACCAGATTCGTGATCACCTGCTGCAAACGCAGCGGGTCGCCGATGACGTTATCCGGCACGTCATTCTTAATGTTGAGCGTCAGCTCTAAACCTTTGTCGTGCGAGGAGTGTGCTAACAGCGTGACGATTTCGTCCAGCGTGCTGCGCAGCGGGAACGGAATACTTTCAAGGATAAGTTTACCGGCCTCCAGCTTCGAGAAATCAAGCACGTCATTGATGATTGCCAGCAGGTTGTTGGCGGAACGTTCGATGGTATGCAGGTGATCGCGCTGGGTCGGGTTGAGTTCGGATTTCAGCGTCAGACGGGTAAAACCAATCACGCCGTTGAGCGGGGTGCGCAGCTCGTGAGACATATTGGCGAGAAACTCGGACTTAATGCGCGCTGCTTCCTGGGCGCGTTTTTTCGCCAAATCCAGCTCGACGTTCTGAATCTCCATTTGCTCCAGCGTTTCTCGCAAGTCGGAGGTCGCCTGATCGACGTTATGCTGCATCTCTTCATGATAGGCCGCAAGCGACATCGCCATCGAGTTAATGCCGTTTTTCAGCATATCCAGCTCACCGAGCATGAACCCTTCAACGCGGCTATCGAGTTGCCCACGACGAATACGATCAACGGTATTCACCATGTTACGAATCGGCCCCGTCACGTCGCGCATTAATCGCCAGCCAAAAATAAGCGCGATGCCAATACAAAACAGCATCATCACGCTGGAAATGAAGATTTCTTTGTACTGCTGTAGCCGCACCGACTTGAGATCCAGTTCGAGCGCCACATACCCCAACATATTATTACTGGCCTTGGCATCTGAGATAGCTGATTCATCGGGTGAATAGCTTTCCGATACAATCGGTGTGCGAAGGATCATAATATCGCCCCGGCGAAGTACGCTGAGATGGCGCGGAATAGGCGACCCTTCCGGTATTTTAAGTTCGCTGGGATCAAGGTGGAAATTTGAGGTCACGAACAGCCGGTTGTGTTCGTCATAGACCGAAATCGCCCGCACGATCTCCGAATGACGGCGGTGCAGGACGCTTATCAATTGACCAAGCGACTCACGATTTTGCAGGTTCATACCGTATTCGCTTGAGACGGCAAGCGGCTCAATAATGCTGGCTCCGGCATCTTCCAGCTGTTGCTGCAAGTCGTTGTAACGGTGCACAACGAAGAAGATGCTCAGCAACAAACCGATTAAAACGGTTGGGGCAAGGATCAAAATCATCATGCGCGCACGCAGGCTGTAGTTGGTCATGGAGTTCCGTTATGGGACAATTAGGGTCATTATGTTTATTTGAGACGATTCTCGGCAATGGCGCAATTCTACTCTGCAAAGCGACGCGTGACGACGCGTCAGATCATAACTGTTAATGCCATAGACCTGGATTCCTTTGGTCAGGGCGTAGCGCGTCATCACGGCAAAACGTTGTTTGTTCCCGGATTATTACCGAATGAACGCGCCGAAGTCACCCTGACGGAAGATAAAAGCAAGTATGCACGTGGTCAGGTCAAACGTCGTCTTAATGATAGCCCCGATCGCGTTTCGCCACGCTGCCCGCATTTTGGCGTGTGCGGCGGGTGCCAGCAACAACATGCGAGCGTTGCTCTACAACAGAGCAGTAAAAGCGCATCTCTGGCACGAATGATTAAGCATGACGTCAACGAAATTATCGCAGGTGAATCCTGGGGCTATCGTCGTCGCGCCCGTCTTAGCCTGAACTATCAGCCAAAAGCACAGCATCTGGAGATGGGATTTCGAAAAGCAGGCTCCAGTGACATTGTTGAGGTGAAGCAATGCCCTATTTTGGCGCCCCGTCTTGAGGCATTACTGCCGCAGGTACGTGAATGTCTCTCTGAATTACAGGGCGTGCGTGCGCTCGGACATGTGGAGCTGGTGCTTGCCGATAACGGGCCGCTGATGGTGTTACGTCACACCGCGCCGCTTTCTGTAAAAGATCGTGAAAAACTGGAACGCTTTTCGCATTCTCACGAGCTGGCTCTGTTCCTGGCACCGCAAAGCGAGATACTTGAACAGGTTACCGGTGAGACGCCCTGGTATTCGTCCGACGGGCTACGCTTAACGTTCAGCCCACGCGATTTTATCCAGGTGAACGATGGTGTGAACCAGCAGATGGTCGCTAAAGCGATGGCATGGCTTGATGTTAAGCCCGATGATCGGGTGCTGGATCTGTTCTGTGGCATGGGGAATTTTACTCTGCCGCTGGCGCAACGCGCGGCATGCGTTGTGGGCGTTGAAGGCGTCGAGGCGCTGGTCGAGAAGGGCCAAAAAAATGCGCTTCAGAACGGATTGCAGAACGTCACCTTCTTCCATGAAAATCTGGAAGAGGATGTCACGCAGCAACCCTGGGCGTCGCAAGGTTTTGATAAAATTTTGCTCGATCCTGCGCGCGCGGGTGCGTCAGGCGTAATGCAGCATATAATTAAACTCGCGCCAAAACGCGTGGTCTATGTTTCCTGTAACCCCGCGACGTTAGCGCGGGACAGTGAAGCGTTATTAAGTGCGGGTTACCAGATTCAGCGTCTGGCAATGCTTGATATGTTCCCGCACACTGGGCATCTGGAATCAATGGTGTTGTTTGAGCTCTAGTGATTAGTTTCGGCTTGTCGAATTCGACAGGCCCTTGTCCCTAAAGGAGAGGACGATGGTTGCGGTAAGAAGTGCACATCTCAATAAAGCTGGTGAGTTTGACCCACAAAAATGGATCGTAAGTCTGGGGATTTCCAGCCAGCAGTCGTGTGAACGCTTAACCGAAACCTGGGCCTATTGTCTGCGTACCACGCAAGGTCACGCTGACGCCGATTTGCTGTTATGGCGCGGCGTAGAGATGGTCGAAATCCTCTCGATGCTCAACATGGATATCGAAACGCTCCAGGCCGCACTGCTGTTCCCACTGGCGGATGCCGAGGTGGTGAGCGAGGACGTCCTGCGTGAGAGCGTGGGTAACTCTGTCGTTGAGCTGATCCACGGCGTGCGCGATATGGCGGCTATTCGTCAGCTTAAAGCGGCCCACACTGACTCCGTCTCTTCTGAGCAGGTCGATAACGTTCGCCGCATGTTGCTGGCAATGGTCGACGATTTCCGCTGCGTGGTCATTAAGCTTGCTGAGCGCGTGGCGCATCTGCGCGAAGTGAAAGACGCGCCAGAAGATGAACGCGTGCTGGCGGCAAAAGAGTGCACCAATATTTATGCGCCGCTGGCGAACCGCTTAGGTATCGGGCAACTGAAATGGGAGCTGGAAGATTACTGCTTCCGCTATCTGCATCCTGACGAATACAAACGCATTGCCAAACTCCTGCACGAGCGTCGCATCGACAGGGAGCATTACATCGACGAATTTGTCGGTGGACTGCGCAAGGCGATGAAAGAAGAAAACGTACGTGCCGAAGTGTATGGCCGTCCGAAACACATCTACAGCATCTGGCGCAAAATGCAGAAAAAACAGCTCGCCTTTGACGAGCTGTTTGACGTGCGCGCGGTGCGTATCGTGGCCGACCGTTTACAGGATTGCTACGCCGCTTTGGGGATAGTGCATACTCACTTCCGCCATTTGCCGGATGAGTTCGACGATTATGTCGCGAACCCGAAACCGAACGGCTATCAGTCGATTCACACCGTGGTGCTGGGCCCTGGCGGTAAAACGGTCGAGATTCAAATTCGTACCAAACAGATGCACGAGGATGCCGAGCTTGGCGTGGCCGCGCACTGGAAGTACAAAGAAGGTCCGTCCACCGGCACGCGTACGGGCCATGAAGATCGCATTGCCTGGCTGCGTAAGCTTATCGCCTGGCAGGAAGAGATGGCCGACTCGGGCGAATTGCTCGACGAAGTGCGCAGCCAGGTCTTTGACGACCGGGTGTATGTCTTTACGCCAAAAGGGGACGTGGTCGACCTGCCGACCGGTTCCACGCCGCTCGACTTTGCCTACCACATCCACAGCGATGTCGGACACCGCTGCATCGGCGCAAAAATTGGTGGGCGTATCGTGCCGTTTACCTACCAGTTGCAGATGGGCGACCAGATTGAAATCATCACTCAGAAGCAGCCAAACCCAAGCCGCGATTGGCTAAACCCAAATCTGGGTTACGTTACTACCAGCCGTGGACGCTCCAAAATCCACGCCTGGTTCCGTAAGCAGGATCGTGACAAAAACATTATTGCGGGTCGTCAGATTCTGGATGACGAACTGGAACATATTGGCATTAGCCTGAAAGAAGCTGAAAAGCAGTTGCTTCCGCGTTACAACTTCAACGAGTTGGATGAACTGCTGGCGGCCATCGGTGGTGGCGATATTCGCATTAACCAGATGGTCAATTTCCTGCAGGCGCAGTTCAATAAGCCAAGCGCAGCAGAACAAGATGCCGCCGCGCTGAAACAGCTTCAGCAGAAAACCCATGCTCCGCAGCAGCGCAGTAAAGATAATGGCCGGGTGGTGGTCGAAGGTGTTGGCAATCTGATGCACCATATCGCCCGCTGCTGCCAGCCGATTCCTGGCGATGACATTGTTGGCTTCATCACCCAAGGACGGGGTATTTCGATTCACCGTTCCGACTGTGACCAGTTAGCCGAGCTGCAATCCCATGCGCCCGAGCGCATCGTGGATGCCGTCTGGGGGGAAAGCTATTCCGCTGGTTATTCGCTAGTGGTTCGCGTCACCGCCAACGACCGCAGCGGCTTGCTTCGTGATATCACCACCATTCTTGCCAACGAGAAGGTCAACGTATTGGGGGTCGCCAGCCGTAGCGATACCCGCGAGCAGCTTGCCACCATCGATATGACTATCGAAATCTACAACCTGCAGGTGCTGGGCCGTGTGCTTGGCAAGCTGAACCAGGTACCAGATGTGATTGACGCCCGTCGTCTGCACGGCGGTTAACTGCACTTTTTTTGTAAACCGGGTAAGGCGCACGCCGCCCGGTTTGATTCTTTAATGGAAATGATCATGACCCAAATTGACCGCCTGCTTGGCATAATGAAACGCCTGCGAGACCCGGAAAACGGCTGTCCGTGGGACAAAGAGCAGACTTTCGCGACCATCGCGCCTTACACCCTGGAAGAAACTTACGAAGTGCTGGATGCGATTTCTCGCGAGGATTTCGACGATCTGCGCGGTGAGTTGGGTGACTTGCTGTTTCAGGTGGTGTTCTACGCACAAATGGCACAGGAAGAAGAACGTTTCAATTTCGACGATATCTGTGCGGCCATCAGCGACAAACTTGAGCGCCGTCATCCCCATATCTTTGGTGATGCAACCGCCAGCAACAGCACAGAAGTGCTGGCGCGTTGGGAACAAATCAAAACCTCTGAACGTGCCGAAAAGTCGCAGCATTCCGCTCTCGACGATATTCCGTTGAATCTGCCTGCGCTAATGCGTGCGCATAAAATCCAGAAGCGTTGTTCAACCGTCGGTTTTGACTGGACCTCGCTCGGCCCGGTGCTGGATAAAGTGCACGAAGAGATCGATGAAGTGATGCACGAAGCAAAGCAAGCGGTGGTGGATGAGGCCAGGCTGGAAGAGGAGATGGGCGATTTACTTTTCGCAACGGTGAACCTGTCTCGTCATTTAGGGGTAAAAGCCGAGACTGCCCTGCAAAAAGCGAACCTGAAATTCGAGCGACGCTTTCGCGAAGTTGAGCGTATTGTCGCCGCTCGTGGTCTGGAGATGACCGGCGTTGACCTCGATTTGATGGAAGAAGTCTGGCAGGAAGTAAAACGCCAGGAATATGATCTCTAACGGATTTTCGCGATCAAGCGCAATTTGTGTGATTTTTTAAATGACAAGCGCTTGATTTGCGTCAAAAACAATTACCCAAAAGGGGCTATTTTCTCACTCCCTATGTTTGTCAAAGCCTGAGGCAGGAGACGGAGAATGAAAGTTTGTGGCACTCGCCGTGTTCGGGTATACTACTTTCCCGTCTTGGTTATTCCATCATTCCAACCTAACTTCTCAGGTTCAGCATGACAACGAACTATATTTTTGTAACCGGCGGGGTTGTATCCTCTCTGGGTAAAGGCATTGCCGCAGCCTCTCTCGCGGCCATTCTTGAAGCCCGTGGCCTCAATGTGACCATGATGAAATTGGATCCGTACATCAACGTCGATCCAGGCACCATGAGCCCAATCCAGCACGGCGAAGTGTTCGTTACTGAAGACGGCGCTGAAACCGATTTGGACTTAGGCCACTACGAGCGCTTCATTCGCACCAAAATGAGCCGTCGTAATAACTTCACTACGGGTCGTATCTACTCTGACGTTCTGCGTAAAGAGCGCCGTGGCGACTACTTAGGCGCAACCGTTCAGGTAATCCCTCATATCACCAATGCAATCAAAGAGCGCATCGTTGCCGGTGGCGAAGGCCACGACGTGGTGCTGGTTGAAATTGGCGGTACTGTTGGTGATATCGAATCTCTGCCATTCCTGGAAGCGATTCGTCAGTTGGCAGTAGATATTGGTCGTGAACACGCGCTGTTTATGCACCTGACGCTGGTGCCTTACATGGCCGCTGCCGGTGAAGTGAAAACCAAACCGACTCAGCACTCCGTGAAAGAACTGCTTTCTATCGGTATCCAGCCGGATATCCTGATTTGCCGTTCCGATCGTGCCGTTCCAGCGAACGAACGTGCGAAAATTGCATTGTTCTGTAACGTTGCTGAAAAGGCTGTGATTTCTCTGAAAGACGTCGATTCCATTTATAAAATTCCAGGTATGTTGAAATCACAGGGTCTGGACGATTATATTTGTAAACGATTCAGCTTGAACTGTCCGGAAGCTAATCTGTCAGAATGGGAACAGGTTATCTACGAAGAAGCGAATCCGGCAGGCGAAGTGACTATCGGTATGGTTGGCAAGTATATTGAACTGCCAGATGCTTATAAGTCCGTTATCGAAGCGCTGAAACACGGCGGCCTGAAGAACCGCGTCACCGTTAACATCAAGCTGATTGATTCGCAGGATGTCGAAACGCGCGGTGTCGAAATTCTGAAAGATCTGGATGCTATTCTTATCCCTGGCGGCTTCGGCTACCGCGGCGTAGAAGGCAAGATTGCTACCGCACGCTATGCGCGTGAAAATAATATTCCTTACCTTGGCATTTGCCTGGGTATGCAGGTTGCGTTGATTGAGTTTGCTCGTAACGTCGTCGGTATGGAAAACGCAAACTCTACGGAATTTGTGCCAGACTGTAAGTACCCTGTTGTGGCGCTTATCACCGAATGGCGTGATGAAGACGGTAACGTCGAAGTCCGTACTGAGAAGAGCGATCTGGGTGGCACGATGCGTCTTGGTGCTCAGGCTTGTCAGGTTTCTGACGACAGTCTGGTTCGCAAGATGTATGGCTCAACGACCATCACCGAGCGCCATCGTCACCGCTACGAAGTCAACAATATGCTGTTGAAACAAATTGAAGCTGCAGGTCTGCGTATTGCGGGCCGTTCCGGGGACGATCAGTTAGTCGAGATCATTGAAGTGCCAAACCATCCTTGGTTCGTCGCTTGCCAATTCCACCCGGAATTTACTTCAACGCCGCGTGATGGGCATCCGCTGTTCGCAGGCTTTGTGAAAGCCGCCAGCGATTTCCAAAAGCGTCAGGCGAAGTAAAAAAGTTAGAACGACAACGCGTACCTTGAGTACGCGTTGTTTGTCTGGAGTTTTAGTTTAACTTGTACTGAGGAAAATCTAATGTCCAAAATCGTTAAAGTCATCGGTCGTGAAATCATCGACTCCCGTGGTAACCCTACCGTTGAAGCTGAAGTTCACCTTGAAGGTGGTTTCGTCGGTATGGCAGCTGCGCCGTCAGGTGCTTCTACTGGTTCCCGCGAAGCGTTGGAACTGCGCGATGGCGACAAATCCCGTTACATGGGCAAAGGCGTAACCAAAGCTGTTGGCGCGGTTAATGGCCCAATCGCTCAGGCTGTTCTTGGCAAAGATGCCAAAGACCAGGCTGGCATCGACAAGATCATGATCGATCTGGACGGTACTGAAAACAAATCTAACTTCGGTGCGAACGCTATCCTGGCGGTTTCCCTGGCTGCTGCTAAAGCTGCTGCGGCTTCTAAAGGTCAGGCGCTGTACGAACACATCGCTGAACTGAACGGCACCCCAGGCAAATACTCCATGCCGGTTCCAATGATGAACATCATCAACGGTGGCGAGCACGCGGACAACAACGTTGATATTCAGGAATTCATGATTCAGCCAGTTGGCGCGAAATCCCTGAAAGAAGCGGTTCGTATGGGTTCTGAAGTGTTCCATAACCTGGCTAAAGTTCTGAAAGCTAAAGGTATGAGCACTGCAGTTGGTGACGAAGGTGGCTATGCGCCTAACCTGGGTTCCAACGCAGAAGCACTGGCTGTTATCGCTGAAGCAGTGAAAGCAGCAGGCTACGAGCTGGGCACCGACATCACTCTGGCGATGGACTGTGCAGCATCTGAATTCTACAAAGACGGTAAATACGTTCTGGCTGGCGAAGGCAACAAAGCGTTCACCTCTGAAGAATTCACTCACTTCCTGGAAGACCTGACCAAACAGTATCCAATCGTCTCTATCGAAGACGGTCTGGACGAATCTGACTGGGACGGTTTTGCATACCAGACTAAAGTTCTGGGCGACAAAATCCAGCTGGTTGGTGACGATCTGTTCGTAACCAACACCAAGATCCTGAAAGAAGGTATCGACAAAGGCATCGTTAACTCCATCCTGATCAAATTCAACCAGATCGGTTCTCTGACCGAAACACTGGCTGCGATCAAAATGGCGAAAGACGCTGGCTACACTGCCGTTATCTCTCACCGTTCAGGCGAAACTGAAGACGCTACCATCGCTGACCTGGCTGTTGGTACCGCTGCTGGACAGATCAAAACGGGTTCTATGAGCCGTTCTGACCGCGTTGCTAAATACAACCAGCTGATTCGTATCGAAGAAGCACTGGGTGAAAAAGCGCCGTACAACGGTCGTAAAGAGATCAAAGGTCAGTAATCTGAACCTTCGCTCTTAAGAAAAAACCCGCTTCGGCGGGTTTTTTTATGGCTGAATTACAGTAACAGCGGAAGGGTAGCGCTCGCCGTTTGCTGGCTAGCATCACCGTACTGTGCATCCAACGAAATTAAGCCCATCGCCAGCAGTTCCACCAGCAACATCACGCCGACTTTGGCATTTAGCGCACCTGCGCTCAACGGCCCTTCAGGTTTTGCCGCTACCAGCAGCACATCACTCAAGGACGTCAGCGGGCTACGCGGCGTATTGCTCAGCGCCAGCACTCGCGCGCCACGTTTGCGCGCGAGCTTCACCACGTGGAGCAAATCGCGTGTTGAACCAGAGCTTGATATAGCGATAACCAAATCGTCAGACGTTAAGGTCGTTGCATTCATCGAAGCCCGATGCATGTCGCTGAATAACTGGGCGGTTTTACCCAGTCGAAGCAGCTTATAGTGCAGGTAATCGCCCAACGTGGCGCTGGCTGCAACGCCATAAATTGACACCGAACGCGCCTGATGGAGCACCTCGACGGCTTTTAGCAGGACATTTCTGTCCAGCAAACGTGCTGTATCCCGAAGCGCCAGTACGGACTCTTCGACGACTTCATCAATCTCATCGCCTTTCTTGCCCGGCGCTTGTTCACGCTGAACGTCCAGTGCCAGTGCCATTTTGAATTCGGTATAGCCTTTACATCCCAGGGTGCGACATAGCCGCGTCACGCTCGCTTCGCTGGTTTCGCTCTCACGAGCCAGTTCAGTGATGGTCAGGTAGAGCACCTTCGCCGGATCGTTTAATACAAACTCTCCCAGTTTTTGCTGCGTTGGGCTGTACCCAGAGACGCCCAGACGCAGCCTCAGCAGCAGATTTTCATTTTCTGACATGCAAGATCCTTAATGCGTTTCTCTGCTGGCTAGTGTGGGGGAAAGCGGGGGAGAGATGCCAGTCATTTTAAAAAAGTATGATCGACTTCCGTTTTATTGGTGATAATTTTCACTTTACTAAGTTAATATGGTAAAAATTTTCATCAAATGGCGGGGGAGTGAAAAAAATGATGCAAATGTTTAGTGGTGCCTCATCAGGGGCGTGGTTTGAAAAGGCGCAGCGGTTCGGCAAATCGTTCATGTTACCGATAGCTGTACTGCCTGCTGCTGGTTTGTTGCTGGGGATTGGCGGTGCGCTATCGAATCCCAATACGTTAACGGCCTACCCGTTTTTGGATATCGGCTGGCTACAGGCTATTTTCACTATCATGAGCAGTGCGGGTTCGATTGTCTTTGCCAACCTCTCGGTGCTCTTTGCCGTTGGGGTGGCGGTCGGCCTGGCGAAAACCGATAAAGGCACGGCGGGTCTTGCGGCGCTACTCGCTTTTCTGGTGATGAACGCCACCATCAATGCCTTGCTCATTCTGACCGGCACGCTGGCACTGGAAAACCCGGGTGCCGTGGGGCAGGGGATGACGCTGGGCATTCAGACTCTCGAAACGGGCGTCTTTGGCGGCGTGGTGATGGGTCTTGTCACCTGCACGCTGCATCACCGCTTCAATAAAATCGCGCTGCCGCAGTTTTTGGGCTTTTTTGGCGGCTCACGATTTGTACCGATTATTAGCTCCTTCGCGGCCATTCTGGTCGGTGCTGCGATGACGGTGGTATGGCCGCATTTCCAGAAACTCATCTTTGGTCTTGGCGGCCTGGTGGATGCAACGGGATATCTCGGCACGCTGCTGTACGGTTTTATTCTGCGCATGCTCGGCCCGTTCGGCCTTCACCACATTTTCTATCTGCCATTCTGGACGACGGCGCTGGGCGGTAGCGAGATCGTCAACGGGCATCTGGTTGAAGGTACGCAGCGTATTTTCTTCGCACAGTTAGCTGACCCGAATACTCAACAGTTTTATATCGGCACCTCGCGGTTTATGTCCGGGCGCTTTATTACCATGATGTTCGGCCTGCTCGGCGCGTGCCTGGCGATGTACCACACCGCCAAACCAGAGAATAAAAAGCGCGTGGCGGGCTTGTTACTGTCGGCAGCGCTCACCTCTTTCCTGACCGGAATTACCGAACCGATTGAGTTTTCATTCTTGTTCGTCGCGCCAGTGTTATACGTCATCCACGCCTTCTTCGACGGGCTGGCGTTCATGATTGCCCATATTTTGCATATCACCATCGGGCAGACGTTTTCTGGCGGCTTTATCGACTTCATTCTGTTTGGTGTCCTGCAGGGCGAGGCTAAAACCCACTGGATGTATGTCCCGCTGGTCGGCGTTCCATGGTTCTTCCTCTACTACTTCACCTTCCGTTTCATGATTAACCGTTTTGGCTACGCCACCCCAGGGCGCGAGAAGGAAACCATTGTTGAAAGCACGCTCCCACAAAGTGAGCGGGCGGCGGCAGTGATCGCGGGTCTTGGCGGCAAAGACAATCTTGAAGAAGTGGACTGCTGCGCAACGCGTTTACGTGTGACGGTGAAGGACGGCGGTAAGGTTAATGAAGCCGCTTTGAAAGCGACCGGCGCGCGTGGCGTGATTGTTCGCGGTAACGGTGTCCAGGTTATTTACGGCCCACATGTGACCATCATTAAAAACGAAGTTGAAGAGAGTTTATCGTAATGAAAACGGTTCTGGATAATCTGAAAGGCAAGTTAGTCGTCTCCTGTCAGGCGCTGGAAAACGAACCTTTGCATAGCCCCTTTATCATGTCGCGGATGGCGCTGGCGGCTGAGCAGGGCGGCGCGGTAGCGATCCGTGCCAATAGCGTGGTGGATATTGCCGCGATTAAACAGCAGGTATCCCTGCCGGTTATTGGCATCATTAAGCGCGATTACCCGGACAGCGAGGTGTTTATCACTGCCACCCTACGGGAAGTGGATGAACTGATGACGGTCGTGCCTGAAATCATTGCCCTAGACGCCACCGATCGTCCACGCCCTGGCGGACAGGCGCTACCGGCGCTGGTTGAGCAAATCCGCGCGCGATATCCGTCGATTCTGCTGATGGCTGATATCGCGACGGTCGAGGAAGCGAAGACGGCACAGGGGCTTGGGTTTGACTGTGTCGGTACCACGCTTTATGGCTACACCAAAGCAACGTCTGGCCGAACGCTTCCGGAAAATGACTGCGAATTTTTGCGTGATGTTGTTGCTGCGGTCAGCGTTCCGGTGGTGGCAGAGGGCAATGTCGACACGCCCGAGCGTGCGGCGCGATGCCTGGCGCTGGGTGCGCATACGGTGGTCGTGGGCGGTGCCATTACGCGTCCTCAGCAGATTACCACGCGGTTTGTGGCGGCGATTGAGGCACACAGCACCGATGGGGCATGATACTTGGGCGGGGATCTGCGATAATTACGCATTATCCCCAAATCGAGATGACTATGCAGTACCCGATTAACGAGATGTTCCAGACCCTGCAAGGCGAGGGTTACTTCACTGGCGTTCCTGCTATTTTTATTCGTTTACAGGGATGCCCGGTTGGCTGTGCCTGGTGTGATACCAAACATACGTGGGATAAGCTTGCAGATCGGGAAGTATCGCTGTTTAGCATTCTTGCCAAAACCAAAGAGAGCGATAAATGGGGGGCCGGTAACGCCGAAGATCTTCTGGCGATTATTGGCCGTCAGGGATGGACCGCACGTCACGTGGTGATCACGGGTGGTGAGCCCTGCATTCACGATCTCACGTCGCTGACAGATTTGCTCGAAAAGAACGGCTACAGTTGCCAGATTGAAACCAGCGGTACCCACGAGGTACGTTGTTCGCATTCCACCTGGGTGACCGTATCGCCTAAAGTGAATATGCGCGGCGGTTACGATGTGCTGTCACAGGCGCTGGAACGTGCCGACGAAATCAAGCATCCGGTTGGCCGCATGCGCGATATCGAAGCGCTGGATGAACTGCTGGCGACGCTTACCGATGATAAGCAGCGCATCATTGCATTGCAGCCGATCAGTCAGAAAGATGACGCGACGCGTCTGTGCATTGAAACCTGCATTGCCCGTAACTGGCGCTTATCAATGCAGACGCATAAGTATCTGAACATTGCTTAAAAAAATCCCGGTGAAGTAACCGGGATTTTTTTTACTCTCCGCGATACACGCAGCCTGCGGTACACGTCTCTTTGATCATCACCGAGCTTAACAGCGGCACCAGTGGTTTCATCTGATCCCAGATCCATTTTGCCAGCACTTCGCTGGTTGGGTTTTCCAGGCCTGGAATATCATTCAGATAGTAGTGATCAAGACGATCGTACGTCGGCTTAAATGCCGCCTTCAGTTCGGAGAAGTCCATAATCCAGCCAGTATGTGGATCGACTTCACCGGTAATCTCAAGACGCACCATAAATGAGTGACCATGCAGACGACCACATTTATGTCCTTGCGGTACATGCGGAAGGTGATGGGCGGCTTCGAAGATGAAATCTTTAAACAGTGTGGTGGACATCATGTGCTCTCAGTAGTGCGGAAAAAACCGCCGCATAGTACCGGAAAGCACATTTTTTATCATTAACTAAAACGGCCTTCTATTGACCCGCTCGGGTGATGCAATAATTCTTCAAAATATAGTGATAATATTCAGTTGGTTACCTTATCGGTTTTGTTGTTAAGAACCATGACTAAAACAGGTTAGTTCTTTTGGTTATTTATTATTTCCATCCCTTCTTTAATTGTTATTATCCCCGCCGTTAACCTTATCTTCAGTTTGGGTTTTTGCTTAAATCCGCTTTGCTACTGGAACAATACGACGCATGACAACACAGGCCCCACCCTCGAATTTGCTACCGCTAAACCCGGAGCAACTGGCGCGCCTTCAGGCGGCTACCACTGATTTTTCACCCACCCAGCTTGCCTGGGTTTCCGGTTATTTCTGGGGCATGCTTAATCAGCAACCTGGCGCTGTGGTTGCTGCGCCGACTGCCGCCGTTGAAATTCCTGCCATTACCCTTATCTCCGCTTCGCAAACCGGCAACGCCCGTCGCGTGGCGGAAGCACTGCGTGACGATCTGCTCGCTGCCAAACTGAACGTGAACCTGGTGAACGCCGGGGATTATAAATTTAAGCAAATCGCGTCAGAAAAGCTGGTTGTTGTGGTGGCTTCAACGCAGGGCGAAGGCGAACCGGCAGAAGAAGCCGTCGCGTTGCATAAGTTCCTGTTCTCGAAAAAAGCGCCGAAACTCGACGGTACTGCATTTGCGGTGTTTGGCCTTGGCGACACATCCTATGAATTCTTCTGCCAGTCCGGTAAAGATTTCGACAGCAAGCTTTCGGAACTCGGCGCTGAACGTCTGCTCGATCGCGTTGATGCGGATGTGGAATACCAGCCTGCGGCAGCGGAATGGCGCGCGCGTATTGTCGATGTCCTGAAGGCGCGTGTGCCTAAAGATACCCCTGCGCAGGCGGCGATCAGCGCGTCGGGCGCGGTAAATGAAGTCTCTACCAGCCCTTACACCAAAGAAGCCCCGCTGGTCGCAAGCCTGTCGGTTAACCAAAAAATCACCGGGCGTGACTCTGAAAAAGACGTTCGTCATATCGAAATCGACCTGGGCGATTCTGGTCTTCGCTACCAGCCGGGCGATGCGCTTGGCGTGTGGTATCAGAACGATCCTGCCCTGGTGAAAGAGCTGGTCGAGCTTTTATGGCTGAAGGGTAATGAATCGGTCACCGTTGACGGCAAAACGCTGCCGCTCTCTGAAGCGTTGCAGTGGCATTTTGAGCTGACCGTGAATACCGCCAACATCGTAGAAAACTACGCCACGCTGACCCGCAGTGATTCTCTGCTGCCGCTCGTGGGCGACAAGGCTAAATTGCAGCACTACGCGGCGACCACGCCAATTGTCGATATGGTGCGCTTCTCTCCGGCACAGTTGGACGCCGATGCCTTAATCGGTCTACTGCGTCCGTTAACACCGCGTCTCTATTCCATTGCCTCGTCTCAGGCCGAAGTAGAAAGTGAAGTGCACATCACCGTCGGTGCTGTGCGTTACGAAATCGAAGGTCGTGCGCGGGCGGGCGGGGCTTCAAGTTTCCTTGCCGATCGCATTGAAGAAGAGGGCGAAGTTCGCGTCTTTATCGAGCACAACGACAACTTCCGCCTGCCAACCAACCCGGAAACGCCGGTCATCATGATTGGTCCGGGTACCGGTATTGCGCCGTTCCGCGCCTTTATGCAGCAACGCGCAGCAGACGAAGCGCCGGGCAAAAACTGGCTTTTCTTTGGCAATCCGCACTTTACGGAAGATTTCCTTTACCAGGTGGAGTGGCAACGCTACGTCAAAGAGGGCGTACTGAGCCGCATCGATCTGGCCTGGTCTCGCGACCAAAAACAAAAAATATACGTACAAGACAGACTGCGCGAACAGGGCGCAGAGCTGTGGGCGTGGATCAATAACGGTGCCCACCTTTATGTCTGCGGCGACGCCAATCGCATGGCGAAAGACGTTGAGCAGGCTTTGCTGGAAGTGATTGCCGAATTCGGTGGTATGGATATCGAATCGGCGGATGAATTTTTAAGTGAGCTGCGCGTAGAGCGCCGTTATCAGCGAGATGTCTACTAATGAGCGAAAAATATCCAGGCCCTTTGGTGGTCGAAGGCAAACTGACTGATGCCGAGCGCATGAAGGTTGACAGTAACTACCTGCGCGGCACCATTGCAGAAGATTTGAATGACAGCTTGACCGGCGGTTTTAAAGGCGACAACTTCCTGCTGATCCGTTTTCACGGTATGTACCAGCAGGACGATCGCGATATTCGCGCAGAGCGTGCTGAACAAAAGCTGGAGCCGCGTCATGCGATGCTGTTGCGCTGTCGTCTGCCTGGTGGCGTGATTACCACCAAACAGTGGCAGGCGATTGATAAGTTCGCTCATGACAATACGATTTACGGCAGCATCCGTTTGACCAACCGTCAGACCTTCCAGTTCCACGGCATTCTGAAGAAGAACGTGAAGCCAGTACACCAGATGCTGCATTCCGTTGGGCTGGACGCGCTGGCGACCGCCAACGACATGAACCGTAACGTGCTGTGTACCTCTAACCCGTTCGAGTCCGAACTGCACGCTGAAGCCTACGAATGGGCGAAGAAGATCTCTGAACATCTGCTGCCGCGCACCCGCGCCTATGCGGAGATCTGGCTCGATCAGGAAAAAGTCGCGACCACGGACGAAGAACCGATCCTGGGTCAGACCTACCTGCCGCGTAAGTTTAAAACCACGGTAGTGATCCCGCCGCAGAACGATATCGATCTGCACGCCA
>JALCNW010000012.1 GCA_022649305.1 Enterobacter sp.
GCTCTTCCATTGCCAGCGTAACGCCCAGTACAGGAGCGGCTACGTAGGGATGGGTGTTGAAAAACTCAAGGTGACGTTTAATCGCCTGGCGACGCGCTTCGTTATTTTCCGGATACAGGCGTTTAATCGCCGGTACCATGGAGAAACAGAAGCCCAGTGCCTGCATACGTTCGAAGTTCCATGAACCCTGGAACAGGTTAGAACGAAGGAACACGCCACGAATATCACCCGGAGTGAGTTTTTTCTCGGTGGTAGTTTTAGTCATATCAACCATTTCGTTCACCTGCTAGTCCAGTTCGTTATCGAGATCGTTGCTGCCAGCAGCCTGCGCTGGTGCACCCGCGACGCGGTTATATTTCGGGCTCAGCTGGATGTAGAGGATTGCCATCACTGCACCAATCACACCCAAAGCAACCAGGTTGAAGTTAGTAAACGCAGCGGTAACAAAGCCGAGGTAGAAGAATGGCATCAGGTAGCCTGCGCGCATCATGTTGATGACCATCGCATAACCAACGACCACAATCATGCCGCCGGCAATGTTCAGACCGCTGGTGACCACTTCAGGAATGGCGTTCAACAGACCCTGTACTTCGCTGGTACCGACAGAAATCGCGACGATAACCGCCGGAATAGCGATACGCATTGCTTGCAGGAAGAGTGAAGAGACGTGGATCCAGGATAGTGCACTCAGGTTCCCGCTCTCGGCCGCCTTATCTGCCGCATGCTGGAAAGCAACGGTGATAGTACGAACGATAATGGTCAATACCTGACCGGCTGCTGCCAGCGGAATCGCCAACGCGATACCAGCACCGATATTTTGATGGCCCGCGATAACCAGAACGGTCGAAATAATGGATGCCAGCGCGGCGTCAGGCGCAACTGCCGCACCGATGTTCATCCAACCCAGGGCGATCATTTCCAGCGTACCACCGATGATAATACCGGTTTTCATATCGCCAAGAACGAGGCCAATCAACGTACAGGCCACCAGTGGGCGGTGAAACTGAAATTCATCAAGTACGGATTCCATACCGGCAATACACGCAACGACGAACACCAGCACAATCTGAAGAGTGGTAATCTCCATTGTACTTCTCCTATGACATAAGCTTTATGTGAAAAATCAGCGCAGGGTTATTTCCCAATTTTGCCGATCAAATCCATCATTTTCAGTTTCTGATCGGTGGACACCTTACGGGCTTCCAGCTCAATACCGCGGGCATTCAACTTCTTAAATGCTTCGATATCTTTCTCATCGACTGAAATCGCGTTGTTGACCTGGGTTTTACCCTGACGGAACGCGATACCACCAATGTTAACGGAAGTAATCTTGACGCCGCCTTCTACAACACGTTCTACATCTGTTGGATTGGTAAACAGCAGCATTACGCGCTCACCCGCATATTTCGGGTTGTTGTAGACGCGAATCATCTTCGCAACATCGACGACGTGCGCGGTCACACCCGGTGGAGCCACTTGAGTAAGAAGCGTTCTGCGTACGGTATCGGCGGCCACTTCATCGCTCACGACGATAATGCGTTTAACGTTGGTTTCTTTAGTCCAACGCGTTGCTACCTGACCATGGATCAAACGGTCGTCGATACGCGCCAGGCCGATCACCATGTAATCGTTCGGACCCATCGGTTTTGCGGGTGCGTTGGATTTAACAACTGGAGCTGCTGGCGCAGGGGCTGCTTTCACAACCGGCTGCGCTTTCAATGCTTTCACGCCTTCACGACCCGTTTCGACAGCCAGAGCGACCAGTTCGTCAAAACTTGGGTTGTCATCACGCGCCATGAGTGTTTCCACCAGCATCGGGATGTTTACGCCTGCGATGACTTCATAATGCTCTTTATCGACGACAATGCGGCTGGCAGCGTTGAATGGACTGCCTCCCCATGTATCAACGAGAAACAGCACGCCTTTGCTGGTATCCAGCTTCTCCAGTTGAGCCGTGTACTTCTCAATCAGCGTTTCGGCGTTTTCGCCGGGAACGAAATCGATCCAGCCGACGTTTTCCTGCTCACCCAACAGCATTTCTGCCGTTTTGAGTAACTGCTCTGCAGCCCAACCATGTGTGCCTATTACAATAGCAATGGTCACTTGCTACCTCCTTTTATTATCATTGATACGTCTGCCAGGCAGTCCGTATTGGGAATCGTCCTCGGGGAACCGAATCGATTCAGATAAAGGGTTAGAGTTAAATTAACGAAGACTTCCGCGATTTATTTTAGATAGTGAAAAAATAATTTATGTGATGAAGATCCGTAATTTAGCTTCGCCTTGCAGAAAAATCTGTAATGAAAATCGAGTGTGTAACAGATGTTTGCAAAGGAAAGTAAATCTTTGCTAAAAACGGCTTGTCTCTGATATGTTTAGCCTCCGTTTAATTGTTCAGGAGTATAGGGCTATAGCCCACTGTATGGACCGTCACCGACGTCAGTCATCTACAAGGCCTTTTAGCGCCTCGCTTTTCGGCGATCCTCGCCACTTATTTGCCCAATTTACCGCCATTTCGCCTAACGCTTTCGGGGCGCCGTTTTGTCATTCCTTTAGCAGGAGCTTGTCATGGAATTCTTAATGGACCCGTCAATCTGGGTGGGATTACTCACGCTGGTTGTGCTTGAAATCGTTCTCGGTATCGACAACCTGGTGTTTATTGCCATCCTTGCGGATAAGCTGCCGCCGAAACAACGTGATAAAGCCCGTTTAATCGGCCTGTCGCTGGCGCTGGTTATGCGTCTTGCGCTGCTTTCCGTGATTTCGTGGATGGTTACCCTCACCAAACCGCTCTTTACCGTTTGGGACTTCACCTTCTCCGGGCGTGATTTGATCATGCTGGTGGGGGGACTCTTCCTGTTGTTCAAGGCCACAACCGAACTGCATGAACGGCTTGAAAACCATCAACATGATGACGGCCACGGTAAAGGTTATGCGAGTTTCTGGGTCGTGGTGATGCAAATCGTGGTGCTCGACGCCGTCTTCTCACTGGACGCGGTGATTACCGCAGTCGGGATGGTCAACCATCTCCCGGTGATGATGGCAGCCGTTGTGATTGCGATGGCAGTGATGCTTTTGGCTTCTAAGCCGCTGACGCGTTTTGTGAACGAACATCCAACGGTGGTGGTGCTGTGTCTTAGCTTCCTGCTGATGATTGGTCTAAGCCTGGTAGCAGAAGGCTTTGGCTTCCATATTCCTAAAGGCTATTTGTACGCGGCGATTGGTTTCTCGATTCTTATCGAATTGTTCAACCAGATTGCGCGCCGTAACTTTATCAAGCAGCAATCTATACAGCCGCTGCGTGCTCGTACCGCAGACGCGATTCTGCGCCTGATGGGTGGACGTCGACAGACCGTTCAGCCGGAAACGACGAGCGGTGCGCCAGTGCCTGTACCGGAAGGTGCGTTCGTCGAGCAAGAGCGTTACATGATTAATGGCGTGCTCTCCCTGGCATCACGTTCTTTGCGTGGCATCATGACGCCACGTGGCGAAATCAGCTGGGTTGATGCCAATCTGAGCGTAGACGAAATCCGCCAGCAGTTGCTCTCTTCACCGCACAGCCTGTTCCCGGTGTGTCGCGGCGAGCTGGATGAAATAATCGGCGTAGTCCGTGCCAAAGAGATGCTGGTCGCGTTGGAAGAGGGTGCAAAAGTTGATGCTATCGCGGCTGCCACTCCGGCGATCGTGGTGCCAGAAACGTTGGACCCAATCAACCTGCTGACCGTTCTGCGTCGTGCTCGCGGCAGTTTCGTTATCGTGACCAACGAGTTTGGCGTGGTCCAGGGATTAGTCACGCCGCTGGACGTGCTGGAAGCCATTGCCGGTGAGTTCCCTGACGCCGATGAAACGCCAGAAATTACCGCTGATGGTGACGGCTGGCTGGTCAAAGGCACGACTGACCTGCATGCGCTTCAGCATACGCTGGGTCTGGACAATATCATCAACGATGAAGAAGATATTGCCACCGTTGCCGGACTGGTTATCGCTATCAACGGTCAGATCCCACGTGCGGGCGATATCCTTGAACTGCCGCCGCTGAAGATAGCCATTGTCGCGGCAAATGATTATCGCGTTGATATGGTGCGTA
This sequence comes from Enterobacter sp., assembly GCA_022649305.1. Classification (GTDB taxonomy): domain Bacteria; phylum Pseudomonadota; class Gammaproteobacteria; order Enterobacterales; family Enterobacteriaceae; genus Enterobacter. Next base: position 4,088 of record JALCNW010000012.1, read on the forward strand.
TTGTTAAAGAGCAGTCCGAGCACGATGAAGAAGAGTAATCTGGCTTAACGTAACGGCAAAAGCGGTAATATTTGCCCGTTACGCTGCGCTGGCGGAGGCGTACTCTCCGCCAGCCACTTCGGAAAATCTCTTAGCGGCATTGGCCGCGCATATAAAAATCCCTGTAATATCTGGACTCCGTGATGGCGTAAATAGCGCGCCTGCTCCTGAGTCTCCACGCCTTCTGCAACCAGTTCGATATGCAATCGTTGCCCCAGAGCAATAATAATATCCGTTACCGTTGAGTTCACGGCGTCAGTGCCGAGCGCCGTGGTAAAGGATTTATCAATCTTCAGCACGTCCGGGCGCAATTTCTCAAGCCATGAGAGGGAGCTATTTCCGGTGCCAAAATCATCAATCGCCAGCTTAACGCCCTTACGGTTTAATTCCCGCACCATCCGATAGTCAGCCTCGTGAAGCGCATCGCGTTCGGTAAGCTCAACGATCAATTGTTGCTTAGGTTTGGCGCTAAACCAGTAGCGGTTGAGATCCTGAAGCAAGGTCCCGTTGCGAAAATGGCTGGCTGCAACATTAATCCCAATATGAAAGCCTGAATGAGCCGGAAAATAGCCAATCTGGCGTACAGTTTCGGTCATGACGAAGCGCGTCAAAGGAACAATCAGGTTGTGTTCTTCTGCCAGCGGAATAAAAACGTCAGGTGAGATCCATCCCTGACGTGGATTATTCCAGCGCAACAGAATCTCCACCCCAACGCATTTCTGTGTGCGGGCATTCAGCAGTGGCTGACAAAATAATTCGAACTCACGTGCAGCTAAACCGAGGTTAATTTCCCAGGTGAAGCTCATCCTGCTGGCGGTAGCAAGCCAGGCGATATAGCCCAGCAGCAGGCTTATCAGGAGCGCCAGCGGGAGCTGTGAAGGCAAGTTTTGTAGTGCCAGCCCGCTCGCACCAGGGCCGCTCACGATGATGGTAAAAGGGAAGTGTTCGGATGATTTCCGCACAACCGCATCGTTGTCGTCATAGGTCAGCGAAGCGGTAACTTTCTGACCATCGCGAAGGAATTTAGTCCCCACGCCCAGGCTGACATCGGTTATCAACGGGCGCTGCGGTTCCAGCATCATTCGCGTAATAAGATCGATATTCACAATCTGCATGACGCCATCTTCACCAGTATCAGAGACGGGGTACCACTGGATAAGAACAGGGCTGCCTTTTAGCAGAGACTGGTCGGTTGACAGCACGAGCTGAGGCTCGCTGGAGGGAAGTGCAGGCTGGATCAAACGTAACGGCACATCTCTGTCACCGAAGATGCTGGAGCAATACACAATGCCGCCTTTGACCAACGCAATGGATCGCACCGTTTGTAATGTTGCAGCCTGCTTTCGCAGCATTAAATGGGCATCGGCGCAGGGTAAGCCGACGAGTGCCTGAAGTGCTGAGCGCCCAGCCTGAAGGGGGAGAAGGACTTTATCGAGTGCGTTAACCGAGTGAGTGGCGAAAGCGAGAATACGTTCCTGATTTAAATTACGCTGCGAAATAAAACGAATACCCAACGTCAGGATGAGCGTAAGAAGGGCCACCGTCACACAGACGATAACGCGTTTTCGGCGATATTTTTTTATGATCCTTTGTGCAGTTTGCATGAAAGGGCGCCTGAAACGCCACCAGCACCAAATGCCAGGGGCTACACAGGAAGTGTAGTGGGGAAATGTTAAGTCGACGAGAAGAGAAGGAAATTTCGCCCATCCAGGGGGATGGGCGAAGGGAAAGCTTAGTCGCACTGCACCTTGATAGCCAGACCACCGCGTGAAGTCTCACGATATTTGGCATTCATATCTTTGCCCGTTTCGTACATGGTTTCGATAACCTTATCCAACGAAACGCGAGGTTCGCTGGTACGGCGCATCGCCATGCGCGTGGCGTTAATCGCTTTGACGGACGCAATTGCGTTACGCTCAATGCACGGAACCTGTACCTGACCCGCGACCGGATCGCAGGTAAGACCCAGGTTATGCTCCATGCCAATTTCAGCCGCGACGCACACCTGCTCAGGGCTTGCACCCAGCAGTTCCGCCAGTCCCGCTGCTGCCATTGAACAGGCAACGCCAACTTCGCCCTGACAGCCCACTTCTGCACCCGAAATAGAGGCGTTCATTTTGTACAGAGCACCGACCGCACCCGCTGCAAGGAAGTAGCGAATGTAAATGTCAGACGTGACCGGCTCGATAAAGTGATCGTAGTAGGCCAGAACTGCCGGGACGATACCGCATGCGCCGTTGGTCGGAGCGGTCACTACACGACCACCCGCCGCATTTTCTTCGTTGACCGCCAGCGCGAACATGTTCACCCAATCGATAACGTTCATCGGATCGTTGGAGAATTTATCGGTGGTGACCAACATACGACGCAACGCAGAAGCACGGCGCGGAACGCGCAGAGGACCAGGTAACACGCCTTCGGTATTGATACCGCGATCGATACAGGCCTGCATGGTTTGCCACACATTGCCAAAATACGCTTCAATCTCTTGCTTGCTGTGCAACGCCAGTTCGTTCTTCATCACCATGCCGGACAGGGATAACCCGGTCTCATGACAGTAACCCAGCATTTCTTGCGCGGATTTGAAGGGATAAGGAACGTTGACGTCGCCTGAAGCGTCTTTACCAAAATGTTCTTCATCAACGATAAAACCGCCGCCAATGGAGTAGTAGGTTTTGCTGTAGAGAACCTTGTCGCCGTTGAAGGCGTGGATCTGCATACCGTTTTCATGCAGGGACAGGTTATCGCTGCGAAAACGCATACCGTCATCCTGCGGGAAATCGACTTCATGCTGGCCGTTTGCCAGCAGCAGACGACCCCGGTTTTCTACGTCACGAATAAACGCCGGGATGGCGTCAATATCTACGGTGTCCGGCATATTTCCGGCCAGACCCATAATGATGGCGATATCGGTGTGGTGGCCTTTACCCGTCAAAGACAGCGAACCGTAAACATCTACAGCAACGCGGGTAACGCTTTCCAGTAATCCTTTTTCGACCAGGTCATCGACGAACTGTTTACCGGCCTTCATCGGCCCTACAGTGTGGGAAGAGGATGGACCAATCCCCACTTTGAACATGTCGAATAGACTAATCACTTTCTCACTCCTGACAGGGTTACTGGAGGTTCCAGTAACGATGTTATAACTGCGCATAGTGTAAGAGGGAAGCTCAATATCGTCCGAAGTATTCACATGAATTAAACTAATGGTTAACCCGTGTTTTACTAATGTCGCGACATGCCTCGCAAACTTGCAGAAACAAGCGGAATGTAAAGTATAGTCAAGGTTTCAGGCCGATTTGCAGGGCCAGCTCACGAATTATCCCCGCCGTCATGCCCCAAACAAAATAATGCTGATACCACGACAGCCAGACCCGGTGATCGTGTCCACGACGTTGAATATCCAAAGGATGGTAACGCCCTAAACGCAGCGCTTCAGCAAGCGGCATTTCGAACACGGCATCCACTTCATCGGCGTTGGCGTGATAGCGCAGATTCGGAGGAATAATACCGACGACTGGCGTGACCTGGAAACCGGTCACGCTGTCCACCGGGGGCAGTACACCAATTACTTCAACGCATCCCGGCGGTATGGCAACCTCCTCATGCGCTTCGCGTAGCGCGGCGGCAATCAGTGAGGCGTCCGTTGCATCGACGGCACCGCCGGGGAAGGCGACCTGGCCTGGGTGTTTACGCATTCGAGCGGAACGCTTCGTCAGCAGCAGGCCGGGCTGTTCTCGGCGCACGACGGGGATTAACACCGCCGCCTGACGGCTGTTCAGTGTGGCGTTGTTAACCTGTGGCCGCAAAAGCTGAAAACGAGACAGAAAATGATCCAAAGTCAGGTCGTGGGTATCCATCGTTTAGCTCTCCAGTAGTTGCAGGATGCGGTTCACTTTATCAAACGTTTCCTGATATTCCGCCTGCGGCTGGCTATCGGCCACCACTCCGCCGCCAGCGGAACAATACAGTTGGCCTTCGTACGCTGTCAGCGTACGGATGGTGATGCTGGTATCCATCGTGCCGCAAAGACTCAGATAGCCGATGCTCCCGCACCAGGCATTACGTCGATGCGGTTCGAGTTCGTCGATGATTTCCATCGCCCGCACTTTTGGCGCACCGGTGATGGAGCCACCCGGAAAAGCGGCGCGCAGCAGATCGCAGGCAGACCGCGACGCAGGCAGCCGAGCCGTAATAGTGCTAACCAGATGATGCACCGCCGGGAAGGGCTCAACGACAAACAGCTCAGGCACGCGGACGCTGCCGGGCACCGCAACCCGTCCAATATCGTTACGCATAAGATCGACAATCATCAGGTTTTCGGCACGATCTTTCGGCGAGGCGGCCAGTTTCTCAGCCTGTAGCTGGTCGGCTGCGGGATCGGCGAGCCGGGGTAATGTGCCTTTAATCGGTCGAGTCTGGATAGTGCCGTCCGCCAGAAGGATAAAACGCTCAGGCGACAGGCTAAGAATGGCACCGTCCTCCAGACGTATAAATGCGCTGAACGGGGCTCGATTATGAGCATTCAGGCGCGTAAAAGCCTGCCATTCATCACCATGATACGAGGCCTGAAAACGCTGGGCGAGGTTCACCTGATAGCAATCGCCGCTGTGCAGGTAGGCCTGAACACGCGAGAATTTGTCGGCGTATTCCTGCGCGCTCATATTAGAGCGCCATTCTGTCGTCAGTCTGAAATCGTCATGGACAGGGGAACGTTGTTCCTCAAGCCAGGCGAGTCGCGCATTGACATCAGTATGGCTGAGTAGTGAAACCACCTGCTTATGGTTATCGATAATCATCGCCCAGTCGTATAACCCCACGGCCATATCCGGTAGGGCAATATCGTTTTTCGCCGTGTCGGGCAGGGTTTCGAAACGGCGGCCTAAATCATAGCCGAAAACCCCCAGCGCGCCGCCCTGAAAGGGCAGGTCTGGGTTTGACGTCGTAGGTAGCGACAACGACGCAAGCGCCTGCTCCAGCAGCGCAAGCGGATCGTCGGTACTCGTGCGGGTGTCAGTAAGCGACATGTGTGTGTTTTGGCCCTGCGTGACAAGGGTACCCACAGGGTCGGCAACCAGAATATCGAAACGGCTGTGAGGATGATCCGCATGACCTGAGTGGAGCAGCATCGCCCAGGGAAGATGGCTTAAACGAGCAAACCAGAATTCTGCGGCGTCGTGGCGCCACGGTAATGTAATGACAGTGGGGGATAACGTCTTCATGTGTGGCATACTACCGGGCAGCGTGAAATAATTAGCGCAGATAATTTAGCAGGAGTTGACAATGTTTGCAGGTTTACCTTCTCTTAGCCATGAACAGCAGCAGAAAGCGGTAGAGCGAATTCAGGAACTCATGACCCAGGGTATGAGCAGCGGAGAGGCGATTACTTTCGTGGCCCAGGAGATTCGCGCCACGCATACCGGCGAACGGATTGTGGCGCTTTTTGAAGATGATGAAGACGAAGAGTAATCTGGCTTAAACAGCCGCGATTATTTTGATCTCAACCTTATACTGCGGTTTCATCAACGTGGCCTGTACGGTACAGCGTACAGGCGCATGACCCGCCACAACCCAGGCATCCCAGGCTTTATTCATTGCTGCGAAATCCTCTTTATTAGCAAGGAAGATCGTGGCATCCAGAATGCGTGACTTATCACTACCTTGCTTTTCCAGCACCGCGTCAATCTGCGCCAGGGTATTGGCGGTTTGCTCGAAGGCGTCTGCCTCCAGATTTTCCGGCACGCCCGTGTAGTAAAGCGTCTGATTATGAATAACAACGTCAGACCAGCGGGCTTCGGCATCAATGCGCTTAATGGTCATAAATCCTTCCTCGTAAATGGCTTAATGCGGCAAGACTGCCATATTGTTCCTTCGGCGTCACTATTTCGACTGGCACAGCAGAGGGTGGGCTGACATAATCCCTGTGCAAAAATACAGTGAGAGAGAAACGTGGCAGACGATTTTTCAGTAGAGGGTCAACTCGCGCAGGCGATTCCCGGCTTCAAACCGCGCGAACCGCAGCGGCATATGGCGGAAGCAGTAACGCGCGCCATTAATACTACCCAGCCGCTGGTGGTCGAGGCGGGTACGGGTACGGGTAAAACCTATGCCTATCTGGCCCCCGCATTGCGCTCAAAAAAGAAAGTGATCATCTCTACTGGCTCCAAAGCGTTGCAGGATCAGCTGTATAGCCGAGATCTGCCAACGGTGGCTAAAGCGCTCAATTACAAAGGTCGTCTGGCGCTTCTGAAAGGGCGTTCAAACTATTTGTGCCTGGAGCGTCTGGAAGCACAGGCGCTGGCAGGCGGCGATCTCTCGGTGCAAACGCTCAGCGATGTCATCATCTTGCGCGCCTGGGCGAACCAGACCACCGATGGTGATATCAGTACCTGCGCAAGCGTTGCTGAAGATTCTCAGGCGTGGCCGCTGGTCACCAGTACCAACGATAACTGTCTTGGAAGCGACTGCCCGCTGTATAAAGACTGTTTTGTGGTTAAAGCCCGTAAAACCGCGATGGATGCCGACGTAGTGGTCGTCAACCACCATCTTTTCCTGGCGGATATGGTGGTCAAGGACAGCGGTTTTGGCGAATTAATTCCCGAGGCAGAAGTGATGATCTTCGATGAAGCCCATCAACTACCCGACATTGCCAGCCAGTATTTTGGCCAGTCACTTTCAAGCCGCCAGTTGCAGGATCTCGCCAAAGATTTCACCATCGCCTATCGCACTGAATTAAGAGACACCCAGCAGTTGCAGAAGTGTGCTGATCGACTGGCGCAAAGCGCGCAGGATTTCCGCCTGCAACTGGGCGAACCGGGCTTTCGCGGCAACCTACGTGAACTGCTGGCCGACAACAATATTCAACGTGCATTACTGCTGCTCGATGACGCGCTGGAGCTGTGTTACGACGTGGCAAAACTCTCGCTTGGACGAAGCGCACTGCTTGATGCCGCTTTTGAGCGGGCCACGCTTTATCGTACGCGGCTGAAGCGTCTGAAAGACACCAGCCAGCCCGGCTTTAGTTACTGGTACGAATGCACCTCACGTCAGTTTACTCTGGCGCTCACGCCGCTGACCGTGGCGGATAAATTCAAAGAAGTGATGGCGCAAAAGCCGGGTAGTTGGATCTTTACCTCCGCCACGCTTTCCGTGAATGACGATTTGCACCACTTCACCGAACGTCTGGGTATTGAGCAAACGGAATCACTGCTGCTCCCGAGCCCATTCGACTATGAAACGCAGGCCTTGCTTTGCGTTCCGCGTAATTTACCGTTGCCGAATCAACCGGGCGCGGCGAAACAGCTGGCCGCCATGCTCAAGCCGATGATCGAGGCAAACAACGGTCGCTGCTTTATGCTGTGTACGTCTCACGCCATGATGCGCGATTTGGCTGAACAGTTCCGTGCCACCATGACGTTGCCCGTTTTGTTGCAGGGAGAGACCAGCAAGGGACAACTATTACAGCAGTTCGTCACGGCGGGTAATGCCCTGCTGGTGGCGACCAGCAGCTTCTGGGAAGGGGTTGACGTGCGGGGTGATGCGCTCTCTTTAGTTATCATCGATAAACTGCCGTTTACCTCGCCAGAAGACCCGTTGCTCAAGGCGCGTATGGAAGATTGTCGCTTGCGGGGCGGCGATCCTTTCGAAGACGTACAGTTGCCTGATGCGGTGATCACCCTCAAGCAGGGCGTGGGGCGTTTAATTCGTGATACGGATGACCGTGGCGTATTGGTCATCTGCGATAACCGCCTGGTCATGCGTCCGTATGGCGCAACATTTGTTGCCAGCTTGCCGCCTGCGCCACGCACACGGGATATCAGCCGTGCGGTTCGTTTCCTGGCAAATCCAACGGCGGAGTAATTTATTTTCGGGTGTGCTAAAATGCGCGCCATTTTGTGACTGACTATTGCGAGAGCGCGAAGCCCATGCGAATTCTGGCTATTGATACCGCTACAGAGGCGTGTTCTGCCGCCCTGTGGGATAACGGTACCCTCTTTGCCCATTTTGAAGAGTGCCCCCGGGAACATACTCAACGTATTCTGCCCCTGGTAAAACTGATGTTGGAGAGGGGCAAAACCTCCTTAACTCAACTCGACGCGCTGGCGTTCGGCCGTGGGCCGGGCAGCTTTACCGGCGTACGAATTGGCATTGGTATCGCTCAGGGCCTGGCGCTGGGCGCATCACTCCCAATGATTGGCGTCTCCACGCTCGCGACCATGGCGCAAGGCGCATGGCGTAACGTTGGAGCGACTCGCGTGCTGGCTGCTATCGATGCCCGCATGGGCGAAGTCTACTGGGCGGAATATACCCGAGACGAGCAGGGCGTATGGCATGGCGAAGAGACCGAATCCGTGCTTAAACCCGACGCAGTGAGTGAAAGGTTGAAACACCTTTCTGGCGAATGGGCGACTGTGGGGACCGGGTGGAAGGCGTGGCCAGACATGGCAACGGAAAGTGGCCTGACGCTCGTCGATGGCAACATGCTATTACCCGCTGCAGAAGACATGTTACCTATTGCGTGCCAGCTATTAGCCGCAGGAAAAACCGTTGCAGTTGAACAGGCTGAGCCAGTTTATTTGCGAAATGAAGTGGCATGGAAGAAACTTCCAGGCAGAGCGTGAATCTCAGTAATAAGAACTGAGAAAAGGGAGTCGCATCATGGCGGTTCAAAGTAAAGCAGTACGTCTTATCCTGGCGGGAGCCATCGCCGTCGCATTAAGTGGTTGTGTCACGGTCCCTGACGCGATCAAGGGCACCAGTCCGGCACCGCAGCAAGATTTGGTGCGCGTGATGAATGCCCCTGAGCTATACGTAGGTCAGGAAGCACGTTTCGGCGGCAAAGTCATTGAAGTTCTTAACCAGCAGGGTAAGACGCGTCTCGAAATCGCAACCGTGACTTTAGACAGCGGTGCGCGGCCAGAGCTTGGCGAAGCTTCCCGTGGGCGTATTTACGCTGATGTGAATGGTTTCCTCGATCCGGTGGATTTTCGCGGACAGCTGGTGACGGTCGTAGGACCCATCACGGGCACGGTGCAGGGTAAAATCGGCAATACGCCATATAAGTTTATGACCATGCAGGCAAATGGCTACAAACGATGGCGCGTCACGCAGCAAATTATGATGCCTCCGCAGCCTATCGATCCGTGGATGTGGGGTCCACATCCTTACCGCTATGGCTATGGCGGATGGGGCTGGTATAACCCAGGCCCTGCGCAGATTCAGACGATAGTCACAGAGTAACTTATTGTTATTACTAGATTAGAGACAGCGGCTCAGCCGCTGTCTCTGTTTTTTTACGGATAAAACAAAAAAAAGAGTGACGCGCTTCGCAACCTTAAATCTGAACAATTAATAAACTGGTACGCTGAGTTAATATAATGTTAACGAACTGTTTATTATCGGGGTTGTGATGACGACGAATGTGCTCTTCAGAGGTGATGCAGTGAAAAAGGTTTGGCTAAACCGTTATCCCGCAGATGTTCCTGCGGAGATCAATCCTGACCGCTATCAATCCCTGGTTGAACTATTTGAAAACGCCGTCACACGCTACGCGGATCAGCCTGCGTTTGTGAACATGGGCGAAGTGATGACTTTCCGCAAGCTGGAAGAGCGTAGTCGGGCATTTGCGGCCTATCTGCAAGACGGGTTAGGGCTGAAGAAAGGCGATCGCGTTGCCCTGATGATGCCAAACCTGCTTCAGTATCCCGTGGCGCTCTTTGGCATCCTGCGTGCGGGAATGATCGTGGTAAACGTGAACCCGCTCTATACCCCTCGTGAGCTGGAACATCAGTTAAACGACAGCGGGGCGGCGGCGATTGTGATTGTTTCCAACTTTGCCCACACGCTGGAAAAAGTCGTCGATAAAACCCAGGTCCGCCACGTCATTCTTACCCGAATGGGTGACCAGCTTTCGACGGCGAAAGGGACGTTGGTCAACTTTGTCGTCAAATATGTGAAGCGCCTGGTACCGAAATACCATTTGCCGGATGCGATCTCTTTCCGTCGCGCGCTGCACAACGGCTATCGAATGCAGTACGTGAAGCCTGAAGTATCGTCAGACGATTTGGCTTTCCTGCAATACACTGGCGGAACGACGGGCGTGGCGAAAGGGGCGATGTTAACCCACCGCAACATGCTCGCGAATCTCGAACAGGTGAATGCAACCTACGGTCCGCTGTTACACCGTGGTAAAGAGCTGGTGGTAACGGCGCTGCCGCTGTACCACATTTTCGCTCTGACCATGAACTGCCTGCTGTTTATCGAACTGGGCGGGCAAAATCTGCTGATCACCAATCCTCGCGATATTCCTGGGTTAGTCAAAGAGCTGGCTAAATATCCCTTCACCGCGATGACGGGCGTTAACACGCTCTTTAATGCGCTGTTAAATAACAAAGAATTCCAGCAGCTCGATTTCTCCTCGCTGCACCTCTCTGCGGGTGGCGGGATGCCCGTTCAGCAAGCCGTTGCCGATCGTTGGGTGAAGTTGACCGGTCAGTATTTACTGGAAGGCTACGGGCTGACCGAGTGCGCACCACTGGTGAGTGTAAATCCGCACGATATTGATTATCACAGCGGTAGCATTGGTCTGCCGGTACCTTCGACGGAAGCCAAACTGGTGGACGACGACGATAACGAAGTGGCGCACGGTGAACCGGGCGAGCTGTGTGTGAAAGGCCCGCAGGTGATGCTGGGCTACTGGCAGCGTCCCGATGCCACCGATGAAATTGTGAAAGATGGCTGGTTACACACCGGCGATATTGCCGTAATGGATGATGAAGGATTCTTACGCATCGTCGATCGCAAAAAAGATATGATCCTCGTTTCAGGTTTCAACGTTTACCCAAATGAAATTGAAGACGTGGTCATGCAGCATAATGGTGTGCTGGAAGTTGCCGCCGTCGGCGTGCCTTCCGGCAGTAGCGGTGAGACCGTTAAGATCTTTGTGGTCAAAAAAGAGGCCTCGCTTACGGAAGAAGCGCTTATTGCCTTCTGTCGTCGCCAGCTAACCGGATACAAAGTGCCAAAACTGGTCGAGTTCCGTGATGAATTACCTAAATCGAACGTCGGGAAGATATTACGACGAGAATTACGTGACGAAGCGCGTTCCAAAGTGGACAATAAAGCTTAAGCTTCGTGTTAGTCACTCAAAGACGCCGGTTTAGCCGGCGTTTTTTATGGGCGCAAACCAAAGAGAAATCGTTTTGAATTACCAGATGATCACTACCAACGACGAACTGGCATCGCTTTGCGACGTCACTCGTGACTTTCCTGCTATCGCCCTGGATACCGAATTTGTCCGTACCCGGACCTACTATCCGCAACTGGGGTTGATCCAGATGTACGATGGCAAGAAGGTTTCGCTGATTGACCCGCTTGGTATCACCGACTGGTCACCCATGCGTGAGCTGCTGCTTGATACCGCTGTCACCAAATATCTGCATGCGGGCAGCGAAGATCTGGAAGTGTTCCTCAACACCTTTGGCGTGATGCCGGAGCCGTTGATTGATACGCAAATTCTGGCGGCGTTTTCAGGACGACCACTCTCCTGGGGTTTTGCTGCCATGGTCGAAGAGTACACGGGGCTGGTGCTTGATAAGAGTGAATCCCGTACCGACTGGCTGGCTCGCCCGCTCACCGAACGTCAGCTCGACTATGCCGCCGCGGACGTGTTCTATCTGTTGCCTATCGCCGGACAGCTGATGAAAGAGGCAGAAGCTGCCGGTTGGCTGGACGCCGCGCTGAATGAATGTCGCATGACCCAGCAGCGTCGTCAGGAAGTTGTCGATCCAAAGGATGCGTGGCGTGACATCACCAATGCCTGGCAGTTGCGCACTCGTCAACTGGCCTGCCTGCAACTGCTGGCCGACTGGCGGTTGCGTAAAGCACGTGAGCGCGATCTGGCGGTGAATTTTGTCGTCCGAGAAGAGCATCTTTGGGCTGTGGCGCGCTATATGCCTGGCAGCATGGGTGAACTGGACAGTATCGGTCTGTCAGGTAGTGAGATTCGCTTCCACGGTAAAACGCTGCTGGCATTAGTCGCTAAAGCGCAGCAACTGCCAGAAGATGAACTGCCTGAGCCGCTGTTGAATCTGATGGATATGCCCGGCTATCGCAAAGCATTCAAAGATATCAAAGCGCTGGTGCTGGAAGTGGGAACAGAAAACAAAGTGAGCCCTGAACTTCTGGCGTCACGTCGTCAGATTAACCAGTTGCTAAACTGGCACTGGAAGCTGAAAACGCAAGCAGGCCAGCCAGAACTGATTTCCGGCTGGCGTGGGGATTTGATGGCCGATCGCCTCAAAGTACTGCTGGAAGGGTATCCGCGTTAATGATTTTGTCACCCCGGTGAGCATACCGCCACCGGGGGATTTGCCAGGCGGCGTACTGTTTGCTCCGCCTGCAAAATCCACAAAATCAAAAATTTCTAACGTGATTCTTCCGTTTCCGGAAGCGTGACGTTCAACTCCAGAATCGAAATATCCCCGTCCTTTTGCTCCAGTTGCACGGTGACCATCTCCGGGTCGATCTGCACGTAACGACAAATCACTTCCAGAATGTCTTTGCGCAGCTGCGGCAAATAATGCGGTTCAGCATCGCTGCGGCGACGTTCCGCGACGATAATTTGCAGTCGCTCTTTCGCGATGTTTGCGGTGCTTTTTTTCCGCGAGAGAAAAAAGTCCAGTAATGCCATAACTTATCCTCCGAACAGGCGTTTGAGGAAACCTTTCTTTTCTTCTTCAATGAAGCGGAAAGGACGTTCTTCTCCCAGCAGACGGTCAACGGTGTCGGCATACGCTTTACCGGCATCTGCTGTAATATCGAGGATCACTGGCTCGCCCTGGTTAGACGCGCGCAGGACCGACTGATCTTCAGGAATAACCCCAAGCAGTTTAATGCGCAGGATTTCCAGCACGTCTTCCATGCTCAGCATGTCACCTTTGTTGACGCGACCTGGGTTGTAGCGGGTCAGCAGCAGGTGCTCTTTAATCGGATCCTGGCCATTTTCCGCGCGGCGGGATTTAGAGGCAAGAATACCCAATATACGGTCAGAGTCACGCACAGACGACACTTCAGGGTTCGTGGTGATGATCGCTTCATCAGCAAAGTATAGTGCCATCAACGCGCCCGTTTCGATACCGGCAGGGGAGTCGCAAACCACAAAGTCGAACTCCATCTTCTTCAGCTCGTCGAGGACCTTTTCCACGCCTTCGCGGGTCAGGGCGTCTTTATCACGAGTTTGAGAAGCCGGGAGAATAAACAGATTCTCCGTGCGCTTATCTTTAATCAGCGCCTGGTTTAAGGTGGCATCGCCCTGAATGACGTTAACGAAGTCATAAACAACGCGACGCTCACAGCCCATAATCAAATCCAGATTACGCAGGCCGATATCGAAATCGATAACGACGGTTTTCTTTCCCTTCTGGGCCAAACCAGTAGCGATGGCCGCGCTGGAGGTGGTCTTGCCAACGCCTCCTTTACCAGAAGTCACAACAATAATGCGTGCCATAGAAATTCCTTGTTAAAAGGGATCAATTCAACGGTTGAACAGTCAAAGCGTCATCTGCCAGTCGCAGACGTGCCGCTTTGCCATAAAATTCGGCTGGGATGTTATCGCTCAGCCAATATTCCCCTGCGATGGAAACCAGTTCCGCCGTCAGATGGGTACAAAAAATTTGTGCGTCTCTGTCGCCACTGGCACCTGCCAGCGCGCGTCCTCGCATCATACCGTAGACATGGATATTGCCATCAGCAATCAACTCTGCACCCGCGCTAACGTGGCTTGTAACAATCAGATCACAGTTTGGCGCATAAATGCGTTGGCCGGAACGAATCGGCACATCAATCATTCGCGTTTTTGTGACTGGCGTTACGTTTTGCGCAGGTGGTGGGGAGACAGGAACATCTTTCGGCACCGAACGCGCTGCTTTTTCTTTCCCTTCAGTCAGAAGAGGCAGACCAGCGCGGTCGATTTCATCTTTTAGACGGGCATCTTTACAGCCGCTGATACCCACGATGCGCAGTCCGGTAGAGGAAACGGCCTGCTGGAGATGCTGCCAGTTAACCGGCGCGGCCAGGCCACTGACGTTCACCACCACGGGGGCGTGCTTCAGAAAAGCGGGCGCCTGAGCGATTTTGTCTTCTAACGCCTGACGAATAACCTCGGGTTTTGCATCATGCAAATGAACCACTGATAAGGTGAAGCTACTGCCTTTAAGCTCGATGGGCGTGTTTGACATCCTGGCCTTACTCAATTTGCTATTAATCGCAGCGCATTCGATACGATATTCCGAAGAGTATCAGGCATGTTATAGTCACTGGTATATTGAGGCAAGCAACCACCCGTTAATTCAGAGTAAAAACATGTTTTGTGTGATCTATCGAAGTACCAAACGCGACCAGACCTATCTTTATGTCGAAAAGAGAGACGATTTTTCCCGCGTGCCTGAGGAATTGATGAAAGGTTTTGGCGCGCCGCAGCTGGCAATGCTGCTACCTTTGGATGGTCGTAAAAAATTGGTCAATGCCGATTTGGATAAAGTGAAAACGGCATTGAAAGAACAGGGCTATTATTTACAGCTTCCGCCACCGCCTGAGAATTTATTAAAACAGCATCTCGAGCGTGACGGCAAAAAATAACTCCGGTCTATTCCGTGGGTGACATATCAACCGTTTAGGGGACGAGCATGTATCAACATCACAACTGGCAAGGCGCATTACTGGATTATCCCGTCAGCAAAGTTGTCTGCGTTGGCAGCAACTATGCGAAGCATATTCAGGAAATGGGCAGTGCTGTGCCAGAAGAACCCGTGTTGTTTATCAAGCCAGAGACCGCGCTTTGCGATATCCGTCAGCCGCTGGCATTACCGCAAGGTCTGGGTTCTGTTCACCACGAAGTCGAACTGGCGGTGCTGATTGGCGCAACGCTTCGTCAGGCCTCAGAAGAGCATGTGCAAAAAGCGATTGCTGGCTACGGTATTGCGTTGGATCTGACGCTGCGTGACGTGCAGGGCAAAATGAAAAAGGCCGGTCAGCCGTGGGAAAAGGCGAAAGGATTTGATAATTCTTGCCCCATTTCTGGGTTTATCCCCGCGTCGGAATTCAGCGGCGATCCGCAAAGCACGGCGTTAAGTCTGAAAGTAAACGGTGATGTACGCCAGCAGGGTAATACGTCGGATATGATTCATAAAATTCTGCCGCTGATTGCCTATATGAGCCGCTATTTTACCCTCAAACCCGGTGATGTGATCCTTACGGGAACGCCAGAAGGGGTCGGCCCACTGGTAAGCGGTGATGAACTCGAGATAGGCTTTAACGGGCAATCGGTTAAGACTCGCGTGCTGTAAAACATGTTTACCGCTTTTTATCGGCGGCAAAACTTGCATCCCCGTGCCAGACTGGTTATAAGGTGCGCTTTCTTTTGACGTGTGGACATCCTTATGAGCGAAACCCCTTTCTGGCAAAACAAAACTCTCGACGAAATGACCGACGTAGAGTGGGAGTCGCTGTGTGACGGTTGCGGGCAATGCTGCTTGCATAAGTTAATGGATGAAGACACGGACGAGATCTACTTTACTAACGTCGCCTGTAAGCAGCTGAACATCAAGACCTGCCAGTGTCGTAACTACGAACGTCGTTTCGAATATGAAGCCGACTGCATCAAGCTGACTCGCGATAACCTTCCTACGTTTGAATGGCTGCCGCACACCTGCGCGTATCGTCTGCTGGCAGAAGGAAAAGGGCTACCGGACTGGCATCCGCTGCTCACCGGCTCTAAAGTCGCTATGCATGGTGAGCGCATTTCAGTGCGCCATATAGCGGTGAAAGAGTCTGAGGTACAGGACTGGGAAGACCATATTCTGAACCACCCAAAACGAGCATAAATAAAAAACCCGCCGAAGCGGGTTTTTTAATGTGTACAGCTTGTTCTTAGCGACCGAACAAATCGCGTCTTTTTGGTTTCAGCGGCTGGGAAATGAGCACCAGTAGCCCCACGACAAAGTAAGCAACAAAAATGCCGACCAGCCACTGTGGCATTTCCAGCGTCAGAAATTCCCACTGACGCACGGAGCAATCGCCGGAAGCGACAAACACCTGCGGTAACCATTTATCCAGCGGCAGCCAGCTTGGGAAACGTGCGGCAAAATCACAGGTCATAAACGGTGAAGGATGCAGTTGCATCATGGTGTGTTCCCACGCAAGTTGGATGCCTTTCCATGCGCTGTAAAGCCAAATCGCAATCCCGGCATAGCGCAGCGGGGTTTTAGGCGCGATAGCACCGACCAGACCCGCAGCCATAATGCCGAAAAGTGCACAACGTTCGTAAATACACAGCACGCAGGGTTTCAGCCCCATCCCGTGCTGGAACCAGAGCGCTACCATTTCTAGCGCAAAGGCGGTCAGGGCCATCAATAACCACGCTCCGCGACCGCGAGAGCATTGGTTCAAAAATCGCAACATAATCATTTCCCTGGAACATGCTTAGAAAGCGCAGTGTAAACGAATTCGTTTCACGCGCCACCCGGTCTTAGCAAAATAAAGCGTAATTGGATATTTATAATGCAGAAAGTCAAACCGGGCAGCGAACTGCCCGGTGACAGGTGCTTAATGCGCGGCCAGTATACCTATTTGCATCAACCATTGCGTATAGGGAATGAGGGTAAATTTGACGCACAGCAAGCCGACGAGCGTTAAAACCAGCGTATAAGGCAGTGCCATCCACACCATCCTTCCATATGAAAGTCGAATGAGTGGTGCAAGCGCTGATGTCAGCAGGAATAAGAATGCCGCCTGGCCGTTTGGCGTCGCGACCGAAGGCAGATTGGTTCCCGTATTAATCGCAACCGCCAGCAGCTCAAATTGACCAATATTAATGGCACCCTGATCCAGTGCTGCTTTCGCCTCATTAATATACACCGAGCCGACAAACACGTTATCGGATATCGACGACAGCAGGCCATTGAACAGATAAAAAAGCGACAGTTGGGAATCGGGTGCCGCCTGTAAAACAAAGTGGATAATTGGCGAGAACAACTGCTGATCGATGATGACCGCCACGATGGCAAAAAATACGGCCAGCAGGGCCGTAAAGGGCAAGGCTTCGCTGAAGGCCTTCCCAATCGCATGTTCATCGGTCACGCCGGTAAATGAGGTTGCCAGAATAATCACCGACAGGCCAATCAAGCCAACTTCCGCCAGATGGAAGGCGAGGGCAATGATCAGCCAGACGCCAATCAGACCTTGCGCGATCAGGCCTAGCGTCTCCTGACGGCTACGTTGACGGCGGCTGTTCAGATCAAATTCGTGGAGGACGTCGCGTACCGGACCCGGCAATTGAGCACCGTAACCAAAGGTTTTCGTTTTCTCCAGCAGAAAACAGGTCACTAAACCGCAGATAAACACCGGAACGCTGACCGGCGCTACGCGAAGGAAAAACTCGGTAAAGTTCCAGCCAGCGGCTTTGGCAATGATCAGGTTTTGGGGTTCACCGACCATCGTCATCACGCCGCCAAGCGCGGTACCGACCCCGGCGTGCATCATCAGGCTGCGTAAAAATGAGCGGAACTGGTCCAACACTTCGCGTTGATGGATGTTCACCTGACTATCATCGTAAAGATCGTCTTCAGGTTTCGCGGAAGCGACCCGATGATAAATACTGTAAAACCCGACGGCGACGCTAATCACAACGGCGACAACGGTCAACGCATCCAGGAACGCCGAAAGGAAGGCCGCAGCAAGGCAGAAGGAGAGCGAAAGCACCGTTTTTGAGCGAATGCTCAACAGCAGGCGGGTAAAAATGAAGAGTAACAGCTGCTTCATAAAGTAGATCCCCGCGACCATAAAGATCAGCAGCAGGAGCACTTCAAGGTTATTCGCCAGTTCGTGTTTAACCTGTTCGGCACTGGTCATCCCCACAAAGACAGCTTCAATGGCGAGCAGGCCGCCTGGCAGCAACGGATAGCATTTCAGCGCCATCGCCAGGGTGAAGATAAACTCCGCCACCAACAGCCATCCGGCGGTAAACGGATGAATAATAAACACCAGCGGGTTGATAATAAGAAAAACGACTAACGTTAGCTTGTACCAGTCAGGGGACTGGCCTAAAAAATTGCGCCACAGGGCGCGCCCATAAGAAATTTCCACGACAGACTTCCTTCCCCGCCAAAGTTAAGCAAAACATTATTATACGCATAATTGACGGGAATGATGTTATCTGACCAGGGACGGGTATTTGATAAAAGTGAAACAGCGATCCCTTTTTTCCTGTCTCGCTGTGCTACCTGTCATTACTGGGCTCTGGTATGATGAGTCCATTAGCTAAAGCTGTGTAATGGAAATCTCACTATGGTCATAAAGGCGCAAAGCCCGGCGGGTTTCGCTGAAGAGTACATCATTGAAAGCATCTGGAATAACCGTTTTGCTCCAGGAACGATTCTTCCCGCTGAACGCGAACTCTCTGAACTTATTGGCGTCACTCGTACCACCTTACGCGAAGTCCTTCAGCGTCTGGCGCGCGACGGTTGGCTGACGATTCAGCACGGCAAACCGACCAAAGTGAATAACTTCTGGGAAACGTCGGGTCTGAATATTCTGGAAACGCTGGCGCGTCTCGATCATGAAAGCGTCCCGCAGCTCATTGATAATTTACTGTCGGTACGTACCAACATCTCGACCATCTTCATTCGGACGGCATTCCGTCAGCATCCGGACAAAGCTCTGGAAGTGCTGGCGACAGCAAGCGCCATTGAAGACCATGCTGACGCCTTTGCTAGCCTGGACTACAACATCTTCCGCGGTCTGGCTTTTGCGTCAGGCAACCCGATTTACGGGCTGATCATCAATGGTATGAAAGGGCTGTATACCCGCATTGGTCGCCACTATTTCGCCAATCCAGAAGCCCGCGCTCTGGCCCTCAGTTTCTATCATAAACTGAGCGAGCTCTGTTCCGAGGGGCTTCACGATCAGGTATACGAAACGGTGCGCCGATACGGCCATGACTCTGGCGAAATCTGGCACCGCATGCAGAAGAATCTGCCGAGCGATTTAGCGATTCACAGTCACTGACAATAAAAAGCCTCTCATTCGAGAGGCTTTTTTAGATGATCAAAGCGCGCCGGGTCGTGCCGGGCAGCGTTCAAGTAACTCTACGCTACCGTCTTCGTTTTGCTGCTCCATCAACACATCGAATCCCCACAGGCGATGAACGTGCTTGAGCACTTCTTTCCGTCCTTTATCCAGCGGCGCACGATTATGCGGAATATAACGGAGCGTCAGTGAGCGATCGCCGCGTAAATCCACGTTCCATACCTGAATGTTCGGCTCCAGATTGCTCAGATTGTACTGAGAGGAGAGACGCGAACGGATTTCACGGTAACCCTCTTCATTGTGAATCGCCGAAATCTCAAGATAGTTATTGTGGTCGTCGTCCAGCACGGTAAAGAGGCGGAAATCACGCATGATTTTTGGCGACATAAACTGGCTGATAAAGCTTTCATCTTTGAAATCACGCATCGCAAAATGCAGCGTTTCCAGCCAGTCGGAACCCGCAATATCCGGGAACCAGTATTTGTCCTCTTCCGTCGGTGACTGGCAAATACGCTTGATGTCCTGGAACATCGCAAATCCAAGTGCGTAAGGGTTAATGCCGCTGTACCACGGGCTGTTATACGGCGGCTGGAACACCACGTTGGTGTGACTATGCAGAAACTCCAGCATAAACCGTTCGGAGACTTTACCTTCGTCGTACAGATGATTAAGGATGGTGTAATGCCAGAAGGTGGCCCAGCCTTCGTTCATTACCTGGGTCTGTTTTTGTGGGTAAAAATACTGGCTCACCTTGCGCACAATACGCAAGATTTCACGCTGCCAGGGTTCCAGCAGCGGCGCATTTTTCTCCATAAAGTAGAGAATGTTCTCCTGTGGCTCAGAAGGGTAACGGCGCACTTCGGTAACGGCCTTCTCTTCTTCGCGTTTGGGCAGCGTACGCCACAGCATATTCACCTGGCTTTGCAGATACTCTTCACGGCTTTTCTGTCTGGCTTTCTCTTCCTGCAGGGATATTTTTTGCGGACGTTTGTAGCGATCCACGCCGTAATTCATCAGCGCATGGCAGGAGTCGAGCAGTTTCTCGACCTCATCCACCCCGTAACGCTCTTCACACTCGGTGATGTACTTACGCGCGAAAATCAAATAATCAACAATTGAACTGGCATCGGTCCAGCTGCGGAACAGGTAATTGTTCTTGAAGAAAGAGTTATGCCCGTAACAGGCGTGCGCCATCACCAGAGCCTGCATAGTGATGGTATTTTCTTCCATCAGATAGGCAATACACGGGTTGGAATTGATGACGATTTCGTAGGCCAGACCTTGCTGACCATGCTTATAAAGGCGTTCCGTCTCAATGAATTTTTTGCCAAATGACCAGTGCGGGTAATTGATAGGCATCCCAACGCTGGAGTAGGCATCCATCATTTGCTCGGAGGTAATGACTTCAATTTGATGGGGATAGGTATCCAGACGATACAGTTTCGCCACCCGGTCAATTTCAGCCAGGTAGACATC
Organism: Enterobacter sp.; assembly: GCA_022649305.1. GTDB lineage: Bacteria > Pseudomonadota > Gammaproteobacteria > Enterobacterales > Enterobacteriaceae > Enterobacter. Next base: position 24,686 of record JALCNW010000012.1, read on the forward strand.
CAGCAACTCAAACGTCCAGTCGGGTCCGTCGCTCAAACGTGTGCTGTCCTTGTTCATAGAATCAATTATAGCCATTAGCGCGCCCTCGTTGTCGGTGCTCTCTCTGTCTGGAGAGCCTCCTTTCAAGCATAGAACAACGCGTTCAAAAGCGTGTTGGCGAAGAAATTTATTCTTTGCGATTTCGCGTTTTTGATGCGGCAAAAAACGGGTTGCTGACAGGATTTTCTACTGGTTAAAAATGTCGCACAGCAGGAGATCCCAAATTACCCTCATCCCCACTGGCTGGGCAAGATGTGAGATGAGTCACCATAAAAAAGTCGTATGTTGAATAATATTTTCAACTAGGTTATCAATCTGTAATTAGATGATTATTCTTTTGCACATAATGGAGTGGCTATGCGTGTTGTCATACTGGGAAGTGGTGTCGTTGGGGTAACCAGCGCCTGGTATTTAAGCCAGGCTGGGCATGAGGTTACCGTTATCGATCGCGAGGCCGGTTCTGCACTTGAAACCAGTGCGGCCAATGCCGGGCAAATCTCTCCCGGCTACGCCGCGCCCTGGGCCGCGCCTGGTGTTCCGCTAAAGGCGATTAAGTGGATGTTCCAGCGGCATGCACCGCTGGCGATCAGTCTCGATGGCACGTCGTCCCAGCTCAAGTGGATGTGGCAAATGCTACGCAACTGCGACACCCGCCATTATATGGAAAACAAAGGCCGCATGGTGCGCCTTGCAGAATACAGCCGCGACTGCCTGAAAACGTTGCGAACCACGACCGGCATTGAATACGAAGGCCGCCAGGGCGGTACGTTGCAGCTATTCAGGACCGCACAACAGTATGAAAACGCGACGCGCGACATCGCCGTGCTTAAAGATGCCGGTGTGCCGTATCAACTGCTGGAGTCCAGTCAGCTTGCGCAGGTTGAACCGGCGCTTGCAGAGGTCGCCCACAAGTTGACCGGCGGGTTACGCCTGCCGAATGATGAAACCGGTGACTGCCAGCTCTTTACCCAGCGTCTGGCGAAAATGTGCGAACAGGCTGGCGTGACGTTTCGATACAACACCTCTGTCGATAAGCTCTTGTCAGAAGGTGAAAAAATCTATGGCGTGAAATGCGGTGATGAGGTGATTAAAGCCGATGCCTACGTGATGGCGTTTGGATCCTATTCCACCGTCATGCTGAAAGGCATTCTTGATATTCCCGTCTATCCGTTAAAAGGCTACTCGCTGACCATTCCGGTGAAAGAAGACAGCGGTGCGCCAGTTTCAACTATCCTTGATGAAACCTACAAAATCGCCATTACCCGCTTTGATAACCGCATTCGCGTAGGGGGGATGGCTGAAATCGTAGGCTTTAACACGGAATTGCTAAAACCGCGCCGCGAAACGCTGGAGATGGTCGTTCGCGATCTTTTCCCACGCGGCGGGTTTGTCGAGCAGGCAACTTTCTGGACCGGTTTACGCCCCATGACGCCGGACGGCACACCGGTTGTGGGTCGCACGCCTTATAAGAATTTATGGACCAACACCGGTCACGGCACGCTGGGCTGGACCATGGCATGCGGTTCGGGTCAGTTGCTGAGCGATTTGATTTCTGGCCGTACTCCGGCGATTCCGTTTGATGACTTGAGCGCCGCGCGCTATCAATCCGGGTTTACGCCGTCTCGCCCGCAGCATCTGCATGGCGCGCATAATTAACAAGGAGCAGTCATGTCCCGTCCTATTCTGGCTCAGTTGGATTTGCAGGCGCTAAAAAATAACCTGCAGATAGTCCGCCGTGCTGCGCCAGGCTCCCGCGTGTGGTCGGTGGTGAAAGCCAATGCATATGGCCACGGAATTGAGTCTATCTGGAGTGCGCTTAGCGCGACCGATGGATTCGCTCTGCTTAATCTGGAAGAGGCCATCCTGCTGCGTGAACGCGGCTGGAAAGGCCCGATTCTACTGCTTGAAGGCTTTTTCCATGCCGATGAGCTACCTCTGCTGGATAAATATCGCCTGACGACCAGCGTACACAGCAACTGGCAGATAAAAGCCTTACAAAATGCCAGGCTGCATGCGCCGCTGGATATTTACCTTAAAATGAATAGCGGCATGAACCGTCTGGGCTTCCAGCCGGATCGCGTTCATACCGTGTGGCAACTGCTGCGCGCCCTGAAAAACGTCGGCGAGATGACGTTAATGGCGCACTTTGCCGATGCCGAAAAGCCGGACGGCATTGCTGATGCGATGGTTCGCGTTGAACAGGCTGCGGAAGGGCTGGCGTGTGCGCGCTCATTGTCTAATTCTGCCGCTACGTTGTGGCATCCAGAAGCGCATTATGACTGGGTGCGACCGGGCATTATTCTTTACGGTGCTTCACCGTCTGGTCAGTGGCAAGACATTGCCACTAGCGGGCTGAAGCCGGTAATGACCTTGCGCAGTGAAATCATCGGCGTCCAGACGCTCAAAGCCGGTGATACCGTCGGCTATGGCAGTCGTTATCGTGCGAACGGTGAGCAGAGAATAGGCATCGTGGCAGGGGGATATGCTGATGGTTACCCGCGCATTGCCCCTGACGGTACGCCGGTATGGGTCGATGGCGTACGTACCGGCACCGTGGGTACCGTCTCGATGGATATGATGGCAATCGATCTTACGCCTTGCCCGCAGGCGGGTATTGGTACCCCCGTTGAACTCTGGGGCAACGAGGTGAAGGTTGACGATGTTGCCGCCGCTTCAGGGACGGTAGGGTATGAGCTATTAACGGCACTGGCCCCACGCGTACCTGTTGTGACGGTGTAACTTTCTGTGCCCGGCGCGCTCAGCGTCGCCGGGCAAAAGCATCACTCCACGTCTTCTTCTGCAACGCGCACGCCGACTTTACGCACGGCGTTATCTTCTTTCTCTGCAACCGTCCAGATCATCCCGGCAAATTCAACCTGATCGCCGACGACCGGCGCTGCACCCAGCAGCTGTTGTACGATCTCGCCTAACGTTTGCTGTTTGTCGCGATACTCCGTGCCTTCTTCCAGGCCATAAATCAGCGCCACATCGGCGAATTTGGCGCTGGCTTCCAGAATAAAGTCGCCGAAGAAGCGCTGGTCGAGCGCAACGGGCGGCGACTGACTGAACAACTTGCCAAGAGCCGGGAGATCGCTTTCCCGACCGATGACGCAAAGAATGTCGCCCTCACGCAGGCGCGTGCTGCCGGTGGGATGGAGCAGGACATTATCGCGAAACATCGCCGCAATGCGGGTTTCGGTAGGCATATGCAAATCGCGAAGCGATGCGCCCACGCACCATTTGTCTGCACTTAACTGGTAGACAAACTGCTCCCACGGGTTTTCAGGATGAATATCCAGACCGACGCGAGAGACCGGTAAGCCGACAGGTGGCACCACCACTTTGGCCTTTTTCGCCGCCCATCCTAAAGAGGTACCCTGGAACAGCAGAGATATCAGCACCACAAAGAACGCAACGTTAAAGAACAGGCGCGCGTTATCCAGCCCGGCCATCATCGGGAAGACGGCAAGGATAATCGGCACCGCGCCGCGCAGGCCCACCCAACTGATGAAAATGCGCTCGCGCAGGTTGAATCCGCGAAACGGCAGCAGTCCGGCAAACACCGACAAGGGACGAGCAACGAAAATCATCCACCCAGACAACAGCAGCGCCGGAATGGCAATCGGCAGTAAATCGGACGGTGTCACCAGCAGTCCCAGCACCAGGAACATGCCGATTTGTGCCAGCCACGCCAGGCCGTCGAAGTTCTGCAAAATGGCATGACGGTTACGAATTGGGCGATTACCCAGCAAGAAGCCGCACAAATACACGGCCAGAATGCCGCTGCCGTCCAGCGCAGTGGTCACGGCAAAAATCAGGATCCCACCGCTCAGCGCCAGCAGGGGATAAAGCCCCGCAGGCAGAGAAATGCGGTTGATCATCTGTTGCAAGAGGTAGCCGCCCCCCAGGCCGATGATAATCCCCAGGCCAAACTGCTGCAGAATATGCCACGCAAACATCCAGCTTAGGCCGGTTTCATGCTGCTGGATCATTTCAATCAGGGTGATGGTAAGGAACACGGCCATCGGGTCGTTACTGCCGGATTCAATTTCCAGCGTTGAGCCGACACGCTCGTTGAGCCCTTTACCGCCGAGCAAGGAAAATACCGCTGCGGCATCGGTTGAACCGACGATGGCACCAATCAGCAGTCCTTCCATTATGTTCAGATGAAACAGCCACGCCGCCATCATGCCGGTCAGCCCGGAGGTGATAAGTACGCCAACGGTTGCTAACGACAGCGCCGGACCTAACGCCACGCGAAAGGAGCTGGCCTGGGTGCGCATCCCGCCGTCGAGCAGGATCACTGCCAGCGCGAGGTTACTCACCATGTAGGCAAAAGGATAGTTATCGAAAGGGATACCGCCGATGCCATCGATGCCTGCAAGCATGCCGATGGCAAGGAATATGACGAGGATGGGTATGCCGAGACGCGATGAAAATGAACTTAATAAAATACTACAGGTTACTAATACTGAACCCAGAATGAAAAGACTGATTATCGCTGCGGCATCCAATGTTGTCTTACTCCCACCTCAATGTTGTTGTTAATACTAAAACCCTACCATATTAACGACAGACACAGCGTTTTATTGAGGTGGTTTAACGGCTTTTTTATGCCTTTATGTAAGGATGGCCGCTGATGGTTAACCGGCTACCACCGTCAGCGTGGATCAAGCTGGCCTGCGCGCCGAGAGGCAAGGTAACGGTTTGCTGTTCATGACCCAATGCCAGCCCGGTTATCACTGGAACATCAAGCCGCGAACGGATAAAGTCCACCATCGTTTCAAGAGAGTAACCCGCGTCATACTCATTGGGCAACGCGCCGCTAAAGCTGCCCAGCACGATGGCCGATTGACGCGAGAGGATCCCGGCGTGGTAGAGCTGAAGCAGCATTCGCTCGACGCGGAAAGGATGTTCATTGATATCCTCCAGCACCAGAATACCGTTCTCAATATTGGGCAGCCAGGGTGTACCAATCAGCGAGACCAGCATCGCCAGATTGCCGCCCCACAGCTGACCTTCACTCTCACACTGCGGGCCTTCGCCGTGCCATTCCACGCTAAATGTTGGGTTTTGCATCGCGCGCCAGAAATGTTCCTGCGTAAAGGCGTCCAGCTCCGGGGCACCGAAATTGCCCGCCAGCATTGGCCCACTGAAGGTGATGACGTTATGCAAGGCCAGTAAACCGAGCTGAATCACAGTGAAATCACTGTGCCCACAAATCAATAAGGGATCGTGCTGTTGACGTTTCGCCAGCCCGGCCCAGTGAATGCTCTCCAGCAAACGGCTGGCACCATATCCGCCGCGCACTGCCATCACGATGTTATTTGCCCCCTCAACGCTGACCAGATCGTTGATATCAGCCAGTCTTTGCGGTTCGGTTCCGGCAAAACGCTGCTGGCGGCGAGGGATAATCGTCTGATTTGTTACCGCGTGGCCCGCTTCGAGTAAACGCTCAACACCGCGCAGTGCGGCATCCTGGTTAATGCAATAGCCAGAGGGGGCGATAAGGTGAAACTGAGCCATGGCAATTCCTTGCTGAATGAGAAACTAAATGTCTATATCATGCCGCCTATGCGCTGTCTCCTTCAAGAGGGAGGCCAGAGTAACCGCAATGACCGGCTATAAGGATAGATGACGTGAAATTGAGATGGTTTGCTTTTTTGATTGTATTGCTTGCAGGCTGTAGTTCGAAACAAGATTATCAAAACCCGCCGTGGAATCCCGACGTTCCGGTTAAACGGGCAATGCAGTGGATGCCAATCAGTGAAAAAGCCGGTAAAGCCTGGGGCGTGAGTCCACGGCTGGTCACCGCGATTATTGCAGTAGAATCTGGCGGCAATCCAACGCTTGTGAGCAAATCGAATGCGGTTGGGCTAATGCAGCTCAAAGCTTCTACGGCAGGACGAGAAGTCTATCGCTACATGGGATGGAAAGGACAGCCTTCCACCAGCGAGTTGAAAAACCCAGAGCGTAATATCTCGATGGGTACAGCGTACTTGAGCATTCTTGAGCATGGCATTCTTAAAGGTATCGACGATCCTGAAGTCATGCAGTACGCGCTGGTGGTGTCTTACGTGAACGGGGCAGGAGCACTACTGCGGACCTTCTCGTCAGATCGTAAAGAGGCCATTGAAGAGATCAACGATATGGATAAAGACGAGTTCTTCGAACATGTCGTGAAAAACCATCCGTCGCCGCAGGCGCCACGCTATATCTGGAAAGTGCAGAAAGCGATGGACGCCATGTAATTCCCCAGCCGGGCAGCTCAAGCTGTCCGGCGCACATCACAGTACCTTATTCGCGCGTTCCCGCGCTTCACGCTCCAGTGAAAAAATAATCCGCTGAAGTTCGCGCTCGGCACCGGGTCCAACGTTGAGAAAACGGAAGCTCAGACGCGGTGTGGTAATCGTTTCGTTTTTGCTATCAACGACTTTGCGTTCGCTGACAGAGATCAGCTGCGCATCGAAGTAAAAACGCCCCCAGCCGCCCATATCCAGTTCGATTTGTGAAAAACGCATCCCTTCCACCAGACCGTCGGGTTTTGCGACATCCATCAATGCGCCCATACCGCCTAGTGAAAGGTCGAAGAGTCGGAAGCGAATCTCTTTTTTGTCAGGCATTTTGGCCTTACAAAAATAGGCGGGATGAAGCGGGGCGCTGATACGAAAATATTCTCGGCGCTGCACAAACCACAGGCTGTCAGGGAGTGGCGCAATAAAAGCGGGCAGGTTTTGATAATCACCCTGTTCAAGTCGGGGCAAGACGAATTCCACCTTTGCCCCTTTGGTTTCGGCCATCACGGCAAGATTTTGCGCTCGCAGTGCCGCCCGGTTTTCGTGCTCCTGGCTACCCAGGTCAATGACCAGACGATCCGGCGTCGCCTCAAGGATCTTGCTGATAAATTGATTACTACCCCAACTGATGCGCAAAGGAACTTCGCCCTTAAACAGGTCGCGTAATACCCCTAATACAGCCAGCGGATTTTGCTTCAGGAACTGCTCACTGTAATTACTCACGCCGAATGGCTCCTCGGTTGTCTGACAGACTGTCGTTGAATTATCGGCAGCCTGCGGCGGAACTTAATACAAACCGGTGAATATTTTTTGAAATTGTCGAGCAATTAAGTCTGTGACCGAAAACGGTTTTCAACTGTTCGCCTATACTTAAGCGAATCGCGTGGAAGATTTTCTGCGCAGGCGTTTAATCTGCAAGAGGGCATCGGTATGGGTATCATCGCGTGGATTGTTTTTGGTCTTATCGCTGGCGTGATTGCAAAGTTCATCATGCCTGGGCGTGATGGCGGTGGTTTTATTCTGACCTGCGTACTCGGGGTTATAGGTGCCGTGGTCGGTGGCTGGCTGGCGACCATGTTTGGCGTGGGAGGCAGCGTCAGTGGCTTTAATCTGCATAGTTTCCTGGTGGCCGTAGTGGGCGCGATCGTCGTCCTCGGGGTATTCAGATTGCTCAGACGTACCTAAATTCAGAAGCACACAGATAGTAAGGACGGCTCTCATTGAGGGCCGTTTTTTTTGCGCGCATATTGATTTGCTAATCGAAATGATAATAATTGTCGTTTCTTGTATCATCTAATAATAAGACGACAATATGAACACCTCACGTTTTGCGATTTGTGCGTTGGCAGGAGCGGTAACACTCGCGTTACAGACCTCTGCGTTTGCAGAAGAATCAACAATAGTGGTCACCGGATCGGAGCAAAGCAGCGTGCTGCCGGAGTGGACGAACAGCGCCACCAAATCAGCCGTTGCGGAAAGTAAAACCCCGCAGGTCATCAACACGATTTCGGCCAAAGAGATTGCACAGCGACACGCTAATTCGGTCAACGAAATCCTGCGCTATGCGCCGGGAGTGTCTACCGAAGTTCGCGGCAATACCTCGTACATGAGCGAGTACAAAATTCGCGGTTTTACCGTAGAGCAGGAGTATTTCAACGGCCTGCAACTGCCTTATAACGTGACCGGTAATACGAAAGCACGCATCGATCCGCTGCTGATTGACAGCGTAGATATCCTCAAAGGCCCGGCGTCAGTGCTCTATGGCGGCGGCTCACCAGGCGGGCTGGTTAATATCCAGGGGAAAAAGCCGCAAAAAGATCCTCATACCGAAATAGGGTTCAATACCGGCACGCGCAATCTGAAAGAAGGTTATCTGGATTCAACGGGGCAAATTGCCGATAGCGACTGGAACTACCGCCTGCTCGGTAAAGCCCTTGAAGGCGACGATCAACCCCACACCACCCGTACAGAAAACTACCTTGTCGCACCGTCCGTAACCTGGCAGCCCGACAGCCAAACGCGGCTGACTCTCGATGCGCTGGCGCAAAATTCCCCCAGCCTGACGCCGTCCAACCCTCTGCCGCTGTCATATCTCCGTTCCCAATACGCCGATCGTCGTGATTATGCAGGTGATGAGTGGAGTGGTTTTAAGCAGCGTCAGTGGATGCTGGGCTACAGCTTTGAACATCAGTTTGATAACGGCTGGGGTTTTAATCAGAAAGCGCGCTATTTCGATGTTGATACCCATCAGCGCAGCGTTTATTCGACGGGCCCCGGGAGCGAGAACTATCAGTTGAACCGCTTTGCCTATACCACAGACGAAGATCTGCAAAGCTTCAATATGGACAACCAGGTCACTAAAACCGTTGAATGGGGCGAGTGGAAACACCATCTGCTGGCGGGGTTTGACTACCAGAAGTTGAATTCGCATTTCCATTATCGTTATGCGTCGACAACGCCGGGTATCGATATGCGTGACCCGGATTATGGCCAAATCCACGACAGCGAGCTTGGCTTATATACCGCGCAGAAAAACCGTCTGAGCTACCAGCAAAACGGTTACTACCTCCAGGATCAGGTGGAATTCGGCGGATTAAACCTGCTGGGGAGCCTGCGCTACGACGATTACCGTTCGGTGACCACCAACTATCTGCAAAACGGTGACAAGGCCTGGGTATCGCAGGATCGGGTGACCAAACGCCTGGGGGCGTTGTACGCGTTTGAAAATGGCATCTCGCCGTTTATCAGCTACTCAGAAGGCTTCTCCCCGGTATCGCCGCAAGGCACGTTAATGGCAAAAGACGTCAAGCCGACCACCAGCAAGCAGGTTGAAGGTGGGGTGAAATATCTGCTGGCGGACTACGCCACCACCTTTACCGCGTCGGTGTTTAACATTCGCCAGAAAAATGTCGTCACCACGGATCCGGGCTTCCTGAACTATCGCCAAACGGGTGAGGTGGAATCAAAAGGGGCAGAACTGTCGGTTGTCAGCCGTCCGACGGATAACCTGACGCTGATTGCGAACTACGCCTACACCCACGCCATCAATACCGAAGATGACAAATATCAGGGCAAACGCCCGACGCAGGTGCCAGAAAATGCGTTTAACCTGTGGGGGGATTACACCTTTGATAGCGCGTTGCTCAGAGGCCTGAATCTGGGGGCCGGGGCACGCTATACCGGGCCGATGGAGATAGCGCCCGCGAACAACCAGGGCAAACTGGGCGGCACCACGCAGTACGATCTGGCGGCGTCTTATCAGATGGGTGAAATCCTGCCAACGCTTGACGGGTTAACCCTGAAAGTCAGCGCGCAGAACATCACCAATAAAGAGACGTTCACCTGCTACGATGCTACCAACTGCTGGATTGGTCGCGATCGTACCTGGCAGCTCGGGGCCAGCTACGCGTTCTGATCGTCACATTGCCCCTTTCATCATGAGAGGGGCGTTATTTTTCCTATCGCATCACCTGTAACAACGTCGTCATCAGACCCGGAAAACGCGCGTCTAAATCCTCCCGTCGCAGTGAAATAATATTCTCCCGCCCTTGTGGGCGTTGCCAGATGACGCCGCTGTCACGCAGTACGCGCCAGTGGTGAGTCATGGTGGATTTCGCCACATCCTGCGGGCGCAGCGCATTGCAGCTTGATTCGCTGCCATCGGCAATCTGGCGAACAATCGCCAGCCGCAGCGGATTACCGAGGGCGAAAAGCACATTTTCCAGCAGTATTTGTTCAGGTTCGGGATGGTTGGCAATCATAGGTTTCCTGGATAACACATCAGGTTGAGCTATACCAATGATAGCCCACTCCTGAAAAAATAGTTCGAATATACTCGTACAATAGGACTATTATAACAAACGAACACTAAGGCGACCATCCCGGTCGTCACTATCAAGTCACATTGACTAAGGATCTATCATGCCCCGACCCATCCCCCTCGAACGTTATCGCAACATCGGTATCTCCGCGCATATCGATGCCGGTAAAACGACCACCACCGAGCGCATCCTGTTTTACACCGGAATGAGCCATAAACTGGGTGAAGTCCACGATGGCGCGGCAACAACAGACTGGATGGCGCAGGAGCAAGAGCGCGGAATTACCATTACGTCCGCTGCCGTAAGCTGCTTCTGGCCTGGTATGGACGGTGGATTTGAACCACACCGGATCAACATTATCGACACTCCCGGCCACGTGGATTTCACCATAGAAGTGGAACGATCCATGCGCGTGCTCGACGGCGCGGTAATGGTGTACGACTCCGTGGGTGGCGTACAGCCGCAGTCAGAAACCGTCTGGCGGCAGGCCAACAAATACCACGTACCGCGACTGGCCTTTGTGAATAAAATGGACCGACAGGGCGCTGATTTCTTCCGCGTCGTGCAGATGATGCGCGATCGCCTGAAAGCGAACCCGGTTCCGATTGTGATCCCCATTGGTGCAGAAGAACACTTCACCGGGGTGGTGGACCTCATCAAAATGCGCGCCATTCTGTGGGATGACGCGACCCAGGGCATGACCTTTAGCTATGCGCCGGTCCCGGATGCGCTGCTGAGCACTGCGCAGGAATGGCGTGAAAATATGGTCTCAGCCGCTGCTGAAGCCAGCGACACGCTGATGGACAAATATCTGGAAACGGGCGATCTGGACGAAGCAGAGATCGTCAGCGGACTACGCGCACGCACCATTGCCGGGGAAATCCAGCCCATGCTGTGCGGGAGCGCGTTTAAAAACAAAGGCGTGCAGCGCATGCTCGACGCGGTAATCGAACTGATGCCGTCGCCGCTGGATATTCCGGCCATCGACGGTGTGGATGAAAAAGGACAGCACGCTGAACGCCATCCCAGCGATGACGAACCGTTCTCGGCGCTGGCGTTTAAACTGATGACGGACCCCTACGTCGGCCAGTTGACCTTTATCCGCGTCTATTCCGGCGTGTTGAAAAAAGGCGATGCGGTCTATAACCCAGTGAAAGGGAAGAAAGAGCGCATTGGTCGTATTGTGCAAATGCATGCCAACGATCGTCATGAAGTGGATGAACTGCGGGCGGGCGACATCGCCGCGTGTGTAGGTCTGAAAGATGTGACTACCGGCGATACCCTGAGCGATCTGGATAACGTGATCACCCTTGAGCGAATGGAGTTTCCGGAGCCGGTGATTTCGCTGGCGATTGAGCCAAAAACCAAGGCAGATCAGGAAAGAATGGGCATTGCGCTGCAACGTCTGGCGGCGGAAGATCCTTCGTTCCGACTGCATACTGACGAAGAGTCAGGGCAGACCATTATCTCGGGCATGGGTGAACTCCATCTGGAAATCATCGTCGATCGTATGAAGCGTGAGTTTGGCGTAGAGGCCAATATCGGCCGACCTCAGGTGACGTATCGCGAGACATTGCGTAAAGCCGTGAAGGATATTGAAGGCAAATTCGTGCGCCAGTCAGGCGGGAAAGGGCAGTACGGTCACGTAGTGCTGAGTCTTGAACCGCTGCCACCGGGCGAGGGCTTCAAATTTGATGATGCCACTAAAGGCGGCGTGGTGCCGCGCGAGTACATTCCTTCTGTGGAAAAAGGGCTGCGCGAAGCCATCAACAGCGGCGTGCTGGCGGGTTATCCGGTTGTCGATGTCAAAGCGACCCTGACTTTTGGTTCGTATCATGATGTTGACTCCTCGGAGATGGCCTTCCGCATGGCGGCAATCTTCGGCTTTAAAGAGGGCGCGCGCAGGGCGGATCCGGCGATTCTTGAGCCGATGATGCATGTGGAAGTGGAAACACCAGAAGAGTACGCCGGGAACATCATGGGCGATCTCTCTTCCCGTCGCGGAATGGTGCAGGGCATGGATGAACGGTTTGGAAGCCAGATTATTCGCGCGGATGTCCCGCTGGCGGAGATGTTCGGTTACGCCACTACGCTGCGGTCAATGTCGCAAGGGCGAGCCACCTACAGCATGGAGTTCCACCATTACGCAGAAGCGCCACGCAATGTCGCTGAAGCTATCATTGCCAGCCGGGCAAAAGGATAAGCTGAGGCTGGGCAATCAATAAGAGTACGCCCTCTATCCTGAGGACAGAGGGCATGCTCACACTCTACTGTGCCGCACGTTGCTGCGGCGCAGTTTCATCGTTTTCTGCGGGTTGCGTGGTTGGCAAACTGTCGCACGGTTTCTCCTTCGGACAGACCCAATCCAGCATTTTCAACGTCACGCCGTTGGTCCAGCCGAATCCATCCTGCAACGGATACTCCCCGCCACCTCCGCCGGTTCCTGTCGTCGACACGTCATACTTTTCCACCAGTTTCTGTTCACGGTCGTAGGTATGCTGCACGTTGGTCAGGAAGCGCCAGGTCACGTCCATTGCCACTTTCTTATGGCCATAGTTTTGTAAGCCTTCAGCCGCGACCCATTGCAGCGGTGCCCAGCCGTTGGGGGCATCCCATTGCTGACCGCTATTAATGGTGGTGGTCGAAATACCGCCCGGTTTTAACAAACGTGACGCTGCTGCGCTTGCCACTTTGGCGGCACGATCGTTCGAGGCCGCATTCACGTACAGCGGGAAAAGTGCGGCTGCGGTCAGCTGATTACGCACCTTTTTACTCTTCAGATCGTAATCGGCGTACCAGCCCTCTTTGTCATTCCACAGGTGGCTCTCCATCGCTTTTTGTCGCGCATTCGCCAGTGCTTCATATTTGCTTGCACCCTCGGCATCTCCCGCTTCCTGGCTCGATTTTGCCAGCAGTTTTTCCATCTTGAACATCAGTGCATTCAGATCAACAGGAACGATGCTGGTGGTGCGGATCGTGCCAAGCTTCTGCGGATCGTCCATCCAGCGTGAGCTGAAATCCCAGCCGGAGGCGGCTGCCGAACGCAGATCGCGATAGATTTCTGTGGCCGGGCGGTTCGGGTTACTTTTGGCGGTCGTGACGTCATCAAGCCACGATTCCGGGCGCGGGGTGTCTTTGTCATCCCAGTAGCGGTTGAGGATCGAGCCGTCGTCCAGTTTCACCACCCGCTGATTAGCCTGACCCGGCTGCAACGTATCGACGCCTTCCATCCAGTAGGCATACTCTTTTTCCATCTGCGGACGATATTTTTTCAGCGCATCGCCGTCATGGGTTGCCAGCAGTTCCACCATCAGGGAGAAGAACGGCGGCTGCGAGCGGCTGAGATAGTAGGTCCGGTTGCCGTTAGGGATATGACCCCAGGTGTCAATCTCGTAGGCAAAGTTCGCCACCATATCGCTGATTTTGTCCCAGTGGTTGCTTTCCGCCAGCCCCAGCATCGTGAAGTAACTGTCCCAGTAATAGACTTCGCGGAAACGCCCACCCGGCACCACATAAGGCTTAGGTAGCGGTAGCAGTGAGGACCATTTTTCGGCGGTATCGGTGGTTCGCGTCAGGACGGGCCAGAGGCCATCGATATGCTCGCGCAGGCTTTGTCCGGAAGGGGGAACATATTTCTCGCCTTCGGTCGGTAAGCTGAAGTTCATTTCAACGAAGTGGCGCAGGTCAAAGCCGGACTGGTTATGCTGCATACGGTAATCGGCCAGGATCGTCAGGGGATCGCTTTTAGGCACCGCGTCGGCAAAGGTTTTCTGATCGGGAAACAGCTTTGCGCTCTGTACATCGTTAAAGAGTGGACCGAGCAAAATATCTGGGGAAGGTTGTTGGCTGGCCGGCTGATTTTCAGCGTAGCTGAGTGCGGCAACGCCAAACAGAGCGCCTCCCAGCGCAAGATGTAGAAACGCAGGGCGCAGTTGGGGTCTTATCATCGGGTGTTCTCCTTTATTCACTGAGCAGCGTGGCCGCTGTCGTCAATCACCTGAAAACCTTAGACGAATATCGGCGGTTTCGCGTGTCAGATATCCCATTTTGCGCAGAACCAGACAATTTACCGTTGCGTTGAGAAGACGGTTATCGACGCATTTCCATTTGTGGTAATTATTGTCGATCGCTAAATTATAAATACTAATAATATTATATATAAAAGATAACAATAAAATAAAAGACGCAGTGCAGGTTCATGTAATACACAGTGTGATCGTCGAGAGGTAATTCACGTCTTTATTTTGAACAATGTCCTTTCGCGATCACATTAAGTAAAAATCATAACTCTTTAAAGAAAAAACATAATAGATACCTTGGCGATGATTGGGCGAAATACAGCGGGTTACTTTTGGCTATCAACCATTATTTATCAGGAAGGAATCTATGAGAGTAAAATATCTTGCTCTGATTGTGAGTGCGCTTTGCTCAACCGGCGTCATGGCGGCAAAAAATAACGTCAGCCTGGAAGATAAACTGGCCCAGCTTGAAGCGCGTCTGGAAAGTGCAGAGAGCCGTGCAACGAACGCTGAAGCGCAAATACAGGCATTGCAACAACAGCAAACTCCCCCGGATAACAGCGTGCCGACCGTCGCCGTTGAGTCAGCTGAGCCGGTTTCATCCTCAGCGATACCTAAGCTCACGCTTTCTGGTTTCGGTGATATTAAGTTTTATGGCGATGTCGAATTTAATATGGATGCGGCCAGTAAAACAGGGGCGTTGACCTCAATAAAAACCAGTGCCAATGAAAACTGGGCCTCCGGGAATAATGAACGCTGGGATATCAATGGCCGTATATTATTAGGCTTTGACGGCTACCGTCGCATGGAAGACGGTAATTTTGCAGGTTTCTCCGTTCAGCCATTGGCAGATCTCTCCGGCAGTATGTTCCTCGATGATGCTGCCTTCTTCTTTGGTAATGAGAATAACTGGAAAATTAAAGTCGGACGCTTTGAAGCTTACGATATGTTCCCGTTAAATCAGGATACGTTTGTAGAATATTCTGGCAATACCGCGAACGATCTTTATAGCGATGGCTACGGTTATATTTACATGATGAAAGAAGGGCGCGGGCGTAGCGACCACGGCGGCAACTTCATGATGAGTAAAACAATCGATAACTGGTATTTCGAAGTGAATACGTTGCTGGAAGATGGCAGCCAGCTTTACGTTGACCAGCAGTACCATGGCATCGATTTAGAAAATGAAAAAAACGTCGCTTATGTGCGTCCGGTCATCTCCTGGCAGGATGATGCCTTCTCGGCGGCGGTAGCGATGGAGAAAAACCTCGTGACCAACGCCTACGGTTACTACGATAACTCGGGTAAATGGGTCGATCAGTCTGACCGTACGGGTTACGGGCTGACGATGACGTGGAATGGGCAGAAAAACGATCCGGATAACGGTCTGGTGCTGAACGCCAGCACCGCCTATATGGATGCCACCGATGAAACCGATTTTACCGCAGGCGTCAACGGGCTGTGGCGTAACTTTGAGCTCGGTTATATCTACGCACACAACCAAATTGATGAATTCAATACGGCGAATTTTGACGCCGACTGCGATAACGACTGTTGGGTCACCGATCCTGGCGATTACGACATCCATACCCTTCACGCGTCGTACCTGTTCCCGAACGTGATGAAGATGAAAAACTTCAATATTTACCTCGGTGCCTACGCCTCCTGGGTGGAAGCGCATCCGAACGAGGGCGAGTCAAACAACGACGATCGCTACGGCGGCCGCGTGCGTTTCAAATACTACTTCTAAGCTGGCTACTCGTCAGACTTCTTCGGAAGTCTGACGGATCTCCCGCAGCGCGCCTGGCGCCTGTCCAACGATGCGTTTAAACGCCCGGCTAAATGCCGCCAGCGACCCATAGCCCAGCCGCAATGCCACCGTTTCAATCGCCTGATGCTCGTGACGAATATACTGCACCGCCAACCGCATGCGTAACTCGCTCAAATACTTTGCGGGCGTGGTCCCGGTGGCGGACAGGAAACGTTCGGCAAACACCGAACGGGACGTACCCGCTTCTTTGGCAAGCTCCGCCACGCTCCAGTTCACACCGGGCTGCTGATGCATCGCGTAAATCGCCCGGCTCAGACGCGGATCGCGCAGCACCTGCACCCAGCCGGTGGCCTTTCCGCAGCCTGCTTCAACCCACCCGCGGACGATAAGCGCGGCGACCACATCGGCAAGACGCGCCAGTATTCCCGCAAATCCGACCTGGCGGGTCATCGACTCGCGCTCCATAGCCGCCAGCAGCGGATGGATTTCCGGCCAGGTCGACATCAGGCGGCTCACCATCATCACTTCGGGCATCGCTTTGATCAGCGGCTGCATCCCGCCCAGCTCGAAATCCATACACCCGCTGAATATCACCGTCTTATCGCTGTCGGGACATGACTCGCACCGGATGGCAGAAACCGAGTTGCAAATCGATTCGCTGGGAAACGCGGACACCGGCGTAATGGCGGCCTGTTCATCAGAGAGCAGCGCGTGCGAATTCCCGTTGGGAATAAACAGCGCATCGCCATTGTTCAGGGCAAAGGTCGCGCCGCTCTCCATACGCAGCAGTGCCGTTCCCTGGCTAACAAAATGAAATTGCGCCTTGCCTGGTACGTAGTTGAACGCCACGCCAAAAGGCGCGTGGGCTTCGATACGGCGATATTTCACCCCGGAAAGCCGCATCCCACGCAGAAGCTCGCTGATCAAATCGGGTGGCTGAACGGTCATTGGCATAACTCCGGACGAATAATCAATAAGTGAAGATTATATGTCATAGATCGTCCACAGGGAACGCTCTATGCTTCGTGACGGTTGTCCATTTTCTAACGGGAGAGTAACAGATGAATTCATGTATCGCGGCGAGTGAGGCTATCGCGCCCACAAAACCCGCCTGGCGAGCCGTCTATTCACTGGGATTGGGGGTATTCGGCCTGATTACGGCAGAGTTTTTACCGGCCAGTTTATTAACGCCGATGGCGGCCAGTTTAGGCGTAACGGAGGGGATGGCAGGCCAGGCGGTAACCGCGACGGCGCTGGTGGCGCTGGTGACGGGATTATTGATTACCTCCGCGACCAAAAGCATCGACCGCCGCTGGGTACTGATGTTTTTCTCGATCCTGCAAATCATCTCCAGCCTGCTGGTGGCCTTTGCGCCGACGCTAAACGTGTTGCTGTTTGGACGCTTGCTGCTTGGCGTAGCCATCGGTGGATTCTGGGCCATGTCTACCGCTACGGCAATGCGGCTGGTACCTGCCGACAAAGTGCCGAAAGCGCTGGCGGTGATCTTCTCCAGCGTGTCGATTGCCACCGTGGTCGCCGCACCGCTCGGCAGCTATCTGGGAAGCCTGATTGGCTGGCGAAACGTCTTTATTCTCTGCATTGTGCCGAGCATTGTGGCGCTGCTGTGGCAGCTCTGGGTATTGCCATCAATGAAGCCAGAAAGCAGCGGTAGCCTGGGAACATTGTTACGGGTGTTGCGTCGTCCGGGAATGATCGGTGGTCTGCTGGCGACGGTGCTTATCTTCAGCGGACATTTCGCTTTCTTTACCTACCTGCGTCCGTTCCTGGAAACCGTTGGGCAGGCAAGCGTTGAGACTATTTCCCTGATTTTGCTTGGTTTTGGGCTCGCCAATTTTGTCGGCACCTCTATTGCTGGTTATTTACTGGCGCATAATTTACGCCTGACGCTGGCGCTGGTGCCGTTTGTGATGGGGATACTGGCGCTGACCATGGCGGCCTATGGCCATCTGGCGCTGCTGGACGGTTTACTGGTCGCGCTGTGGGGCTTTGCCTTTGGTCTGGTGCCGGTAGGCTGGTCAACCTGGCTTGCGACAACCGTTCCTGATGAAGCCGAAAGCGCGGGCGGATTGCTGGTGGCATCCATTCAGTTTGCTATCGGTGCAGGTGCGGCGGGCGGCGGGGCGATATTTGATCTCAACGGAGCCAGCGGCGTGTTCGCGGGTAGCGGCCTGCTGCTGGTCTCGGCGATGGTGATTGTATTAATGGGAGTGAGGGTTAAAGCGGAATAAATGAGAATGCCACACCCGAGGACGGGTGTGGCAAAGGTAAGTTACAACCCTTTCTTATCCATCAGCACCGCCAGATCGACCAGACGGTTTGAGAATCCCCATTCGTTGTCATACCACGCCAGGATCTTGACCATATTGCCGCCAATCACCAGCGTCGACAGCCCATCAATAATGGACGAACGCGGATCGCCCTGATAATCACTCGACACCAGCGGCTCATCGCTATAACCCAAAATACCCTGCAACGGCCCGGAAGCGGCGGCTTCACGGAACGCGTTATTCACCTCTTCAACCGTCACGTCCCGACCGAGCGTAACCGTCAGGTCGACAATCGACACCACCGGAACCGGCACGCGTAGCGAATATCCCGTCAGGCGACCGTCCAGCTCGGGGATGACTCTCCCCAGCGCCTTAGCGGCACCGCTGGAGTAAGGCACAATCGACAGTGCGGCGGCGCGAGCACCACGCAGGTCTTTCTCCGGCTGATCGTGTAGCACCTGGCTATTGGTGTAGGCGTGAGTGGTGTTCATCAAACCATGTTCAATCCCGAAATGCTGATGCAACACCTGTGCCGCCGGAGCCAGCCCATTTGTGGTACAGCTCCCGTTGCTGACCACGTAATGTTTTGCCGGATCGTAGAGCGTGTCGTTCACGCCCAGCACAATCGTCAGATCGTCGTTTTTACCCGGCGCGGAAATGATGACGCGCTTCGCACCACCGTGCTCGATGTGTACTGCGGCTTTCTCGCGTTCGGTAAAGAACCCGGTGGCCTCGATGACAATATCGACGTCAACGTCGCGCCACGGGATGTTCGCCGGGTCACGTTCGCTAAACACGGTGATCCGTTGACCATTTACCTGCAACGCGCCGTCAGCGGCCTCGACGGTTCCCGGTAGGGTGCCGAGCAGGGAATCGTACTTCAACAGGTGAGCGAGCGTTTTGCTGTCTGTCAGATCGTTAATTGCCACAATCTGAAGATCTGGATTGCCGAGGGCGGCGCGTAAAACGTTGCGCCCAATTCGACCAAAACCGTTAATACCGACCTTAACCATGATCCACTCCTTATCTGTGATTTCTGTGTTCACAGTAGGCGTTATCTGAAGTGGCGTAAATGACAAAAAAGGATCACATTACGCCATCTTGCGACAGTGGAAGCGCTGGCGATACTCGCCTGGGGTCAGATGGAGCTGTTTTTCAAAGACTCGGCGCAGGTTAATGCTGCTGCCAAAGCCGCTTTTTTCGGCAATCAGCTCCAGCGAATCGGTGCTTTGCTCCAGCAACTGCCGGGCTGCGGCAAGGCGCGCTTCGGTTACATAGCGTGCCGGGGATGCGCCTGTATCTCGGGTAAATACGCGGGTAAAATTACGGGGGCTCATGGCCGCTTTTTCTGCCAGATTCTCGACGCACAAATCGGCGGTCAGATTTTGCAGGATCCAGGTTTGTAACGCGCTAAGGGGGCCTGAAGCGCCAGACTGTTGCAAGTTATAACGGCTGAATTGTAGCTGACCACCGGGGCGGCGCAGATACATCACCATATCTTGTGCAACGTCGCGAGCAAGGGTGAAGCCGTAATCCTCTTCCACCAACGCCAGGGTTAAATCGAAGCCAGAACTGACCCCGCCGGATGTCCAGACGGAGCCGTCCTGAATATACAGCGGACCCCCTTCGACTTTCACCTTCGGATACATCACTTGCAGGGTTTCCAGCAGCCGCCAGTGGGTGGTCGCCCGGCGACCGTCCAGCAGACCCGTTTGAGCCAGCAACATCGCACCGCCGCAAATGGAGGCCACGCGACGGGCATGCGGTGCGGCAAGATGTAGCCAGTCCACCACGGCGGTGCTTTCGAGGTCATTCATGCCACGCCCGGTAATGATTATGGTATCAAGCGGCTCCCGGGGATCGAGCTCAGGCAGGCGATAGTCGGCCAGCAGGTTTAACCCGGACTGGCCGTGGATCACCTGATGGGGCTGAGGTGTGGCAATCATAGTGCGGTAGCGGGAATGTTGCGGGCCTTCCGGGTGCAGACGGTTGGCCTGCATCAGAATGTCGGCGATACCGGCGGCCTCAAACAACATGCCGCCGTCGGGAACGATAATCAGGATTTTCTTCATGTCCTGAAAAGTATCTTCATTACAAAATAAGTCAAGCGGGTTTACCGCTACGCTAATGCGTAGCTCAGCCCGGCGAATGCCACCATCCCGACGATGACCGTGGCAAACAGGCTGCGGGTGACGATACCGGCAACGGTCGCGGCAATCGCGGCCAGTAAGGAAATGCTCACGCCCGAACTGGTCAGCGCGGGTTTACCGACAAGTTCCGCAGTGATAATCGCTGCCATAATGGCAGAGGGAATAAAGCTCAGCCACTGCTGCACGACTGGGGCCAGCCGAAAACGTGACAGCAGCAAAATCGGCACCGTTCGCATCAGCGCGGTGACCAATGCCGCAGCAAAAATGGCCAGCAGGATGTTCCTTTCCATTTTATTTCACTCCCTTGAAAAAGAGGCGCAGGCCAAGGGTCGCCAGCGTGGCAGAAACCGATGCTGCCACAATCACCACCACGCTGGTATCCGAGTGGCTTGCGGTGAGCAGGGTGATGATAACGGCGGCAGCAATGCTGAACGATTCCAACATCTTACGACGGCTGGCAAACCAGATCATCAAGACCAGACCAATAAACATCGATACCAGGCTAAAGCTCAATCCCTCCATTAATGATGGCGGAAGGGCGGAGGCCAGCCATGCGCCCACGATGCAGGCGAGGATCCAGTTAAGCCAGGCCGCGACGTTAAGGCCGAGCATCCAGGCAAACGGCACCTTGCTTAGCTGGCTGCCGTGCTGAACCGCCACGCCGAAGGTTTCATCGGTCAGCAGCAGGCCGCTGACGATCTTCTGGCGGGTGCTGTAGTCGCGAAAAAACACGCTCATCGCGGAGCTCATCAGCAGATAGCGAAGGTTGACCAGGAACACGCTCAGCACCACAGAGGCCACTTCAGCGCCGGTTGCCCACAGGGAATAAAATAAAAACTGCGCTGAACCGGCGTAAAGGGCGCTTGCCAGCAGCGCGGTTTGAAGTGTCGTAAACCCAGAAAGCGTGCCGATGGCCCCTGCGGCAAAGCCAATGCTCCAGTAGCCGGGGATCGTCGGTAGACATGCCGTCACCCCCGCGCGGAATTCAGCGCGGGCCTCGTCGCGTTGCGCGGCCCTTATTTTCATCAACATCAAATTGTCCCATCAAATTCATTCACTGAATGATAATCTTAATAATTAGCAAAAATCGATATAGTAAAATCCTGCTCATTGGCAAAATTATTGATCAACAGAGGCTTAAGGCATAACGGTGGCGAAACAGACGCGGGACGACATCAAGCTCTGGCGAGACGGCACGCTGCACGGCGGGATGGAGATCCTGCGCGCCTCCTGCTACGAGCACAGCTATCCTGCCCATTTTCACGATGAGTTTGTGATTGCCGCGTTTGCCCGGGGCGCACAGCGAACGCGGATTTGTCGGGAAAAAGGCATTGCCGCGCCCGGTACGGTGATGGTGATTGCGCCAGGCGAGGTGCATACCGGCGAAGCCGTACAGCGTGATGAAGGCTGGGATTATTGCGCGTTTTATCCTTCACAAGCACTGGTGAATGAGGTGGGCGAAACGGTGCTTCGTGGCCGGGGGGCGGTCAATTTTGGCTCAGAAGGAATGCGGCACGATCCACAGATGGCCCGCCGCTTATTACAGGCCTCCGCAGTATTAAGCGAGAGCAAGGATCCACTGGAAAAAGAGTGCGTGATGTACCGGGTGATGAACCAGCTGGTGGGGCGCTATGGCGAACGCACCGTGCACAGCGGCCGACAGGCGATGTTGCGCGCGGATATTAGCCGGGCGCTGGACTACCTTCAGTGCAGCTATCAGCAGCCGGTCACGGTCAAAGACGTCGCCAGCGTGGCAGGGCTCAGCGAGTTCTATTTTATGCGTACCTTTCAGGCCATCACCGGGCTGTCCGTGCACCAGTATTTAACCCAGTTGCGGCTGGTTCGTGCGAAAGGGCTGCTGGCAAAAGGCGTCAATGCGGCGCAGGTGGCAACGGACGTGGGGTTCTTCGATCAAAGCCATTTAATTAAACACTTTCGCGCGCATTTTGGCACGACGCCGGGCGTGTTTGCCGCGGCGTCGGCGTAACGGGCTTACAACGCAACAATCTCTTTTGAGCGCAACACCACTCGCACGGGAACCGATTTATACGACGGCGTGCCGCTTTCCTTATCAAGATAATCCAGCGGCACCAGCACGTTTGCCTCGGGATAATATGCCCCGACGGTGCCGGGTGCGATGCTATACGCCACCACTGTCATTGCCTCCAGACGCAAATCGCGGCCCGGCAGGGCGGTGGTGATATCTACGCAGTCGCCGTGTTCCAGGCCCCGTTGCGCCATGTCCGCTTCGTTCATAAACAGCACATCCCGGCGACCAAACACCCCGCGGTAGCGATCGTCCAGCGCGTAAATCGTGGTGTTGTACTGATCGTGGCTTCGCAGCGTCACCAGCCGCAAGATGTCTTCGCCTGTGCCTTTTTGATTCTCTTCGACCCCGGCAAAAACGGAAAACATGGCTTTACCGGTCGCGGTCGGCCAGAGTCGTTCGGTTGGCGGCAGCGGCATCCGGAACCCACCGGGGATCCGGATGCGTTCGTTGTAACGCTCGAAGCCGGGCAGAGTTTTCTCAATGAGATCGCGGATAAGATCGTAATCAGCCACCAGACCCGCCCAGTCGACCTGGCTGTTTGTCAGCGTTGCCTTTGCCATTCCCGCTACGATCGCCGGTTCTGAGAGCAGGTGCGGCGAGGCGGGGTTGAGATTACCGGCGGAGGCGTGAACCATCGACATGGAATCCTCAACGGTGATGGACTGCTTGCCGGTGCGCTGAATATCCAGCTCTGTCCGGCCCAGACAGGGGAAGATAAACGTTTCTTTACCGGTCAGCAGATGCGAGCGGTTCAGCTTCGTACCGACGTGAACGCAGAGATCCAGCGTTCTCATTGCCGGAAATACCCGCTCGTGCTCGGGCATGGCGACTGCAAAGTTACCGCCGAGGCAAATCAGTGCTTTTGCCTCTCCGCCGATCATTGCCTGCGTGGTTTGTACCGCGTCGTGCCCATGGTGCGGGGGTGGAACAAAACCAAATACTTCTTCCAGCCGGGCCAGGAACGCCGCAGACGGTTTTTCCGTAATGCCGACCGTGCGGTTGCCTTGTACGTTAGAGTGCCCCCGTAGCGGACAGATTCCCGCGCCGGGTTTGCCGATATTACCGCGCATCAGCAGCAGGTCGGCGATCAGGCGCACGTTTGCCGTTCCCTTGTTGTGCTGCGTGATACCCATGCCGTAGGTGATAATAGTGGCCCGGGATGTGGCGTAGGCTTCGGCCACGGAGTGTAAATCATGCCGGGATAAGCCCGACTCGCGTTCAATAGCGTCCCACGATGTGGCGCGAATATCGGCTGAAAATTCGTCAAATCCCTGAGTGTGCGTGGCAATAAAATCGTCGTCGAGCACGCCACCGCGCTCCGCTTCCATCTGGAGCAGATGCTTCGCGATCCCTTTCAGCGCCGCGGCATCACCCCCGGCTTTCACCTGAAAATAGGTCGAGGCGATATCGGTCGAGCCATAGGTTGCCATTTCCACCACGCTTTGCGGGTCGGCAAAGCGTTCCAGCGCTCTTTCCCGCATCGGGTTGAAGACAATAATCGGCACCCCGCGACGAGCCAGCTCATGCAGCGTGCCCATCATGCGCGGATGGTTGGTCCCGGGATTATGGCCCATTGAAATCACCAGCTCGGTATGGTCGAAATCATCCAGGGAAACGGTGCCTTTACCAATGCCGATGGAACGCGGGAGTCCGACGCTCGTCGCCTCGTGGCACATATT
The DNA here is from genome assembly GCA_022649305.1 of Enterobacter sp. GTDB lineage: Bacteria > Pseudomonadota > Gammaproteobacteria > Enterobacterales > Enterobacteriaceae > Enterobacter. Next base: position 48,799 of record JALCNW010000012.1, read on the forward strand.
GGAACAGTCAGGGAAATTGTTGGTGCCAAGCTCACGGGCATACAGCTGATACAGATAAGCCGCTTCATTGGAGGTCCGGCCAGAAGTATAAAACTCGACGGTATCGGGAGGCAGCTCACGCAGGATCTCACCAATGCGTGCAAAAGCCCGTTCCCATTCCACCGGCCGGAACGTGTCGCTTTGCGGATGGTATTCGAGGGGATGAGTCAGGCGGCCATACCTTTCAAGCTCAAAGTCGCTTTTGGCCAGCAGTGCAGTGACGGTGTTGTGGGCAAAAAATTCTGGCGTCACGCGTTTATTGGTGGCTTCCCACGTCACCGCTTTTGCGCCGTTTTCACAAAACTGGAAGGTGGATTTATGTTCTTTATCGGGCCACGCGCAGCCCGGACAGTCGAAGCCATCAGGCTGGTTGGTACGCAGTAGCGTGGCAGGGGCGTCCAGCGTATCCATCTGAGTACGCACCGCAATTGCCGTCGCTTTTAATGCACCCCAGCCGCCCGCAGGGCCATCATAATGGCGGATCCCGGGGACGGCGCGTTTTGGGTTGTTCTTATTGTTCATTGGCACTCCCGTGGCGTTTTTGTAGAGTCTACACCGCAAGAGTTAACGAAATAACAACAAAATTGCATCAATGTTAGTTAAAGGTGACCAGCATCTCCGCTGCGGCATCCACCGCGCCGGTAGGCAGGGCGTTGCCTGCGGAGCACAGCCGCCATGTCACCTGGTTGGTGAAGGTTTTGCTGGATTCGGCGCTGGTTATCGCGCCGATCTTGACCGTCGTGTTATCAAAGCGCAGGCCGGTTGAGGCGGTACATATGCCGCTACCCGTGACGCCGTTATCGATTTCGCCCGTGATATAGCCTCCGCCCTGGTTCAGGGCTAACCTGGCAGCGTTACCTGATTCCAGTCCGGACAGCGCGCGGAATTGCATGTTGATGTTGGCATTGATTCTGTCCGATGCCTGGCCGCAGGTGGCCACCAACGGGTAGGAGAGTGAGGACAGTTCAGCACCTGTCTTCACGTCGCGCATCACGCTCTGAAAGTTAATGGCCGTCGGCGTATTCACCGTGCATTCCAGCGTGGAGATGCGCAGGGTAATGTTTGAAGGCAGAATCGAAACGGTGAGATCGCCCTCCGTTATTCTTGAATAGCTTCCGAAATACATCGCAGGCACGGTGACCTCTGCATTTTTTTGGTTCCCATCAGCGACGATAGCCCAGGTTCCCGCCAGCGTCGCCGTCCTGTTTCTTGAGCCACTGTAAAAAACGCTATTGTCGGTCATGGAGGGAGGTAAGCACCACTCGTAACCAGTCGGCGACGTTGTGCTTGCCCCCGCCGACGTAGAGCCTTTCGTCTGCGGAAGGCCGACAGTCCCTGTGAGGGTTTCATAGGTTCCGTTATAGCGATAATAGGTTGCTGTGCCGGTCGCACGGGGAACAAGTCCCGCACCGGAGGTGCCCAAAGGCAGGGCCATATAGCCGCCAATTTGTTTCAGGTCACTTTGACCCATACACGCGCCTCTTGAACTAGACACGGACAGGAGTCCAAATCGTGTCCTCAGCTCACTGTTTTGTAACGGGCCGCTTTGCGTCTTATTAAAGGGCATGCCCTCCCAGACCACGCCGCTGCCTTTACCGATAGTGATCACTTCGGCTGATACGGAGGGCGCCAGCGATGCTGCCAGCGCCAGCAGGCTCAATTTAAGGATATTATTTTTCATTTTATGACTCACAATCGACTTTAAGGGAACGCACCGGGTTATTTTCTGACACCTTTGCGCGGGCCAAGTTGAAGTCTGCCCGGCACTGCTGATCCACGCTCGCGCCCCATACTGCGCGCAGGCGGCCCTGCTCGGGAAGACCACTCAACCAGACCTGACCGGCGTCACCCATGATGCCGTTGCGATCCTGACCGTCGTCGCCCTCAAGCGTCACCAGCGTGCCAAAGGGAACGGGCCGACCGGCGCGGGTGAGGGTGATAAGCGCCTGATAGCCGACGCGGGTATTGAATCCAGCCTTCACGACGGCTCCTTTGGTTGGATAGACGTTGACGCTGTTGTGCGTTATGTCAACGTTGTCCGGGAGCGTCGCCGGGTTGAGCGTGATGGCGTTCTGCTGATAGGCGGAAAGATAAGGCACCACCGCGTAGCCGCGGCTGTCGGTACGCACGTTTCCGGCCATCACCTCCATATCGTTCGCATCGGGCGCGCTGACCAGGGCCACCGAAGTGCCCATCTGTTGGCCCAGTGTTACGCCGCCAGCGTGGATTAAGAGGCCGCCGTTTCCGCTAACGTTAGCCGCGCTGTTGGTCCGGCTGCGGCTGTAGCCGCCGCTTACCATCCCTTTGGTGCCCTGCCAGCCGAGGTTAAGCGTGCTGGTCGCGGCGTCATCGCGGCCATTGCTCCAGCCTTCCATCACGCTGTACGACAGACGGTCGTCCAGCCCCGTGCCGCTTACCCCGGCCTGCTGCGTCACGCCGCCCCGGCTGTTGTGCGTCGCCTGGTAGTTTGCATAGCTGCGACTCACAGCCTGCGCCGGGCTAAACAGGCTGAAAGGCACCTGAACGTTCAGGGAAAGCTGGCGGTTTTGCGGCCAGGTGTCGCTGGATTTTACCCGATCGATGCTGTAGGCCAGGCCGTAACTGATGCCGCGCAGGGTGGTGTTATAGCCTGCGGACAGGGCGGTGTTGCTCTCTTCCTGTCCCCAGTAATCCTGCCGCGATCCTGACAGATACAGCGATCCATAGTTGCCCAACTGCTGGCTCACTCGCACTTCAAATACCGAACGCTGGCGTGCCAGCGCCCACGGAACCTGATCTTCATTGAGCCGATAGCCCGTATTGTTGAAGTCAGCAAAGCTGAGGTAATTTTGCGTGGAGTATCGGTAGGCTGTCAGATCGACCGACGTGCCGGTGCTGAGCAGGCTTTTCGCATAGCGCGCGCGGTACGACTGACCGCTTTGGCGCTGCCCGGCGCTCAGCGTGGCTGATGACGTGGTGACGTCGGCAGAAAGCGCGCCCAGCGAGCCCAGCGATATGCCACTTCCGACGACCACGGAGGCGTAGTCCCTGGCCATCAGCCCGCCGCCGTACAGCGTCACGTTTTGCGGCAAGCCATACAGCAGGGTGCTCAGAACAAAGTCGGCCTCGCGGGAACCGACGGTGACGCCGCCGTGATAGCGTCCGGCGGTAATCTCATATCGGAGACCGCCGGGGCGCTGCATGACCGGCAATGCGGAGTAGGTTTGCGTCCAGGTGCGCACGCTGCCGTCCGCTTCGGTCACGGTGACGGTTAAATCGCCGCCCTGGCCGGTCTGGTACAAATCGTCAATCCGGAACGCGCCGGGGGCCACGTAGCTCTGATAAACCACGTTGCCGTTCTGGCTAATGCTGACGCGGGCGTTGCTCTGCGCAATACCGGTGACGACCGGCGCAAAGCCTCGCAGGCTCACGGGCAGCATATCTTCGCTGGAGCTTAGCTTGACGCCGCGAAACGGGATGCTGTCGAAGACATCGTTGCTGGTATAGCTTTCCCCCGCGAGAATATCTGAACGCCAGGCGCGAATATCCCGTTGCAGATAGGTATTCGAAAACTGCGTTTTCTGGTAGCGCTGGGAATCATCGTTACCGTTCTGGCTTTCATTGCGGGTGTAAGTGACATCGCTGCGCAGGCGCCACGCCTGCCAGTTCAGCCCGCTGCGGAAGCTGGCGAAAAGGTTGGTCTGGTCGCTGTCGCTTTGCCCCGGCTGCCCGTCCTGTCGGCTATGTCCCGCGTTCAGGGAATAATTCAGCAGAAAGGCAGGAATGCCGTCGTCCCACAGGGCCGGATCGACCGATCCTCTGGCGTCGGGCTTCATGGCAATCTGAGGAATGCTCAGTTCCAGGCGCTGCTGCGGGAAGTCGAAATTCACGCGAGCCTGGGGAATGAGCGTCGTCAGGTCGTCCACGGGCTGGTCTTCGGGCAAGCCGCTAAAGGCGGGCAGCGCCACGGTATTCACGCCCATTTCAGACAGCAGGGCAGGGGTTAGCTCAGGCATCACCTTTCCGCCTGGCCCGGCAGAAAAGACCATACTGCGCTGGCTGTACTCTTTTTGGTTAACGAATACGGTAACCAGATAGGTACCCGCCGGCGTGTGCCCGGCCGTTTCAAAGGCGCTGAGATCGGTAATTACGGTCTGGCCGCCCAGAGAAAGTAGCGCGGGATCGAAGTAGTCGCGAGCCCAGACCTTCGGGACGGCGGAATCAAGCAGGCTATCGGCCAGCAGCGCCAGGAGCGCGGCGGCAAGAGGATGTATTTTCATTATTTTTAAGCTTTTCGATAAATGAATTAATCAGCCGACGCGGATCGGTCGGTTCACAGAGGCTGGTTGAAGTCCGGCGTATCCCATCCGTCTTCATCGATCAGTCGCCACGTCACGCTGGCACCAGAGGATGTGTCAATGGGGTAGGACCGTTGGCCGAACGGCGGCACCATCAGGCGCAGGCCCGCTTTGCCCAGTTCGGATGCACCCGAAGCAAGATGCGAAAACGTCAGCCAGTATGGCGTGGGGTTGGTGGCAACCAGGTCATGACCTTCCCTGTGAAACTTCAGCTTGGGCGCCATCTCCTCAACGGCGCGGCGCTTGAGGCCGTCGGGGCGATAGAACAACTTGAGGTTGCTCACGACGGTCATCACCATTTTTCCCTGCTCCGACTTCTGCGGTTGTACCGGCATTGCCTTCATCGAGATAAAAAATACCGATTCCCGATCCTGAGGCAGCGGAACGTCGTTGCGGCGAATGCGCAGGGCCAGCTCGCTGTTGGCTTCAATGCGTGAAAGGGGCGGCGTGACGACGAAGGGCATCCCGGGCTCGCCCTGCCAGTGCAGATCCACGTCGCCCGTCGCGTTATCCACCGGGCGAAGCCAGGACTGCACCAGGTAAGGCGCAGGACTGTTGTTATGGGCGGCCAGGGAAACGCCCTGCTTATCATGGGCGGAATAAATCACCCGCAGGGTGTAAAAGGAGATGCCCTGCGGGGCGCTTTCCGGCGCCGCGAACACGCTTGCGCCCACGCCCATTAACAGGAGGGCCGATATGATTTTAAGAAGACGCGTCATGATTCGTTATCCGGAGTTCTCAGAGTGTTTGTTGACAGCTGGTGGACAGGCCGCCGTAGTCGGTAATGGTTTGCCAGCTCGCCCGCGTTGCCCGGCCTGGTGACGTCAGAGACAGGTTGCTGTGCGGTGCCACCATGGCTGGCTGCTGCGTCACGTCGATCGCCTTACCGTCCAGCGACAGTTCGCCCAGCGTCTGAAAGTAGGGCGTAGGATTAGTCACGCTCACGCCCTTATCGTCGCGGCGAATGACTAACCGACAGGCCGTATCGTCGTGCGGGGCGCTCATTCCACGCGGTCGATAAAAAAGCTTCAGCACAAAGCGCATGCCGACCGACAGCCGACCCCGGTCGGCCAGGGGCTCGTCCTGCGAGGGAATGGCCGAAACGGAGAGGTAAAACAGCGATTCCCGATCGGCGGGCAGGGAATGATCCTGCGGCAAAATGCGCAGCAGCTGTCGGCTGTCACCTTTCAGGGAGAAAAGCGGCGGCGTCACGATAAAGGGCACAGGCGCGCCCTTTGAGGCGTCATCAGTCGAGGCGATCTGGGTTTGAATCAGCCAGGTTCGACTGCCGGAGTTCTCAACGGTGAGGTTTTGCGCGCTGTCGCCGGCAGAAAAAATCACCCGAGTCTGATTCAGGCGTATGCCACCCTGATTTGCGTGGGCACAGGACAGGTTAAGCATCAGCGCCGCGCCCAGCGCGCCGCAGAGAGAAGCCAATCTCATCGCATCCTCACTGATAGGCAAAAATGAACATCAGGCTGGCGGTGACAACACCGGTTCCAACGTCCGTGCAGTTTTGTGAACTGATGCAGCTTGCGGCGGCGTAAAAGCCCAGCGTCTGATCGACGGGTTTTTTACCCACATCTGCCAGCGGTAACGTTGCTCCGCTACGAAGCTCCGCCAAGCCGTAGCCTGGCTCAGCGTCGGTCTGGAAAACCATGATGCCCATACCCGGTGCGGAGTTTGCCTGCCGAAAAAACCACTTATTGTCCTGGCTTACGCCCGGGCCGGTCACCGCGACCATGGGGGTGAGGTTGCTTGCTCCCCCGCCCGTACACTCGGTCACCGAAAGCTGAAAAGGCTGTGCAGAATAGAGCCGCTGCGGCGCCAGGCTCGACAGCGAAACGTCGGGCAGCCTCAGCGCACTTTTGTCCAGGTTAAGGGTGCAGGTTCCGTTGTACAGCGTGGCGGAAAAGTTAAGCGTCACGGCGGAAACGGTTTGGGGGAATAAGCAGCACAGGCTAAGCGCGGCTGCTATCGGCACGTTAAGGAACGCTGGTGCTAAACGCATCGGTGCCTCCGGTGTCGTTAATCGTCTGCCATTCCACCCTGGGATGGGCCGTGAGCGGCGTTTTTAAAGGCCAGGTATTGCTGCCGCGAGGGGCGATCATCAGCGCGTTGGGTGTATCCAGCGCCAGCTTGACGCCATTCGCTTTCAGCGAGGTCAGGCTGACAAAGTAAGGTGACGGGTTGGTCACCATCAGGCCACCCTGTACGCGCGCGAAGCGAAGGCCGCGCTGAGCGTCCACGGAAGAACCTTTCAGGTCTGCCGGGCGGTAAAACAGCTTGATGATGTTACCCACCCCAAAACGGGTGCTTCCTTGAATCCCCCCTTCGTTTTGCGATGCCGTGGACGTTGTGCTTGCCGGGATGGCAGTGGCATGCAGATAAAAGATGGACTCACGGTCGGTCGGCAGCGACGCGGGGTTCCTGGCAATACGCAGTTGGTTGATGCTCTGGGGCTCAAGCCGGAACAGCGGGGGCGTCACGGTGAACGGAGCGGGTGTGCGGGTGTCCTGCGTACCGCTGACGGCAGCCTGAACCAGATAAGGGGTACTGGACTGGGTATTGCGCACGACTACGCTGATACTGGCGGCTTTCTCAGGATAAATGAGTCGGGTGGCGTTAATGCCAAAGCCATCTGCCCAAACTTGAGTGGTGATGCCAAGCGCGGCGATTATCAACGCGGGCAAGAGAAAAAAACGCATCATACATCGTTCCTGAAAAGGCGGGCCACAGGCCCGCCGAAAGGTCATTAGTTGTAGACAAAGCTGAAGACAACCGGCGCGCTAACCATGCCGATATCTGGCGTGGTAGAAGTCGATGCCAGGCCAGCCTGCAGGCTCAGTGCTTTTCCGTTGAAGTCGCCCGCTGCCGCTGGGTCGGCTGCGGTGGCGATCAGCAGGTTGTCACCGGCGTTGATGTACTGGTTTGGTGCAGATACCGGGCTAATCATTACGCCGGTGTTGGTGCCGGTGCTGTTAAACATATTTGGGTTGCCGCCCAGCGTTTGTCCGGCAATCACCACTTTCGCCGTGTCGCCTGCCGCTTTCGGTGCTTCACAGTTGCTCAGGCCGACGGTGAAATTTTTCACGCTGCTGGCGACCGGCGTGGCAACGCCGGTGAAGCTGGATTTAGAAAAGTTACCCAGGTCCAGGCTGCTGTTCGAAACCGAAACGTCACAGGTCGCGGCGACAACGTTCGCCGTAATCGTCATTTGGGCGTTGGACGCCGCCATGGATACGCCGGAAGTTGCCAGCAACACTAAAGCGACAGGAGTCAGAGTGAAAATAAAATTACGCATGTTCATTACCTTATTTAAAAAAATTAAATCATCCTTTAGGAATAATTTGGCTATACTCAGAGTTACTCTCTACATTATTGCTGTGCTGCAATTTGCCGACATATTAGTAATTTTAAATATTTTTAAAATAGGACATTCCTTTTGTTTATTTCCCGTTGTCTGATAAAAATATCAAAAGCATTATTGATTGATGCATAACCATATGTATTTTGGTGGTATTTTTAATTTTCCGAGAGCGATCGCAGAGTGGCCTTTTTTGAATTAAATTTTAAAAAAAGTTAAAAAAACTTATAAGTTGAATCCTTTTATCGGATCAAGCATGCTACGCGGCCTTCATGCCTGTGATTTAAGAATGACTCAGAGCATATTGAAAAAATTAATGAATGGCGTAGAGCCGCGAGCTATTATGATGTGTAAGGCATTTTAAACATGTTAAAACCCACGGAGAACGGGGCGCTATGACCTTTACGATTGCCCAAACGGTTATATTCAGAAGTGAAGACGGGACGCTGTGGAGTATTGCACAACCCGATAAAAGGGTGGCGTTGACGACTATCCCCGCGCGGCTTTTTACCTATCTTTTGGATAACGCAGATAAAATTATTAGCCGAGAAGAACTGCTTAACAACATTTGGGAAAAGTACGGGCTTGAACCTTCGAACAATTCCGTGAATCAGTACGTGTCGTTGATTCGTAAATCGCTGGCCGAACTTGGGTGTGAAGGCGACATCCTTCAAACCCTTCCCAGAGTAGGTTTTTATATATCCGGAGATAAAGTTTTTTGTGATGAAGCAAAGCGTGAGGACGTTAAAAACCCGTCTGTTCCTTTACCTGCTGCCCAAAAAACGGGGAAGACAAGCCGCGGGCTTCGCAGGATAGTGGTGGCAATCAGTCTCATGATTTCAGCGTTTTTTATCGTCCAGCCTTTTAGTCAGGCATTAAGCCCGCTGGATTATGATTTCCCGCACTCAAAACTTTTTGCCATTGGCTCAATTGGAGCCTGTCCGCTGTATAGCCTTAATAAAAGTCCTGCGGAAGTTTCAAAACGTAAGGAACAGCTCGCGCTGGGATTAGCCTCGTCGAGGCTGGCGTGCGTTCCCAACGCTGTGTTTATCTTTCAATCGAGCGAGCAGGATCTTTATCAAAATACCGGTCGCGTCTTTATGACACGCTGCATAAAAAATGACGATACGGAAACACACTTTTCTGACTGCAAGGCCATTTATGATTTTTCTGAATGATAAGAAGCCCCGTACTCTGTGGCTGATTGCCCTCGCGCCAATTGTTATTGCCTTGCTGCTTAATGTTGTTCTGCGCCATTTTTATGAAAAGGAAAGAGGGCCAAAAGTGGACTGCACCTCTTATTTTTCTTCGTGGACGGATATCAAAACCGAAGGCGTGCTCACGCTGCACCTTGACGGCGAAGGGCATGGAAGAATTAATGTCTCCGCAACGGCTAAGGAAGCGGCAGGGGCTAAACAGTATAAACTGCTGCGCGATATCGACTTTGACTACCGCTACGAAGGTGAAGGTTATCTGGCTATGCAGCACCTGGCAGTGAGTAAAAAGGTGAGCGACACGATGCCGAACGAACGCTTCAACACCTCAATATTCGATTTTTCAGGCGAGGTAAGACGTCTGAGGCTCACCTCGCTCGACAATGGTTATATTATCTGGAACGCATTTTCGCCCGCGCTTATGTGTATCCAGGCTGATTAACGCCGTGTTGATTCGGCGGGCTGGCCAAACTTTCTGATATACAACTCATTAAAGTTTCTGGCCCCTCTTTTTCTTACCGCCTTCATCTTGTATCCGCTGATGGTTTTGGCCGATAGATTTAGTATGCGGGCAATATCCACCTGCGAGTAACCTGCAACAAGCAGCTCCAGAACACGCTGTTCGTTGTGAGTCGATCTCAGCATTTCGCCAACAATATCGCCAAAGATAACGTCCTCAAGCGCCTTCGGCCTAAGCGTTCCCACATTACCTATCAGAGCCTTCAAACTTTCATATGAGATTTTTTTATCCACGACACCGTCCGATAAGTGTCTGATAGCGGAAGAGAGCACTTCGATATTAGACGACAGCGTAATGATGTAGAGATCGTTTTTTTCTTTACGGCGCTGGTGCAAATATTTTATCAGGCCATAAGTATCTTTCGAATCACCATCGATAAAAACAATGTAACCTTCGCAGCGGCTGAAGGCGGTATTTTGTTCCTCAACCAAAGTTTGAATAAGACAGCTAAAGGCAAGCCGGCTCAAAAAGCATGAGTAGGGGGTATCAAGTAATTGCATATAAACTTCCTGACTAATAATCGGATAAAAACGGCACCGGACAGTCAGCAATACACTGAGCGTGGCTTCGTTTCGATTGATGCAATAATCTACTCACAAAGCCATTCCCTGGTAACTTATAGTGCATTGTGCATTAATTATAGGTTTTAATGCTAAATTATAAACCCTAGGCTCATCAATCAGATTTAAATGCTTACGCAATTCGCTTCGCGGCATGAAGTTCGCTACATTTGCATCTGACTATTTTATTGAAGGCTCAATAATGACTATTGTTTTGCTTGAGCATATATAGCTCGTTGAAATTTCTGACGCCATGCCTTCGAATGGATCTAATTTTATAAGCACTGACGGTTTTAACAGAGATATTTAATAGCTGGGAGATTTCAGACTGCGACCGACCCGCAAGCAGCAGTTCCAGCACTCCGTTTTCTTTATGTGAAACCTTAAATATTTCACCCAGGATATCGCCGAATACGTTATCCGACAGGTGCTTAGGTTTCGATCTGAGCATCGAACCGATCAGTTCCTTCAGCTCACAGTAGGTTATTTTCTTTTCAATGACATAATCAGAAAGATGCCAGATGATGGGGGAGCATTTCCTATCCTGCGAGATAAGGGTGACCATATAGACCACTTTTCCCTTCCTTCGCATCTCATATACTGATTTCAGGACATTGTGAATGCCATGAGCATCACCGTCGACAATGGCAATATAGCCTTTTATCAGTTCAGTATCTTCCCGGATAGAGTCCATAATAGATTGAAAAGCAACCTGACTTAATGCACAGCAATAATTTGTATTCATCAAAATCATCAGAATACTGACCTCCTGGTAAAAAACGTCCCATCCAAAGCGTGCGCAAATAGGGCGCTGCTCAGGTAACCTTATTAATATCATTAACGATAACGAGTATATCCACGGGTATTCAAGGGCGTCAAATGTCCGCCTTTTTGCGCAGTGATGAGATTAAAAGAATATTTTTATATATAAAATAGAAGGTTAGCGGTTCCGGGAATGAAAAATTCCGCTAAATTAAGATAAAGAGAGGGAAAAAATAGAAAGATCTGAAAGGCGAGCAATATAATGCCCGCCATAATATACTGCCAATAACGAACACGTTGATGAAGCGTTTACTTAATCTTGTCGATCCATTGAGTCAGCTTGCTTTCCGGTTTTGCATGGCAAATGTTAAGCAGGAGGGGAGCAGAAACGGTTTCAACATCTTCTAAATCGACATAGTCACCATCTTTATAATGTGTATCTTTATTGACTACCCAGAATGCCACCGGCGTCATCGCCTTTGGGTTCATATCAATATATTCCTGGCAGGTCATCGCATTCGGATCATTGCTCGCATTCGCATTCACTGTTTTTGCCTGCGCTGCACACGTCAAGGCTAATACAGTGGCCGTGAATAACATTACGTGAACTGTTTTTTTCATCATATTTCCATTTACAATAGTTGTGGGTTTAAAAAGTAGGTGTAGATTTCTGGTCATCCCACTGATGCGCTTTTAAAGGGTGGCTTTGCAAACCATACCAATAGCGTCAACACCAGGAAGATATGCGCTGACATATAAAATATGTCGTTGGCAGACATCAGCAGACTTTGCTGCGTGATTTGATCGTTGATATAGGCAGCAATTTGCTGCTGGCTAAATCCCATTCCCTGTAATTTACTAAATAGCCCAACCGACTGGGGATTAAAGGGCGTTATCGACTCTGTTAGCTGTGCGTGATGAAATGACTCACGACGACTCCAGAGCGTCATGGTTATCGTCGTGCCTATCGATCCCGACAGCGTCCGGAAAAAGTTGCTTAAGCTGGTGGCGGCGGCAAATTTCTCCGGAGCTAATCCCGAGAGAGAAATGGTGGTGAGCGGTAAAAAAAAGCAAGCGACGGCAAAACCCTGCAAAAACTGCGGTATCACCATCCAGGTGAAATCCAGCCCCAGATTAAAGGTGATTGCGCGCCAGTAAAAACAGACGGCGTACATAATAAAGCTGAACGTCACCAGGATGCGCATATCAATATTATTGCCGTAGCGTCCGATAAGCGGGGCGATCAGCAGCGGCATGATGCCAACGGGCGCATAGGCAAGCCCGGCGGAAACCGATGTGTATTCGTAGACCGTTTGCAGAAGCTGCGGCATTAACACAATGGCACCGGCATAAATTAAATATGAGCAGGCGATGCAAAGCACCCCGATACTAAAGTTTCGGGAACGAAACAGGCTAAGATCGATGATCGGGTTATCGTTGGTTGCTTCCCAGATAATTAGGGTAATAATCCCTATTACCGCGATGGCGGCCAGCACAATAATCGTGGTGGAATTAAACCAGTCCAGGTCTTTCCCTTTATCCAACATGATTTGCAGGCTACCCACGCCAATCACCAGCAGACTGAGGGCGATATAGTTAATTTTAACCGGTTCGGTCGGGGTCTCACGGCCTTTTAACATAAAGGCGGTGAGGAAGACGACCAGAATCCCAATAGGAACGTTGATTAAAAAAATCCAGCTCCAGTGGTAATTATCGCAAATATAGCCGCCGATAATTGGGCCAAAAATGGGGGCAATAATCACCGTCATCGACCACAGCGCCAGCGCAAGGTTACGTTTTTCTGGAGGATAATTACGCATCAACAGGCTTTGCGACAGTGGGATTAATGGACCCGCAACCAACCCCTGAATCACACGGCAGAAGATGAGCGTACCCAGGCTATCCGACATCCCACAGCACAGCGAGGCGAGGGCGAATAGCGAAACGGAGGATAAAAATAACCGACGCTCGCCAAAACGCTGTGCCAGACGGCCGGTAATGGGGATGGAAATCGCGTTGGCGACGCCGAATGAGGTAATCACCCACGTCCCTTCATCCGTTGAGGCACCAAGAAAACCGGAGATCGTCGGGATCGCCACGTTTGAAATCGTGGAGTCCAGCATCTGCATAAAGGTTGCCAGCGACAGGGAAATTGTCACCAGGATTAATGCAAACCCTTTTAGCGGTTGGGAAGCGTTAGTCATCATTAATCACTTCGCGTTAGCGTGGATGATACGGGTGATTTCACTGTTAACAGGCGACATGTCGATGACCAGGGCGCTGCTATGGTAAGCGGGCTTAATACGCTGCGTGGACGCCAGCGACTGGCCGCTTTCATCGCCTTCTTTCAGCGTAACGTTGGCTGAAAGACCAATGCGCAGGGGATGTTCGGCAACTTGCCCGGCATCAAGCGTGATGCGCACCGGGAGTCGTTGCACGACTTTGATCCAGTTCCCGGTGGCGTTCTGGGCACGCAGCAGCGAGAATGCGCCGCCGGTACCCATACTGATACCGTCAACTTTTCCATCAAAAATGACATCGTTCCCATAAAGGTCGGTTACCACCTGCACCTTCTGGCCGATTCTGACCCCGCTCAGCTGGGTTTCTTTGAAATTGGCATCGATCCAGATTTGACTGGCCGGAACAATAGACAGCAGCGGCTGGCCCGCGCTCAGAGTTTCACCTACCTGCACATTGCGCTGGGCAATATAACCGGTTGCGGGGCTGCGTATTTTTGTCCGCTGGAGTGCGATCCAGGCTTCGCGGAGCGCTTCGGAGGCCTGAAGGATTTCGGGTTGCTTTTCGAGCGAATCCCCTTGAATGAGTGCTCTGTTGCCACGGTATTTTTGGGTTGCAACATCCAGCGCGGCTTTGCTGCTGCTCACAGCATCCTTTGCATGTTGCAAATCTTCCTTTGAAATAGCTGCCGAGCCACGTAGCTGTACGCGGCGCTGATAGTCAGCATGCGCTTGCTGCAGGGCAATGTTGGCCTGTTGGATGTTGGCGCTGTACTCTTCATCCGCGATGTAAACCTGCTTAACCGTTCTGACCACATTGGCAAGATAACCGGCTGCTTTTGAATAGCTAAGTTTTTCGTCGGAATCATCCAGCGTGACCAGCACTTCGCCTTGATGAACTAAATCGGTATCGGTGTAATGAACGGTGACCACGCTGCCAGCAATCTGTGAAGAAACGGTGATTTGATTTCCCATCACATAAGCATCGTCAGTATTCTGGGTGCCACGAAGGCTGTAATACCACCAGGATGCCAGGCCAGCCGCAATAATCATTACTATCAGCAAGGCAAGTAGCATAATTTTACGTTTTTGAATGTTGTTTTTAACGTTTTTAACGTCATTAAAGCGATCTGTCATAATTTCAAAACCTGCTATTCTATTATTTAAAACAGTAACGGTTGCGCGAAGAAGACCCGTCCGCGTAAAAAAATAGACATCGCGAGATGATAAGAGGTCGTTACGCAAATATTGCGGCATCAATAAATTGAAACCGCAATAAAAGTTGTTTTCCATTTGGGGAGTGCCAGCGCGAAAAATTGTATACAATAGGGTTGTCCCGGCACAGCAGAGATATCAGAAATACCTGCAAGCCGTTTCCTACGTCTGTAGTCCAGCGTGATAAAATGAATAAGCGGTAATTTTTTGTGGTGGCAAGGAACCCATAATGAGTGAAAAAATGAATATGAGTGCAGTTATCATTGACGATCACCCTTTGGCCAGGATGGCTATCCGCAACCTGCTGGAACATGAAGGCATGAGCGTTCTTGGTGAAGCCGGGGATGGCGCTGAAGCGCTGATCGCCGTGGCGAAATTCCAGCCTGACGTGGTTATCGTGGATGTCGATATCCCGGTGATGAGCGGGATTGAAGTGGTGGAAAAGCTTCGTAAGCAGCAGTTCAATCAAATTATTATTGTCGTTTCTGCAAAAAACGACCATTTCTATGGCAAACGTAGCGCAGACGCCGGGGCTAATGCATTTATTAGCAAAAAAGAAGGGATGACGAATATTCTGTCTGCTATCCGCGCGGCGAAGAATGGCTACAGCTATTTTCCCTTTTCGCTCAATACGTTCGTTGGTTCTTTATCCAGCGAGCAGCAGATGCTCCAGTCGCTGTCCAGCCAGGAAATAAAGGTGATGCGCGCCATTCTGGCTGGCGCTGATAATAAGAAAATTGCTGGCGAAATGTTTATCAGTAATAAAACGGTCAGTACCTATAAAAGCCGCCTGATGGAAAAACTGGGCTGCAAATCATTAATGGAACTTTTCTCATTCGCGAATCGAAATAAAATTGGTTAAGAATATGATTAGGCTGGCTGCAATTTTTTGGGGCATTGTGCTGTGCTTTACCGTTCCGGCATTTGCCGCGGATGAGGAGCCGACGGTCTTAACCCTTTACAGCAGCCACGATGTTATTACGCCTCCGGTCCCGCTAAGCAGCCATGATGTGCTGTGGCTGGCTAAAAAGCGAACGCTAACGGTCGCCATTTACGGGCCAGAATCCCCGCCGTTGAGCATGAATAGTGCAACCGGGCGCTATCGCGGAATGAACGCGGACTATCTTTTTCTACTTCAAAAAGCGCTGCGTATCTCCATTGTGGTGCAAAGTTATGCCTGCCGGCAGCAGGCGTATGATGCACTTAAAAGCGGGCGGGTGGATCTCGTTCTGACGTCTTCGGTCGATGTTGGCCCCCTTGATCCCGACGTTGTCACGTCACTGCCGCTGGTGAAGGGGTATCCTGCGCTTGTGAGTCGGCAAAGGCAGGTGATGAACCCACTGAGCGATGTCCGTCATGACGTCACCGTTGCGATTACTCAACATTATCCTTCAGAGGCGTTTATTAAAGCCTCATGGCCGCGTGCACGTATCGTCTCTTATTCAGATGATTACCAGGCCTTAGCGTCGGTTGCCAACGGACAGAGTGATTATTATTTCGGCAATAATCTCACCACCAGCTTTATAATTACCCGCGACTTTTATCAAACGCTAAATATGATCAAATACTGGCGCTCACCGATCATCAGTAATGCGCTGGTGGCGGATAAAAGTCAGCACAATTTGATTGCGATGGTAGATGCATTTATACAGTCGCTTACGGAACCGATGCACAATCAGCTTGTACAGTCGTGGATACAACTGGGTAATCTTTCATTTCTAAATCGGCCGCTGGATTTAACCGTCAAAGAGATGCGCTGGTTGCGAAAACATTCCACGCTGCGGGTTCTGGTCAATCCTTACTATGCGCCCTTTAGCATGGTGGACGATCATCAGGACATTCGGGGGCTGGTCGGCGATATACTGAACCTTATCAACCTGCAAACTGGCTTAGACTTCAGCCCGATTATTGCCAATTCTAACGATGAAATGGCTCGTATTATGCGCAAGGGTGAGTGGGATATTCTGCCAACGGCGACCTATAGCGCCGAGCGGGAAGAGCTGGTCAGCTTTACCCACCCCTTTATTGCGACGCCGTTTGTCATCGTGACGCGCATGACTCCAACCGGTGTGGCCGAATTATCGGCGGGCATGAAGGTGGCTATTCCCGTCTACCACACGCTTTCTGGCAAATTAAAAAGGCGCTATCCGGGCGTAGAGTGGGTCACATCGCGAAACACCAGCAGCGCTTTGAGCCGTCTTGCCCAGGGAGAGGTGGACGCGGTTATTTCCACCCAGCTCGCGTCGCGCTTTATTATTGACCACTACTATCCTGAACGGCTGACTTACAGCCGCATTCCCGGCGAACCTCCTGCGCAAATAACCTTTGCAGTCCCCCGGGAATCCCCTGAACTGCTGAGCATACTGAACAAGGCGCTGGACGATATCCCGCCGAAAGAGATGCTGGAGATGGCAGGAAAGTGGACAAAAATGACCAACGTCAAAATTGAGACGTGGAATCTTTACAGCCGTCCGTTCTATTGGGTCATTGGCCTTGCCACGCTGCTAGTGCTCAGTAGCCTGATGTGGGGCGCGTACCTGCTGCGCGCCGTACGCAGGCGTAAAGCCTCTGAGGCGGCGTTGCAATATCAGCTTAGCTTCAGGCAGACGCTGTTTAACGCCATCCCCGTGCCTGTCTACGTGATGACGCCGGAGGGCGGACTGGAAAGTTACAACCACGCCTTTAACGCATTTTTCAGCGACGAACGGCATTCCGCCCTGCGGTATTCCATGTTCGATCGCCGTCATCCATTGGCAAATATCTTTGCTGAGGTTCATCAGACGATTGAGCAGGGGTTAACGCCGGACGTCGTGGTTCCACATCAACTGATGTTGAACAACGGTACGGAAGATCGGCTTATTCTGCACTGGGTTACGCTTTGCCGCATGCCTGCGAAGATGCCTCCGACAATCATCTGCGGCTGGGAGGATATTACTGAGTCCAGACGGCTGATGAATGCGTTGCAGGTCGAGAAAGATAAAGCCATTGAGGCCAGCCGCGCCAAAAGTAACTTCCTGGCCAGCATGAGTCATGAAATTCGCACGCCGGTCAGCGCGATAATGGGGTTCCTGGAACTGATGACGACGCGCAGGCAAACGCCGGAAGAAAACAAGGAATCTATCCATCTAGCCTATGTTACCGCGCAGTCACTGATCGGCCTTATCGGTGACGTGCTGGATATGGAGAAAATAGAGTCGGGCAAGTTTGAATTCTCGCCACAGTGGGTCGATTCTCGGGCGTTAATAGAGCAGACCATCAGCCATTTTGAAGGTCTTGCCGACCAGAAGAAGATCAAGCTTTCGATGGATGACCAGATTGAGGAGGATAAGGCGCTCTGGCTCGATCCGCAGGCCGTTAAGCAAATTCTTGCGAATCTCATCAGCAATGCGGTGAAGTTTACCCACGTGGGCGGTGTCCAGGTGTCGGTACGGCTCGACGCGCGCCCAGAGAATCTTACCGTGCTGACGATAGACGTGCAGGATAGCGGGGTAGGTATTTCGGCAGAGGAACAGGAAAAACTGTTTACCCCGTTTGGACAGGCGCAAAGTGGTCAACAGCAGGTCGGTTCTGGTCTGGGACTCATGATTTGTCGCGAGCTGGCTGAACGTATGGGAGGGCAGCTGTGTATGACGAGCCAGCCGGGCGTTGGCACGCGTGTAAGCGTGACGATACCGACGGAATACACCAGGCTGGACGATCATGCGCCAGTGGTGACCGACAAGCGCGAAGAGCCGCTCAAGGCGCTGAGGATTTTGATTGCCGACGATCATCCCACTAATCGACTGCTGCTGCGTCGGCAGTTAGATACCTTGGGCTATCGCGTTGATGAAGCGAAAGACGGCGTTGAGGCGCTTGGTATGATTAATGAACAGGCTTACGATCTACTGATAACCGATCTTAATATGCCCAACATGGACGGGCTGGAATTGACGCGACGCGTTCGTGCCATGAATAAAGAGATCAACATTTGGGGGTTAACCGCTAACGCGTTTTTTGAAACCCAGGAACGTTGTCTGGCAAGCGGTATGAATGTGTGCCTCATTAAGCCCATTGACCTGCCTAAATTAAAAGCGGCGTTGCGCGAAATAGATAAGCCTGCCGGGCATGATCCGCTCGAAAAATTTATTAATCTGGAAACGCTACGCTCGTTGGCGCTAAATGATAAATCGCTAATGCGAAAAATGCTGGAGCAGTCGCTTAACGAAAATAAGCGCGATATTTTAGCCCTGCGTTCTGCCATTAATCGCGAGGAGTGGGATGTCGCACAGCGCCATGTTCATCGTATCAACGGTACGGCGCAAATCCTTGGTGCGGTGGCGATACACAGCCTGGCGGAGCAGATTGAAAGCGCGCTAGACGTTGACCCGCGATCGGTCGATATCCTGAGCGATATCCGCAGTCTGGAGGAGCAGATAAGCGGCTTGAACCAAGCCACCATCGCTTTTTTGCAAGTAATCCACGATTAATACGCAGTCCTGGGTCTCGGCGACCCAGGACTACAGCCGTAGTCCATAACTGACATTTCTTACTTATTCCTCTCATATATTCTGACCTGCAACTCTGCGTAAAATATCCCCATGTTGTCGCATCGCGATTAAAGCATTCTCTCAACTTTAAATGAATAAAGGTCAGTATTATGAATTTTAAGCCCGCATCGTCTTATCATGAAAATGATGATATTTACGCGTCTGCTGATTTAGCAACAGCGCTTCCCACCACCGAATTTCCGCTACAGGAACGCAATGCCCGAAACGTATTTAATGCGATTCGTGATGAGTTAATGCTGGACGGCAATTCTCGTCAGAATCTTGCGACATTTTGCCAGACCTGGGTTGACGACGAAATTCATGAACTGATGGATTTATCGATCGATAAAAATATGATCGACAAGGATGAATATCCACAAACCGCTGAAATTGAAGCTCGCTGCGTGAGAATGCTGGCCGACCTGTGGAATTCACCCACGCCGGAAACAACGCTCGGATGTTCAACGATTGGTTCTTCCGAGGCCGCGATGCTCGGCGGGCTGGCGCTGAAATGGCAATGGCGAAAGAGACGCGCCGCACAGGGGCTTTCTACCGATAAACCTAATCTTATCTGCGGCCCGGTGCAGGTGTGCTGGCACAAATTTGCCCGCTACTTTGACGTTGAGCTGCGTGAAATCCCGCTTGAAAAAGATCGCCTGATCATGAGCCCGGAAGAGGTGCTTAAGCGCGTTGATGAAAATACCATCGGCGTAGTGCCAACGCTCGGCGTGACCTTTACCTGCCAGTACGAGCCGGTAAAAGCGGTGAGCGATGCCCTCGACAAGCTCCAGCAGGATACCGGGCTGGATATTCCCATGCACATTGACGGCGCGAGCGGCGGCTTCCTGGCACCGTTCTGTGCGCCGGAGCTGGAGTGGGACTTCCGCCTGCCGCGCGTGAAGTCTATCAATGCCTCAGGACACAAGTTTGGCCTGGCGCCGTTAGGTGCGGGCTGGGTTATCTGGCGCGAAGCGGCCGATCTGCCTGAAGAGCTGATCTTTAAGGTGAACTATCTTGGCGGGAATATGCCGACGTTCGCACTTAACTTTTCTCGTCCGGGTGGGCAGATCGTCGCGCAGTACTATAACTTCCTGCGCCTGGGCCGCGAAGGCTATGCCAAGATCCACAATGCCTGCTACGCCACCGCGCAGCATCTGGCGAAAGAGATTGGCAGCATGGGGCCCTTTGAGATGATCTTCGACGGCGACAGCCAGAGCGGGATCCCGGCGCTGGCGTGGAAGCTGAAAGAAGGTGCCAATATTGGCAATTATTCCTTATATGACCTGGCGGACAGGCTGCGCTCCAGCGGCTGGCAGGTGCCGGCCTATTCCATGCCAGCCGATCGCGAAGACCTGGTCATCCAGCGCATTCTGGTGCGCCATGGGGTGAGCTTTGACCTGGCCTGTCTGCTTTTGAAAGATATGCAGCGCGCGCTGGCGTATTTTGCCGAGCATCCGCTGACCCCGTCACTGCCGCAACCGCGGGTCGGCGGCTTTAATCACGCTTAACGCGCACCTCATTTATATCGTTATCGGGCGGCGGATACCGTTGCCCGGACGGCTTACTGCATCAAATTTATTCTCAGGAGAACGCTATGGCGAGTATACAAACTCACGCCGCGCCAAAGCAGCTTACGCTTTTTGGTTTTTTTGCTATTACCGCGTCGATGGTGATGGCCGTTTATGAATACCCTACGTTCGCAACGTCCGGTTTTTCCCTGATTTTCTTTCTGCTGTTGGGCGGGCTGCTGTGGTTTATTCCCGTTGGCCTGTGCGCCGCAGAGATGGCAACCGTTGACGGTTGGCAGGAGGGCGGGGTGTTTACCTGGGTGTCTAAAACGCTGGGTGAAAAATGGGGATTCGCCGCGATATCGTTTGGCTATCTCCAGATTGCCATCGGGTTTATTCCGATGCTTTACTTCGTGCTGGGCGCACTCTCGTATATTTTGAAATGGCCCGAGCTTAACCAGGATCCGGTAGTGAAAAGCATTGTGGGGTTAATTATCCTGTGGGGCCTGGCATTTACCCAGTTCGGTGGCACCAAAAATACCGCGCGAATTGCGAAGATCGGTTTCTTTGCCGGGATCTTATTGCCTGCGGCGATACTGGTTGTTCTGTCTGTTTCTTACCTGCATTCCGGTGCGCCCATTGCGATTAAAATGGATGAGGCCACGTTCTTCCCGAACGTTACCCAGGTAGGAACGCTCGTCGTCTTTGTGGCATTTATCCTGAGCTATATGGGCGTCGAAGCCTCGGCTACCCACGTTAACGAGATGAAAAACCCCGGTCGGGACTACCCGCTGGCGATGCTGCTGCTGATGGTTGCGGCTATTGCGCTAAGCTCGATTGGCGGTTTGGCCATCGCTGCGGTGATTCCTCGCGCCGAGATTAATCTTTCCGCAGGCGTCATGCAGACCTTTACCGTACTGATTAATCATTTTGGTCAGGGATTTGAATGGGCGATTCGTGGTATCGCGGCGCTACTGCTGTTGGGCGTACTGGCAGAAATCTCAGCATGGATCGTCGGGCCTTCTCGCGGAATGCTGGTCACCGCGCAGAAAGGTATTCTGCCCGCACGATTCGCCAGAATGAACAAAAACGGCGTGCCGGTTGCCCTGGTTATTTCGCAACTGGTGATTACCTCTATTGCGCTGGTTGTGCTGACCAATACCGGCGGGGGTAATAATATGTCGTTCCTGATTGCGCTGGCGCTGACCGTAGTGATTTATCTGTGCAGCTATATCATGCTTTTCATGGGCTATATTCAGCTCATCCGCAAGCAGCCGCAAAATAAGCGCAGCTTTAATATTCCCGGTGGTAACAGGGTGAAAGTCACCGTAGCGTTGATTGGTTTGATCTCTTCGATAGTGGCGTTCGTGGTCTCGTTCTTCCCGCCGACCGGGCTGCCGGGTGGCGATGCTAACGATATCTACACCGGGGTACTGGTGGTGAGCTTCCTGATTGTGCTGGCAATTCCGTTTATCATTTATGCTACCCATGACAAACGCAATGCTGTAGCTGGTCTGACGCTTGAGCCGCTAACCAAAGCGTCGGCACCGGAGGGGCATTTCTTTATCCACCCTCGGGCTGCCGCAACGCACCACGTTGTGGTGAAGGGCAGGAAAATAGACTAAAAAAAAATCCACGCTAAGGCGTGGATTTTTTATTTGCGGGGAAGTGCTTAGACGTTGAACAAGAAGTTCATCACGTCGCCATCTTTGACGATATAGTCTTTGCCTTCTGCACGCATCTTGCCGGCTTCTTTCGCGCCTTGCTCACCTTTGTAGGTGATGAAGTCTTCAAACGCGATAGTCTGTGCGCGGATAAAGCCTTTTTCGAAGTCGGTGTGGATTTTACCGGCAGCCTGTGGCGCGGTTGCGCCAACCGGGATGGTCCATGCGCGGACTTCTTTTACGCCAGCGGTGAAGTAAGTTTGCAGATTTAGAAGTTCGTAGCCTGCGCGGATGACACGGTTCAGGCCGGGTTCTTCGATGCCCAGTTCAGCCATAAATTCTTCGCGGTCGGCATCGTCCAGTTCGGCGATATCAGATTCAACGGCAGCACAGACAGCAACCACGACAGAACCTTCTCCGGCGGCGATTTCACGCACTTTGTCCAGGTAAGGGTTGTTCTCGAAACCGTCTTCATTGACGTTTGCGATGTACATGGTTGGTTTTAGCGTCAGGAAGCTCAGGTATTTGATGGCAGCCTTGTCTTCTTCCGTCAGGTTTGTCAGCGAGCGCAGCATGCCCGCGTTTTCGAGCTGAGGCAGACATTTTTCCAGAGCGGCTTGTTCTGCTTTCGCGTCTTTGTCGCCACCTTTGGCACGCTTCTGCACGCGGTGCAGCGCACGTTCACAGGTCTCCAGATCGGACAGTGCCAGCTCGGTATTGATGACGTCGATATCGTCAGCCGGATCCACTTTGTTGTTCACGTGGATGATGTTGTCGTTTTCAAAGCAACGCACAACGTGGCCAATCGCTTCGGTCTCGCGGATGTTGGTCAGGAACTGATTACCCAGACCTTCACCTTTTGATGCGCCTTTGACCAGGCCTGCGATATCCACGAATTCCATGGTCGTTGGCAGGATACGCTGCGGTTTGACGATTTCCGCCAGCTGATCCAGACGAGGGTCAGGCATCGGTACGACACCGGTGTTTGGCTCGATGGTACAGAACGGGAAGTTAGCTGCTTCGATGCCCGCTTTAGTCAGCGCGTTAAACAGGGTGGATTTGCCAACGTTTGGCAGACCAACGATACCGCATTTAAATCCCATCTCTAGATCACCTTAATATCTTGATATTCAACCCGTTAGCATTAACCGATTGAAGAAAAGTAAATAACTTTGCCTATTATACACGTAACCTGCATCACGCGCGGTAAAAATGCCTTATTGCCCCGTTACTGCGCTTTAAAAGCATGTAAACGGTTAGTGGCTTTGGTTAATCCATCCTGTAGCCAAATCTCAGTACAGCGCACCGATTCATCTACCGCTTCGTCAATGAGCTTCTGTTCGGAAGCGGGCGGTTTACCCAATACAAATCCCACAACCTTGTTTTTATCGCCCGGATGACCAATTCCGACGCGTAAACGGTGAAAGTTCGGGTTATTGCCGAGTTTGCTGATGATGTCCTTCAGGCCGTTATGCCCGCCGTGACCGCCACCCAGTTTAAATTTTGCCACGCCGGGCGGTAAATCCAGCTCATCGTGCGCAACCAAAATTTCATCAGGGTTGATGCGATAAAACGTGGCCATCGCGGCAACGGCTTTACCGCTTAAATTCATAAACGTCGTCGGTACAAGCAGGCGAACGTCGGCACCGGCCAGGTTAATACGCGAGGTATAACCAAAGAATTTCGGTTCTTCACGCAGGGGGGCTCGCAACCGCTCGGCCAGCAGATCGACAAACCAGGCACCCGCGTTATGGCGAGTCGCCGCATATTCCGCACCTGGGTTGGCGAGGCCGACAATCAGTTTAATCGTCACGTTTCATTTCCTAAAGAGTTCCAGAACTGGCGCGTAGTTTACTGGTTGCTGCGCCGCTTGACAAAATTCTGCGTGAGGAATGGAGAGATATGAATAATTACTTATCTGAATCATTAGAATTTCATGTTGTTCAGGTGCTTATTTGTAAACTTTTGTCGTGACGGTGGTCATTAATGTGATCATTCACGCAACTCATAAAAGGGGCGTTGTCTATACTTTACACACAAGGATTAGGGACATTTTTCCCTTAAACCCAGGTTCCGGAGGTGACACATGAAACGCAAAAACGCTTCAAGACTCGGTAACGTGCTAATGGGATTAGGCCTGTTCGTCATGGTAGCAGGCGTGGGTTATTCAATTCTAAACCAGCTGCCGCAGCTCGATTTGCCGCAATATTTTGCGCATGGCGCAATTTTAAGCATTTTTTTAGGCGCGGTATTGTGGCTGGCCGGTGCGCGTATCAGCGGCCATGAACAAGTTAGCGACAGATACTGGTGGGTGCGCCACTATGATAAACGCTGTCGCCGCGATCAGCATAAACCCAGCTAGTGTCGCGCAACGATAAACGCAATGAACGACTCCTTTCGGAGTCGTTTTTTTATGTTGCTCTGGTCATCACAGATCGGCCAGTGCGGCCTCGCGGTTTGGATAGAATGCAAGACGGCCTGGGATAGGTTGCACGCCCGCACGGGCCATGGTGCGCAGTGGCTGGAACTCCAGATTACTCACTCTCAGTTCACAGCCTTCCGGCAGGCGTTGAACAAAGCGCTGGAAAGCATCCAGACCACCCGCATCGAGCACCGGAACGGCATCCCACTTCAGTACCACAATCCGCTTCCCGCCAATACGAGACTCAAGATCGCCAAACAATCCTTCGGCGGCAGCAAAAAACAGCGGGCCAATCACACGCAACACCAGCACGTCGTCAGGCACTTCAACGTTAACCGGGGCGAGGCGGGTCATCTGGGCAATCCGGCGCATAAACAGCAGCGACGCGAGGACGATCCCAACGCTAATCGCAATGACCATGTCGAACAACACCGTCAGCGACATGCAGATTAACATGACGATGATGTCGTCTTTTGGCGCACGGCGCAGCAGATGCACCACCTTATGCGCCTCGCTCATGTTCCAGGCAACCATCAGCAGCAGGGCGGCCATCGCGGAGAGGGGCAGCCAGGAGAGCAGCGGAGCGAGCGCCAGTAACGCCAGGATAACCAGCAGGGAGTGGATCACCGCCGATACAGGAGACGTCGCCCCCGCGCGGACGTTGGCCGCTGAACGGGCAATCGCAGCGGTCGCGGTAATACCGCCAAAGAATGGCGCGATAATGTTCCCCAACCCCTGACCCACCAGTTCACCGTTGGCTTTATGCTTAGTGCCGGTCATTCCGTCGAGCACGACCGCGCAGAGCAACGATTCGATGGCACCGAGCATCGCCATCGAGAAGGCCGCAGGCAACAGTGCGCGCAGGGAATCCCAGCTCAGCGTGAAGTTGGAGCCTGGCATATCCCATGGCAGCACCAGCTGCGGTAAAAGCTGTGGGATACCGTTGCCCTGAGAGCCATCCGCCAGAATGTAGTGGAACTGCGAGCCAATGGTTGCCACCTGTCCGCCCAGCAGATTTACTACGCCCATCACCGCGCAGCCCAATAGCAACGCCGGTAAATGGCCCGGCAGGCGAATGCCCAGTCGCGGCCAAAGGATCAACGTCCCCAGCGTCACGATACCGATTGCCGCATCGCCCACATTTGCGCTCGGCAAGGCCATAAACAGAGCGCCAACCTTTTGCAGATAATGTTCGGGGACATGGGTGAGGTGCAGGCCAAGGAAATCCTTGATTTGCATCGTCCCGATGGTAATACCAATCCCGGACGTAAATCCGAGCGTCACGGAAAGGGGGATGTATTCGATAAGCCTGCCGAAACGCGCCAGACCGAATAAGATCAAAAAGACGCCCGACATCAACGTCGCGACCAATAGCCCCGCCAGCCCAAACTGCTGTGAAACCGGATAGAGAATGACCACAAAGGCGGCCGTCGGCCCCGAAACGCTAAAGCGTGAACCGCCCGTCAGAGCAATGACAATACCCGCGACTGCCGAGGTATAAAGCCCGTATTGTGGTGGAACGCCACTTCCGATGGCCAGCGCCATCGCCAGCGGAATCGCAATGATCCCAACGGTTATCCCGGCAATGACATCACGGAGGAAACGTGATGAGGTGTATTTCTCTTTCCAGCAGGCGTCGATGAGGGCGCGAAAGGGCAGAACATGTGAGTTTGCTAGGTTTTTCACAATTATCTTCATCCGTGAGCGCATCATCTGTCATATGAATGGCAGGTGAAGTTGGCATTAATCATACAAATAAAAGTCAGAGACAAAAAAACCCGCCGCAGCGGGTTTTTGGGCCGTGTTCGATTAGTGTTCGAACATTGCAGAGATTGATTCTTCGTTGCTGATACGACGAATCGCTTCGGCCAACATTCCGGACAGGGTCAAAGTACGCACGTTTGGCAGCGCTTTGATCTCTTCGCTTAACGGAATGGTATCGCAAACCACCACTTCATCAATGACGGAGTTGCGCAGATTATTAACCGCATTACCTGAGAAGATTGGGTGTGTCGCGTAAGCAAATACGCGCTTAGCGCCACGTTCTTTCAGCGCTTCAGCGGCTTTACACAGTGTACCGCCAGTATCGATCATGTCATCAACCAGCACACAGTCACGGCCAGCGACGTCACCGATGATGTGCATCACCTGAGAGACGTTAGCGCGCGGACGGCGTTTATCGATGATAGCCATGTCGGTATCGTTGAGCAGTTTAGCAATCGCACGAGCACGAACCACGCCGCCGATGTCCGGAGAAACCACGAT
>JALCNW010000013.1 GCA_022649305.1 Enterobacter sp.
TCGCGGCTCTGCGCGGTACCGGCGTACGCGGGGTCATTGTGGGTCGTGCTCTATTGGAAGAAAAATTTACGGTGTCGGAGGCGATTCAATGCTGGCAAAACGGATAATCCCCTGTCTTGACGTGCGTGACGGCCAGGTTGTTAAAGGCGTGCAGTTCCGCAATCACGAAATTATCGGCGATATCGTTCCCCTGGCGAAACGCTACGCAGAAGAGGGGGCTGACGAACTGGTATTCTACGATATCACCGCCTCCAGCGATGGTCGCGTTGTGGATAAAAGCTGGGTTGCCAGCGTAGCTGAAGTGATCGATATTCCGTTCTGTGTAGCTGGTGGAATTAAGTCTGTAGAAGATGCCGCGAAAATCCTGACTTTCGGCGCAGACAAAATTTCTATCAACTCCCCTGCCCTGGCGGATCCTGAGTTAATTACTCGCCTTGCCGATCGTTTTGGCGTGCAATGCATCGTGGTCGGTATCGATACCTGGTATGACGCTGCTACCGGTAAATATCACGTCAATCAATATACCGGCGATGAAAGCCGCACCCGCGTCACACAGTGGGAAACGCTGGATTGGGTACAGGAAGTGCAAAAGCGCGGTGCGGGAGAAATTGTCCTGAATATGATGAACCAGGACGGAGTGCGTAACGGCTATGACCTGGAACAGCTGAAGAAAGTACGTGAAGTTTGCCATGTGCCGCTTATCGCTTCTGGTGGCGCGGGAACGATGGAGCACTTCCTGGAAGCCTTCCGCGACGCGGACGTTGACGGCGCGCTGGCTGCGTCGGTTTTCCACAAGCAGATTATTAATATTGGTGAGTTAAAAACGTACCTGGCGACTCAGGGCGTGGAGATGAGGTTATGTTAACTGAGCAACAACGCACGCAGCTGGATTGGGAAAAAACGGACGGATTATTGCCGGTAGTAGTCCAACACGCCGTTTCTGGTGAAGTGTTAATGCTGGGCTATATGAACCAGGAAGCGCTGAGCAAAACGCTCGATAGTGGGAAAGTCACCTTTTTCTCTCGCACTAAACAGCGTTTATGGACCAAAGGCGAAAGCTCGGGCCATTTCCTGAACGTGGTTAGCATCACCCCTGATTGCGATAACGATACCCTGCTGGTACTGGCAAACCCTATCGGCCCGACCTGCCATTTGGGGTCCACCAGCTGCTTTGGTGACGCGAGCCACCAGTGGTTGTTCCTGTATCAACTGGAACAACTGCTTGCAGAGCGCAAAACCGCTGACCCGGAAAGCTCGTACACGGCGAAGCTATATGCCACTGGAACTAAGCGCATCGCGCAAAAGGTCGGAGAAGAAGGGGTTGAAACCGCATTGGCCGCAACCGTTAACGATCGCGATGAACTGACCAATGAAGCCTCTGATTTGATATATCACCTGCTGGTGCTGCTACAGGATCAGGAACTGGATTTGACGGCGGTCATTGAGAATTTACGCAAGCGACACAAATAAAAAAAGACCGGGGGAACCCGGTCTTTTTTTCGAAATGATTATCAGTTTTTATTTTGGTAGCTACGAAGCGCATTACGCCCCAGCACAACAGCAGAACCCATAATCCCGCCCAACAGAACGGCCAGAATCAAAGCAATGGCTTTTTTGGGACTATCGCGACGAATCGGCAAGTCCGGTTTCATCACGTAACGATACACATGAATAGTCGCCGGATCGACGTTCAGGTTTTCGATATCCAGTAAATTCTGTTTAGTCTGGTAATACGCTGAAGAAAAGACCAGTGGTCGCGTACCTTCATTCTGAATCATCGAATTCAATGCCACGCTGCCCAAAAGAAACATCGTGTCCTGAGTGACATCCTGAGTTTGTTGGAGTTGCGGCGTGGTGATTTTTGCCGCCTCAGCAAATTTAATAGCCTCTGTAATCTGCTTAATACGCAGGTCTTTCTGTTCCTGAGCGACTTTTTCCTGGTTACCCAGAGAGTCGTTCAAGGTTGCGATCTGCTGCTTAATGTTGTCCTTAAGGTCAACGCTAAGCTCTTTAGCCGTTTGCTCGTCAACCAGCTGAATATACTGCGCCAGCTGTTTTTGCGCGGCTTCTGCCGTTTCGCCCACATAAGAAACGCTTAAAGGCATCGCTTGCCCTTTAACCGCCGGTTCAATCGTTAACTTTTCAGGTGCTTCCTGATTGTCCAACGTCTGAGATAGCGCCGAGAAAGCCGAGTTAAAACGAGCAACGACACGATTCTGCGTGTCCAGCATACCAGGTGCTGCGCCACCATAAAGAATATTCAAGGCATTACTGTAGGTTGCAATTTGCGCCGCATCAGGCTGGGTGATAATTGCTGTAGAGGTCCATTTCTCCTTTGCAATCGTAATGTAAACACCAGCAAGTACAATCGCGATGGCGATAAAAGCAGCAATTGTCCACTTCCCACGCCAAATTTGCAGAACTAAATCAATTAAATCAATTTGCTCCGGGTCATTGCTTCGGTTGACCACGTTGTTGTTATTCTGGGACATACAATCCTTTAACAGTTAAAGCGCAAAAATATTATTTATGTAGTGTATCGATTGTTAGCAATTTTTCTATAAGAATCCGATGACTTATCGTCTAAGCAGTGAAGTTTTACGAAGTAAACGCTTAAGGGTATGATGAACATCATAGATTTTTACTACTCGTTTAGCGATTTTGTTACTGAAGAGGATGGATATGAAATTTTTAGTCACTGGGGCAGCAGGCTTTATCGGCTTCCACGTCAGCGGACGTCTGCAGGAAGCAGGGCATCAGGTCATTGGCATTGATAATCTGAATGATTATTACGACGTTAGCCTGAAGCAAGCCCGTCTGGATCAGCTGACTTCTGAAAATTTCACCTTTCATAAACTCGATCTGGCCGATCGTGACGGTATGGCAGCCCTCTTTGCCAACGAGAAATTTGATCGGGTTATTCATCTGGCAGCCCAGGCAGGCGTGCGTTATTCGCTTGAGAATCCTCACGCTTACGCCGATGCTAACCTGATTGGCCACCTGAACGTGCTGGAAGGCTGTCGTCACAACAAAGTGCAGCATCTCCTGTATGCTTCTTCCAGCTCTGTGTACGGCCTGAACCGTAAAATGCCGTTCTCTACCGATGATTCGGTTGACCATCCCGTATCGCTCTATGCCGCGACCAAAAAAGCCAACGAGCTGATGTCGCACACCTATTCGCATTTGTACGATCTGCCGACCACTGGCCTGCGCTTCTTTACGGTTTATGGACCCTGGGGCCGCCCGGATATGGCACTGTTCAAATTCACCAAAGCGATGATTGAAGGCAAGAGCATCGACGTCTATAACTTCGGCAAGATGAAGCGTGACTTCACCTACATCGACGATATCGCCGAGGCAATTATCCGTCTGCAGGATGTTATTCCTCAGGCAGACGCTAACTGGACCGTTGAAGCAGGTTCACCGGCAACCAGCTCCGCGCCGTATCGGGTTTACAACATCGGTAATAGCTCACCTGTTGAACTGATGGATTACATTACTGCGCTTGAAGAAGCCGTCGGCGTAGAAGCCGTTAAAAATATGATGCCAATGCAGCCGGGTGATGTTTTGGAAACCAGTGCCGACACGCAAGCACTGTATGACGTCATCGGCTTTAAGCCACAGACGTCGGTGAAAGATGGAGTGAAAAACTTCGTGCACTGGTATCGCAATTTCTACAACGTCTAAAAACAACAATGCCCGGTTTAGGCCGGGCATGTTCGTCATAGGTTGAATGACAGTATCAATCGCTACCAAACAGATCGCGGGTGTAAACCTTGTCCGTCACATCGGCCAGTTCCTCGGCCATACGGTTAGAGATAATCACATCAGCTTCTTTTTTAAATGCATCCAGGTCGCGCACAACGCGAGAGTGGAAGAACTCGTCTTCCTTCATCGCGGGCTCGTAAATAATAACCTGCACGCCCTTCGCCTTGATTCGCTTCATAATCCCCTGAATGGATGAGGCGCGGAAGTTATCCGAACCACTCTTCATAATCAGGCGATAGACACCAACGACTTTAGGTTTTCGGGAAAGAATCGAATCCGCGACAAAATCTTTACGGGTACGGTTAGCATCAACAATCGCTGAGATAAGATTGTTCGGGACCGACTGATAGTTGGCCAACAGCTGCTTCGTATCTTTTGGCAGACAATAGCCACCGTAACCGAACGAAGGATTGTTGTAGTGATTACCGATACGCGGATCGAGACACACCCCTTCAATAATCTGACGACTGTCCAGACCCAGGCTTTCGGCATAGCTGTCCAGCTCGTTGAAGTACGCCACGCGCATGGCAAGATACGTATTAGCAAACAGCTTAATGGCTTCCGCTTCGGTGGAGTCGGTGAATATTACGGCGATATCTTTCTTCACAGCACCCTCCTGCAATAGCGCCGCAAAGCGCTTTGCGCGCTCAGAGCGCTCACCGATCACGATACGTGACGGATGCAGGTTATCGTATAACGCCCGCCCTTCCCGCAAAAACTCGGGGGAGAAGATGACGTTATCAATACCGTATTTCTCCCTGACTGATTGGGTAAAACCAACCGGGACGGTAGATTTGACGATCATCACTGCATTGGGATTAATTTCAATGACATCGCGGATAACTGACTCAACGCTCGAGGTATTGAAATAGTTTGTTTTAGGATCGTAGTCGGTAGGCGTCGCAATGATCACATAGTCCGCATCACGGTAAGCGTCTTGCTTGTCCGTCGTCGCGCGGAAGTTTAGCGGCTTGGTTGCCAGGTATTCTTCAATCTCTTTGTCTACAATTGGGGACTGCTTCTGGTTAAGCATATCCACTTTGGCCTGCACGATGTCCAGCGCAACCACTTCGTGGTTCTGCGCGATGAGGATACCGTTAGAGAGACCGACGTAACCTGTACCGGAAATTGTAATTTTCATTCGCTAATGACTTCTGTGAGTTAACTGTAGAGATGATCATCAGACCATCACGATAATCAATAACTGTTGGGCTTTTTACCTCTTGGCTTGTAGAAGTGTCAAGGAACAGTCGGAAGATTCACCCGCTCCGACCTGATATTCAGACAACTTCGAATAACTATCGTCATTTTTAAGGTAAAAAAAACCCGGAGAGCATCTCCGGGTCCTGATTACCTTTGACGGATAAAGATTAATCCAGCCATTCGGTGTGGAACACACCTTCTTTATCGGTACGCTTGTACGTATGCGCACCGAAGTAGTCACGCTGAGCCTGAATCAGGTTAGCAGGCAACACTGCTGCACGGTAGCTATCGTAGTAGGCTACGGCTGCAGAGAAAGTCGGAACCGGAATACCGTTTTGTACGGCATATGCCACAACGTCACGCAGCGCTTGCTGATAGTCGTCAGCAATTTGCTTGAAGTATGGTGCCAGCAGCAGGTTTGCGATGTCTGCATTTTCAGCGTACGCATCGGTGATTTTCTGCAAGAACTGAGCACGGATAATGCAGCCTGCACGGAAAATTTTCGCGATTTCACCGTAGTTCAAATCCCAGTTGTTCTCATCAGACGCGGCACGCAGTTGAGAGAAGCCCTGAGCGTAAGAAACAATCTTGCCCAGATACAGGGCGCGGCGTACTTTCTCGATAAACTCTGCTTTATCGGTAGCGAGTTTTGCCTGAGGGCCAGACAGCACTTTAGAAGCGGCAACACGCTGCTCTTTCAGAGACGAAATGTAACGTGCGAAGACAGACTCGGTGATCAGAGACAGCGGCTCGCCCAAATCCAGAGAGCTTTGGCTGGTCCATTTACCCGTGCCTTTGTTCGCGGCTTCATCCAGAATCACATCAACCAGGTATTTGCCTTCTTCGTCTTTCTTGGTGAAGATATCTTTGGTGATGTCAATCAGGTAGCTGTTCAGCTCGCCTTTGTTCCACTCAGTGAACGTCTCTGCCAACTCTTCATTGGACAGGTTCAAACCGCCTTTCAGCAGAGAATACGCTTCAGCAATCAGCTGCATATCGCCGTATTCAATGCCGTTGTGAACCATTTTAACGTAATGACCAGCACCATCTGGACCAATATAGGTCACACACGGTTCGCCATCTTCAGCAATAGCCGCGATTTTAGTCAGGATAGGCGCAACCAGTTCGTAGGCTTCTTTCTGACCACCAGGCATGATGGATGGGCCCTTCAGAGCGCCCTCTTCTCCACCGGAGACGCCGGTACCAATGAAGTTAAAGCCTTCAGCAGACAGGTCACGGTTACGACGAATGGTGTCGTGGTAGAAGGTGTTACCACCATCAATAATGATGTCGCCTTTATCCAGGTACGGCTTCAGGGAGTCGATGGCAGCATCGGTGCCTGCGCCCGCTTTCACCATTAACAGGATACGACGAGGCGTTTCCAGTGATTCAACAAACTCCTGCACCGTAAAGAACGGAACCAGTTTTTTGCCTGGATTCTCTGCAATCACTTCTTCGGTTTTATCGCGGGAGCGGTTGAACACGGAGACGGTATAACCACGGCTTTCGATGTTGAGCGCCAGGTTGCGCCCCATCACTGCCATACCGACAACGCCGATCTGTTGTTTGGACATTACATACTCCTGTCTTGGGAATTATCACTGCTGTGCGATGCAGTTCGAATGTATCTACGATGTTAACTCAACCCAGTTACTTGTGGATAGCCTTTGGTGCGCTTACACATCTGACTGAGTAAAACTGACTAATCGTTAATCAAAATATGTTGCTTGCTCAAAGGTTTTACCGTTTGTATCTTTAGCCGATAGCAACGGTGAGACATCCTCATTAAAAGGCCAGCAAATTCCGATGGTTTTATCGTTCCATAATAAAGCATGCTCAGAATGTGGATTATAATAATCGGTACATTTATATACAAACTCAGCGCTTTCGGAAAGTACATAAAATCCATGCGCAAAACCTTCAGGTATCCATAGTTGAAGTTTGTTTTCAGCAGACAGCACAACTGCCGTCCACTGACCAAATGTAGGCGAAGACTTTCTCATATCGACAGCCACATCAAACACTTCACCACTGACCACACGCACTAATTTACCCTGAGGATTTTGCGTCTGATAGTGCAATCCTCGTAATATATTCTTAGCAGACCTTGAGTGGTTATCCTGTACAAAACTGCGTTTACAAACAAGCTCAGAAAATTTTTTTTGTTGCCAGGTTTCCATAAAGAAACCACGCTCATCGCCAAAAACAGTAGGTTCGATGATTTTTACATCAGGGATGTCAGTATTAATAATCTTCATAATGACTCTTTTCTATTTACCTAATATTTCAACAACTGCGCGTTCAACATTTTTTTTCCAGTGAGGAAGTGTCACAGCGAAAGTTTGCTGAAATTTTTGATTAGATAAACGTGAATTTAAAGGTCGTTTTGCGGGCGTTGGATAATCGCTGGTTGGAATGCCATTGACATTTTGGACAACCAGCTTTTCGCCCTGCGATTTCGCCACCATAAACACATAATTCGCATAATCGAACCAGGTTGTTTCGCCGCTGGCGACCAAGTGATAAACCCCAGCAACATCTCTATTTACTCGTTCTTGACGAATGGCAATGGCCGTACAGTCAGCCAGCAACTCGGCGCTAGTCGGGGCGCCATATTGGTCATTAATGATAGAAAGGGTATCTTTATCTCGGGCAAGACGCAGCATCGTTTTAGCAAAATTATTGCCACGGGTGGCAAATACCCAACTGGTACGAAAAATTAAATGACGTGGATTGGAGCGAATGATCGCTTGTTCGCCAGCTAATTTCGTTTCACCGTAGACGTTTAGCGGTGCAGGGATGTCCTCTTCACAACGGTAATCTTCCCCTTCTCCATTAAATACATAATCCGTCGAATAATGGACCAAAAGAGCGCCAAGCTTCGCAGACTCCATAGCCAAAACAGCAACGCCTTTTTCATTTAATAATTCAGATAGCTCACGCTCGGTTTCAGCTTTATCAACGGCCGTGTGTGCCGCCGCATTTACAATAACATCAGGTTTTACTGAACGAACAGTCTGCGCGATGCCTTCAAGGTTGGTGAGATCACCACATAATTCCTTGTCAAAAAAATCAACTGCAATGACATCACCTAAAGTCGAAAGTGAACGTTGTAGTTCCCAGCCAACCTGACCGTTTTTTCCTACCAGTAATATTTTCATCGCTTTTTACTCAATCAAACTGTTGTGGTATAAACTGAGAAATTACTCAGTAATCAACATCTTTAGATATTGACCATAGGCTGTTTTCTTCAGTTTATCAGCCTGAACGGCCAGTTCTGTAGAGTTTAACCATCCCTTCCGAAAAGCAATCTCTTCAAGGCAAGCAACCTTCATGCCTTGTCGTTTCTCAATTGTGTGGATGAATTGAGAGGCTTCGATCAAACTGTCATGGGTGCCAGTATCGAGCCAGGCAAACCCACGTCCGAGAAGTTCAACTTCAAGCTCCCCTTTTTTCAGATACATCTGATTAAGAGTTGTAATTTCAAGTTCGCCGCGAATTGAAGGTTGGACTTCTTTGACCATATCCAAAACATTATTGTCATAGAAATACAATCCCGTAACCGCCCAATTAGATTTCGGTTTGAGCGGTTTTTCTTCAATGGATAAGGCCTTAAAGTTATTATCAAATTCAACAACACCGAATCTTTCAGGGTCCTGAACTTGATAACCGAAGACTGTAGCCCCTTCTGTTTTGCTAGCCGCGTTTTCCAGCTTTTTACCGAAGCTTTGTCCGAAGAAAATATTGTCTCCCAGGACTAAGGCACAGGGATCGTTACCCACAAATTTTTCACCGATAATGAATGCCTGAGCAAGGCCATCAGGTGAAGGTTGAACAGCATAAGTGAAATTCACACCAAATTGAGATCCATCTTTCATCAAACGTTGGAAAGCAGGCATATCTTCAGGCGTAGTAATAATTAATATATCTCGAATACCAGCCAACATGAGTACTGAAACTGGATAAAAAATCATTGGCTTGTCGTAAATCGGCAATAGCTGTTTCGATACACCCTGCGTTATTGGATATAAACGAGTACCAGAACCACCCGCTAAAACAATTCCTTTCATCACTTAATACCTCAATTATTTACTTAGACCAAGGCGTTCACCGGCATAAGAACCGTCAAGCACGCGCCCCCACCAGTCTTCATTAGAAAGATACCAGTTTATGGTTTTTTCAATGCCGCTTTCGAACGTTTCAAGTGGAACCCATCCAAGATCGCGCTTGATTTTACTGGCATCAATAGCATATCGAAGGTCATGACCTGGTCTGTCAGGAACAAAAGTTATTAGTTCTGCAAAACTATTTATATTATTAGGTTTATGCTCAATAGTTCTATCAAGAATGGAGCAAATGGTTTTTACGACATCAATATTTGCGCGCTCATTATGACCACCGATGCAGTACGTTTCACCTATTTTACCTTTGGTCGCCACGGTATAAAGCGCACGAGCATGATCTTCAACATATAACCAATCGCGCACCTGTTCGCCGTTACCATAAATAGGTAATTTTTTCCCTGCAAGAGCGTTGAGTATTATCAACGGAATCAATTTTTCAGGAAAATGGTACGGACCATAATTATTGGAACAATTTGTAATGACAACCGGTAAACCATAAGTGCGGTTCCACGCACGCACAAGATGATCACTACCCGCTTTTGATGCAGAGTAAGGGCTGCTAGGCGCATAAGAAGTCTCTTCAGTGAAAAGCGTTTCCTTATCATGAAGATCGCCAAAAACTTCATCAGTTGAAATATGATGGAAACGGAAGGTTTCTTTACGGTTATCGTCAAGTGAGGCGTAAAACTGACGTGCAGCTTCGAGTAGCGTGAAGGTACCAATAACATTGGTATGAATGAAAGTGCCCGGACCGTCAATAGATCGATCTACATGGCTTTCGGCAGCTAAATGCATAACTACATCTGGCTTAAAGTCATTAAAAATGGCGCTGATACTTTTCGCATCAGTGATATCTGTGCATGAAAATGAATATCGAGTGTCATCTTCTATCGATGCAAGCGACTCAAGGTTACCAGCATAAGTCAAGCTGTCGACAACGCAGACAGTATCGCTAGTGTTGTTAATAATATTACGGACAACTGCAGACCCAATAAAGCCTGCACCACCAGTGACAATAATTTTCATAATTTTTGGCTTCTGCTAGTTAATTCTAAGAACATTATTAATGTGTGTTTCAAGGAGATTTTCCGTGTATGCAAAATGACATTTATTTTTAAAAACCGCCCTTGCATTTTTCGACATTTCCTCAACCAAAGCAGGATTGTTATTTAATAATTCCAACGCATGCGTCCATTCAGCCAAGGAGTTATTCTTAATACAGATCCCTATATTTTCCTTTTCAATGTCAATATACCAATAAGGATTATATGTAGCAATAACAGGCAGACCTAGAGCAATGGCCTCAATCAAAGATGAAAGTCCGACGCAATAATTTATTTTATCTAATTTAAGAGGGATAATCATACATTTCGAAGAGCTGACTTTATCTAATAGCTCTTTATACTCCCAACGCCCTTTATTTATTAACACCTCACCTTTTGAGTTTGGGAAACTGTCAGGTAAGGAAGAATCGCTAGTGTAAATATCAAGAACAACTTCCGAATTTTTTAATGACGAAAAGACAGATAGTAAATCTCTGTTCTCACGACCTGTAGATATTATATTCTCGTTATGACTTTGCTTTAAAAAAGGTTGATAAAAATCAGCCTCCCCCCCCCAAGGAATAAAATGGCAACGTCGACTATCCAAACTCCTTTCTTTCAAAATAGTGTTTCTAGTTTTATCTGAAAGAAAAAATATAGAATCGATCTTACGAATATAGATTTTCAAAAATGGCATAAGTGCAGAGTGAATCACTTTTTTTATTTTAGAATTTGGAGGGGTGTAAATATCCAAATGCATCCATCCTACAAATCTTGTTTTGAATCCAAACATTTTTGCCAGAATGTAAAAAATCATTGTTTTACGTTTTAAAAATGGCATGAAAAATAAATCAGGCTTGAATTTTAAAAAAGAAAATATGTCTTTTAAAATATTACCCTGTCCAACTTTTATCTCAAAACCCATTTTTTGCAGTTTTGATACCCCATAGACAAACTGAGCAGGCATTTCTCCTTGAGAATATCTGCGGTAGGCCGCCCCATTGTCATTTACAAAAACAAAGGCTTTCATTGCAACCCCATGCTATATTGATAAATATTTTCAATCATCAGTAGGCACCTTTTCTTAAAAATACAACGCTTACTGTTTTGAACAAAATAACAATGTCATTCCACAATGACCAGTTCTTAACGTACCATGAGTCGAAATATACGCGGGTAGTATAGTCAACATCATTACGCCCACTCACCTGCCACAGACCAGTCATTCCAGGCTTGACCATAAGATAATATTCAACATCATCAGCATAACGTTCCAGCTCCTCACTTATCACTGGACGTGGACCAACCAGACTCATCTCACCCTTGAGCACGTTAAATAATTGCGGTAACTCATCCAGGCTTGTCTTTCGGATGAATCGGCCGATGGAAGTGATTCGCGGATCATTCTTCAGTTTGAAATCTTTTTCCCATTCAACACGAGCATCGGGGTCATTCTCAAGCAAATTAGCGAGAATTTCTTTAGAATTAATATCCATTGAACGGAATTTATAGCAGTCAAACCGTTCACCCCGGCGCCCTATTCGACTGTGAGCATAAATTGCCGGGCCTCCATCACGAGAAACTTTATACCAAAGATATACAAATAATGGTGATGAAATTAGGAGAATGCCTAAGGAACAAATTATATCAAAGGATCTTTTGATAAATCGTGACGTTGCTTTAGCCAAATTATTATGAACCTGCAGCAATAACACCTCATGGCTAAAAATAAATGACATACTTGTGCCGTATAGTGGAAATCCTCTCAAAGAAGGAATAATAATCACATTTCGACATTTATGTTTTGCTAAAAATCGTAGCCAACTCTCAAATTTATCTTTCTCATCAAAATCACAAGCAACAACGAATTGGGTAGAAAAAGAATTGTAACGGGTGAGAAACGTTTGTTCGTCCTTAATGATAGGACGATCTTCTAACGTCTCAACAGTTGCATCAAAATCGCAGAAAGCATCAATTTTAAAGCCTGAAACCTCTTGGCTTTGTAAAGCAAAATAAGCCTCTCTGGCATTAGGTCCAGCGCCTAATATGACGGTACGTTTCTTCCAGTAACCAAGTTTATCAAGTAATAACTTTGTCAGTTCTCTTGATACAGGCACAATAATGATGGCATAGAGCCAACAATAAGCCCAAATATATCGGGAGAAATGCCATTTAGAGAATGCAACCAAAGCAAGATCGAAAATTGAAAAAATGATGATAGTACGCAGTGTTTCTTTCAACTCGGACCAGAAAGGTTTTTTCTGTGCATAATGTCGCAAA
The DNA here is from genome assembly GCA_022649305.1 of Enterobacter sp. Lineage (GTDB taxonomy): Bacteria > Pseudomonadota > Gammaproteobacteria > Enterobacterales > Enterobacteriaceae > Enterobacter. The sequence continues at coordinate 12,419 of JALCNW010000013.1, forward strand.
CGCACGCCGAACCAAAGTACACATAATGTGGTCAAAACAAAATGTGACAAAAGTCGGACATCCATTTGATGCATCGGCATGAAAGTATTGAGGTCGCCAATGAAGAACATTACAGTTAAAAAAGATAAACCTAAAGAAATATTAAGCCAGATAAAATCTGATAACATCAAGCTAGTACGACACACAAATTCTTTTTTTTGATCTTGGAATACGCTATTTTTCATACTTTATTCCCTGGCATAAACTTTGTGATTTATGCCGTGGTCATTATGTTCTTGGATGAGTATATTTTTTTTGGAGTTTTTCAATTTGAGTGTTTATCAATGACTCAGAAAATTGCATCCAGGCGTTTTCAACAAAACTACTCATTTCATTCCGAAAACGTTGCTCGGAAAAAGTGAGTGCATGTTCCCTACAATCGTGTGAATTAATATCACTATGATGTTTTTCAAAATCATTGACTGCATCACAAATCGCATCTGCTGTTTGTTCGAAGAAAAACAGCCCTGTTGGCTTCTCACTTCCAAGAGGTATAACTGTTTCAAGGCACCCCCCCTTACCATAAGTGATTACAGGTGTACCACTCGCCTGTGCTTCTACCGGCGAAATCCCAAAGTCTTCTTCAGCAGCAAACACGTAGGCCTTGGCACGCTTCATATAATCAACAAGAGCAGCATCATCCTGATAACCTAGCAGGGTAATATTATCTGTTGCCAGCTGCTTAATTTTTTCCATCTCGGATCCGTCGCCGATAACGACTAATTTTTTATCTGGCATTTTAGCAAAGGCGCTAACGATAAGATCAACGCGCTTATAGGGAACCATACGACAAGCAGCCAGATAAAAATCCTCTTTATTCTCGCTGAACTCAAACTTATCGGTATTTACAGGAGGGTAAATAACATTAGCCTGCCTACCATAAACCTTATTAATCCGTCGTACAATAAATTGTGAATTTCCAATGAAATGATTAACACCTGCGGCAGTGCGGTAATCCCAAATACGAATTTTGTGTAGCAAATATTTAGCGAGCCATCCCTTAATCCCTTTATTCAATCCAGACTCACGTAAATATTGGTGTTGAAAATCCCATGCATAACGAATAGGAGAGTGAACATAGGAAATATGAATTTGATCGGGACCAGTTATCACGCCTTTTGAAACTGCATGGCTACTTGAGATAACCACATCATAAGCTGACATATCTAGCTGTTCAATCGCCAAAGGCATTAATGGCAGATACGACTGGAATTTTTTTGCAGCAAAAGGAAGATGCTGTATGAAAGTAGTATTGATTTTCTTGTTATTCAAAAAATCTCGATCTTTTGGTTTTAAAAAATCACATACCGCAAATAAGTCCGCTTCGGGATAACAACGGAGAATTTGTTCTACAACTTTCTCAGAACCTGCATAAGAACTAAACCACTCGTGAACAATTGCTACTTTCATTACGCTTCTCATTGATTAATTCGAACATTTTTTCAGTACGTGACTGGTATGTATATTGTTTTGCCAGTTCAAGACATTTTTCAACAGAAATTCGTTGTCCAGAAGTTATATCTTCCAGTGCTGCGATGAATTCGGACGATGTGTTAGCAATTCGGACATATTCCTTGAAATCACATAACGAGGCTAAGTCGACACTTACCACTGCTTTTCCCGCTGCGAGATATTCAAAGAATTTCATCGGGAACATAGAAGCAGTATATTCGTTAAGAGTATTGGGTAATAGCGTGGCCCCAAACCCCTTCAGATAGCCAGGCAAGTGCTGATAAGAACGTGGGCCAATTAGGTAAATATTCTTATGCCGCGTCAATTGCGTTGCATCAGTATTTGGATCACCTTCGCCTATGTCTCCTATCAGGACAATAGACCATTCTGGGTGAGCCTTAGCTATCTCTTCAAGCAGTGAAAAGTTGACTTTGTAACCGCTAATCGCTCCAATGAAACCAATTCGTGGTTCAGGTATAACTGTAAGATCATCAGGTATGGGTAAACGATCGTCCAAAGCAGTTGAAAAGTGGTTATAGTCGGCAACATTAGAGAAATAATAGACTTCATCACTCCATTGTTTTCTCGATTTTAATAATGTTTGGGAAGTCACAAAAGTAATATCTGCGCGACGAACTAATTCTTCTTCTGCATCTTGAAGAATTTCGACTGGCATTCCTGGCTGAGCCTTAATCTCGTCAACACAATGATACACTACATAATCAAAATCAGCGGGCTCAAGGAATCGAGTAGTGAGTGGGTTATATGTCCAAAGGGTCTCATTCTCAAATTTAAGACGCCAACACCAGAACTTAAGGGCACTACTCAAGATTAACTTATTAAGCTTACGGACGAATGCATAATTGTTAAACGGAATTGAAATTGGTGACCATACCCAAATATTCTTTCTAACTTGCCTTGGTGCTTTGATGGCCTTCAAAATCCTTCGAAAGATACGCGAGAGATCTTTTTTGTTTACGCTTGGCCTGCGGAGGCCCAGCGATTCAATGTAAAGTACACGATGACCACGATTTGCTAACTCAACGGCAACATGCTGTTTGTTAGTCCAGAAGGGATTATCCCAGTCAGCTGTCGATAAAACGACTACATCTTTAATATTCGCGTTGTTTTTCATAATAAGCTCAGGTTTTTCAGCCCTTTTTAATCAAAATCCCTTTAATACCGTTTCGATACAATGGGAATAACATTGCCCAGATAAGAGTAAACATTAGGAATATAGAACCATTTACCAACAATCTAATAATAACGTTAGTTGATTCTGCTACGTATGTTCCTAAACAAATACTTAGGACGGTGTATATACCCAAGCCGGTAAAAACTTTCAGTATAGTTGGAAAAAGTACATCTGTTATTTTCAAATACCAAGCACTCAACACAAACATCATTAAACTGTATATTGAGTTACCTAAACCAAGCCCAAATGCACCCCATAATTTATATGTAGCAAGATTCACTACAGCATTACTTGAAAGAGCAACAATCATTACTATTAGAACTTGCTTATTATTAAGATGTGCACTTAAGGCTTTGATAAAAATGTATCCAATGACTTGTGCCCATAAACCTATGCACATCCCTTGAATGATATCAGTTGTCACCTCCACAGAATGCTGATTGAAAGCGCCTCTCATGAATAAAAGAATGACAATATCTCGCGCATAATAGAATATAAAAAAAGATATATTTATAACAAGTAAAGCTAACCATCTATAAATTTTCTTTATTTTTTCTCTAACAATCTCAGGTTTTTGTGATGACCATTCGGATAAGCCTGCAAATGCAATGGGCACAGACAGAATGAATACCACTGTATCCGTAATAAATCTTGCATAGTCTAATGCCGAAACAACATCAATACTTATAAATGAGGCCAGTGCTCTTTCTAGAGTAATATTACCTTGTAGCATCAATGGCAATATGAGTAATGGACGCAACGTAATCCAAAAGCTTCGCATCACAAGTTTCGTTTCATGAATATCGAAACGATCTGGAAAGTTGAGAATATTACTCTTTCTCGCCCGTGTAATAGCCCAACAACTAAAAATAATGTAACTACCAGTAAATCCCCATGCCAGCAATAAAAAATTGTTATAATAGTAGGCTGCAACAACACCTAGTAACATACCTATGTTTTGTATAGAAGCTCGCATGGATATGGGTTTATAATCACCGTGCGCCATAGACAGGTAATTCACTAGTGCTGAACATAAATAAAATGGACAACATATTGCCATTATCTTCAGCAATTCAGAGGACATTCCCTTAGCATTACCACTTATCCCCGGAGCCATAATTCCGACCCAATAATCGGAAAGGAAATAGAGAATAAAGAACAGGAATATTGATATTACCGAGAAAAATAAAAACATGCATACTTTAAACGTTGACGCCCGAAATTCATCCTCCGTGAGATATTTCTTATATAAAGGAATAAAAGCCGAATTGAGACTATCACTTGTCATAAAATTAATTGGAACTAAGGTGCCTGTCTGTGCAATTCGATATGCACCATTAATATCACCTGTCCCAAAAAATTTTGCCATCAAAATTTCCCTGAGCAGCCCCAGGATTTTCGACAACATATTACCGCCAAATAATTGACTAATGGCTTTTTTCATTTAGATGTTCTTCGAAATAAAGAAATATACTCACCGACTGAATAACTTAGTGTATTTTTTACTGGAATATATGATTTTCTTTCCTTTAGAAGGACAGTATCTATATATCTATAAATCTCATTGATAGGAAAATGACTTGGATGACATTTAAATATCTTCTCACCCGAGTTGAATGTCAAATGATCAGAGATAATTAATGGCAAACCGGCACTCATTGCTTCTAAAACATTTAAAGGTAATCCTTCAACCCTTTTAGTTAAAAATAAAAATATGTCGGCACACTGCATAATATTTGCTAATTCATATCGTGTTTTTGCCCCCATGAAGATTACATCCTCACCTAAGTTCCATGTATCAACTTTTTTTCTCAATTGTTGTTCATGAGGACCACTACCACAAATAAGTAGTTTAGAATTAGGTTTTAATTTTCTAATCTGTTTAAATAACTCTATATTGTTATCAACGCCTTTTTGTTCATGCAACCGTGAGGCCGATAAAAAAACTAAAGACTCAGGACTAATATTTAGCTTTTGGCGAAGAGTTTTTTTACTAGATGCATCATCTGAGAATAAATACTCATCTATACCATTTTCTATTTTTACTACTTTATTCTTGTCACATATCAATCTTGTGGGGAAACTTGTCAAATCTTCACTGACAGCGCTTCCAACAGCCACTATTTTGTCAAAATAACAATAGTGTTTTGCATCAGAATAAAAACCAAGCACATTTTTTATACTGGATAATAATTTTTTGAGTTGCCGAGTTTTCAACTTTGATACAAATTCGCCTACAGATGTACCATGTGCTTGCATAATAAATTTAGCATTCGGAAACTGGGGCTTAAGTTTCAACACACTGAATGCACCAGCACTTATGCTTATCACGGCCCGAACTTTTTCTTTATTGGCCCATTCTGCTGAAATGTTTTCAGTTTCTTTCCACCATCCCTTTGAGTATTCTGCTTTCGGTATATTCTTAATTTTAATGATCTGAGGGGTGTTTTCAGAAGTCGGGATAACTGTGTCGAAATCGGTAGTAATGACCTTAACATCAAAACCACTAATTTGTAATTGTTGGGCAAGATCCCATGCGACAACCTCCATTCCACCAAGGTGATGAAATGGGAGTGAACGCGAGAAAATTAATACTTCATCAACCATGAATCAGTTCCTGATATATTTTTTCTAATTTCAACGTCTGCTTCGATAAATTGAATTTCTCACTAATATATTCACGGGCGTTCTTGCCCATTTCAAATCTTTTTTGTTCATTACTTAGCAAGTAAGAAATACGATCTGCTAAGGTTTTTTCATCACGTTCAGTAACTAAAAAACCTGTATGCTCATCAATGATAGCTTCAGGGATTCCACCATGATGCGTCCCAATGACGGGTACACCACTCACGGCAGCCTCGAGTAGAACCATACCCAAACCTTCTGCATCACCGGTTTTAGCCGTAATGCTTGGTAACACCAACATGCTGGCTTTACGCATCCACGACATGACATCGCTATGCGAAAGAGCCCCTGTAAAGGTGACATTTTCTTCGAGACTCAGCGCAATGACCTGAGCTTTCAATTTTGCCAGCAGTGGCCCCTCCCCTATGACAATCAACTTTGTCTCAATGCCTTTTGCTTTGACATGTTTTATCGCATTGATTAGAACAGTCGTCCCTTTTTTTTCAACCAATCTCGCAACATGCAAAATAATACCCTGATCGTCTTTTTGCTCACGAGGCTGGTATTTCTCTACATCGATACCGATGTAATGCTGAACAATCTTGTGTTCAGGGAAACCATGCTTAATTGCCTGTTGTGCAATGAAATCAGATACACAAATAAACTTGTCACCCAAGTCTTTTACCCGTTGCTGGCGGAAAAGATAATTGATCCACGCAGGCGAACGCGACTTGAGCAAATCTTTATTACTTACCGTGACATCAAACCCATGTAGCGTTGTCACCATGGGAATATTTTTCTTTTGTGCCAGCGCAAGTGCATAAAGGCCATCTATTGCAAAGTGTGCATGAATCAGATCCAAACAATGATTGCCTAGCACATTTTGATAAGGTATCGCCGAAGTTGTTAAAGCATTCACCATTTCGGCAACTGTGCCTTGTAAATCTCCGCGATGATTTAATACGTAAGCTACAGCACCATCAGGTTTGTCCCCCAGAGCGCGTCTCCCAATATAACACTTATTATACTGTGTGATTGCTTCGGCCTGCTGTTTTATGAAGACTTCTGATCCTTTGAATAATTGATTACGGAATATACCCACCGTTTTCATTGCTCTACCCTAATCTTTCGGACCATTGGTAACCCTCCGGCCATACATAACCCCAACATGACCGACACGATCACCATTTGATGCTGTTCACCAATCAGACCGAAGTTTTCACCAAAGCCATGCGCAAATTGCCAAGCAAGCACCATGAGCAATGCATAACCAATGTTCTTCTGCTCATTATTGTAGGTTTTGATAGCACGAATCCCAACTCCAATGCTTGTAAGAATAAAACATAACCCCATGAACGATGCTATAATTCCCGACTTTGACCAAAGATAAATCAGCGTATTATGCGGCGGAAGAAAATAATCAGTATGTTTACTATAATCAACTTCCCAGCCACCGAATCCTTGCCCCATGAGCGGTTTATCTAAAAAGGCATTAAATGCATAATTCCATATCTGGTAGCGGGTTTGTGCAGTTTCAGTCGATTCCTGTAAAAAACCATTATGTTCATTAATACTGAAAAAAATACTTATTGCTATTAAAAAAATAGCAAACGAAGCCCCTACAGATACCACGACAATTTTAGTTGACCGTTGTAATTTGAGATAAAATATGAAAGCTGGGATAAGAACGGCAAAGAGAACACCTGCCTTTGATCCTGTAAAGAATACCGTAGTCCATAATAGAATAGCCATTATAAGCGTTAGCTTTGACTTGAGCACACTGTATACTCCCCAAGCCATAAATGAAGAAATCCCCACGTAGCAGGCAGCTGCATTAGCATTAATGAATAAAACACCACCCGCTTTGACCGGGTCATAGAAATTATTTCTTGCACCGTCTAACAGTCCCTGAAGTGTGTTCATTCCCATTAAATACTTACTCACTGGAGAGAGCACAATTGACAACTCGAGGGCTTCATTCAACCTAAATATGATAATGGTTATGGCTTGAAGACAGATAACGAAAAGCAAAGCGTTAATAATTCTATAAAGCATGAGTTTATTTTTAGTTGCGAGAACATATACCGCATTTGCGATAACTATAAACTCAATAAGATAGGCAATATCACGAATGCCCATTGATACTTCTACTGACCACAATAGACTTACTATACTAATACAAATCAAACCTACAAGCGCTAGAATCGCTGGTCTTGCTAGAAATTGATTGGCATTTTTTAAAAATTCAGGAACGAGTAATGCGGGCAGTAAAAAAGCAAGCGGGACATCTGCCCCACCCAATTGAACTAAGTATAGCTGGGGGACACTACATACAAGAACGAAGAGCAACCTAATATGTAAAGGGAGCGCAAGGCTAAATACATATATAACAAACCCAAACGCTGCTAATATAACTTCTATCATTAATATTTTCCACGCGATTTAGCAATTTATTAATTAGCTATTAATAAGTCCCAACAACTCATCTCGCTTTCTTTCCATTAACTCTTCGTCAGCATCAGCTTCAACATTAAGACGGAGCAAAGGTTCAGTATTAGAAGTGCGAATATTAAAACGCCATCCTGAGAAAGACATACTTAGGCCGTCGGTGTAATCAACCTCGATTGCCTGAGATGAATAACGTTTTTCAATATCAGCGATCAGCGCCGTGGCATTCATCACTTTGCGGTTTATCTCACCTGAAACAGGGAATCGTGCAATACGTGATTTTACGAGATCGCCCAGTGAACGCTCTGAAGTGAGAACAAGCTCTGCAATCAGCAACCAAGGAATCATACCACTATCACAATATGCAAAGTCTCGGAAATAATGGTGTGCACTCATTTCACCACCATACACAGCATTCTCTAAACGCATACGTTCTTTAATAAAAGCATGCCCCGTCTTTGACATCACCGGAATACCGCCAGTGTTTTCGACGATATCAATAGTATTCCAGATTAAACGAGGGTCATGGATGATCTTTGCGCCCTTCTCTTTACTGAGAAATGCTTCTGCTAATAAGCCCACAATGTAGTAGCCTTCAATAAAATTAGCATTCTCATCAAATAGGAAGCAACGATCAAAATCACCATCAAAAGCAATGCCCATGCTTGCCTTTGAGTCTAAAACAGCGTTTGCGGTATCCTGGCGTGATTCAGGCAATAATGGATTGGGTATACCGTGAGGAAATGCACCGTTAGGTTCATTATGCACCTTGATAAACTCAATTTGCACACCCGCATTTTTGAAGCGTAATTCTATTTCATCAATTACATGACCCGCTGCACCGTTGCCAGAATTGATTACCAATTTTAATGGTTTGATGCGGAAATTATCAAGATTTACATACCCAAGCAGATGCTCCACGTATGCGCCGAGTATATCGATTTTCTTATAATTTCCTCTTCGCTCAACCGGCGGAAATTGGTTGGCTTCGGCCAATTCTCGAATCTCATTTAAGCCAGTATCACCACTGACAGGGCGGGAACCTCTGCGCACGAGTTTCATTCCATTATAATCTATGGGATTATGGCTCGCAGTCACTTCAATACCACCGTCTACGTCAAGGTAAAACGTAGCAAAATACACTTCTTCAGTCCCTGACAATCCTATGTCTAGTACATCACAGCCGCCATCCATCAAACCTTCAGCAAGCGCCATTTTTAATGACTCACTGGTAAGACGCACGTCACCGCCAACTACTACCTGCTTTGGCGCTAAGCATAGTGCGTACGCTCGGCCGATACGCCATGCAATATCTTCGTTCAGTTCTTCACCCAATTTACCCCGAATATCATATGCTTTAAAGCACGTTAACGTTTTATTATTTTTATTTTCCATTATGAAATCCTTAATACGTCATCTTCACCGAGATAGCTACCAAATTGAATTTCTAGAATCTCAAGGTTAATTTTCCCAGGATTTGAGAGTCGATGTTTTTTCCCTACAGGAATAGTTGTTGATTCATTCTCAGTTAGGTAAACAGCGTCATCCTCTACGTCTATCAATGCAGTACCGGTTAAGACCACCCAATGTTCAAGTCGGTGATGATGTAACTGGAGTGAAAGCTCGCCACCAGGAATCAGCGTTACGCGATTCACTTTATAGCGTGCATCACGAACCAGTGTTTCAACATATCCCCACGGCATATAACGTGTAGTATGCTCGCGATATTCACTTCGAGAATTCGCCTTAAGATGTTCAACAACAATTTTGACATCCTGGACATTATTTTTGTGCGATACAAGAAGTGCATCTTTTGTATTAACAATAATAAGGTCGTCTAATCCCAGTGCGGCAGTTAACCTGCCTTCGCTACGTATATAGCAATCTCGGGAATCATGGGCAAAGACATCACCAACCAGCGCATTACCATCGCTATCACGCGATGATGTTTCCCACAAGGCAGACCACGATCCTACATCATTCCAGCCTGCATCCATTGCAGTCACGATCCCCAAATCGGTGTGTTCCATAACGGCATAGTCAATAGAATCAGACGGGCAACTTGCAAAGATCTCTTTATTAAGCTTAATAAAATCGAGATCGTTCACTGGTTGCAGCATGGCGTTCTTGCAAGCGTCCAGTATCGATGGACACAGCTTAGCAACCTCATTCAGATACGAGGATGCCCGGAACATAAACATCCCACTGTTCCAAAGATATTCTTTGCTCTCGAGATAGGAAATGGCCGTCTCTTTGTCAGGCTTTTCAACGAAACGTTTGATTTTCCAGGCCGCGGAGTTGCCAGCATGCTGTGCTTCCCCTCGTTGAATATAACCATAGCCCGTTTCGGGTTGCGTTGGGACGATGCCGAAGGTGACGAGCTTCCCCTCTTCCGCAAAAGGGATCGCGTCTGCGATGACAGAATGAAAGACTAATTTGTCAGAAATAAGGTGATCGGCGGCAAGAATTAACATAACAGGGTCTTCCCCTGTGCCAATCGCATGTAGGGCAGCCAACGTTATTGCAGGTGCCGTATTTCGACCCACTGGTTCAAGAATGATGTTACCGGCAAGTTTATCCATCTGCCTTAACTGTTCTGCCACCAGAAAACGATGATCTTCATTGCAGATAACGATGGGATTTGCCACGTCCAAGCCCTCCAGACGAGAGATCGTATTCTGAAGCATTGACCCCCCCTGGTGGAATGAAAGAAATTGCTTGGGCTGCAACTCTCGAGACATCGGCCACAGTCGACTCCCTGTTCCTCCTGCGATCACCACTGGAAGTAACATCCTTCTTCTCCTACTTTGCTCATTACTGATTGTGTGTAAAAAGGCACGCTACCGCCCCTGGCTTAGGCTACCAGAAGCAATATTCAAAGTAATTTTCTCATCCTGACGTTAACGATCGGAGCCAGTAGAGAGAAATAATTGAGTTTTGGCTTTATGATTGCCAAAATTTTAAAAACGCGTTTAGCTGCTTCAAATAGAACAAAAGACCACCCTAAAACTCAGGGTAGTCTCTTGTTTACTATGCTATCAAAACCGCCCTTTACTCATGCGGTTGAAGCAGTTTTGTTATACTCTCGCGGAACTTCTGCCCTTCCTTCAGGTTACGCAAACCGTACTGCACAAAGGCCTGCATATAACCCATTTTTTTACCGCAATCGTAGCTGTCGCCCGTCATTAACACGGCATCAACAGACTGTTTCTTCGCCAGTGACGCAATCGCATCCGTCAGTTGAATACGGTCCCACGCACCCGGTTGCGAATTTTCCAGTTCAGCCCAGATATCCGCGTTCAGGACATAACGCCCCACCGCCATTAGGTCGGAATCCAACGTCTGTGGCTGATCGGGTTTTTCGATAAACTCAACGATACGGCTAACCTGACCTTCGGAATCCAGTGGCTCTTTAGTCTGGATAACAGAGTACTCAGACAGATCGCCCTTCATGCGTTTTGCCAGCACCTGGCTACGGCCGGTTTCATTGAAACGCGCGACCATAGATGCCAGGTTGTAGCGCAGCGGATCGGCAGAAGCGTTGTCCAGAATGATATCTGGCAGCACAACGACAAATGGATTATCACCCACTATCGGGCGAGCACACAGGATGGAATGTCCGAGACCCAGCGGCTGAGCCTGGCGAACGTTCATAATGGTCACTCCTGGTGGGCAGATAGACTGCACTTCGGCCAGAAGCTGACGCTTAACGCGCTGCTCAAGCAACGCTTCGAGTTCGTAAGAGGTGTCGAAGTGGTTCTCTACCGCATTCTTGGACGAATGGGTAACCAGAACGATTTCTTTGATCCCTGCAGCAACAATCTCGTCAACGATGTACTGAATCATTGGCTTGTCAACGATCGGCAGCATCTCTTTAGGAATCGCTTTTGTGGCTGGGAGCATGTGCATGCCCAAACCTGCTACCGGTATGACTGCTTTCAAATTAATCATTATAACTTCCACCTTAAAATGGTTGCCGAATTATAGCTCTTAAACCTAATTTCGCTAGCATGATTTGATTCAATATTGGATTGATACTACGCTTTCAGCCCACAAATTACAGTAGTTGTAATCCGAATCACGCACAGTTTTATTCCAGGAATCGTCGCAAAATCGGAGTGACGATAATTTATCGATGTGGCAGTTTAAAATTCAACCGCTCCACATTCACCACCTGTTGATCCACCCTGTCGATATCCACGGAGCTCTGCCCTTTTTCGTTAACCGCGTGAATGTTTGCCAGTGACAGCAGCGTTTCGTCTTTAGCCATAAACTTGCCGCGAACGTCCTTACGCAAATCGAAATTCATCTTCAGCGCAGGTCCAACTGTTGATTCCTGCATCACGTTGATGTTGCGCAGGAAAAGGTGCTGCGGCTTGTTATGCAGCTCAAGCGTGGCGCGTTTCATCTCCAGGTTGGTGATGGCAACGAACGAGGTGGCATTCCCTGATGAGATCTGAATACCTCGCAGCTTATAAGCAAGCTGGCTATTATCTAGCCGGATATCGTTGAGTTTAAAGTTTTGCGGAATGGACAGGTAATCGCCTTTGATGACGCCGTAACCAATTAACATTCCGGCACTATCTTTCATATCGATATTATCAATAACGAAATTATCACAGCCATAAATAGCCACAGTAGCATTGTCGATCCCCGCCTTTTTACTGAAGTCGGGGGTGATATTCGTGGCTTTTACATTACGGATAATAAAGTGTTTACCGTTTTCGACATGGACTAGCTGGCGACAGTTGCTGCCGGTGATATTCGCCACCACGAAGTTCTTCACGGTTTGTTTCTCGGGGTAGTCATTATCGTAAGTGCTTCCCGCAAGGCCGATACCGATGCCCCAGTTGATCTTGCCGTTAGTACAATTGATGTTGTCGATGACGTGGTCGGAAATCAGAATATTACGGTCATTGATCGCCACGTTCCACTCGATGGCATCACCCTGCAAATGGCTAAAGCGGCTGTTGGTAATGCGTGCGCCGTCCACCTGGTTATGGAACCCCTGACGCAGGATCGCGTAGTTAGCCTGAGTGACGGTCAGATTGTCGATCAGCAGGTTACGCATCACCCGCGGTTTTTTACCGCCGATGTAGATCTGCGTGACCGGCCCAAAGCCGCTCATGGCCAGCCCCTGAATAACACAGTCGGAGCCACGCACGTCCAGCGTGATGTTCTCCGTGCGCCCTTTTCCTTCGCCGATTACTTTACTGCCTTCTTGCAGGACAAAGCGCCCGCGCCCGTTGCCCGTCAGCGCGCCGCGAATAAGCAACGTTTTACCGTCCGGGATGAAAATACCCGTATTGATGTTCTCGCAGGTTAATCCTGCGGGGACGACCACGGTGTCACTCTCCGCAAAGGCCTGCTTAAAGGAGGCAATCCAGTCTTTACTGTTGTACTGGCTGATATCGACCTTACCGCCCGTTCCGGCCGCTCGCGCCACGCGAGAGCCCAGGAGCGGCGCTGCGGCCATCAACGTGCAGGAGGTCACAAAGGTACGTCGGGTTATTTTTTTCAGCATACTACCTCGGCTTTATAGCGTTTGTAGCAGGCTCGCTAACAGACGATTAATGACCTGCTGATTAAAATCGGCTTCCACTTTTTGTCGTGCATTGCGCAGTACCGGCATCAGTTCCTGCTGGTCAATATCACTGAAGGCAGCCAGACGATCGGCCAACGCGAGCGCATTATTTTCAGGCACCAGCCAGCCAGAATGACCCGGTTCGATAAGCTCGGGGATGCCGCTGTGAACGGTCGACACGACGGGGATCCCAACCGCCATGGCCTCCATCAGCGCAACGGGAATACCTTCCATGTCGCCATCTGCCCCCGTCACTGAGGGCAACAAAAACACATCCGCATCGTCAAGCATGGCTTTGACTTCATGGCTGGGCTTAAAGCCCGGCATCTCAACGTAGCCTTCAAGTTGATATTGTTCGATGAGCGTGCGCAGGCGACGCTCCCACGGGCCAATGCCCAGGATACGATAGTGAAAATCCACCCCGCGCGCTTTGAGTTGACGACACGCTTCAATGGCGACGTGCAGCCCTTTTTTCTCGGTCAGGCGCGCCACAGAGATGATTTGCAGCGGCTTGCCCGGCACCTTCACCGGTCGTTGGGTAAAGCGCTCCATGTCTACACCCATGCGCGAGACGGCAATCTTCTCACTCGGACAGCCCATGGTTTTCAGCCGTCCTGCCCACAGTTCGCTGATGGGCAACATCATGTCGCCGCGGCGAAATAGCTGCTGATATTCAGGCGTATAGTGGTTAAGAACTTCCCGGCTGGAGATATCAATCCCGTGAAATATCGTGGCAATTTTGCCCTCAATCACACCCAGCTCGCGCAGCTTCGCCGCCGTTACGCCCGCCGGGCCGAAGTGCGCGATAAACACGTCGGCGCGATACGGCTGGGCGGTTTGCCCGCAAATCGAGGAGAGGATCAGATTGCGGGATTCAGAACCATAGCGAGAAATATTCAGCGCTTTCCACGTCGAGGTGCGAAGCGCCCCTCTCAGTGTCCGGGTCGCACGGTAGCGCAGCTTGGCCAGTCGCCCTTGCGGCTCGTGCTGTAGCCAGCGGGTTTTTGCCTCCAGCCCATACTGTGTCCACGCAGCATGGGTGTTTTGCGTGTCGCCCTTTTGCAGGGCGACAATCTCCACGTCATAGCCCATATCGATAAACGCTGTAATTTGGTTCAGCACAAACGTTTCTGACGAGAGCGGGAATTTCAGCAAAAAGAAACCTACCTTCATTTGCCCTCCCCGATGCGTTCGAGGACGGATTTGACCATTGCAATACCGTTTTCGCGCTCGGCTTTTACCGCTATCGCCAGCCGTGCGTTGATGGCAGGTGATTGACCTAAAGTGTCGCCCACCATCGCACCCAGCGATCCATCCAGCAGGTGACGAATATCCACCGCCATTTCCGGCATGCCCAACTGCTGCATAATCCCCGCTGATTTGTGCTCATAGTTGATGGCAATCGCCGGAGTGCCGAAGTTCATCGAGATAATGGCGGAGTGCAGACGAGTGCCCACGGTCAGCTCACAGGCGGAAAGCAACTTGCCCATTTCCAGATCGTTCAGTTCGTCCATCACCACGTGATACCGGAGAGGATCGTTCACCAGTTTGCCGAGATTCAGCGCCACCATACGGTCGTCTTTGTTGTAACTGTCGATACCGGTACAGGTAGAAAGCGCCAGCACCTGATAACCGCTATCCAGCACGCGGTTCACCACCTCGGCAAAGGCTTTCTCATACGCCGCCTGGGTCGTTCCCAAACGTTTATCAAACGGTGCCAGCTCGCGCAGGGTAATGGCCACCGTTTTCTGTTTTGCCGCCACGTTCAGCCAGTGCTGCACCGCGTAACTCGCCTCGAAATTCTCAACCTGATGATCCACCAGCCAGGCGGTATCCACGCCATGCTCCACCTTTGAGGTATCGATATCGCTGCGCTTCATCAGGTCCAGACTCACCGATTCGCGCAGGATCAGCGCATCGCAGTGACCAAAAACGTAGTTTGCCAGTTGGTTAAACTGGGGATCCTGGAACGGCCCCACGCTATGACCAATCATGAACAGCGGCTTTTTCGCCATAAAGGTACACAGCGCATGTTCAAACTGCGGCACACCGTACAGATCGACAAAGAACGAGCCGCCAACCTGGATAATGGCGTCGTATCCTGACAGCAAGCGGACAAAATCGGTAAAGCCCTGCGCGATAGCGATATTGCGCAGCTTGCCGGTGTCGGTCACGCGCGAGAGCAGCACCTGATGTTGATAGCGGCGGCGCAGCACTTTCTTCACGCGGCCCATCACGCCCGCTGCGTTGTTGTGCTGCTTCATCTGACTGTAAAGCGGATCGCCCATGACGGGACGATTGAGTAACCACGATGAGCTCACCGGATAGCGGCTCATCACGTCAACTTCTGTCTCAGGCTCAAGGGTGTTAATGGCATCCAGTAAACCGCGCAGAATGGCGCTATCGCCACGGTTGCCGCAGGTATGGTTGCCAAGAATAAGTAATTTCATAATGACCTCTTAAATATCTAGCCTGCGCGAAGCAGCGTTTTCATTTTTTCACTGCGGCAAAACTGACGTTTCATCTCCACCACCAGCGCGTTGCGCGACAGCACAATCATCACCATAAACGCCAGCGCGCCCGCAGTAATTTGCGTCGTCAGCAGCATGCCCAGTGCCAGATGACCGTCGAGCACAATGCCCAGCCCATAGCTCACCGCCAGCGTCGGCAGCGACAGGTAGAACGGTAGCCACAGGCTCAGGATGTACTGTCGATAGCTGGAGCCCAGCACCGGTTTGATCATCACGAAGTAGCTCAAAACGGTATTAATGATTTGCACCAGCAGGAAGCCGAGCGTCACGCCAATCGCCCCCGCCGTCTGGCCGCCGATGATAATGGCCGGAATGAACAAGAAGGTTTTGAATACGTTAAATTTGAAGCTGATATCCACGCGCGCTTTTGCCATCAGCAGTGAACCGATCGGATTCCCAACGGAACGCAATAGCCCCACCACGCACAGCAGTTGCAGGATCGGCACAATCCCGCTCCACTTTTCGCCAAATACCAGCGGGACAAAGTTATTGGAAACCACCATCAACCCGAGCAACGCCGGGAAGTTAATAATCCCCACCACCGACAGCAGCTTGTAGAAGTTCACGCGCAGTTTCTCGGTATCGTCCTGAATCTTGGCAAACGCCGGGAACAACACGCGGGTGATAATCGGGTTAAGCTTCATTGGCGGGACAACCGCCACGTTGTACGCCAGGTTATAGCCGCCCGCGACACTCGCCCCGAGGATACGCGCCAGCACCAGCGTAGACAGGTTGGTATTGACGTAATTGATAATGCTGTCAGCGGTCAGCCACGCGCCAAAGCGCAGGTTAGACGACACGGAAGCAAGGGAGAAATGCAGACCAGGTCGGTAAATCTTGCGACCAAAGTAGCCAAACAGCAGCGTGCGCACGGCGGTATTGACCAGATAACCCAGGATCGCCGTCATCGCCAGTGGCCAGAAATGCGCGCTCACTACGGTAAAAGTAAAGCCCGCCAGCACCGAGGTCGTTTCGATCATGCCAATCTTGCTGAACTCCAGCTCTTTTTGCATCAATGCGCGGAATTGCTGCCCATGCGGGATCACCACAAAGGCAAACGAGAGCGTGCGGATAAGCGGTGCGAGGTCCGGGTTATTCAGCACGTCGCCAATAAAATCGCTCAGCAGAAACACCGCCACAAATACCGTGATACCCAGCCCCACGTTCAGCCAGTAAAGCGTCGTCAGCTCCAGTTGGCTGATTTGTTTACGCTGAATAATTGAGTTCGCAATGCCAAAGTCCGAGAGGGTATCGGCCAAAGCGATAATCACCAGTGAGATGGTCAACAGCCCAAACTGGTGGTTATCGATGATGCGCGCCAGCACGGTCATCTGCGCCAGCCCCAGACCGATGATGATGACCGTTGCCATTGCCGACCACTTTGCGCCGCTGATGGTTTTTTCACGTAAGCTCATGACCGTTCCTTAATACGCCGCTTTGTTCACAAAGCCTTTAAAGATGGTCAGAAAGACGATTTTGATATCGAACCAGATGCTCCACTCGCGGATGTATTCCAGGTCGAATTCAATACGT
This sequence comes from Enterobacter sp., assembly GCA_022649305.1. Taxonomy (GTDB): domain Bacteria; phylum Pseudomonadota; class Gammaproteobacteria; order Enterobacterales; family Enterobacteriaceae; genus Enterobacter. Next base: position 29,826 of record JALCNW010000013.1, read on the forward strand.
TTTTCCATTTTTTCCAGCGTGTCGGTCTCGCCGCGCCAGCCGTTGATTTGCGCCCAGCCGGTAATGCCGGGTTTCACCTTGTGGCGCAGCATGTAGCCTTCAATCAGGGCGCGGTACTCTTCGTTATGCGCCACCGCATGCGGGCGCGGGCCGACGATCGACATCCCGCCGGTGAGCACATTGATAAACTGCGGCAGTTCGTCGAGCGAGGTACGGCGCAGGAAGTTACCAACGCGGGTGACGCGCGGATCGTTTTGCGTCGCCTGGGTCACCACGCTGTCGTTTTCCATCACCTTCATGGAGCGGAACTTCCAGACCTTGATCGGCTTACCATCCATGCCGTAGCGGGTCTGGCGGAAGATAATCGGGCCAGGCGAGGTCATTTTTACCGCCAGTGCAATCCCGCACAGTACCGGGGAGATCAGCAGCAAAATCAACGAGGCCAGTACAATGTCTTCCAGGCGTTTCAGCACACGGTTAATCCCGGAAAGCGGCGTGTCATACAACGGCACTACCGGCACGCCGTTCACCTCTTCAACACGCGAATGCAGAATATTAAAAGTAAACACGTCAGGAATCAGGCTCACCGAGCAGGTGGTATCCGCCAGCTCGCGCATCAGATTACGGATGCTGTGTTCCTCGCTCATCGGCATGGCGATGTAAACGTTATGGATTTTCCCTGCTCTGGCATCGTCGATAAGCTGTGCAAAGTTGCCTGCCCATTCCGACGGCACACCGCCGGGTTTTGCGTCGTGGTAAACCCCCACTACCTCCAGCCCCAGCCAGGGTTCATTGCGAAAGCTATCGAGCAGGTTCAACCCAACGGGCAAATCACCCGCAACGGCAACAAAGCGGGTGTTATAGCCACGGTTACGCAGCCAACCTGCGCCAAAGCGGATAAGCGAACGGCACACCACCAGCCCGACGCTGGTTAACACATACCAGCAAAGATAGGTCACAAAGCTGTTATCAAAATCGCTGCTAAATGCCACCAACCCGGCGCTGAAGATCAGGCTGAGGGTCCAGTTTTGCAGCAACAGCATCAGCTCGGTCGTCATTTTGACGCCGCGCCACGAACGGTAGAAATCGGTCATTCCCCCGATCATCTGGAATACCACCAGCGCAATAAGCGCCATCAACAGGTGCATATATAAAAACGATAGCCCGCTTACCTGACACACTACCCACAGCCCACCGAACATGATGGTGATGTCAGAAAAACGCTGCACCATAGAGATTAACGATGCATTCGTTTTGGCTCGCTCGCGCTTTTTTAGATTTGTCATCGTTGTTCCTTGAGTTCCTTTGCCCCTCACCCCGCCCTCTCCCCCAAGGGGCGAGGGCGAAAAGACAGCTCCGTGCAATCCCCTCTCCCCTTTGGGGAGAGGGTTAGGGTGAGGGGTAAGGCTTTAGGTTTTAGATTTCGTATTACTGTTTCAACAGCGCCAGAATGTCCCGCGTTCGCGCCTCCATCAGAGGGATGTCGGCGCGGGATTCCACATTCAGGCGCACCACCGGCTCGGTGTTCGACGAGCGCAGGTTAAAGCGCCACTGCGGGAACGCCATGCTGATACCGTCCGTGCGGTCGATTTCCAGCGCGTGAATGGCAAAATGCTGCTCAACGCGAGCAATCGCCTCGGCGGGTTTTTCCAGCGTGCTGTTGATTTCGCCGCTTGCCGGGAACGCCGTCATACGATCGCGTACCAGTTCGCCCAGCGTCTGGCCCTTCTGGCACAGCAGTTCGCTCACCAGCAGCCAGGGAATCATCCCACTGTCGCAATAGGCAAAATCACGGAAATAATGGTGAGCGCTCATCTCGCCGCCGTAGATAGCGTCCTCTTCGCGCATGCGTTCTTTAATAAACGCGTGCCCGGTTTTAGACATCACCGGCTCTCCGCCCGCGGCGCTGACCACGTCAACGGTGTTCCAGGAAAGACGCGGGTCGTGGATGATTTTCGCTCCCGGATTTTTCTCAAGAAACGCTTCTGCCAGCAGGCCAACGATGTAATAGCCTTCGATAAACTGGCCTTTCTCGTCGAACAAGAAGCAACGGTCAAAGTCACCGTCGAAAGCGATACCCATATCCGCGCCGTGCTCAATCACCGCGTTGCGGGTATCGTCACGGCACTCGGGCAGCAGCGGGTTAGGAATACCGTTCGGGAAGTTACCGTCCGGCGTGTTATGAACTTTGATGAAGGTGACCGGCACGTTCAGCGCCTGGAAACGGGCTTCCAGCGCATCGACCACCGGGCCCGCCGCGCCGTTGCCGGAGTTAATCACCAGCTTCAGCGGCTTAAGGTTGGCTACGTTGATGTAGCCCAGCAGATGATCGATATAGTCTTTACGCAGGTCGATTTGCTGGTAGCTGCCGCGTTTCTCGTCAACAACCGGCGGGAAGTCGTTCGCTTCGGCCAGACGCTGCACGTCGCGCAGGCCCGTATCGCCGCTAATCGGGCGAGCACCTTCGCGTACCAGCTTCATGCCGTTGTAATCCATCGGATTATGGCTGGCAGTCACTTCGATACCGCCGTCCACGCCCAGATGGAAAGTTGCAAAGTAAATCTCTTCGGTACCGGACAAACCGATATCCAGCACGTCCACGCCCGCGTCCTGTAGCCCTTTTGCCAGCGCCAGCTTGAGCGCTTCGCTGGTCAGGCGCACATCGCCACCCAGCACAATCGTTTTCGGCTTTAAATATTCGCCGTACGCGCGGCCAATGCGCCACGCAATATCTTCATTCAACTCTTCGCCCAGCTTGCCGCGAATATCATAGGCTTTAAAACAGGTTAACTTTTCCATGATGACCCCTTCTTCAGGCAACAGTTGGCCCTGGCCGATTAATGGCCATATTATTTTTGTCATTCGTAGGCCCGGTTAGCGCAGCGCCACCGGGCATGATGCAAAGGTGCTATACCCGCCCGTAACGATCTTCAAAGCGGACAATATCGTCCTCTTCCAGATACGAGCCGGAGCGCACTTCAATCAGATCGAGCGGAATTTTCCCCGGGTTTTCCAGGCAATGTTTCGCACCCAGCGGGATGTAGATAGATTCGTTTTCACCGAGCAGTTTGATTTCGCCATCGATGGTCACTTTCGCCGTACCGGCGACGACCACCCAATGTTCTGCGCGGTGATGGTGCATTTGCACCGACAAGCCTTCGCCTGGTTTCACGGTGATACGCTTGACCTGATAGCGGTCGCCCGCGTCAATGGAGTCATACTTGCCCCACGGACGATAGACTTCACGGTGAATGTGGTGCTCATGGCGGCCATCAGCCTTAATCTGCTCGACCACTTTTTTGACGTCCTGCACCGCATTGCGATCGGCAATCAAAACCGCATCTTTGGTTTGCACAACCACCAGATCCTTCACGCCCACGGTCGTGACCAGCCCTGACTCGGCATAAATGTAGCTATTTTCCGTTTTATGGCTGATCACATCGCCATGATGTACGTTGCCTTCCGCAGTATGCGCGCTGATTTCCCACAACGAGGACCAGGAGCCGACGTCGCTCCACCCGGCATCCATCGGGACCACAACCGCATCCGCCGTGCGTTCCATCACCGCATAGTCAACGGACTCTTCCGGACAGGCGAGGAACGAAGCTTCATCGACGCGGATAAAGTCCAGATCCGGGTCAACAACGGCCATCGCCTTTTCGCAGGCGCTGAGGATATCCGGGCGATACTTTTGCAACTCTTCCAGATAGCGACCCGCGCGGAACAAGAACATGCCGCTGTTCCAGTAATATTCGCCGCTGCCAACATAGGCCTGCGCCGTTTCAAGATTCGGTTTTTCCACAAACTGTGCGACGTTAAACGCCACGCTATCGCCCTCGCCCGGCGTCACATCACCACGGCGAATGTAGCCATAGCCGGTTTCCGGCAGATCCGGCACGATGCCAAACGTCACCAGCTTGCCGCTGTCGGCATACGGGATAGCGGCGCGTACCGCATCGCGGAAGGCCTCTTCCTGCTGGATGATATGGTCTGCCGCCAGCACCAGCATCAGCGGATCGCAATCCGGGCTGCTGCGCTGGGCCGCCAGCGCCGCCAGCGCGATGGCCGGTGCGGTATTACGTCCTGCGGGTTCAAGAATGATGTTCTCGGTCAACTTGTTCAACTGACGCAGCTGCTCGGCGACGATAAAGCGATGCTGCTCGTTGCAAATCACCACCGGGCTTTCGCACTCCACACCATTCAGGCGATTGACCGTGGTTTGCAGCATGGTGAGATCCCCTTTCAGGCAGAGGAACTGTTTGGGATAGAGCACGCGGGACAGCGGCCACAACCGGCTACCAGAGCCCCCAGCCATCACGACCGGATACAATTTGCTAAGACTCATGATTTATCCCCGTATATCTGCAATAAATTGGCTAAGCACGTTCTCTTTTTCGAGCGTGCGTTCGGCATATTCACGTGCCACCGTGTTGACTTTTGGCATGGCAAGCGCCCGTTCGATACCGGCAACCAGTGCGGATACCGATTCCGGTTCCACGCAAACGGCAATCTCCGGATAGAGGTCGCACAGCTGGCCCAGCTCGGTTTCGGGTTCAGCGGTAATCACCGCGTTGCCGCCAACGGCCAAAATGTTGGTGAGTTTTGACGGTAAAACCGCATCCGCCGCGCCGCGCTTTTGCACGACTAAATGGCAATCACCCATTTTGAGTAGCGCAGGCAACGCCTCATAAGACTGAAGCGGGAAGAATTTGACGTTTTGCAGGCCGCGTTCGCTGACCATTTTCTCCAGTCGCGCTTTACCGCCGCCCTGCCCGACAATCACAAATATCCATGATTGTTTATTAAGCTGGGTCGCCGCATCGATAACGCTTTCCAGGCCCTGCTTTTCGCCGATGTTGCCTGAGTAAAGAATGATTTTTTGATCTTCAGGCAAACCTAGCTGGTTGCGTAACGCATGAGCATCGCTGTTGGTGACATCACGAAAGCGCGCCACTTCTGACCAGTTCGGAAAGAAAATCACTTTTTCCGCCGCGACGCCTTTTTCCTGCGCTTTGTTCATCATTGAGCGCGAAATGGTCGAGACATAATCCACGTTGTGCAGCCCGCTGCGCTCAAAAGCGCTGGCGAGTTTTGCTACTTTGCCGCCCTTGCCTTTACCGGCCATCCCCAGACCGAGCATGGCATCCACTTCATAATCCTGAATGTGCAGCAGCGTGCGAGCGCCCGAAAGCTTGCCCAGCAAACGCATGCCCGGCGTGCAAAATAGGGTCGGTACGACGCCGATAATGCGATCCGGCTTCCAGCGGCGCTGGGCCATCAGCGGGAAAAAACTGCTCAGCGCAAAGCTGCCCAGATGAATCAGGCGCTTTAACGTAGAGGGCTGTTTTGGTACATACAGCGGGCAACGCCATACGGTGGCGCGCCCCTCTTCACGGCGATAACGCCAGTTTGAATACTGCTCACCGACTTTCCATTCCGGGTAGTAAGGCGGGGCCGTAATGACCCGCACCTCGTGACCCTGGCTTGCCATCCACTCGACCATTTCACCGGTGTACTTGCCGATACCGGTGAGTTCAGGCGAATAGTTGATGCCGTACACTAAAATTTTCATAAGCCCGGCACCCCGGCCTGACGTTCTGCCAGGAAATACGCGCGGCTGTTGTCATGCACGTTTTCACTGGCAAGTAGCGCATCCGGTTTCAGCCAACGGTAGTCGTCGTGCTGAGCATCAGGCAGATGTAAATCTGCCTCACTCACCTTCAGGCGAAAACCGAGCACCACGTAGTGGGTGCTGAAATCGGTGCCGGAAAAGTTATCGTCATAGAAGTGCTGCCAGACTCCGTAAAACTGACCGGCGGTCATCGGCAAACCCAGGCCCAGTTCCGCCAGCGTGAGGCGCTCGAAAGCGCGCTCAAGCGTCTCATCCTTCTGCACGCGCCCGCCCGGTACAAACCAGTACCCCTGAGCGGGGCGATTGGTTCGTTGGCCCAGCAGGAACTCTCCTCGCTCGTTTTCCACCACCAAATCGATGGAAATGAGCGGGGTAGAACGTACGACCGTGGCAAAATCTTCCTGACTTAAAAACATGATTACCCCCGGAAGCGGTGCTGGTTTTCCAGGAACCACTGGTAGGTGCTTGCCAGCCCCTGCTCAAGTGATACCTCGTGATACCAGCCCAGCTGATGCAGACGCGTCACATCCAGCAATTTACGCGGCGTGCCGTCTGGCTTGGTGGCATCGAATACCACGCGGCCTTTATAGCCCACCACCTGCGCGATGGTCTGCGCCAGCTCGCGGATGGTGCAGTCCACACCAGTGCCGACGTTGATATGCGACAGCATTGGTTCGGTGTTCTCCTGCCACACTTCGCGGTCCAGCTCCATCACGTGAATGCTGGCCGCAGCCATGTCATCCACGTGCAGGAATTCACGCATCGGCGTACCGCTACCCCACACCACCACGTCTGGCGCGCTTTCCGCCGTTGCTTCGTGGAAGCGACGCAGCAGCGCCGGGATCACATGCGAGTTGCTCGGGTGGAAGTTATCGTGCGAACCATAGAGATTGGTCGGCATCACCGAGCGATAATCACGGCCATACTGGCGGTTGTAAGACTCGCACAGCTTGATGCCGGCAATCTTGGCAATCGCATACGGCTCGTTAGTCTCTTCAAGCGTGCCCTGCAACAGTTCGCTTTCGGCGATCGGCTGTTTAGCCATCTTCGGATAAATACAGGATGACCCCAGGAACAGCAGCTTATTCACGTTGTGCAGATGCGCCGCGTGGATAATGTTGCTTTCGATCATCATGTTCTCAAAGATGAAATCTGCCGGGTAGGTATTGTTGGCGACAATGCCGCCCACCTTTGCTGCCGCCAGATACACCTGGTCAATCTGTTCGTTCGCGAAGAAACTCTGCACCGCTTTGCTATCCAGCAGATCCAGTTCGTCGCGAGTACGAACAATCACCTCTACGTCACCGCGCTGTTCAAGCTGGCGGACGATGGCAGACCCCACCATCCCCCGATGACCGGCGACAAAAATACGTTGTTTGGTCATTCTTAAGACTCCAGCGCGATGGCAACCTCGTAGCCATGGGACTTCAGCAGGGAGTGTTTTTTCGCCGCTTCCAGATCGTTAGCGACCATTTCAGAGACCATTTCCTGCAAGGTGATTTCCGGTTTCCAGCCCAGCGTTTGGTGTGCTTTGGTCGGATCGCCGAGCAGCGTTTCCACTTCAGCAGGACGGAAGTAGCGCGGGTCAACTTCAACGATCACATCACCAGCCTTCACGCCTGGTGCATCGTGGCCGGTCACGGACACAACGATGCCTTTTTCTTCTACGCCAGTGCCTTCAAAGCGCAGTTTGATGCCCAGCTGTGCGGCGGCCATTTCGACGAACTGACGGACGGAGTACTGCACGCCGGTTGCGATCACGAAATCTTCCGGGGTGTCCTGCTGCAACATCATCCACTGCATTTTCACGTAATCTTTCGCATGGCCCCAGTCACGCAGGGAATCCATGTTGCCGAGGTGCAGTTTCTTCTCCAGACCCTGCGCGATGTTAGCGATCGCACGGGTAATTTTACGGGTCACGAAGGTTTCGCCACGACGTGGTGATTCGTGGTTGAACAGAATGCCGTTACAGGCGTACATGCCATAAGATTCACGGTAGTTCACGGTGATCCAGTAAGCGTACAGTTTTGCGACAGCGTACGGGGAGCGCGGATAGAAAGGTGTCGTCTCTTTCTGCGGAGTTTCCTGCACCAGGCCGTACAGCTCTGAAGTCGACGCCTGATAGAAACGCGTTTTCTTCTCAAGACCCAGGAAGCGAATGGCTTCCAGCAGACGCAGCGTGCCCATAGCATCAACATCGGCGGTGTATTCAGGGGATTCGAACGATACCGCAACGTGGCTCATCGCCCCCAGGTTGTACACTTCATCCGGCTGCACTTCTTGCAAGATACGGGTCAGGTTGGAGGAATCCGTCAGATCGCCATAGTGCAAATGGAACTTTGGATTCGCTGAATGTGGATCCTGATAGATATGGTCGACACGTTCGGTGTTAAACGAAGACGCACGACGCTTAATACCATGGACTTCGTACCCTTTTTCCAGCAGAAGCTCCGCCAGATAAGAACCATCTTGCCCGGTAACGCCGGTGATGAGAGCGACTTTAGACATGTTTATATTCCTCTACTTATCGAATTTAATCAGTTTCAACGCGTTCGCGTATCACCACTGCGGGGTTGCCACGGCAAATCTTATTTGCCGGTAGCGATTTAAAAACGCTGCTGCGCGCACCCACTACGGTGCCATCGCCAACAGAAACACCAGGTGCAACAAAAACATCTGTCGCCAGCCAGCACTTTTCGCCAATCACAATCGGCGTGGCGTTAATATCAAAATGCGGACTCATAAAATCGTGACTGCCGGTGCACAAATAACATTTTTGTGATACCACCGAATGAGCGCCAATCGTAATATCCCCAAGGGTATATAACACCGCGTCATCGCCTACCCAGGCGTAATCGCCGAGCGTTAATTTCCACGGGTAAGTAATCTTCACCGACGGGCGAATAACGACGTTTTTTCCGATTTTTGCACCAAATAAACGCAGTAAAAAGGCTCGCCAGCGATACAGCACCTGCGGCGACCAGGCAAATAACGTTGCCTGCACGGCCCACCACAACTGAACTTTTATTCCACTTGCGCCCCGAAATCCTTTGGGCACGGAGAATCCTTTAAGATCCTGCATCACTATTCCTTATATTCAGGCTTTGTTATATAAGGCTTTCGTTTTGCCCGTTGTTTTCAAACGAACAAAATAAGACAATTCCGCCCAAAAACCGGGAACGCGTAATATCTTGCGCTGGACATTCCTGGCATCCTGACATAATTCAAGATTATTGGAGGTTGACACGCCTCCCATCGAGAATTCAGAGACCAGCCCCTTTATGCGACGGAACGGATAGCCTGATTTATACAGACTGGCAGCCAGTGCATAATCTGACGACACCTTATATTGCAAATCATAGGGATGTTTTTTCAGCCCCGCCGTCGGGAAGAAAATCGCCTGATGGCTGGCCGGAAGGCTGTGATAAATATACCAGCCATGCTTGGCACCGCGACGAACTTTAGTGCCGTCACCAAAATCCAATAAAGCATCGCCGATGACCATTGCATCATCCTTCTGACGCGACAGCTGCCGGGCAAATAAGGCCACATCTTCGTGGAACACATCACCCGAATTTAAAAAGATAGCGTAGCGGCCTTGCGCTAAATCGATACCTTTATTCATGGCATCGTAAATGCCCTTATCTTTCTCGCTGATGAAGCGTAAGTTGAACTCACCGTTGAGTTTTTCCAAAAATTCAGCGGTGCCGTCGTCCGAGCCGCCATCGACCACGATCCATTCAAACGTGAGGCTGGGGTCGCGTGCCAGGTTGCGCAGCGAGCGCCAGGTTTTTACTACCCCTTCGTGATTGCGAAAGGCGACAGTAATGACGCTAAGAAACATAAAACCACCTCGTCATGAATTCGTCATATTTAGCGCCTTGCGCAAAATAAACGGACAAACTATTAAGAACGCATATTCCGGGCTAAATATTGACCCGGTAAAAAACAGCGACACCGGCGTAAAAAGATACAACTGCACCCGAAAGTTTTGGTTATCACCAAATGCATTGATCATCATTTTGAAAACTTTAAACAGGTACCACGCTGTTAACAGCACGGCAAACCACGAAAAATAAATAATGAGCAGATACAGACCATTGTCTATGGTTTTACCGACATCCGCACCGTTAAAGATTCCGAATGATGCGACATATTCGTAAAGTGAGCCAAATCTTACTACCCCGTCAATATGGGTTAATGAATAACCCACCATCACCAGCGGACCGATAATGCGATAATAGGAGGATGATCCTTCCGTTCCTAAATCGCCCAGGCGCGTAGAGATATACGGGAAGGCAAAAATAATACCCACCAGCAGTACGGTTAGCGAAATTATCGCTAAGGGTAGCTTTTTCTTGATCGCGTCTTTATTGAGGTACCGAAATGCCCATTCCAGCAGGTAAAACAAGATAAATGTCATTACCCCAGAGAAGGAACCTGACAGTACAATCCCTGCAAGAATCATAGCATCGGTCTTGGGGGTTTTGATACCAAACTGTTTGATACTGAGCCAAATTGAGATTAACGCCAGAGCAAAAAATGCCGGTTCAAAATACAACGCGGTGGTTCGCTTACCGCCAAACTTAATGAAGTTCAGTACATAGCTATTACTGTAAATGAGATATTTCGAAATTATTTCCATCAGGCTACTGCCGCCTGTCAAAATAATTTGCGCCATTTCCATCGCAGCAAGCATAACAATTAACGCCACGGCAATATAAAAGAACCTAAGGATTTTCCGATAATTGTGCGGCGAAATAGTTTTAAAGCGAATACTCCACACCATGCCAATAATAATCACGATATAAACAAACAGCATGGTGGAGGTGACATACTTGCTGGCGTCCAGCGACTGACCAAAGAGGTAGTTAAATGCCGTGAGGCCCACACCCAGCCCCAGCGCAATCATCAGCTTCTTAATGCTGATTTTTTCAACGTACAGCAAAAGCAGAACGGGCAAGAAGGTGACGATGGTTATCGGGAAGCTTTCGCCGAGCTGGGCAATTTTAACGTTGACCAGCAGATAGATCAGCGGCAGCAGCAGATAGCTACAGATTCTGATAGAACGAGACATATTCCTCCAGCATCTGTTGGCCGCTGTACGCTTTGCGGCTGCGGTTGCGGAACGATTCCAGGCTGGTGCCAAAAACGGCCTGTGCGATCTCAGCCTTTGGTAATTGCACCATCGGCAGTACTTCGTTTTCGCTAAAGGTTTTCCCGCCGGATTTTTCCAGCACTTCGCGCGCGGCATCGCTGTGGGTGGCAATCACCGGTACGCCGATGGACAGCGCTTCGCACAAAATCAGCGGATAGTTATCGACGCGGGAGCTGAAAACCAACGCATCCATTCCGTTAAGCGCGCTCATCAGCTTGCGTTTATCGGTCTCAAAACCGTGATTGATAACGTTGGCCCCTTCAAACGGCGAGAACTTACCGAAGGTATGAAGCTCAATCTTGTCGCCGAGCGCCATCATGTCGCGCACCAGTTGCTGATTGGTTTTGCCGTCGTAACGCAGATCGTGCGCCACGATCGCGATTTTGGGTTTGCCGAGCGTGTTCGCAATCGGGGTCAACTCGGCCAGAATGTCTTCCGTCGCTACGTCAATCCCATTGTTGATAATCTTGCAGCGCCCTGCCCCATATAAGCTATTGAATGCATCGGCAACGTGCTGGCTCGGAGAGATAAAGGTGCAGCCGAGCGCCAGCATGTCACGGAATAATTGACGTTTTCCCGCCACCAGCTTGTGTGCTCTGTCCACTTTCACAGGCGGATAGTTATCCAGCGTCGGGCATTTTTGGCAGTGGCTTTTCCAGCCTTCGCAGCCATCGGTAAACGCGCAGCGTCCGGTGACGCTCCAGTGATCGTGCAAAGTCCAGACAAAGGTGATGTCCGGCTTATGCGCCTGGACGTTTTCACAAAACGCCACCACCTCTTCCAGATTCAGCCAGTAGCTGTGCAAAACATGAAAATGGAGGACCACTGGGCCAGACATGCGGGTGACCTGGCGATAAATATTGTTCAGGTTCCCAAACAGATCGCGGTTAAACAGGCGAAACAGCGCAATGTTAGCGATCGACGTTAAGCGCGGCGTTTGTTTCATGACCTGCGGATAGTTATCGTGACTGACGCTTTTTTTACCGCCTTTGCCATAACCGTACACAAAACGCGACTGTAACCCTTTTTGCAGCGCGCGCTGATGCAAATCCAGCGCGACGCCTGCGGCACCGCCTTCTGCGAGGCGAACGTTAAATTGCAGAATATTCATTTCATTACCTTCACGCGGGCTTTTTCACCCACCACCAGCGCGTTATCAGGAATGCTGTCCAGCACCACGCTGCCTGCACCGATGGTGACATTATTCCCCACGGTAATATCGCCAATGATGACCACGTTTGCCCCAAGCTCGACGTTATTGCCAATCACCGGACAGGCCAGGCTTTGCGGGCCACGATTGCCGATGGTCACCGCATGACGAATCGTAAAATCATCCCCTGCCACCACGAATTTATTGATGACCACTGCATAACCATGATGAATGGTGAAGCGGCGGCCAATCGTCGCAGCCGCCTGGATTTCGTAGCCAAACAGACACTCGGTGAGAATGCGATAGAGCACCAGAACAGGAGCGGCCCATAGATTGTTAAGCACGTTTTTTTTGCGCCAGACGGAGCAGAAATGCGCGACTCGGTAAGCCAGAACCATGCAGCAGGGACGCAGGCTCCAGCTATTCGCGCGGCAATCTTCCAGGATCATTATTTCCCCCTCAACCCATCGGCCAGACGCTTGCCGTTTCGTACCGACAGCAGCGTCATAAGCGTGCGCCAGTTCATGCGCTTGTTGCGGATCTGATAGAGGGTAAAGAGCTGATATTTACGGCTGGCACGATCGAACTTGTCTTTGTGCTTACGATAAAAATGGAAGTAGCCCGAGAATTTTTTCGGCGACGAGGTAATTTGCATCTCACCGTGATTGATGTGCAGAATTTGCGTGGCGTCTTCCACCTTCCATGGCTCACCATATTCCACCACCATACGCAGGAAAATATCGTAGTCCTGCGCGGCTTTCAGTTCGGTATCGAACAGACACTCTTTGAAACGCCAGGCCCAGGTAAACACCTGATTACCGATGATATTGCGCTTATAAAACAGGCGACGAGAGAACGGGGATTTCGGATACAGCGGCAGGCTGGCAGGCTGCGAGTAAACCTCACCCTGGCAAACATAGTCATTGGCATACAGGAACGCATGCGTGACCAACTGATGTTTGTGCGACAAAAATACGGACAGACGATTTGGCGTCCATTCGTCATCGTCATCAATGCCGGTCAAATATTGTCCTTTTGCCTGCATGATTGCCTGATTACGCACGGCACATGCCCCAGAGTTAATCGCGTTATGGGTATACACCACGCGCGGGTCATTGAGATCGTCGATAAATTTCTGCAACTGCTCGAACGATGAAGAGCAATCATCAACGATGATCAGCTCCCAGTGGTCGTAGTCCTGACGTAATACCGATTTAATCGCACGGATCGCCAGCTGCTGGCGATTCCACGTCGGCATATAGATGGAGATCAATGGGCGTTGTGTTGTCATATTTTCCCCTCACCCCTCACCCCTGCCCTCTAAAGGACCGCACCAGGCAGTCCCCTCTCCCCTCCGGGGAGAGGGTTAGGGTTAGAGTGAGGGGGGCTTTTTTTATTTAGAGTCAGACTTATATTCGTACTCGTAGTACCCGTAATCCTGATATCCGGTCGCGCGACGGAAGATGGAGTTCAGAATCACCCCTTTCACTTCGATACCGTTCTGCTCGAAGCGACTCAGGCTGGTTTCGACCTCTTTCAGGGTATTCACCGCATAACGAGCGACCATCAGCGTAGTGCCGACATGGCGACCAACAATGGCAGCGTCAGTCACGGCCAGGATTGGCGGAGTATCGATAAGCACCAGGTCGTAGTGTTTGCTGGCCCATTCAATCAGCTGGGTGAAACGTTCACTCATCAACAGTTCAGACGGGTTTGGCGGGATCTGACCGCGCGGAACCAGGTCAAAATTGGTGATTGACGTTGGCTTGGCGCACTGCTCAATCTCACCTTTGCCGAGAAGAATCTCCGACAGGCCGTTGACGTTATTGGTCCCTAGCAGTTCGTGGGTATAGCCCTTACGCATATCGCAGTCGATCAGCAGCACGCGTTTGTTGGTCTGGCTAATCACCGCCGCAAGGTTAGCGCAGACAAACGTTTTACCGATTGACGGGCTGACCCCGGTCAACATCAATACGTTGTTTTTGGCCTGCATCATGGCGAAGTGAAGGCTGGTTCGCAGGCTGCGCACCGCTTCGATCGCCAGATCCGTTGGGTTTCCGACTGCCAGCAGTTGGCTCTGTTTGTAACGCTTAACGCCTTTCACCGTTTTGACGCTATCGCGAGATTTTTGCCATTCCGACAAAGGAATGCTGGCATACACGCTGATGCCATGATCTTCCAGTACCTGCGGGCTTTCGATTCCACGGTTGAACAGGGAGCGCAGCAGCACGCCAACGATAGAGAGCATCAGGCCGAGAATAATGCTGCCGAGGACGATCAGCGCTTTCTTCGGTTTCAGCACGCCAGGCTGGGTAATCGCCGAGTCAACGATACGCACATCACCGACGGTACTGGCTTCGGTAATTTTCAGCTCCTGCTGTTTATTCAGCAGTTGCATGTAAACCTGCTGACCCGATTCCACATCGCGCGTCAGACGCACAATTTCCTGCTGCGTTTTTGGCATCGCCGTCACGCGGTTGTTGAGTTTTGTTTTCTCATCTTCCAGCGCCTGACGTTTTTCCAGCAGCGTGCGATACGCCGGGTGGCGTTTGGTGTAGAGCTTAGAAATTTCCGCTTCTTTAAAGGTCAGTTCATTCAACTGCGCGTCGATATTGACCATCGAATCCAGAACAGATTTTGCCTCCAGCGGCAGGTCAACGGAGTCTTTGTCCTGACGATAGGCATTCAGCTTGTTTTCAGCCTCATCGAGATGCGAACGGACTTCCGGCAGTTGCTTCGCCAGGAACGCGAGGCTTTTTGCCGCTTCAGCCGACTTACGTTCGATATTTTGCTCAAGATAGTTGCGGGTAATGCTGTTCAGGATGTCGCGGATTTTATCTTTGTCTTCACCGGTGAAGCTCATGCTCAATACGCCGGTGTCTTTACCGTTTTCCGTGACGGTCAGGTTGCTTTGTAGGTTGTTGATCATGCCCAGCATCGAGAACTTACTGACGGTGAATTCACCGCCCTCCGCAGCATGGATATCGCTGACCATCATGCTGACGCCGTTTTTATTCAGCATCTGCCCGACTTCACCCCGCGCGCTAAAGCCCGCGTCACTGGTCAGTTCATACTGTTTAGGCCCCAACACTTGCAGAGTAAACACCTGGTCCCCTGCCCCTTTCGGCAGGTTAAAAGTGGTGACTTTAACCATGTCATTCTGACGCCCCATCAGCCTGTCCCAGCCAGCACCAAATAGCGGGAAGCTGTTTTTGGTGACGCCAATATCCAGATCAAGATCGTCAACCGTTTTGCCCAGCACCAGGCGCGACTGGATAAGCTGAATCTCGGCGTCCGATGCCGGTGGCTTGTTCGCCAGCGCCGAGCCAATATCCTGCACCAGCGAATTACCGGAGTTCTGTTCGATTTGCACCAGCGCATCCGCGCTATAGATAGGCGTGGCAAACAAGGTGTAAATCACAGCGGCGACGGCAAACACCGCCGTAATCCCCAGCACCCACCACTTCGCCTCAACGATCGTCCCTACCAGACGGCCAATATCAATTTCATCACTGCCCGAGATCGGGGCGGCAGAAGGTTTTGTTTTTTCTGTCATTGTTATCCCTGCTGAGCTTTCAGTGCCTGCGCCCACTGTTGGGCAGACTGGTCAAGTAAGGTGTAAACCGCCTCAAATGCCTCACGGCTCTTGCGATACGGATCGGGGATTTCGCGTTCGTTGTCCCAGTGACCAAACAGCATCACTTTGCCGCGCATCTCCGGCGCAATTTCACACAGCGCCTGTATGTGGCGTTTTTCCATCGCCAGAATCAGGTCGTAGTCCCGGCACATCCGGCCTGAGACCTGACGGGCAACGTGCCCGTCGAGCGATAGCGCATGCTCCTGCGCCACGCTTGTCGCGCGCTCATCAGCACCTTTTCCCACCAGCGCACCCAGCCCTGCGGAGTCAACCTTGAGATCGGGCTGGTAATTTTTCAGCAGCCGTTCTGCCGTGGGGGAACGGCAAATGTTCCCCACGCACACCACCAGAATTTTGTTAAACATCGCGGATTACCAGGTATGAATGTCGCGCGCCGTATCCGTCATGTAGCGAACGCCACTGATGGTTGGCAGCAACTGGTTGATCAGACGGTTCCAGCGAGTGACCGGAGCCGTGGTCACGTAAACCACGTCGTATGGCTGGAGGCGGAATTCGGTTGCCATCACCAGCGATGTCGCATCGGACATATCCAGCTGATAAATGTTGGCGATCTTGCCTTTTGCACTGCCCTCGCCTTTCAGTGGACGAATAACGAAGATGCCGCTGGCGTTCGATGCAGTCATGTCGAGGCCTTCTGCATTGCCCAGCGCTTCGGTCAGGGTCATGCCGCTAAAGTCCATTTTGAGCGTGCTTTGTTTCTTCACTTCGCCCATCACGAACACTTTCAGATCGTCATTGCGTGGTACAAACAGAATGTCGCCCGGATAGAGCAGACGGTTCTGGCTCAGGTCACCGTTTTGCATCAATGCCTGTAGCGAAATGCGCTCTTCTTTACCGTTGTGCGTGAGCACCACGTTGCGCCAGTCGGCGGCATCGGTTAAACCGCCCGCGGTATTAATGGCATCCAGGACGGTTAATGGCACGTTGGTGATGGGCTGCTGGCCCGATTTGTTCACCTGTCCGGAGACGTAGGCTTTTTGCGAACGGAAGGCGGCGATATTCACATCCACCTGCGGGTCAGCAATGTACTGCGCTAAACGACCCGTCACGTCACTGCGGATTTCGGCCAGCGTTTTACCGACAACGTGGACTTTGCCAATGTACGGATAGAACATGGTGCCATCAGGCTGAACCCAGTTACCGGTATCGCTTGAACTACGATACTGACCTGCTGGCGTTGTCAATTCAGGGTGGTCCCAGACGGTAACGCTAACAACGTCACCCGGTCCGACGCGGTATTCGTAGGACGAAATTTCCTGATCCAGAGAGATATTCGGCTGGGCTACGTTAGGACGTGGACGTAATTGCTCGACGAGACGCGGGGTTAATGGATACACATTCACCATTTTGTCGAGATCAAAATCAGCATCCTGTTGCTTAATCACATCCTTACCCGTTGTGGACATATTGCTGCCGGGAAAGACCGTACAACCACTCATCAAGGTCACAGACACCAATAATGGCATCAATTTCATTTTGGATTTCATCATTGATTATTTATCACTTTGGCAGAGTAATTACCCTGTGCAATTTAAAATAAGCCCGGCTGGAATGACTTTTAGAATGCAGTTAATCAAATAAAAATATAACTGGCATCAGTCCTAAAACTAGCTTATTCATCCATTGGCTCTTGACAGAATAATCGAGGCTGATTCACACGCTTTCAGGCACGCTACCGCCCTTGGCTTTCAGTTACCAATCCACTGACTAAACAATGCGTTATGGATAGACACCCTCTAAGATATGGACTTACGGGGAAATATATCAGGCATATCTGACGTTAGACTGATAATGAAATACAGCCCCCGAGACCGGTACAAAAATAGCAACAAGGCGTTTTAACATTTGATGCTGGGAGAATTGTTGCAGTTAACCTAATAGCAGGCAAGGAGACAACCGTCCTAATATTGGTTTTTAAGATTAATATTAAGCGCAAATTTTAAGGCTTTTAGGAATTTCTTCATATTGACAAATTAACATCTAAAAATATCTCGTGCGATATTTCCTAAATATATCTTAATTTCATTATTCGCTGTTTCTTTCAGAAATAATAACCTGTGGTGAAGATTGTCATTTTCATGCGGTTATTAAGAGAAATCTCAGCCTGCCATTGCAATTTTCGCCAGCTTTATCCATGATCGAAGTGTGACAAATGTCATATAACCAAAGGTATTGCTATTACTATGGAATGGATTGCCGATCCATCAATCTGGGCCGGGCTGGTGACGCTTATCGTCATCGAATTAGTCCTCGGTATCGATAATCTGGTCTTTATTGCCATCCTCGCGGAAAAACTGCCTCCGGCGCAGCGCGACCGCGCCCGTGTCACCGGTTTGCTGTTGGCGATGGTGATGCGCCTGCTGTTGCTGGCCTCTATCTCGTGGATGGTCACGCTGACAAAACCCATTTTCACCTTCCACGACCTCGGCTTCAGCGCGCGAGATCTGATCATGCTATTCGGCGGGCTTTTCCTGCTGTTTAAAGCCACGGTGGAACTGAACGAGCGGCTTGAAGGTAAAGATAGCGAAAACCTTACCCAGCGACGCGGGGCAAAATTCTGGCCGGTAGTGGCACAAATTGTGGTCCTCGATGCCGTGTTCTCACTCGATTCAGTGATAACCGCCGTGGGAATGGTCGATCATCTGGCGGTGATGATGGCTGCCGTGATTATTGCTATTACCCTGATGGTCATGGCGAGCAAAGCCCTGACCCGCTTCGTGAATAGCCATCCGACGATTGTGATTTTGTGTTTAAGCTTCCTGCTGATGATAGGTTTCAGCCTGGTGGCAGACGGGTTTGGCTTCTCAATACCGAAGGGCTACCTGTATGCCGCCATTGGCTTCTCGGTGATTATTGAGACGCTCAATCAGCTCGCCATATTCAACCGCCGCCGTTTTCTCTCGGCCAATCAAACGCTACGCCAGCGCACCGCAGAAACGGTGATGCGCTTGCTAAGCGGCAAGAAAGAAGATGCCGAGCTGGACGCCGAATCAGCCTCCATGCTGGCTGACCATGACGACAACCAGATATTTAATCCTCAGGAACGGCGGATGATTGAGCGCGTGCTCAATCTTAACCAGCGCTCGGTCAGCAGCATCATGACCTCTCGTCACGATATTGAACATATCGACCTGAACGCGCCAGACGCACAGGTTCGCGCCCTGCTGGATAAGAATCAGCATACCCGCATTGTGGTCACCGGTGGCGAAGAGGAAGAAGATCTGCTCGGCGTAGTGCATGTGATCGACTTGTTGCAACAATCGCTGCGGGGTGATGCGCTAGACCTACGAGCTCTGGTACGACAGCCACTAGTGTTCCCTGAAACGCTGCCGCTGCTGTCAGCCCTGGAACAGTTCCGTAACGCGCGCACCCACTTTGCCTTTGTCGTGGATGAGTTTGGTTCAGTAGAAGGGTTAGTGACGCTGAGCGATGTGATGGAGACGATCGCCGGTAATTTACCTAACGAGATTGACGAAATCGATGCTCGCCACGACATCCAGAAAAATGCCGATGGCTCCTGGACCGCTAACGGCCATATGCCGCTGGAAGACCTGGTGCAGTATGTTCCGATACCGCTGGATGATAAGCGTGAATACCACACGATTGCCGGTCTGCTAATGGAGTATTTACAGCGTATTCCGCAGCCGGGAGAAGAGGTTCAGGTAGGGGATTTTGTGCTGAAGACGCTACAGGTCGAAAGCCATCGCGTGCAGAAAGTGCAGCTGATTCCCCTGCGCGGGGAAGATGATTTAGATTACGAAGTTTAATCAAAAGGCCGGGCAGTGTTGATACTGCCCGGCAGGCAAACTTAAAGCTTATCGAGCAGCTTCTTCACGTCTTTACCACTTTGCGAATCCTGATTCTTATCCGCCCATTCGTTCAAACGACGCTTCCCTTCATCCTGAAGATGTTTTCGCAGAATCTGGTCAACCTGCAGGCTGTAGTTAAGCTCCTGCCATTTGCCGTACACTTTCAGCGGGATCGGGGTGTCCTTCAGGAAGTCGATCAGTTTGCCTTCTCCTTCCCAGCCCGACAGAACCCGTACGTTAAAGCGCGTATCGGTGGTTTCTTTGACCAGATCCATGGTGCCGGTCCCCGTCAGGGCTATTAGCGCAGACTGCCCCTGCATATCGTCAAGCGACAGCTGACCGTTATTCAGCGACAAATCGGTGGTGAAACTGTCGAGCCGTGTGGCGCTATCGTAGCTTTCATTTGCCTTCACGCTGCTGCTGCGCTCAACCGCCTGTTGAACCAGTTGCTGGAAGTTAAGTCCTTCCATTCGGGTGTTGGCTAATTCGACGTGAGCCTTACCCTGCCAGCTGCGACGGAAGGCTTCCGCATCAACCTTATCACCGGAGAAATCGCCCGCGAGCGTCAGATTACCGGTTAAGGAGATAGGATAATTGAAGGCCTTGAGGATCGTGCCAATTTCAATGTTGTCGAGCCGTGGCTGAAACTCCGCGCGGGCCTCGTCCTGACGAACATCAAGCATGCCCGGCAGCGACATATGCCCGGCTCCCATTTGCCCACTGAGCTCAGAGATAACCAGCAGACCTTTATGGTTGAGCATCTGGCTGCTGACGTTGGTGAAGTCAATACCGCGCCAACGCACCGAATTGGCTTTCAATAAGATATCGGCGCTAAAGCTGCGTAGACCGTTGTAGTCAGGCTGATCGATGTTCGAGGCAATAACGGGGCGCGTTTGTTTCGGCTGATTCTGCCCCTGCTGTACAACGCCATCTGCGGCAAGAACCGTCTGCGGCGGTAAGAGATTCTCAAGATTCAGCTTGTCGAACTGCAGATCGAACACCCACTTTGGCTGCTCTGTCAGCACCACGCTTGCCCGCCCTTTCAGCGCGCTATCATTAGCCTGCAAATCGAGATTATTCAGCTCAAGCTGCTTTTGTTCTTCGTGCCAGACACCCTGCAAACTGCCCTTGCCAGTAATCCCTTGCACGGGTAAGTCCGCCCCGGATAGCTGCCAGTTGAGCTGCTGGATGTCGGCGGTCAGTTTGTGGGGATAGTCAGATGCGTCAACGTTCGCGTTTAACGACAGCGTCATGTCACGCTGGTTGCGGTTGATACGCCCCGAAAAATCAAGCGTTGCCAGATGCTGCTGGTCCTGTTCCATCTGCAAATTGATATTGCGAACGGTGACCTGCTCATCGCCCTCATGCTGGAACACCAACACGCTGTCTACCACCTTCAGGCTACCGATATCAAAAGACCAGCCGGCATCTTCAGGCGCATCGGGTAACGAGTTTTCCCGTGGCGCAACGGGTGCGCTCTGGTCACGAACCGCCTCGGTTTGCGGCGTCAACTGAATCACCGCGCCTTTCAGCATCACCTGTTCAACCTGCAACTGATGGGAAAGCAGCGGCATTAACGCCACGTCGAGACGCATGTTATCAGCCGAGACAAGGGCAACCGACGCCCCTGGCGCGGTTAACGACATCCGCCCGGAAAGAATGCTGAGCTGAGGCCAGACGTGCCAGCGTAGCGGCCCATCCAGCTTCAGTTCATAACCGCTGCGTGCTTCGACCTGCCGTACCATATAGGCGCGGAAATCATTGGGGTTTACCAGCAGAACCAACGCCGAAAGGCCAGCAACCAGCACCACCAGCAAAATCATCAGCGTTGTCAGAACTCTTCTCATGGCATCCTCAGTGGACCGGCCTTAAGCTCAGTCTTTATCAATACGACTGGCAACAGCACCCTGCTGGTCGCGATATTTTGCATCCTGGCGGCGGTTGTAAGGACGTGCCGCCGGGCCGGTCAGCGGTTCGAAGCTCAACGCACCAATCATCATGCCAGGGCGTAATGCCAGCGGCAGTTTACCTGCATTGAAAAATTCCAGTACGATACGGCCAGACCAGCCCGGATCGATACGGTGCGCGGTAACGTGAACCATCAAACCAAGACGTGCCAGGGAAGAACGCCCATCAAGCCAGCCAACCAAATCGGCAGGCAGCGTAACGGACTCAAAGGTGACCGCCAGCGCCAGCTCACCTGGATGCAGATAAAAGGCTTCGCCATCTTCCAGGACGATTTCATCGCTCATCACCCGATCGAGTGATGCGCTGACTTCATCTTTTGGACCGCTTAAATCGATAAACGGTGCCGTGTGTCCGCTAAAAGTGCGGAATTTATTGCCCAGACGGACATCGACGGTTACGCCGTTAATTCGCTCTTCCGGCGGACGCGGGGTAATGGACAGACGGCCATTATCCAGCCAGGCCTCTATATCTCGGTCACAAAGACGCATGACGCTTTCTCCTTTCGTGCATCAAACCCTGAAGCCATAACGGCTTCAGAGTGAACCAGGTTATCCCTGAACGGTACACAATTCGCGCGATTTATTCAAAAAACTGACTGATTTTCGCTTTCAAAATATCAATCGCAATGCGGTTTTTACCGCCGCGTGGCACGATAATATCGGCGTATTGCTTAGACGGTTCGATAAATTGCAGGAACATCGGGCGTACCGTTTTCTGGTACTGAGCCATCACGGAGTCCATAGAACGACCGCGCTCGTTAACGTCGCGCTTGATGCGACGCATCAGGCAGATATCCAGTGGAGTATCGACGAAAATAGAGAAGTTCATCGCTTCACGCAGACGTGCGTCGGTCAGCAACAAGATGCCTTCCAGAATGATGACTTTCTTCGGTTCAATGTGGATGGTTTCTTGCGTACGGGTGTGATCGACATAGCTATAGACCGGCAGATCGATAGCGGTGCCGTTTTTGATCATTTGCAAATGCTGGAACAGCAGGCTGTGGTCCATTGCATTGGGATGGTCATAGTTGGTTTTTACACGTTCTTCCATCGACAGATGCGATTGATCTTTGTAATAGCTGTCTTCGGGAATGACGCCGATATGCTCATCACCAACTTGATCACGCAGTTCGCGGTAAAGCGTACTGGCGATAAGACTTTTACCTGAAGCCGAAGCGCCGGCGATGCCTATGATGACGCACTGATGAGACTTATCAGTCATAAATTTAGCGACCTGATTAACCTGGATGTAAAGGAAGGACGACGCCTGAGCGTCAAACGCCGCAATTATAGGGATTTCGCGTGCGTGATACCAGTCGAAACCGCAGGTATTGCGAGAGTCATTCCAAAGTCGCCTTTTTATCCCTGGCTAAAATTTTAACGGTCAAATTTAAAGCGTTAATCATGAATTTTATGCAGACTAAGTATTTAATAACTCTATGATGTCAAATTATGAGCAGTCAGCATATGAATTGTAAATTGTTTGTACTAGCATAATCCAAATTCAAAGTTTAACGCGTCCGGACCTGGTTCCTGGCAGCATGGCGTCCCTGGATAAAGCGGTAATGAATAAACAATACCAGCGCGTTTTGGTTACTACCCCACATCCTTTACTACGGCTTGTCAGTCTGGGTCTGGTCACCTTTATCTTTACCATTTTCTCGCTCGAACTGACTCGATTCGGAACTTTGCTGGCACCGCTGTGGTTCCCGACGTCCATTATGATGGTCGCGTTTTACCGTCACGCGGGCAAAATGTGGCCCGGTATTGCCCTCGCCTGCTCCTTCGGCAACGTATTTGCCTCGTGGATGTTGTTCTCCTGGGAATCAATCAGCTTCTGGTATACCGCCATTAATGCGATTGAAGCCTGCGTGGGCGCATTGCTCCTGCGCAAACTTCTCCCCTGGTATAACCCGCTGAAAAACCTGAGCGACTGGATACGTCTGGCGATCGGCAGCGCCATCATCCCACCGCTGATTGGCGGCACGCTGGCGCATTTCCTGGTGCCCAGTGCGGAGCCACTGCGTAATTTCCTCGTCTGGGTACTGTCGGAGTCCATCGGCGCGCTGGCGCTGGTGCCGTTAGGTCTGCTTTTCAAACCGCATTATTTGCTGCGCCACCGTAATCCCAAACTATTGCTGGAAACGCTCCTGACCATGGCGGTCACGCTGGTGCTGTGCTGGATAGCGATTACCTTCCTGCCCTGGCCTTTTACCTGCGTTATCGTGCTGCTGATGTGGAGCGCCGTTCGCCTGCCGCGCATGGAGGCATTTCTGGTCTTTCTGGTTACGGTGATGATGGTGTCGCTGATGATGGCGACCAACCCTACGCCGATGACCACTCAGAACACGGGCGTTATGCTCAACGCGCCGTGGCTACCGTTTTTAATGATGCTGCTGCCCGCCAACGTCATGACAATGGTGATGTACGCGTTTCGCGCCGAACGTAAGCACATCACCGAAAGCGAAGAACGTTTTCGCAATGCGATGGAGTATTCCGCTATTGGTATGGCGCTGGTCGGGGTTGAAGGCCAGTGGTTACAGGCCAATAAAGCGCTGTGTGAGTTCCTGGGCTATTCCCAGACTGAACTCCAGTCGCTGACCTTCCAGCAGCTAACGTGGCCTGAAGATTTAAACATCGATCTTGAGAATCTGGATCAGCTGGTTCGCGGCGATATCAACAGCTATTCGATGGAGAAGCGCTACTACAACCGCAATGGCGAAGTGCTTTGGGCGCTGCTGACGGTTTCCGTTGTGCGTCATACCGATGGCTCACCGCTCTATTTCATCGCGCAAATCGAAGACATTAACGATCTCAAACATACCGAGTGGGTGAATAAGCGGTTAATGGAGCGCATTACGCTGGCGAACGAAGCGGGCGGCATTGGCATCTGGGAGTGGGATTTACAGCCTGATGTGATCAGTTGGGACAAACGTATGTTTGAAATGTATGAGATCCCAGCGCATATCAAACCGACCTGGCAACTATGGCACGATTGCATGGTTCCAGAGGATCGGGAACAGGCAGAGCAGATCCTTCGTGACTCGCTGATGGCCAGGATGCCGTTTAAGCTGGAGTTCCGCATTCGCGTTAAGGAAGGCGTGCGGCACATTCGTTCTCTGGCCAATCGCGTGCTCAACAAGCAGGGAGAAGTCGAACGTCTGCTCGGCATTAACATGGACATGACCGAGGTTAAAGAACTTAACGAGGCTCTGTTCCAGGAAAAAGAGCGTCTGCATATTACGCTCGACTCCATCGGTGAAGCGGTGCTCTGTACCGATATCGATATGAACGTCACGTTTATGAACCCGGTTGCAGAGACAATGAGCGGCTGGTCGCAGCAAGAAGCCATGGGCCAACCCGTGCTGAACGTGCTGCACATTACCTTTAATGAAAACGGCCCGCTGATGGAGAACATCCATAGCGGCGATATGTCGCGGACCGATATTGACCAGGACGTTGTTTTACACAGCCGTAGCGGTGGGACGTTTGATATTCACTACAGCATCACCCCACTAAGCACCCTGGACGGACAGAACATCGGTTCGGTTCTGGTGATTCAGGATGTGACCGAATCTCGCAAAATGCTGCGCCAGCTGAGCTATAGCGCCTCTCATGACGCCCTCACCCATCTGGCTAACCGGGTAAGTTTCGAAAACCACCTTAAACGTCTGCTGCAAACCGTACATGATACTCACCAGCGACACGCGCTGGTGTTTATCGATCTCGACAGGTTCAAAGCCGTGAACGACACCGCAGGACATGCAGCGGGCGATGCGCTGCTGCGCGAACTGTCCTCTTTGATGTTGAGTATGTTGCGATCAAGCGACGTGCTGGCGAGGCTGGGTGGCGATGAATTTGGTTTGCTGCTGCCAGACTGTAATGTCGAAAGTGCGCGCTACATTGCGGGTCGAATCATTCATGCCATCAACGAGTACCACTTTATGTGGGAAGGTCGCTTACACCGCATCGGCGCCAGCGCCGGTATTACGCTCGTCGACGACAGTAACTATCTGCCGGCGGAGATCATGTCTCAGGCCGATATCGCATGTTACGTTTCTAAAAATAACGGCCGAGGGGTCGTCAGCGTTTATGAACCGCAGCAGGAAAGAATTCACAGCGCGCGCAGCATGATGTCGCTCGATGAGCAGTGGCACATGATCAAAGACAATCACCTGCTGATGATTGGCCGAAGCGTTGCGTCCCCACGCATCCCTGAAAGTAGCAACTTCTGGCTTATCTCGCTGCGTTTGTGGACCAGTCAGGGCGAAGTGCTGGAAGAACACGCCTTCCGTTCTGGCTTAGCAGAACCTGAGCTATTGCATGCTCTGGATCGCCGAATCTTCCAGGAATTTTTCCGCACCTTTGCCGCGCAGGTGGCGAACAAAGGGATGGGCGTGGCGCTACCGCTCTCCTCTGAAGGATTATCGAGCGTGACGCTTGTCGAAGAACTGCTCGATATGTTGGAAAAGAGCCAGCTTCCGGGTCGCTTGCTTCATCTGGTTATCCCGGTTGAAACCCTGCAAAACCAGGATGCCACTATTCAGGACGGACTCCAGAAACTGCGTCATGCAGGCTGTCGCATCGTGCTAAGCCAGGTAGGACGCGATATGGAGGCCTTCAACTACCTGAGCGCGCACATGGCCGACTATCTGCTGCTGGACCCCGAACTGGTCGGCAACGTTCACGGCAACCTGACGGATGAAATGATGGTGACCATCGTTCAGGGACATGCCCAGCGGCTGGGCATGAAAACCATCGCCGGACCGAGCAATCAGCCCATGATGATGGACACGCTTTCCGGCATTGGTATCGATTTTATCTATGGCGATACCATTGCCGAACCGCAACCGCTGGAGCTTTTGCTTAACACCAGCTACTTCGCTATCAACTGAGAATCGCCGCTTTCAGGCTTCCAGCCGTCGGTGTACCAGATATGCAGCAATGCATAGGAGCGCCACGGCTTCCATCGCTCGGCATAACGACGAATTTGCGCGGGCGTCATGCCCGCAAAACGTTGTTTGATCAGATAATCATCCGGAAGAAAAACATCTTTCGCCTGCCATCCGCGCAACGCCAGATAGTTTGCCGTCCAGCGTCCGATACCGGGCCGCTGCTGCAATGCCTTCATTTCAGCGTCGATATCCTCCGGGGGCTGTAGCGCAAACGTGCCATCAACAACTGACTGTGCCAGATGTATCAATGACTCGGCGCGTTTGAGCGGCATACCCAGCGCCTTCAATGCCAGCGGGTCGGTGGATGCTAACGCCAACGGGGTCGGAAAGCAGGTGTAGTGCGCATTATCGTGTAACGGCTCACCGCACAGCGCAACAACGCGCCCGGCAAGCTTAGCCGCCATCGACACGCTCACCAGTTGCCCAAGAATAGCGCGAACGCCCTGCTCATACGCATCCATTGCCCCCGGCAGGCGTAATCCCGGACGGGCCGCTCCCAGCTCGCCCAACGCTGCGGATATTTGCTGCGGGTCGCAGGCGAGATCGAATACACGCGCAATCCGCGTCAGACAATCTTGCGCAACGGGAATTAACCCTTCGCTGAGCGTCACTCGCAACGTGCTGTCGTTGATATCGGGCGTCACGCGAAACAGCCCCTGATGCCCCTTGCAGGCGAGGCTGCGTTCATAATATTCCCCGGTGACGGTTTCTACGCCCGCGACGGCACGTGCGCCAAGAAATTCAAACATCCAGCGCCAGTCATACGGCGGTTGCCAGTGGAGGGTGTACATGGTTGCTCCTTTTTTTGCCCTCCTCAGCATAAACCGTCTTTCTACGCGCTGCTTTGCTTTCATATTCCAGTTGTCGCCGACACAACATTTCGCTAAAGTCTCGCCCCTTCTCAACGGCATGGGGACTACGTCAGTGTTTATTGGTTTTGACTACGGTACGGCAAACTGCTCGGTCGCAGTAATGGATAACGATCAGCCTCGTCTGCTGAAAATGGAAAAAGAGAGCACACTGTTGCCATCCATGCTTTGCGCCCCGACGCGTGAAGCCGTGAGCGAGTGGCTGTATCGCCATCATCAGGTACCTGCTAGCGCTGGGGAAACCCAGGCACTGCTGCGTCGTGCGGTCAATTTTAACCGTGAAGAAGATATCGAGGTCACGCCTTCCAGCGTCCAGTTCGGCCTCTCTTCTTTAGGTCAATACATCGAAGATCCTGAAGAGGTTTACTTCGTTAAATCCCCAAAATCCTTCCTCGGTGCCAGCGGGCTTAAGCCGCAGCAGGTGGCGTTGTTTGAAGATTTGGTGTGCGCCATGATGCTGCATATCCGCAATCAGGCGCAGACGCAGGTTTCAGAGGCGATCACCCAGGCGGTAATAGGACGCCCGATTAACTTCCAGGGTCTGGGCGGTGATGATGCGAACCACCAGGCGCAAGGTATTCTTGAGCGTGCAGCGCACCGCGCGGGTTTCCGCGATGTGGTATTCCAGTATGAACCCGTTGCTGCTGGTCTGGATTTTGAAGCCACGCTGCGCGAAGAAAAACGCGTGCTGGTGGTGGATATTGGCGGGGGTACTACGGACTGCTCGCTGCTGCTGATGGGTCCACAATGGCACCAGC
The DNA here is from genome assembly GCA_022649305.1 of Enterobacter sp. Classification (GTDB taxonomy): domain Bacteria; phylum Pseudomonadota; class Gammaproteobacteria; order Enterobacterales; family Enterobacteriaceae; genus Enterobacter. The sequence goes on from JALCNW010000013.1 coordinate 57,782, forward strand.
GGCGCGATCGCGAAAATAGCCTGCTGGGCCACAGCGGCTGTCGCGTCGGCGGTAACGATCTGGACATCGCGCTGGCTTTCAAGAGCCTGATGCCGCTGCTCGGTATGGGTGGTCAAACCGAGAAAGGCACCGCCCTGCCTATCCTGCCGTGGTGGAACGCCGTCGCCATCAACGACGTGCCAGCACAGAGCGACTTCTACAGCACCGCGAATGGCCGTTTCCTGAACGATCTGGTACGCGATGCCCAGGATGGCGACAAAGTCGCGCTGCTGCATAAGGTCTGGCGTCAACGCCTGAGTTATCGCGTGGTCCGTAGCGCAGAAGAGAGCAAAATTGCGCTTTCCGACGTCGTTGAGCACGCCGTGACGCTGCCGTTTATCAGCGACGAACTGGCTACCGCCATTTCTCAGCACGGGCTTGAAACCGCATTAACCCAGCCACTACAGCGTATTCTGGAGCAGGTTCAACTGGCGCTGGAAAACGGCAAAGAGAAGCCGGACGTGATTTATCTGACCGGCGGTAGCGCCCGCTCACCGCTGATCAAAAAGGCGCTGGCAGAACAGTTGCCGGGTATTCCCATTGCCGGTGGCGATGACTTCGGTTCCGTTACAGCAGGCCTGGCGCGCTGGGCGAAGGTGATGTTTAGCTAATGTGGTAGCGCCGGGTGGCGCTTCGCTTACCCGGTGTACGTTTCCAGTATTTTGGGCGCAGTTCACAGCCGCCACCTCGCGAAACACACGCCTCTCTATCAGACAATTCCAGACAGTCTTCCTTATTTCCTCCATTTTTCTGCCGTGTTAGCTGACTAAACTAGTATCATTCCCCGAAATGTTCAGGATGAGAACGTATAACGATGAAAGGTAGTCACAAATCCCGCTGGGCAATCGCCGCTGGTGTCATTGTGGTGGCTCTTGCCGCCGCCTGGTACTGGCACAGCCACGCGTCACCCACTGAGACCGCTACACAGCAGCAACGCCCTGGCGGCGGTGGACGCCAGGGTATGCGCAGTGGCCCGCTGGCTCCGGTGCAGGCCGCTACGGCGGTTAGCAAATCCGTTCCTCGTTATCTCTCTGGATTAGGCACCATAACCGCTGCAAACACCGTCACCGTGCGCAGCCGCGTCGATGGGCAGTTGCTGGCCATTCACTTCCAGGAAGGCCAGCAGGTCAAAGCCGGCGATCTGCTGGCGGAGATCGACCCGAGTCAGTTCAAAGTGGCGCTGGCTCAGGCACAGGGCCAACTCGCAAAAGATAACGCCACACTTGCCAACGCCCGGCGCGATTTAACTCGCTATCAGCAACTGGTGAAGACCAATCTGGTATCGCGCCAGGAGCTGGATACTCAACAATCGCTGGTGAGTGAGGCGCAAGGCACGCTCAAGGCTGACGAAGCCGCCGTGGCCAGCGCACAGCTTCAGCTCGACTGGAGCCGCATCACCGCTCCGATTGACGGGCGCGTGGGCCTGAAGCAGGTTGATATTGGCAACCAAATTTCGAGTGGCGATACCACCGGCATCGTGGTCCTTACCCAAACGCATCCTATCGATCTCGTATTCACACTACCCGAAAGCAATATCGCCACCGTCGTGCAGGCGCAAAAAGCCGGGCAGACGCTGGCCGTAGAAGCCTGGGATCGCGCCAATAAATCGAAACTGAGCGATGGCACCCTGCTGAGTCTGGATAACCAGATTGATGCCACCACCGGTACCATCAAACTGAAAGCACGCTTTTCTAATCAGGACGATGCCCTGTTCCCGAATCAATTCGTCAACGCCCGCATGCTGGTCGCCACGCAGGAAAACGCCGTCGTCATCCCTACGGCCGCACTGCAAATGGGCAACGAAGGCAACTTTGTCTGGGTGCTGAACAGCGATAACAAGGTCAGCAAACATCTGGTGAAACCGGGGATTCAGGACAGCCAAACGGTGGTTATCAGCGCGGGGCTTTCTGCGGGAGATCGTGTAGTGACCGACGGGATCGACCGTTTGACCGAAGGCGCGAAAGTCGAAGTAGTGGAAGCGCACAGCGAGACGACCGCAGCCGTTGAGAAACCGGCGAAACGCGAGCAGGCGAAACAGGGAGCGCATTACTGATGCAGGTGTTACCGCCGAGTTCAACGGGTGGGCCATCACGCCTGTTTATTATGCGCCCCGTTGCCACCACGCTGCTGATGGTCGCCATTCTGCTGGCGGGGATTATTGGCTACCGCTTTCTGCCCGTTTCCGCCCTGCCCGAAGTGGACTACCCGACGATACAGGTCATCACGCTCTATCCCGGCGCCAGCCCGGATGTGGTGACGTCCGCCATCACCGCCCCGCTGGATCGCCAGTTCGGCCAGATGTCAGGCTTAAAGCAGATGTCCTCGCAAAGCTCCGGCGGCGCCTCGGTGGTTACGCTCCAGTTCCAGCTCACGCTGCCGCTGGACGTTGCCGAGCAGGAAGTACAGGCTGCGATTAACGCCGCCACCAACCTGCTGCCATCCGATCTGCCGAATCCACCGGTATACAGCAAGGTGAACCCTGCGGATCCGCCGATCATGACGCTTGCCGTTACCTCAACCGCGATGCCAATGACGCAGGTTGAGGACATGGTCGAAACACGCGTGGCGCAGAAAATTTCTCAGGTGTCTGGTGTGGGTCTGGTCACGCTTTCCGGCGGCCAGCGCCCTGCCGTACGTGTAAAGCTCAACGCACAGGCGATTGCCGCGCTGGGGCTGACCAGCGAAACCATCCGTAGCGCCATCACCAACGCCAACGTGAACTCGGCGAAAGGTTCACTTGATGGCCCTACTCGTGCGGTGACGCTCTCTGCCAACGATCAAATGCAGTCCGCTGATGAATATCGCCAGCTGATTGTCGCCTATCAAAACGGTGCGCCCATTCGTCTGGGCGATATTGCCACGGTTGAGCAAGGGGCCGAAAATAGCTGGCTTGGCGCGTGGGCCAATAATGAACGAGCGATCGTGATGAACGTCCAGCGTCAGCCGGGCGCGAACATTATCGACACCGCCGACAGCATTCGAGCCATGCTCCCGCAGCTGATCGAAAGTCTGCCAAAATCGGTCAGCGTGAAGGTGCTTTCTGACCGCACCACCAACATCCGCGCCTCCGTCAGCGACACGCAGTTTGAACTGATGCTGGCGATAGCGCTGGTGGTGATGATTATTTACGTCTTTCTGCGCAACGTCCCGGCAACCATTATTCCCGCCGTCGCCGTACCGCTGTCGTTGGTCGGGACCTTCGCCGTTATGGTGTTCCTTGATTTCTCGATCAACAACCTGACGCTGATGGCGCTGACCATCGCCACCGGTTTTGTGGTGGATGACGCTATCGTCGTTATCGAAAACATCTCGCGCTATATCGAAAAAGGCGAAAAGCCTTTGGCTGCTGCGCTGAAAGGGGCAGGCGAAATCGGTTTTACCATTATCTCACTGACTTTCTCGCTGATTGCGGTACTGATCCCCCTGCTGTTTATGGGCGATATTGTTGGCCGCCTGTTCCGCGAATTTGCGGTGACGCTGGCGGTCGCCATACTGATTTCCGCCGTCGTCTCCCTGACGCTGACGCCGATGATGTGCGCGCGCATGCTGAGCGTGGAATCCCTGCGCAAGCAAAACCGTTTTTCCCGCGCGTCTGAGCGTATGTTTGAACGCATTATCGCCGCCTATGGCCGCATGCTGGCAAAAGTACTGAATCATCCGTGGGCAACCCTGAGCGTGGCGCTGGGAACCCTGGCACTCAGCGTGATGCTGTGGATTTTTATCCCAAAAGGCTTCTTCCCGATTCAGGATAACGGCATCATTCAGGGCACGCTTCAGGCACCGCAGTCGGTGTCCTTTGCCAGCATGGCCCAACGCCAGCAAGCGGTGTCGGAAGCGATCATGAAAGATCCGGCGGTCGAAAGCCTGACCTCATTCGTTGGCGTGGATGGCACGAATCCGTCGCTCAACAGCGCGCGTCTGCAAATCAACCTAAAACCGCTGGACGATCGCGACGACCGCGTGAATACCGTGATTGCACGCCTACAAAATGCGGCGGCAAAGATTCCAGGCGTGGAGATATACCTACAGCCCACGCAGGATTTGACGATTGATACTACGGTCAGCCGCACCCAGTATCAGTTCACGCTTCAGGCCACCAGCCTGGAGGCGCTCAGTACCTGGGTGCCTCAACTGGTAGACAAGCTCAGGGCACTGCCACAACTGTCGGATGTGAGCAGCGACTGGCAGGACAAAGGGTTAGCCGCCTACGTCAACGTCAACCGCGATACCGCGAGTCGTCTGGGCATTACCATGGCCGATGTCGATAACGCGCTGTATAACGCCTTCGGTCAGCGTCTGATCTCCACCATTTATACCCAGGCTAACCAGTATCGCGTGGTGCTTGAGCACGACACTGCACAAACGCCAGGCCTGGCCGCGTTAGATTCAGTGCGCCTGACCGGTAAAGACGGCGGCATCGTACCGTTAAGCGCAATCGCCACCGTCGAGCAGCGCTTTAGGCCGCTGGCAGTGAATCATCTGGATCAGTTTCCATCGACCACCATCTCATTTAACGTCCCGGACAATTACTCGCTGGGCGAGGCGGTAGAAGCGATTCTGAATGCCGAAAAAACGCTTAATTTCCCTACCGAAATCCAGACTCAGTTCCAGGGCAGCACGCTGGCCTTCCAGGCCGCGCTGGGGAACACCATCTGGCTGATTGTCGCGGCCGTAGTGGCGATGTATATCGTGCTCGGCGTGCTCTATGAAAGCTTTATTCATCCGATCACTATCCTCTCTACCCTGCCGACCGCAGGCGTGGGTGCGCTGTTGGCGCTGTGGCTGGCGGGAAGCGAGCTGGACGTGATTGCGATTATCGGCATCATTTTGCTGATCGGGATCGTCAAGAAAAATGCCATCATGATGATCGACTTCGCCCTGGCCGCCGAGCGCGAACAGGGTATGCCGCCGCGCGAGGCCATCTATCAGGCCTGCCTGCTGCGTTTTCGCCCCATTCTGATGACCACTATGGCGGCCCTGCTGGGCGCGCTGCCGCTGATGCTCAGCACCGGTGTGGGTGCTGAACTGCGGCGTCCGCTGGGGATCGGCATGGTCGGCGGTCTGCTGGTCAGCCAGGTACTGACGCTGTTTACCACCCCGGTGATTTATCTGCTGTTCGACAGCCTGGCGCTGAAGATGAAAACCCGCTTCCCGAAACGTGAAGAGGAGGCGTAAGTGAAGTTTTTCGCCCTCTTCATCTACCGCCCGGTGGCGACGATTTTGATTTCGCTCGCCATTACCCTGTGCGGCGTGCTCGGCTTCCGTCTGTTGCCGGTGGCCCCGCTGCCGCAGGTGGATTTCCCGGTGATTATGGTTAGCGCCTCCCTGCCGGGCGCATCGCCAGAAACGATGGCGTCGTCGGTAGCGACGCCGCTGGAGCGTTCGCTGGGCCGTATTGCGGGGGTCAATGAAATGACCTCCAGCAGTTCGCTCGGCAGCACGCGTATTATTCTGGAATTCAATTTTAATCGTGACATTAACGGCGCGGCGCGCGACGTGCAGGCAGCGATCAACGCCGCACAAAGCCTGCTGCCGAGCGGGATGCCGAGCCGACCGACCTATCGTAAAGCCAACCCATCCGATGCGCCGATCATGATTTTGACGCTGACCTCGGATACCTATTCTCAGGGCGAGCTGTACGATTTTGCCTCGACCCAACTGGCGCAGACCATCGCGCAAATCGACGGCGTGGGCGACGTGGATGTGGGCGGTAGCTCCCTGCCCGCCGTGCGTGTGGGATTAAACCCGCAGGCGTTGTTTAATCAGGGCGTCTCGCTGGATGACGTGCGCAGCGCCATCAGCGATGCCAACGTGCGCAAACCGCAGGGAGCCATTGAAGACAGCAGCCGACGCTGGCAGATCCAGACCAACGACGAACTGAAAACCGCCGCCGAATATCAGCCGCTGATTATTCACTACAACAACGGCGCGGCGGTGCGTTTAAGCGATGTGGCAAACGTCACCGATTCTGTACAGGACGTGCGTAACGCCGGGATGACCAACGCCAAACCGGCCATCCTGCTGATGATCCGCAAACTGCCAGAAGCCAATATCATCCAGACGGTGAACAGCATTCGTGAACGTTTGCCGGAACTACAAGAGACCATTCCGGCAGCTATCGATCTGCAAATCGCCCAGGATCGCTCCCCGACTATCCGCGCCTCGCTGGAGGAGGTGGAACAAACGCTGGTGATTTCAGTCGGGCTGGTGATTCTGGTGGTGTTCCTGTTCCTGCGATCGGGTCGCGCCACGCTGATCCCCGCCGTGGCGGTGCCGGTTTCGCTGATTGGTACCTTCGCCGCGATGTATCTTTGCGATTTTAGCCTGAACAACCTGTCGTTGATGGCGCTGACTATCGCCACCGGCTTTGTGGTCGATGACGCGATCGTGGTGCTGGAAAATATCTCGCGCCATCTGGAAGCGGGCATGAAGCCACTTCAGGCGTCGTTACAAGGCACGCGCGAAGTCGGCTTTACGGTGCTGTCGATGAGCCTGTCGCTGGTGGCTGTTTTCCTGCCGCTGCTGCTGATGGGCGGATTACCCGGGCGCTTGTTGCGCGAGTTTGCCGTCACACTCTCGGTGGCTATCGGCATTTCGCTGGTGATCTCCCTGACGCTCACGCCGATGATGTGCGGCTGGATGCTCAAGCGCAGCAAACCGCATTCGCAGCCGCGCAAAAAAGGCTTTGGACGCCTGCTGATGGCGATGCAGGAAGGCTACGGCAAATCGTTGAAGTGGGTGCTGAACCATACCCGAATCGTCGGGCTGGTGCTGATCGGCACCATCGTGCTGAACGTCTGGATGTACATCACCATCCCGAAAACGTTCTTTCCGGAGCAGGATACCGGCGTGCTGATGGGCGGCATTCAGGCCGATCAGAGCATTTCGTTCCAGGCGATGCGCATAAAATTACAAGATTTCATGAAGATTATTCGCGAAGATCCGGCTGTGGATAACGTCACCGGTTTTACCGGCGGCTCGCGCGTCAACAGCGGCATGATGTTTATCACCCTGAAAGCCCGCAGTGAACGTGATGAAACCGCGCAGCAGGTCATTGACCGCCTGCGTGGCAAGCTCGCCAAAGAGCCGGGGGCGAATCTGTTTTTGATGGCCGTTCAGGATATCCGCGTCGGCGGGCGTCAGTCGAACGCCAGCTATCAGTACACGTTGCTGTCGGACGACCTGACGGCGCTGCGCGAATGGGAGCCGAAAATCCGCAAAGCGCTGGCGGCCCTGCCGGAACTGGCAGACGTGAACTCTGACCAGCAGGATAACGGCGCGGAAATGAACCTGACCTACGATCGTGACACCATGTCGCGGCTGGGTATTAACGTCGAAGCGGCGAACAGCCTGCTGAACAACGCCTTCGGCCAGCGGCAAATTTCCACCATTTACCAGCCGATGAACCAGTATAAGGTGGTGATGGAGGTCGACCCGCGCTATACGCAGGACATCAGCGCCCTGGATAAAATGTACGTTATCAATGATGACGGCAAATCGATTCCACTTTCCTACTTCGCCAGTTGGCAACCCGCCAACGCGCCGCTGTCGGTGAACCATCAGGGGCTATCGGCAGCCTCTACGATTTCGTTTAACCTGCCGACGGGCAAGTCACTGTCGGAGGCCAGTGAGGCGATCACTCGCACCATGACTCAGCTCGGCGTACCGTCCACCGTGCGCGGCAGCTTTGCCGGTACCGCGCAGGTGTTCCAGGATACGATGAACTCGCAGGTGATGTTGATTCTGGCGGCCATTGCCACGGTCTATATCGTGCTCGGCATTCTGTACGAAAGTTACGTCCATCCGCTGACGATCCTCTCGACGCTACCGTCGGCAGGCGTCGGCGCACTGCTGGCGCTAGAGCTCTTTGATGCGCCGTTTAGCCTGATCGCGCTTATCGGGATTATGCTGCTTATCGGCATCGTGAAGAAAAACGCGATCATGATGGTCGATTTCGCCCTCGACGCGCAGCGCAACGGAAATATGACGCCACAGGAAGCCATCTTCCAGGCCTGCCTGCTGCGTTTTCGCCCGATCATGATGACCACGCTGGCGGCGCTGTTTGGCGCACTGCCGCTGGTGATTTCTGGCGGCGATGGTTCTGAACTGCGCCAGCCGCTGGGCATTACCATTGTCGGCGGGCTGGCGATGAGCCAGCTGTTAACGCTGTACACCACGCCAGTGGTCTATCTGTTCTTTGACCGTTTGCGGGTGCGTTTTTCGCGAAAAAACAGAACGACGGTGACAGACTAAATGACCGATCTTCCCAATAACGTGCGCTGGCAATTGTGGATTGTCGCCTTCGGCTTCTTTATGCAGTCGCTGGACACCACTATTGTGAACACCGCCCTCCCCTCCATGGCAAAAAGCCTGGGCGAAAGCCCGCTGCATATGCACATGGTGATAGTCTCCTACGTGCTGACGGTCGCCGTGATGCTGCCCGCCAGCGGCTGGATGGCAGACAAAATTGGTGTGCGGAATATCTTTTTCACCGCCATTGTGCTGTTCACGGCGGGATCGCTGTTTTGCGCGCAGGCCAATACGCTGAATGAGCTGGTGATGGCACGCGTGTTGCAGGGCGTTGGTGGCGCGATGATGGTGCCAGTCGGGCGGCTAACGGTGATGAAAATCGTCCCGCGCGAGCAGTATATGGCGGCGATGACCTTCGTCACGTTGCCCGGACAGGTGGGGCCGCTGCTTGGCCCGGCGCTGGGCGGTGTTTTAGTGGAGTACGCCTCCTGGCACTGGATATTCTTGATAAACCTGCCGGTGGGCATCGTCGGCGCGATTGCCACGCTATGGCTGATGCCGAACTACAAAATGCAGACCCGACGCTTTGATCTCTTCGGTTTTGTGCTGTTGGCGGCCGGGATGGCCACGCTGACGCTGGCACTCGACGGGCAAAAAGGGTTGGGGATTTCCACGCTGACGCTGAGCCTGCTGGTCATTATCGGCGTGGTCTCGATCCTCTGGTATTTATGGCACGCCCGCGACAATGACCGCGCGCTGTTCAGCCTGTCGCTATTTCAGAACGCGACCTTCAGGCTCGGTCTGTTTGGCAGCTTTGCCGGACGCCTCGGCAGCGGCATGTTGCCATTTATGACCCCCGTATTCCTGCAAATTGGCCTCGGGTTTTCGCCCTTCCACGCTGGTCTGATGATGATCCCAATGGTGCTCGGCAGCATGGGCATGAAGCGCATCGTGGTTCAGGTGGTCAACCATTTTGGCTATCGCCGGGTGCTGGTGACGACAACGCTGGGACTGGCACTCATCAGCCTGCTGTTTATGGCCGTGGCGCTGATGGGCTGGTACTACGCGTTGCCGGTGGTGCTGTTCTTCCAGGGCGTGATTAACGCAACGCGCTTCTCCTCGATGAACACCCTGACCCTAAAAGATTTGCCCGATGAATTCGCGAGCAGCGGCAACAGCCTTCTGTCGATGATTATGCAGCTTTCCATGAGCGTTGGCGTCACCGTCGCAGGCCTGCTGCTGGGAATGTACGGCCAGCATCATCTGAGCGCCGACACTGCCGTTGCCCATCAGATGTTCCTGTATACCTACCTCAGCATGGCGGTGATTATCGCCCTGCCAGCCATTATTTTCGCCCGGGTCCCGGATGATACCAGCAAGAACGTCGTCATCAGCCGACGCAAAAGGAGTGAACGATGAAATTCTGGCGTCCCGGCATTACCGGCAAGCTTTTTTTGGCGATTTTCGCCACCTGCATCGTCCTGCTGATCACCATGCACTGGGGGGTGCGGCTTAGCTTTGAGCGCGGTTTTATCGACTACATTAAGCGCGGCAACGAACAGCGTTTGCAACTGCTCAGCGACGCGCTAAGCGAACAGTACTCCCTCCACGGCAACTGGCGCTTTTTACGCAATAACGACCGCTTTGTGTTCCAGATCCTGCGCTCGCTGGAGCATGACAATGACGATGATCGCCCCGGCCCCGGCATGCCGCCGCACGGCTGGCGCACCCAGTTTTGGGTTGTCGATCAGGATAAGCACGTGCTGGTTGGCCCGCGCGCGCCGATTCCTCACGACGGCATGCGACGCACCATTACCGCGAACGGCGCGGCGGTCGGCTGGGTCATAGCCTCTCCCGTGGAGCGCCTGACGCGCAATACCGACATTAATTTTGACCGCCAGCAGCGGCGTACCAGCTGGCTGATTGTCGCGCTCTCGACGCTGCTCGCGGCACTGGCCACCTTCCCGCTGGCGCGCGGCCTGCTGGCTCCGGTCAAGCGGCTGGTGGAAGGGACGCACAAGCTGGCGGCGGGCGATTTCTCCACCCGGGTAGACACCCGCAGCCAGGATGAGCTCGGCAAGCTTGCGCAGGACTTTAACCAGCTCGCCAGCACGCTGGAAAAAAATCAGCAAATGCGCCGCGACTTTATGGCCGATATTTCACATGAACTGCGCACGCCTCTGGCGGTATTACGCGGTGAGCTGGAGGCGATTCAGGATGGCGTGCGGCAGTTTACGCCTGAGTCGGTTGCCTCGTTGCAGGCGGAAGTCGGTACACTCACCAAACTGGTAAACGACCTGCACCAGCTTTCGATGTCCGACGAGGGCGCGCTGGCCTACCAAAAATCGCCAGTGGACGTTATTAACATTCTGGAAGTGATTAGTGGCGCGTTTCGCGAACGCTTCGCCAGCCGCAATCTGACAATCGAACTGTCGTTGCCGGACAGCGCCGTGGTCTTTGGCGATCCGGACCGACTCATGCAGCTGTTCAATAATTTGCTGGAAAACAGCCTGCGCTATACCGACGGTGGCGGCGCGCTGCGTATTTCCGGCAGGCTGGAAGATGGCCGTTTTGCCCTGACGTTTGCCGACACCGCGCCGGGTGTACAGGACGCCCAACTGGAAAAACTGTTCGAGCGCTTTTACCGTACCGAAGGCTCACGCAACCGCGCCAGCGGGGGATCGGGTTTAGGGTTGGCGATTTGCCTGAACATTGTTGAAGCGCACGGCGGCACCATCCGCGCCGCCCATTCGCCTTTTGGCGGGGTTAGCATTACAGTAGAGCTACCGCTGGAACGCGATTTATCGAGAGAAGTATGACTGAGTTACCCATTGACGAAAACACGCCACGTATCTTAATCGTGGAGGACGAGCCTAAGCTTGGGCAGTTATTAATCGACTATCTGCGAGCGGCGAGCTATGCGCCGTCGCTTATCAGCCACGGCGACCTGGTTTTACCTTACGTGCGCCAGACGCCGCCCCATCTTATTCTGATGGATCTGATGCTGCCAGGTACCGACGGCCTGACCCTGTGCCGAGAGATCCGCCGCTTCTCCGAAGTGCCGATTGTCATGGTCACTGCCAAAATCGAAGAGATCGATCGTCTGCTGGGACTGGAAATTGGCGCAGATGATTACATCTGCAAACCTTACAGCCCGCGCGAGGTGGTGGCCCGCGTGAAGACGATTTTGCGCCGCTGCAAGCCGCAGCGTGAACTCCAGATGCTCGACGCCGAAAGCCCGCTGATTGTTGACGAAAGCCGCTTCCAGGCGAGCTGGCGCAGCAAAATATTGGATCTCACCCCTGCGGAGTTTCGTCTGTTAAAAACGCTGTCACAAGAGCCCGGAAAAGTGTTCTCCCGCGAACATCTGCTGAACCATCTTTATGATGATTATCGCGTAGTCACCGACCGCACCATCGACAGCCACATCAAAAACCTGCGCCGCAAGCTGGAAGCGCTTGATGCCGATCAGTCTTTTATTCGCGCTGTGTATGGCGTGGGGTATCGATGGGAAGCAGATGCGTGCAGGATTGTGTGACCGTTTGTCGGGCCTACAAAACAACACATCCCCGTAGGCCGGGTTAGGCAAAGCCGCCACCCGGCGCAATCACTTTACCTATCCCTTTTGCAGCGCTACAATCCCCGCCCTTAAAGTAAGGGATCTCCCCTGCCGCTGCACCTGGTGTACGCGGATCTGACCTGTCATCAGAATGAGAACAAACATGTTTAAACCTGAACTCCTTTCCCCGGCGGGAACGCTGCAGAATATGCGTTACGCTTTCGCCTATGGTGCCGATGCGGTATATGCGGGCCAGCCGCGCTACTCGCTGCGCGTGCGCAATAACGAATTCAACCACGAGAATTTACAGCTCGGCATCAACGAAGCGCATGCTCTGGGTAAGAAATTCTACGTGGTGGTAAACATCGCGCCGCACAACGCCAAGCTGAAAACGTTTATTCGCGATCTGAAGCCGGTAGTGGAAATGGGTCCTGATGCGCTGATTATGTCGGATCCGGGTTTAATCATGCTGGTTCGGGAGAACTTCCCGGAGATGGACATTCACCTCTCTGTTCAGGCTAACGCCGTTAACTGGGCGACGGTGAAATTCTGGAAGCAAATGGGGCTGACCCGCGTGATTCTGTCGCGCGAACTGTCGCTTGAAGAGATCGAAGAGATCCGCACTCAGGTGCCGGAAATGGAGATTGAAATCTTCGTTCACGGCGCGCTGTGTATGGCCTATTCCGGCCGCTGCCTGCTGTCCGGCTACATCAACAAGCGTGACCCGAACCAGGGCACCTGCACCAACGCCTGCCGCTGGGAATACAACGTTCAGGAAGGTAAAGAAGACGACGTTGGCAATATCGTGCATCAGCATGAACCGATTCCGGTGAAAAACGTTGAACCGACGCTGGGCGTGGGCGCACCGACCGACAGCGTGTTTATGATTGAAGAAGCTAAGCGTCCAGGCGAGTACATGACCGCCTTCGAAGACGAACACGGCACCTACATCATGAACTCCAAAGATTTGCGCGCGATTGCCCACGTTGAACGTCTGACCCAGATGGGCGTACACTCCCTGAAAATCGAAGGCCGTACCAAATCCTATTACTACTGCGCGCGCACCGCGCAGGTGTATCGCAAAGCCATCGACGATGCCGCAGCGGGTAAACCGTTCGACACCAGCCTGCTCGAAACGCTGGAAGGCCTGGCGCATCGCGGCTATACCGAAGGCTTCCTGCGTCGTCATACGCACGACGATTACCAGAACTACGAACACGGCTATTCCGTGTCCGAGCGTCAGCAATTTGTCGGTGATTTTACCGGCGCGCGTAAAGGTCCTTTGGCCGCCGTCGCGGTAAAAAACAAATTCACGAAAGGCGATAGCCTGGAGTTGATGACCCCGCAGGGCAATATCAACTTCCGTCTGGAGCATCTGGAAAACGGTAAAGGCGAAGCCATCACCGTCGCACCGGGCGATGGACACGTTGTCTGGCTGCCGGTCCCGGAAGAAGTGGAACTGGAGTATGCGTTGTTGATGCGTAACTTCGAGGGCGAAAGCACCCGTAATCCGCATAACAAATAGTTCAGCAGGGTTATTTTTTACGTTCGGAAGATTCTTAGAATCGGATCACATACCGCTTCGTTCAATAAGGGTATTATCCCCAGCGCTGAAAAACATAACCCATAAATGCTAGCTGTACCAGGAACCACCTCCTTAGCCTGCGTAATCTCCCTTACGCAGGCTTATTTTTTTGCTTTAAGCAAATCAGTTTCAGGCCACATCCCTACACTGTTTATCTTATACAAAGAATCTGGACATAATCTCTCGGTACACCGAACAGCAGGGAAAATGAAATTGAGGTTTTTAACACTGTTTGCATTACTTTTTGCTTTTCCCCTCCATGCTGAAGAGCATGATTATGGCCCACCAATCGCCGTATGCCTGAACAAGCATACGATTCCGTATATAAACACAACGATCCCTGCGGTAGACATTGTTAATGATGCTTACAAAGCGTGCGGCAATATCGTAGATGAATGGAATAACGAGCGGACATCCTTGCCCAGGGAAATGGTTATCAAACAGGATAAAGAGCTTCGGGATATGTATATCAGAATGATTGAAATCCGCCGGAAAGCGGGTGAAGCCAAAAAATAAGGGTGACTTTATTTTCACCCCTTTTAGCGTTGTCGGAAGCGCTCAACAATTGAATAGTGCACATCACCGAACACTTAAATTTCAAGTGCGGCAAGGATAGCGGCTTCCATTTTCTCCGGCGCAGTGATCGGGGCAAAACGCTTAAGCGGTTTACCGTCGCGTCCAATCAGGAATTTAGTGAAGTTCCACTTGATCCGCCCACCCAGCACGCCGGGTAATTCGTTTTTTAGATAACGAAACACCGGGTGTGCTGCGGTTCCGTTGACCTCTACTTTTTCGAACATCGGGAAGCTGACACCGTAATTAATGTGGCAGGTCTGCGCGATGTCATCGGCACCGCCGGGTTCTTGTTTACCAAACTGGTTGCAGGGGAAACCAAGCACCACCAACCCCTGGGCAGCGTATTTCTTGTAAAGCGCCTCAAGGCCACCGTATTGAGGTGTGAAGCCACAATGGCTGGCAGTATTCACGACCAGCACCACCTTACCAGCGTAGTCGACCATCGAGATAGTCTTGCCGTCCAGACTGGTGGCGGTAAGTTGATGAAAGGCGGTCATATAGGAATCCTCAAAGCAGAACCTCTTCCTGATTATGTGACAGGTCTGGAATCGTGTGCGATACATCTTTGCAAAGTCGAACGAAAAGAACAATAAACAGACGACCTTCGCCCTGCTCCCCCGTTGATTCATACACCATGATGTTTGTGGTGTGCGTTTGGCACGGAGCTAAAGATGGTGTCATTATCGGGCTGCGAGTTACGGAAGTTTGCCATCACACTCTCACCTGATGGCGGACGCCCCCGTGGTCGGACAGGGATGTGGAGACTCAATCCATCCAGGGTACAGGCTCACCAATATAAGTGTGTGTGCAGCAGCGGCAAGTCACCGTAACATCCTTCCCCGAAATCAAAGGATTTACCTGTTGCAGAATCCCATTCTCATCAATAAACAGACCAGGATAAAAGCTGCTTTCACCAATGCAGACTAAATCCCTTCGCTGATGCTCATGTAGCGCCACCAACCAGAAAACAGGCTCGTTGGTATCAAGACGTCCACATACTTCGCTGAATATTTCATCCCACGGTTTGCCAATATGTTTGATCAGAAAGTAAAACAATGGCGTATAATCCCGGCCACGCTTCTGCCGGCCATGCATTGTCTCGCGCTTTGCCAGTAGCTCATCGCCGACTTTTTTACGATTACGTTCCCAGCGATAATCAGCACCCTGATTATTAGAATGATGCCGCGTAGTCGTGTTGACGCTGCGATACAATTTACGGGACTTATTCAGTTGATGAGTACGCATAGCTCGATTTCCTGCATCCTTTCTTTAGGGAGTCGGTAAACCCTGTTGGAGCCAGATTCAACAGTTTATGACTTCATAAACAATGGCAATACCTAAAGTCAGCCTCATTCTCCTGAAATATTTTCCTACTGACAACTACCAAAAAGTCCGCTCCTGGCAAGAAGCAGACGTGTTGCGTCCATCAGTTGAACTCACAGCACATACCCATCAATCACGTAATCAACATCACAAATCTAAAAAGTACATGAATGCAGGTTTTTCTCTCAGTCAGCATCCAGCAGTGGTTGATAGCCTGATGCTATCGGCTACAGCTAAAGCGGCGTAAGCAAAAAAGAGATGACGTCCGGCCATCAGCGTTATTTGATTTGAATCAGCCCTCAAGCGCAATGCACCTTAATTTCGTCCCTTTCATCCAGTTCTTACCCGCTTTTTCCTTCCCTGAGATACACTCTTGGTAGAGCTAAAATAGGGAGCACCGTGGATGGCAACATATCCAGATAGTTTACTGATCCTCAACGGCAAAAGTGCTGGCAACGATCTATTGCGCCAGGCGATTACCGACCTGCGTGACGAAGGGGTGAATATCCACGTTCGCGTCACCTGGGAAAAAGGCGACGCCACACGTTACATTGATGAGGCCTGTCGGCTGGGCGTCGAGACCGTGATTTCTGGCGGGGGTGACGGCACGATCAATGAAATTGCCACTGCACTTATCAATCTGGATCCTGAAAAGCGCCCGGTGATGGGCATTTTACCGCTTGGTACCGCCAATGACTTCGCTACCAGCGCCGGGATCCCGGAAAGCCTCGATAAGGCGCTCCAGCTCGCCATCGTCGGCAAGGCCACCGCTGTGGATATTGCGCAGGTGAATGAAAAAACCTGCTTTATCAATATGGCGACGGGTGGCTTTGGGACGCGTATCACCAGCGAAACACCGGAAAAACTAAAGGCTGCGCTGGGCGGTGTGTCGTATTTGATTCACGGGTTGATGCGCATGGATACGCTCAAACCTGACCGCTGCGAAATCAACGGTGAAGGTTTTCACTGGCAAGGTGATGCTCTGGTGATTGGGATCGGCAACGGTCGTCAGGCGGGGGGTGGTCAGCAGCTTTGTCCCGAGGCATTGATTAACGATGGTTTACTCCAGCTGAGAATTTTCACTGGCGACGGCCTGCTTCCGGCGCTGTTTACCACGCTGACCAACCCCGAGGAGAGCCCGAATATTATTGACGGCCAGTCCGCGTGGTTTGAGGTT
>JALCNW010000014.1 GCA_022649305.1 Enterobacter sp.
CCAGAACACCGGTATCAGCCAGGTGTTTCGCCGCGATTTCTTCAGCCGGTAAATGCAGCACCAGTGGCGCGACCACAGCCATGGTTTTCACCATGATGCCGTAAGCAACCACAGACGCCAACGCAGATACGCCGTCGTTATTGGTAAAGCCCAGAGCCACACCGATGGCAAAAATCAGCGGCATGTTAGCAAAAACAGAACCGCCTGCTTCGGCCATCACGTGTGAAACTACGGCTGGTAGCCAGCTGAAATTAGCAGAACCGACGCCCAGCAGGATACCTGCGATAGGCAGTACGGATACTGGCAGCATCAGCGATTTACCGACCTTTTGCAGGTTAGCAAATGCATTCTTAAACATATTGAGAGTGCTCCTGAGTATTTGTGCTTTTTTTTACGCTTTCACGCATTGGCACGGGGGGAGAACCGCGCCGTGGACAGAGCATCTAAGCGCTCTTTATTTATTACACAGGGTAAAATAATTCCCTGTGACTTTGTTTGACGGCTATCACGTTTCAGCTTCAGGCGGTCGAAAAACTTTCAGTTATTTACAAAAAGCATGTCTGGATGTGTCTAAATCCACCGTCACCGCCCCAAATAAGGCGGTGAACTTTACTCGCTTTAACTATTAATTACGAGCCTAAAAAAAACAGGTGAATCAGACAGATTGCAGGCGGGCGGGGTCGATGTGGAAAAGACTGGCGAAGTTTTCAGTGGTGGCGCGCGCCAGCTCTTCGAGGCTGACACCTTTGAGTACGGCCATATACTCAGCCACATCTCTCGTCATGGCCGGCTGGTTTTCTTTACCGCGATGCGGCACCGGTGCCAGATACGGAGAATCGGTTTCCACCAGCATACGATCGAGAGGAACATAACGCGCCGCTTCACGAAGCTGCTCGGCATTACGGAACGTCACGATCCCCGAAAACGAGATATAAAAGCCCATATCAAGTAGCTTACCCGCCGTTTCTCTGTCTTCTGTAAAACAGTGTAGTACGCCACCACAATCCGTCACCTTTTCTTCCTCGAGGATAGCCAGCGTATCGGCACGTGCGTCGCGGGTGTGGACGATGACGGGTTTATTCAGCTCGCGTCCAATG
Organism: Enterobacter sp.; assembly: GCA_022649305.1. GTDB lineage: Bacteria > Pseudomonadota > Gammaproteobacteria > Enterobacterales > Enterobacteriaceae > Enterobacter. The sequence goes on from JALCNW010000014.1 coordinate 1,098, forward strand.
CGGATATGATGACGGAAAGACGCTTGCTGACGGGTTTTCGTTTCCGGCGTGTAAAAATAATCCAGCCCCGTTTCACCCATCGCCACAACGCCCTGCTCTGCGGCCATGAGACGCAAATCGTCGACGTTATACTCTTCGTCCTGATTCAAGGGATGCACGCCGCAGGAAAAGACCACGTTATCCCGCTCGCCCACCAGCTCACGCATCGAGCGGTATCCCGGTAAAGTGGTGGCTACCGCCAGGTAAAACTTCACATCGCGCGCGGCGGCCTTTGCCAGCACATCGTCCACGTCTTTGTGCAGAGATTGATAATCCAGGCCATCAAGATGGCAGTGTGAGTCGACTAAAAACATAATGTCTCTCTCAGAGATGGGAAGCAGGCTGTATTGCGCCTGGTTGCAGGTAATGTTCGATACGCAGTAATTGGTCGGTCAGTAATAGCTCTCGATTGAGTCCGGTAACGGTCAAAAGCTGTTCGCGACAGAGGCATACATCGTGAAGAATTGCGCGCAGCGTTGCGCCTGAAAGACGGTTTGCCAGCGTGTTGACCAGCGTCCACACATCAGCATTGCTAAGCTGTGTTGCCCCCTGCTGGAGCTTGAGTGCATCCAGCAGCAGTGAGGCGAGCCAGTGCAAACGCATGCCCACCTGATCATGATTAAGGGCGGTCAGTAACCCGAGCCAGTCACCGCTATCCAGAGTGTGACTCAGGGCAGCACAAAGCTGAGTTCTCTGTGCCCAGTTTCCCTGTTGAAGCAGGTCTAGTGCGGCAACCGGCGCCCCGCTGCTTAAGCGTAATGCCGTCAACGCCTCTTCTTGTGACACCGTCACTTCTCGTTGAATCCAGGTAAGCGACCAGGATTCATGTGGAGGTGAAAGATGATGCAGCCGGCAACGGCTGCGTAGCGTGGCAAGCAGTCGGCCCGGTTCACGACAGGACATGAAAAACCAGGTATTAACCGGTGGCTCTTCAAGGGTCTTTAATAGCGCATTGGCTGCGGCTTCGGTCAGAAGCGCCGCATCGTTTAACCACACGACCTTTGCCCCACCTAGACGTGCGTGTTCATACAGTTTTTCACTGACCTCACGAACGGCATCAATACCCAGGGTGCTTTTCCCTTTCTCAGGCTCAAGCGTGTAGAAATCTGGATGTGTTCCAGCCTGCATCAGCTGGCAGCCGCGGCATTTCCCGCAGCTTTTATGTCCTTCAGGCTGCTGACACATCAGAAAACGCGTCATGGCGTAAATCAGCGCATCGTCACCCATTCCGGGTAGCGCCTGAATAAGTAACGCATGATGCCCCCGACCGGCCTGATAGCTTTTCATCAGCTGATCAAAGTGCGGACGCAACCATGGGTACCATTTCATGCCTGTTGCTCCTGCAACCATTGTGCGATGGTTTCGCGAATAGAGCGGGTAACATCTTCGAGCGACTGAGTCGCATCAACCGTGCGGATAGTGCTATCCGTCGCGGCCAGTTCCAGATAACGCGCACGGGTGCGGTTAAAGAAATCCATCGACTCTTGCTCAATACGATCAAGATCGCCGCGCGCGCGCGCGCGTTTGAGGCCCACCTCCGGCGTGACGTCCAGATAGAGCGTCAGGTCAGGACGGAAATTACCCAGTACAGCATCACGCAGCGTTGCCAGCATCGTCTGATCGATACCCCGTCCACCGCCCTGATAGGCCTGGGTCGATAAATCGTGACGATCGCCGATCACCCATTTACCCTCGGCCAAAGCAGGTTTAATGACGGTTTCAACCAGTTGCACACGTGCGGCATAAAACATCAGCACTTCTGCTTTGTCATTAATCACTTCGTCGCCGACGGATTTAATATCCAGCACCAGGCTTCTTAGCTTTTCAGCCAACTGAGTACCACCCGGTTCGCGGGTGAAAACCATCTCAGTGATGCCCAGCTCTTTGAGCGTGTCGACCACAACATTACGTGCCGTGGTTTTCCCGGCGCCTTCCAGCCCCTCAATGACGATGTAATTACTGCGCATTTTTTTCCTTAAGTGCTTTCAGATAGTCCTGAACAGAGCGATTGTGGCTGGCAAGGTTAGTGTTAAAGGTGTGCCCACCTTTACCATCGGCCACAAAGTAGAGATACGGTGTCTTGGCCGGATGCGCGGTGGCATCCAGCGAGGCCTGACTCGGCGTGGCAATAGGCCCCGGCGGCAAGCCGTTAATCACGTAGGTATTATACGCTGTTGGCGTCTCGAGATCCTTACGAGAGATCTTCCCGACATAGTTCTCACCCATCCCGTAAATAACCGTCGGGTCAGTTTGTAAACGCATGCCGATGCGCAGGCGGTTAATAAAGACTGATGCGACCCGATCGCGTTCATGCGCGACAGCGGTCTCCTTCTCGATAATAGAGGCCATAGTAACGAACTGATTCTTATCTTTATAAGGCAGCCCCTCGGCACGGCCTTCCCAGGCGCTATCAACCGCGGCTACCATTTTTTTGTGTGCGCGTTTCAGAATGGCAACGTCCGTCGTACCGGCGGTATACATCCAGGTGTCAGGCCAGAACCAACCTTCGACCCATTCGGGATGCTCCAGCTTCAGGACATCTGCGACCGTCGCATAGCTGTCATCCTTCAGGGTATGCTTAATATAAGGTGCATCACGAAGCTGTTTCAGGTAATCGCTTAAGCGCATCCCTTCCACAAATCGCAGCGGGAACTGTGCCTCTTTGCCGCTTTCAAGCAGCTCCAGCATTTCACGTACCGTCATGCCTGGCGTGAAGCGGTAGGTCCCGGCTTTAAAATGCGAAAGCTCTGGCTGAACACGCAGCAGCCATTGCAGTACGCGTGGACGGTTAATCACCTTATCGCTGTAAAGCTGTTCACCCAATGCCAGACGGCCAGTGCCGGCTTTCAGCGTGAAGACTGTTTCTTCTTTTATCAGGATTTTGCTGTTCGCCATCTGACGAACCTTCCACATTCCCACCCCGCCGGCAATACCCAGCGCAACGATGAGGAGAAGGACAAAGCGCAACATTTTTTTCATGACTATCCAGTTTGCTCACACAGTGGGGCTAAAAACGAGTACAACTCACGCGATGACCAGGTGTGTTTACCATATGCACGTACCGGTACGACGGGCATGAGCGCGTTGCAAATGACAACCTCATCGGCTGTCAACAACGCCTCCTCGCCCACAGTAGTTTCGACAACGCGAAAACCGGAGTGTGCCAGATGCTGTAAACAAAACTGCCGCATGATGCCATTCACGCCTGCCTGATCGAGTCGAGGAGTGAAGACATCGTTACCCTGTCGCCACAATAAATTTGCCGCACAGCATTCCGTAATGAACCCTTCGCTGTCAAGAACCAGCGCCTCGTCCGCTTCTGACTGCTCAAGATGAGTACGAATGAGAACCTGCTCAAGCCGATTAAGATGTTTTATCCCCGCAAGCATAGGGTTCCGACCCAGGCGTACAGGGCTAAGTGCCAGAGAGATCCCTTCAGTTTGCCAGCGGTCATAATGCGAAGGATAGGCAGAAACGCTGAGAATTCGTGTCGGCTGCTGGCAACTGGCTCCGCTATATCCGCGCCCGCCGCTGCCACGGCTAATAATCACTTTTAGTACGCCGCGTGGATTCCCCGATGCCATTGCACGCACTTCATTTTCGAGTTCAACCCAATGCACAAAGGGAATCAGCAGTGTTTCACATGCGATCTGCAAGCGTTGAAGATGAGCGGCGAGCAAGCACACATCACCGCCAATGATTCGCGCGGTGGTAAAGCAGCCATCGCCAAACTGGACTGCCCTGTCGTTTGCGGGAAGAGAGTCCTGCTTATGGCCATTAATTAAGAACATGGTGGCTCCTTTTGCATGACCAAATAGTTTGGCAGGGTGAATTATGCAGAACAAGGGAAAAAAACCGAATAAAAAAAGGCCCGACAAGCGGACCTTTTTAGCTAGCGTGACGCGCAGTTCAACTCAGACCTTTTTAAAGATCAAAGAGCCGTTAGTACCGCCGAAGCCAAAGGAGTTACACAGTGTGTATTCCAGACCGCTGACCTGACGAGCCTCGTGTGGAACGAAGTCCAGATCGCAACCTTCATCCGGATTATCCAGGTTGATGGTTGGCGGAACAGCCTGATCGCGTAGCGCCAGAATGGAGTAGATTGATTCTACTGCACCCGCTGCACCCAACAGGTGACCGGTCATGGATTTAGTGGAGCTCACCATAATGCGGTTTGCAGCATCACCAAATACAGACTTAACGGCCTGAGTTTCAGCTTTATCGCCTGCAGGGGTCGACGTGCCGTGGGCGTTAACGTAGCCAATCTGGCCCGGCTCGATACCCGCATCACTGATAGCGTTCACCATCGCCAGTGCGGCACCCGCACCATCTTCCGGTGGAGACGTCATGTGGTACGCATCGCTACTCATGCCGAAACCGATGATTTCAGCATAAATTTTCGCACCGCGTTTTTTCGCGTGTTCGTACTCTTCGAGCACGATCATGCCAGCACCGTCACCCAGAACGAAACCATCACGGTCTTTATCCCACGGACGGCTCGCTGCTTGAGGGTTGTCGTTACGGGTAGACAGCGCACGCGCTGCACCGAAACCACCTACACCCAGCGGGGTACTGGCTTTTTCAGCACCACCTGCAACCATCGCATCCGCATCGCCATAAGCGATAATGCGCGCAGCCTGACCGATGTTATGCACACCAGAAGTACAGGCAGTCGCGATAGAAATACTTGGGCCACGCAGGCCGAACATGATGGTCAAATGACCCGCCACCATGTTAACAATCGTGGACGGAACGAAGAATGGGCTAATCTTACGTGGGCCACCATTGACCAAAGAGGTATGGTTTTCCTCGATTAGACCAAGACCGCCAATCCCGGAGCCAATAGCGGCACCAATACGGGTTGCGTTTTCTTCCGTTATTTCAAGGCCAGAATCCTGCATGGCCTGAATGCCAGCGACAATTCCATATTGAATGAAAGCATCCATCTTGCGTTGTTCTTTACGCGAGATGAAATCTTCACAGTTAAAATCCTTTACTAAGCCAGCAAATTTCGTTGCATAGGCGCTAGTATCGAAATGGTCGATTAGGCTGATGCCGCTCTGACCGGCAAGGAGAGCTTTCCAGGTGGACTCTACGGTATTGCCGACAGGAGACAACATGCCAAGTCCGGTCACAACTACACGACGCTTAGACACGTATGTCCTCCAGGGAGGGATAAATAAAAGAGATGGGTGAAAAGAAAAAGATAAAACTCAGGCGGTCGAATGACCGCCTGGAGATGTTCACTTACGCCTGGTGACCGTTGATGTAATCAATGGCAGCCTGAACGGTGGTGATTTTCTCAGCTTCTTCGTCTGGAATCTCAGTGTCAAACTCTTCTTCCAGAGCCATTACCAGCTCAACGGTGTCAAGAGAATCTGCGCCCAGGTCTTCAACGAAGGAAGCGGAGTTCACAACTTCTTCCTGCTTAACGCCCAGCTGCTCGCCAATAATTTTCTTAACGCGTTCTTCGATAGTGCTCATACTCTTAAATTTCCTATCAAAACTCGCTTTCGCGATGGTTTTCGTAGTGTATAAAATGTTGAAAAATTTGCAACTAAATCTCGGCAGATCGTACCACGATTTTGCGTTATTCTGAGGCCATTCACCCTAATAACGCAAATATTTTCGATCGTGATTAAACCATGTACATTCCGCCGTTGACGTGGAGAGTCTCACCAGTGATGTAACTCGCTTCGTCAGAGGCTAAAAATGCAACCGCACTGGCGATCTCTTTAGGGTCGCCAAGACGGCCCGCAGGAACAGCCGCCAGCGTACCCGCACGCTGATCTTCAGTCAGCGCACGTGTCATGTCCGTTTCAATAAAGCCCGGAGCAACAACGTTGACAGTAATGCCGCGAGACGCGATTTCACGCGCCAACGACTTACTGAAACCAATCAGACCCGCTTTCGCCGCAGCGTAGTTTGCCTGACCAGCATTTCCCATGGTACCAACCACGGAACCAATAGTGATAATACGACCATGACGCTTTTTCATCATAGCTCGCATTACCGCTTTTGACAGACGGAATACAGATGACAGGTTGGTTTCGATAATATCGTCCCACTCTTCATCTTTCATTCGCATCAGCAGGTTGTCGCGAGTGATACCGGCATTATTTACCAAAATATCGACTTCGCCAAACTCTGCACGAATATTTTGCAGAACAGATTCGATAGATGCAGGATCGGTCACATTCAGCACCAGACCCTTGCCGTTCTCACCCAAATATTCGCTAATGGCTTTTGCACCGCTTTCACTGGTTGCCGTACCGACAACTTTCGCGCCACGCGCGACAAGTGTTTCAGCGATTGCACGTCCGATACCGCGGCTTGCACCCGTTACCAGCGCGATTTTTCCTTCAAAACTCATGGCTTTCCTCTTTTATTGCGAGAGTGCCGCTGACAGCGCTTCTGGCTCGTTAATGGCCGATGCTGTCAGGGTGTCAACAATACGCTTCGTCAGACCGGTCAGCACTTTTCCTGGGCCGGCTTCATAAAGATGCTCAACGCCCTGCGAGGCCATAAACTCAACGGTTTTGGTCCATTGCACTGGGCTATAAAGCTGGCGAACCAGCGCGTCACGAATGGCTTCTGGCGCGGTTTCACATTTCACGTCAACGTTATTCACTACAGGAATCGTTGGCGTGCTGAAAGTCATTTTTTGTAGCTCAACGGCCAGCTTCTCTGCTGCGGGTTTCATCAACGCACAGTGGGACGGTACACTGACAGGCAGCGGCAGCGCACGTTTGGCGCCAGCGGCTTTACACGCTGCACCAGCACGTTCAACGGCTTCTTTGTTGCCCGCGATAACCACCTGGCCTGGAGAGTTAAAGTTGACCGGAGAAACCACCTGGCCTTCTGCCGAATCTTCACACGCTTTCGCAATCGAAGCATCGTCCAGACCGATAATAGCAGACATCGCACCTGTACCTTCCGGCACCGCTTCCTGCATGAATTTACCGCGCATTTCGACCAGGCGTACAGCGTCTGCAAAGGCAATGACGCCCGCACAAACCAGCGCAGAATATTCTCCCAGACTGTGACCCGCCAACAGCACTGGTGCTTTACCGCCCTGTTGCTGCCACACACGCCACAGCGCAACGGAAGCCGTCAGCAGCGCAGGTTGCGTCTGCCAGGTTTTGTTCAGCTCTTCTGCTGGCCCTTGCTGCGTCAACGTCCAAAGATCATAACCCAGCGCATCAGAAGCTTCACGGAAAGTCTCTTCGATAATAGGGTAGTTTGCCGCTAAACCAGACAACATCCCAACCGCCTGAGAACCCTGACCTGGGAATACGAAAGCAAATTGCGTCATTTTTAATCCTTAATTAGAAACGAACCAGCGCAGAACCCCAGGTGAAACCGCCACCAAAGGCCTCAAGCAAGACCAGTTGGCCTCGTTTAATTCGTCCATCGCGTACCGCTTCATCAAATGCGCAAGGTACCGATGCCGCAGAAGTGTTGCCATGACGATCGAGCGTCACCACAACGTTATCCATCGACATACCCAGCTTTTTCGCCGTGGCGCTAATAATACGCAGGTTCGCCTGATGCGGAACCAGCCAGTCGAGCGCCGAGCGATCCAGATTGTTGGCTTCGAGCGTCTCATCAACAATGTGCGCCAGTTCGGTCACGGCCACTTTGAAGACTTCGTTGCCTGCCATTGTCAGGAAGATGGAGTTATCTGGGTTCACGCGATCGGCATTTGGCAGCGTCAGCAATTCGCCGTAGCTCCCGTCAGCATGCAAGTGCGTGGAGATGATGCCCTGCTCTTCTGACTGACCTAACAGTACAGCGCCAGCGCCATCACCAAAAATAATAATCGTGCCGCGATCTTCTGGGTTACAGGTGCGTGCAAGCACGTCAGCGCCAATCACCAGCGCATATTTAACGGCACCGGATTTCACATACTGATCGGCAATGCTCAGCGCATAGGTAAAACCTGCGCATGCAGCAGCAACGTCAAACGCCGGGCAGCCTTTAATGCCCAACATGCCCTGAATCTGGCAGGCAGCACTCGGGAACGCATGCGTTGAAGAGGTGGTCGCAACAACAATCAGACCAATATCTTCTTTATCAACGCCAGCCATGTCCAGAGCCTGGAGACCCGCTTCGTAACCCATCGTAGCAACGGTTTCGTTTGGCGCGGCGATACGACGTTCACGGATACCTGTGCGCGTGACAATCCACTCGTCAGATGTATCTACCATTTTTTCCAGATCGGCGTTACTACGCACTTGTTTTGGCAGGAAACTGCCGGTACCTAAAATCTTCGTATACATGTACGCTCAGTCACTTTTTGCTAATACAGATTCCAGGCGAGCGGCAATCCGCTGGGGGACTTGTCGCTGCACCGCCTGCACTGCCTGTTCAATGGCGACGGCAAACGCTCGCTGATTGGCGGCACCATGACTCTTAATCACCGTGCCGCGCAATCCTAACAGACAGGCGCCATTATACTGGTCGGGGTTGAGGTGACTGAATCGCCGCATCAGGCTTTTTTGCACCCAACGCTTTAATAAAATCAGCCACCAGGACGTTTTTTTACCTTCATTCTGCGATTTGTGCAGCGAAAGGAACATCCTCACGACCCCTTCCATCGTTTTTAACGTCACGTTGCCAGTAAAACCATCACAAACCAGAACATCAGTCTTGCCGGTCAACAGTTCATTGGCTTCAAGATAACCAATATAGTTAATCGAGGGTACGGATTTTAGCAATTCTGCTGCTTCGCGAATGCTATCCAGACCCTTGGTCTCTTCTTCACCGATGTTAAGCAACGCCACGCGGGGATTTGGGATACCGACCACTTCTTCTGCCAGCACCGAGCCCATCACGGCAAACTGGGCCAACATCGTACTATCACAGTCGACGTTAGCCCCCAAATCAAGCACCACGGTTTTGCCCTTTTGTTGATGCGGCAGAACCGTCACCAGCGCAGGGCGCTCAATACCATCAATGGGTTTGAGCATTAATTTAGCCAGGCCCATCAATGCACCGGTATTACCGGCGCTGACGCAGGCCTCTGCCCGCCCTTCTTTTACCAATTCCAGCGCGATACGCATTGAGCTTCCGCGACTATTGCGGATCGCATGCGACGGCCGGGCATCACTGGCAATAACTGACTGCGCAGGAATAATCTGCAGACGCGAACGTTGTTCGAAGTCAGCTTTTGCGAGTAATGGCGTGATTGCGTCGGGATTACCGACTAAAAGAAGTGTGAGTTGCGAATTAGAATTCAGTGCCTGCAATGCTGCAGGCACTGTCACGGAAGGCCCGAAATCTCCTCCCATGACATCTAACGCCAGGGTTAGACGTGTCAAGGTATCTTCGCTGCCTGGTTTGGTGTATTCCCCGCTTTCGCGGGGAAATCCTCACTAAGCCTCATCACGCTTTCGCGTGATTACTTAGTGATTACCTTGCGGCCACGGTAGAAACCGTCGGCAGTGATGTGGTGACGCAGGTGTTGCTCACCAGAAGTCTTGTCTACAGACAGGCTGGTAACTGCAGTCAGCGCGTCATGGGAACGACGCATGCCACGTTTGGAACGGGTTGGTTTGTTCTGTTGTACGGCCATGGACCTTACTCCTTAATTACTTACGCTTTAAACTGGCTAATACGGCAAATGGGTTTGGCTTTTGCGCTTCTTCAGGCAATTCACCAAAGACCATGTCCGCCTCGGACACTTCACAGTGTTCAGAATCATGCACCGGGACTACCGGCAAGGCGAGGATCACTTCATCCTCAACCACTGCAAGCAGATCGATTTCACCGAATTCGTTAACCTCAATCGGTTCATACGCTCCCGGGAGTGCCTCAGCCTGCTCGTCTGAACGAACCGGACTGAAACAATATGTTGTGTGGACATGACGTATGATCGGTTTCCCGCAACGCTGACATTCAAGCGTTACCGTCACCTTTGCATCACCGGTTAAAACGGCAAGGCGCTGGTTATCGATAGCGAACGATATGGAGCATTCAATATCAGTGTCCACACTGACCACAGATGCGGCGATACGCTCAGCCTGATCACGAGTATAAATACCTTCGTAATCGAGGCGTTTTTGAGCCGTACGAACCGGATCAAGAGTCAGGGGTAATTTTACCTTTTGCATAGGGCGCGCATATTAACTTTGTAACGTCATAGAGTCAAAGAAAAAGGCAACCAGAGCTGCCTTTTGCCAATTATTCGCACACATTGCGGCCTGTAGTTTAAAATGGCTGGCATCGATACGCTATATCTGGTGATAAAAATATGCAAAATCTCATCCTTGCTTCCACTTCGCCCTACCGCCGAGCGCTGCTAGAGAAACTGGGCATACCGTTCGAATGTGCTGCACCTGTCACTGACGAAACGCCACAACCTACTGAATCGCCACGCCATTTGGTTTTGCGTCTCGCGCAAGAAAAAGCACAAAGTCTTGCCAAACGTTATCCCAATCATCTGATTATAGGTTCTGATCAGGTGTGCGTATTGGATGGTGAAATCACCGGAAAGCCACACAGCGAGGAAAATGCGCGCCTGCAATTAATGAAAGCACGCGGTTCTATCGTGACCTTCTATACCGGATTGGCACTTTATAACTCCGCTACGGGCCATCTACAAACCGAGTGTGAACCCTTCGACGTGCACTTCCGCCATCTTAGCGAACAGGAAATTGATGATTACGTGCGTAAAGAGCGCCCGCTGAACTGCGCTGGCAGCTTTAAAAGTGAGGGGTTGGGCATCGCGTTATTTGAAAAGCTGGACGGTCGCGATCCTAATACGCTGGTCGGATTGCCGTTAATTGCCCTGTGCCAAATGCTACGCCGGGAAGATTTCAATCCGTTGATGGTCTGATGTGATAGGCCGGGTAAGCGCAATGTCACCCGGCCTGAGTTTACCCGCGTAAAACGTTAAGACAGCGCTTTAACTGTTTATCCAGTGGCGCTTCCACGCGCATGACTTCGCCCGTTCCAGGATGGGTGAATTTCAGTGCTGCGGCATGGAGAAACAGGCGAGATAACCCGGTTCTGGCCAGCTGCTTATCAAATTCACGATCGCCATAACGGTCGTCAAACGCAATCGGATGACCCGCATGTTGCGTGTGGACGCGAATCTGATGCGTACGCCCGGTCACCGGACTACAGCGTACGAGCGTGGCAAACTCGTAGCGCTCTTCCACTTTAAAACGCGTCTCCGAAGGCTTGCCTTCGCTGTTAACGCGCACAATACGCTCACCGCTTTGCAAAATATTTTTCAGCAAGGGTGCCTGCACGACTTTCACATGGGATTGCCATTGACCGCGCACTAACGCCAGATAATCTTTTTGCATGCCTTTTTCGCGCAACTGCTCGTGCAAAGAACGTAAAGCAGAACGTTTTTTTGCTACCAGCAATATGCCGGAAGTATCACGGTCAAGACGATGCACCAGCTCAAGGAAGCGGGCTTCCGGGCGCAACGCGCGAAGACCTTCGATAACGCCAAAGCTTAAACCACTGCCGCCATGCACCGCCGTGCCAGAGGGTTTATTCAGCACCAGAATATGATCGTCTTCATACAAGATGGCATCCGTTAGCGCAGCGACTTTGTTCAGATGCGGCGACACCGTCTCCTCTTCGCGTTCAGCAACACGGACTGGGGGGATACGCACTTCATCGCCTGCTTCCAGTTTGTACTCTGGCTTCACGCGTTTTTTGTTTACCCGCACCTCGCCCTTACGCAAGATGCGATAAATCATACTCTTTGGAACACCTTTTAAATGGGTGCGCAAAAAGTTGTCGATTCGTTGCCCCGCGTCATCATCTGCGATAGCAACCATTTTTACGGATGGAGTCTCTGTTTTCATGGTTGGCGATTCTAAATATCGTCACGCATTAGCGCCACTCATTTTTCTATGCTTATATTTACTTCTGCCCGGCTTGCTTTCTCTTTACGCAATCGATTTGGTGGTTTATGAATCAATCACCTCATCAGAAGTGAAGAAACTGTGAGTAACCGGGTGATAATTGGTAAAAGTCATCTTGCTATAACCGGGTTAGCAATGGAATAATGAAGTCGTTTTCCGTGTTAAATCCGGGTTTTGTAAGGATAACAACGGAATGACCCATTTTGTCTGACCGATCATCCACGCAGCAATGGCGTAAGACGTATTGATCTTTCAGACAGTTAGCGGGCTGCGGGTTGCAGTACTTACCGGTAAATGGAATCTTCTCTGGAGAGTGTTCCCAGGCTGTTCCCCTGATAATCGCGCGGTGTTTTCGTATGAAACACAGGCAACCGACACTTTGCGCCTCTTAAGCGAGCGACAACCGTGAGGTTGGCGACGTCAATAGTCACGAGGCCATCGGTTCATACCCCGGAAAGCGTCACCTTGCCCGCAGCTTAGTCGTCAATGTAAGAATAATGAGTAAGTTACGATGAAAAGAATGTTAATCAACGCAACTCAGCAAGAAGAGTTGCGTGTCGCCCTTGTGGATGGGCAGCGTCTGTACGATCTGGATATCGAAAGTCCTGGACACGAACAGAAAAAAGCGAACATTTACAAAGGTAAAATCACCCGCATTGAACCAAGTCTTGAAGCCGCTTTCGTCGATTACGGCGCTGAGCGTCACGGTTTCCTGCCTCTTAAAGAAATTGCCCGCGAATATTTCCCTTCTAACTACAACTCCCATGGTCGTCCGAACATCAAAGATGTGCTGCGCGAAGGCCAGGAAGTCATTGTTCAGATTGATAAAGAAGAACGCGGCAACAAAGGTGCTGCGCTAACTACCTTTATCAGCCTGGCGGGAAGCTATCTGGTACTGATGCCAAACAACCCGCGTGCGGGTGGTATCTCTCGCCGCATTGAAGGCGATGACCGTACCGAGCTGAAAGAAGCGTTGGCAAGCCTTGAACTCCCTGAAGGCATGGGCTTAATTGTCCGTACCGCAGGTGTAGGCAAATCTGCCGAAGCGCTGCAGTGGGACTTAGGGTTCCGTCTGAAGCACTGGGAAGCTATCCAGAAAGCAGCAGAAAACCGCCCTGCTCCGTTCCTGATTCACCAGGAAAGCAACGTTATCGTTCGTGCTTTCCGTGATTACCTGCGTCAGGACATTGGCGAAATTCTGATTGATAACCCGAAAGTGCTTGAGCTGGCTCGCCAGCATATCGCCGCATTGGGCCGTCCAGACTTCACCAGCAAGATCAAACTGTACACCGGCGAAATCCCGTTGTTCAGCCACTATCAAATTGAGTCGCAAATCGAATCTGCCTTCCAGCGTGAAGTGCGTCTTCCCTCTGGCGGCTCTATCGTTATCGATTCAACCGAAGCGCTGACCGCTATCGACATCAACTCCGCACGCGCAACCCGCGGCGGTGATATCGAAGAAACGGCCTTCAATACCAATCTGGAAGCAGCAGACGAGATTGCTCGTCAGTTACGTTTGCGTGACCTGGGTGGCTTGATCGTTATCGACTTTATCGACATGACGCCAGTACGCCACCAGCGTGCGGTTGAAAACCGTCTGCGTGAAGCCGTCCGTCAGGATCGCGCACGTATCCAGATCAGCCACATTTCTCGTTTTGGTCTGCTGGAAATGTCGCGTCAGCGTCTTAGCCCGTCACTGGGTGAATCCAGCCATCACGTTTGCCCGCGCTGTAGCGGTACTGGCACCGTGCGTGATAACGAATCTCTGTCGCTCTCAATCCTGCGCCTCATCGAAGAAGAAGCCCTGAAAGAGAACACCAAAGAAGTTCACGCCATCGTTCCGGTTCCTGTTGCATCCTACCTGCTGAACGAAAAACGTGCAGCAGTGAGTGCTATTGAAGCGCGTCAGGGTGGCGTGCGTTGTATCGTCGTGCCAAACGATCAGATGCAAACGCCGCACTACTCCGTACTGCGCGTGCGTAAAGGCGAAGAGACATCAACGCTCAGCTACCTGCTGCCTAAGCTGCATGAAGAAGAGATGGCAATGCCATCTGATGAAGAACCTGCTGAACGTAAACTTCCTGAGCAGCCTGCTCTGGCCACCTTCATAATGCCTGAAGCGCCACCAGAACCTGTTATTGAAAAAACAGCTACTAAACCTGTAGAGCAGAAAGCGCCAACGGGCGATAAACCAGGGTCGACTGAACCTGGTCTGCTGAGCCGTTTCTTTAGTGCGCTGAAGAAAATGTTCGCTGGTGAAGAAGTCCAACCGGAACAGCCGAAGGTTGTGCCGAAAGAAGAGAAACCAGAACGTCAGCAGGATCGCCGTAAGCGTCAGAACAATCGCCGCGATCGTAACGACCGTAATGACCGCCGTGACAACCGCGATAATCGTGACAATCGCGATAATCGTGACAACCGTTCGGACAATAACGAAGGTCGTGAAACACGCGAAGACAACCGTCGCAATCGTCGCGAAAAACCGCAGCAGAATGCGGAAAACCGCGAAGTTCGTCAACCGGTCAGCGATGCTGCTGAAAAACCGGCACAGCAAGACGAACAGCAACCGCGTCGTGAACGTAACCGTCGTCGTAACGATGATAAGCGTCAGGCACAACAGCCAGAAGTTAAGCCAGTTGTTCTTGAAGAGCAGCCAGAGCAGGAAATCGAACAGGAAGAACGTGTCCAGGTGATGCCGCGCCGTAAGCAGCGTCAACTGTCGCAGAAAGTCCGCTATGAATCAGAGCAGACTGAACAAGCGCCTGTCGAGATCCCTGAGCCTACGGTTCAAGTCGAGCAGAACAAGCAACTGGCGAAACTGGATCTGCCTGCTGTTGTTGAAACAGCACCTGAGCAGGACGACCACAGTGAAGCACGTGACAACAACGGAATGCCGCGTCGCTCCCGTCGTTCTCCACGTCATCTGCGCGTCAGCGGCCAGCGTCGTCGTCGTTATCGTGACGAGCGTTATCCGACCCAATCTCCAATGCCAATGACAGTGGCCTGCGCGTCACCAGAAATGGCATCGGGTAAAGTGTGGATCCGCTACCCTGTTGCTCGTGTTCAGGATCAGCCGTTTGAAGAGCTGAATAATGCTCCTGAGAACGTTGAGACTATTGCTGTTGCACCGGTAGACATCGCTGAGGCTGTTACCGTTGTTGAGCCGCAAGCTGTGGTCATTGAGCCGCAGGCGGTTGAAACGGTTGCGGTTGAAACCACGCATCCTGAAGTGATTGCTGCCCCGGTTGATGCTCAACCTGAGGTCATCGCACAGGAAGATACTGTCGTTGCTGAGAAAGTCGCTGAAGCGGCCGAGCCTGCTGCGCCGGTTGAAGCGGCAACGGAAGACGTTGTTGAAGCGATCGCTGAGGTTGAGGTTGAAGCTGAAGTTGAAGCTGTACCACAAGCCGAAACAGAAACTGAAGAGCCCGCCCCGGTCGTTGTCGAGCAACTGGAGCCGGAAGTGAAGCCGCAGCCTGTCAATGCAGCAGTCGTTGAAAGACATAACGCGACAGCACCGATGACGCGTGCGCCAGCCCCGGAATACGAGCCAGAAACCCCGCGTCAAAGCGACTGGGTACGTCCTGCGTTCGATTTCGACGGCAAAGGTTCAGCGGGTGGTCACAGTGCAACGCATCAGGCGACTGCACCAGCAACCCGTCCTCAACCAGCTGAGTAAATCACTGGCATAGTGAAAAGCCGACCTAAATGGTCGGCTTTTTTATTATGGCCTCTCCGGCTTTCGCATTCCGGATATTTGCGGCATCACCTCTCGCATCATCTCCAGAAACCGCCGTAATCGCGCGGGATAATAGCGAGACCACGGATAAACAAGATGCACCGGTAGCGGCGCGGGCTGCCATTCAGGTAACACGTGCACCAGCCTGCCTTCACGGATATCCTCCTCTACCGTCCAGCTTGATACTGCCGCCACGCCGAGCCCGGTCAGGGCCGTGTTTCGTGCGACATACAAACTGTCAGTACTCAAACGAGGCGAAATCGCCACGCGCTCGGGCTGCAATGAGGCATCCTCGAACAGATCGATATGCTGGCGATAAAACGTATTGAGTGCAATCCACGGCAGTGCGTTCAGATCCTGTGGGTGGATGATAGGGGCAAATTGCGATAACAACGCGGGCGAGGCCACGACGCAGCGCGGGACTTCCGCCAGCAATACCGAAACGGTAGCGGGATCGATCTCGGCTCCTACGCGGATCGCGCAGTCAATGTTATCGCTAAGAAAATCGACCGATTTATCATTAAGCATCCATTCGACGCTAAGATTCGGATAACGTTGTAAAAAGTGCGTCAGCGGTGAAAGAAGCTGTTCCTGGCCGAAAGCATGCGGCGCGCGCACGCGAAGCGTTCCGACCGGCTCCTCTTCCGACTTTCCTACCTCATCTTCAAGCGCCAGCCAGCTGTCAATCACACGCCTGGCGTGTTGATAGCAACGTTCACCGTCATCCGTTAGCTTCGTGGCGTGCGTGGTTCTCAGCAACAAACGTACGTCGAGTAATGACTCAAGAGACTGTAAACGTCGGCTGACCGTCGCCTGTGTCGTATTCATTTGTCTTGCCGCTGCCGACAATGACCCGGATTCCACGATACGAACAAATGTCCGCATCAGTTCTACCCTGTCTATACGCTCGGTTCTTTTCATTTTCATCACTGCTATACGTTTAACGTATAGGCGTTTTACCATCTCGCTGGCTACCGGAACAAGGTGAAATGCGAAAAAATAGCCTTACTCCAAGAATGAGGCATACCTAATGAACACACACACATCCACTCAGGCCGTTAGCCGTTGGGTCATTTTCATCCTCGCCATGGGAGCGGGATTCAGCGTGGCATCCATTTATTACGCTCAACCCCTTTTACCGTTAATGGGCGCGGATCTGCATCTGGGCATCGAAGGCATGGGCCTGGTCCCTACGCTTACCCAGGCGGGCTATGCTCTCGGTATTCTGTTCCTGTTACCGCTCGGGGACCGTCACGATCGCCGAACGTTGATTCTGATAAAAAGCGCTGCGCTGTCCCTGTTTCTGCTGGGCTGTAGCCTGACCGGTCAGCTTCACGCTCTGCTGCTGGCAAGTTTACTGATCGGTATGGCGGCAACCATGGCGCAGGATATCGTTCCGGCTGCGGCCATCCTTGCTCCTGAAGGACAGCAGGGCAAAACCGTTGGAACGGTGATGACCGGTCTGCTGCTGGGGATTTTACTTTCTCGTACCGTTAGCGGCGTCGTGGGCGAAGCGTTTGGCTGGCGCGTGATGTATCAACTGGCCGCGGTCAGTATTGCGTTCATCGGTGTGGTGATGTGGGCTGTTTTACCGCGCTTCGCGGTTCATTCCACGCTGAGCTATCCGGCACTCATGCGTTCAATGGAGCATCTGTGGCGTCGCTATCCTGCGCTGCGTCGCGCCGCGCTGGCTCAGGGTTTCCTGTCTATTGCTTTTAGCGCGTTCTGGTCCACCCTGGCGGTGATGCTGCTTGAACGTTATCACCTCGGCAGCGCCGTCGCAGGCGCATTCGGCATCGCCGGTGCGGCTGGTGCGCTCGCGGCCCCTCTGGCCGGTGGGTTGGCCGATAAACTGGGCGCAGGTAAAGTCACGCAGATGGGTGCGGCTCTGGTCACCGTTTCGTTCGCCCTGATGTTTTTGATGCCCGCTCTGGGAACTCACGGGCAGTTAATGTTGATAGCGCTGTCGGCGGTGGGATTTGATCTTGGCCTGCAATCCAGCCTGGTCGCACATCAGAATCTGGTTTATAGCCTGGAGCCGCAGGCCCGTGGACGCCTTAACGCCCTGCTCTTTACCATGGTCTTCATTGGCATGGCATTGGGCTCAGCGCTGGGAAGCAAAGTCTATACGCTCATAGGCTGGCCCGGCGTGGTCATGCTTGCCACAGTGTGTGGTGCCATTGCCCTGATGATTCGATTCATTGAAAGCGCACGCGTTTCGAATGCCGAAGCGCAAAATATCTAAAAAAAAGCCCAATCCGGAACCCGGATTGGGCAGACAAAACATATCCAGTTTCCAGACATGTTCTAAGAGGTCAAATTTGTTACTTATTAAGCTGGAACAGAGACATGCCCTGCATGTCGGTGAAGGCTTTATAAGATGCCTGCAGCGCAGCTTGTTGCATTGTGTAAGACGAGATCACTTCGTTCCAGTCAACGTCAACCAGATCGCTCATTTGCTGAGTCAGGCCAAGCGAGCGGTCATCTCCCAATGCATCCAGTTTATCCAGCTCGTTCAATTTAGTTCCCAGGTCGGCACGAACCGTCAGCACGTTATCCAGAGAATTACGCAAGCCCCGGTTGGCCTGATCGATACTGGCGGTAAACGCATCGGCTTTAGTCTGATCGCCTTCGACAGGCACATTGAGCGCCGCGATTGCACTATCCAGAATTTTAAACAGATTCGATTCACCCATCGTGCCGTCAGGTTCAGCAGTAGCATTACTGGTAAAATTGTCAAAAACAGAATCACCCGTATGGCTAACCTGCATATTACGCGCGGAATCAACCTGCTGGGTAATGGGTTTATCGCCACCAATATAGTTGCCCGTGGTCGCATCAAACGCCGCGGCCTCGGTTTTAAAACCAGCAAAAATAGAGCGTCCGTTACCGTCGGTGCTGTTTGCCAGGTTCATCAGCTGATCGCGAATACCCTGCAAATCGGTTGCCAGAGAAGCACGGTCATCATCGCTCAACGTTCCATTACCCGCGTTAACGATTTTTTCCTGGGCACTTTGAATGGCCGTCGTCACCTGCTTCAGCACGTTCTCTTCCAGCGATACTTTCGTGGTGGCAAAGGTACGCGCCAGTTCAAACTGGCTATTCTGCGCCTGAGCCTGAGAAAGCACTACCGACTGTGACGCCGCGATAGGATCATCAGACGGACGGTTCACACGCTGACCGGTGGACATCTGCTCGCCGAGAGACATCCATTTACTCTGAGAGTCAGTGATGCCACGCATATTCTGCTGATACATCATTTGAGTACTAATACGCATTGTTCACCCCGTCCTTAACGAATGTTGATGAGCGCATCAAACAGCGTGCTTGCCGTCTGCAGCACCTGCGCATTCGCCAGGTAGTACTGTTGATAACGCTGCAAGTTGCCATACTCTTCGTCGAGGTTAACCCCGGAGATGGATTGCTGTTGGTTAGTTAACTGCGTCACCACGTTATCTTTGGTTGCGCTACTGGTTTTCAATGAGGCCGTCGTGCTGCCCACGGTACTGACCAGAGAAGCATACGCATCGTTAAAGGTTTTATTGCCGCCAACCACTTTGCTGCTTTGCAGATCCAGCAGAGCCTTACCGTTCGTGTTGTCGCTTTCGCCGCTATCCGCAGCAGAAGCCATCGCCAGTTTGGATTCGTCGCTGATCGCCACATCCATATTGACGATAACGTCGACAACGGGCTTAACCGTAAAGCTGTCTTTGGTATTCGCACCCGCGCTAACGTTGACTTTCAAACCATCGAAAGTCATATCGCCGTTGCCATCGGGAACAACGTCAAAACTGGTCTTGTCAGAAAGACGGGTCACCGTCCAGCCCGTCGCGCTTTTTTCAAGCTTATAATCGGTCGCCTGAACTTTGCTGCTATCGGTTACCGTCGCGGTCACAGAGGCAGTACCGCTGTTTTTGGTATTACTGACCACAGCTGGAGAACCAAAGTCGAACAATGCTTTACCCTGATCGCCATTCGCATCAAAGCCCTGCACGTGCTGCTTGTTCATCGCATCAGCAAAGGAAAGCGCGAGCTGGTTTAGCGTATTACGTGCTTTATCCAGGTCTTGCGTACGGAAAGAGATCAACCCGCCCAGAGAACCGGTGGTCAGCTGTTTTTCCGGAATTTCAATATTCCCACCGACGTTATCCACATACGCGACGGTCGTACGAGAAGGATCGGCGCTGGATTTTACGGCGGCCAACTCGCTGGCAGAACTGCCCTGAACCAGAGAATAGCCATTCGCGATAGAAATGTTGTACGTGCCGCTGTCCTGTACGGACACTTCCACACCCACAATTTTGTTCAACTCGCTCACCAGCTGATCGCGTTGATCGAGCAGGTTATTCGGTGACGTACCCGCGCCCACGCCGGTCAGACGTGAAATCTGATCGTTGAGATTAGCAATCTGCTTCGCGTAAGCGTTAATTTGATCGACGCTGGTCGAAATAGCGGTGTTGACCTGCGAATCCTGGTCACGCAGATACTGGTCAGTCGTCTTAAACTGATTCACCAGACCGTCGGCTTTGCCCAATACCGTCTGGCGAGCCGCAGGATCTTCTGCATTGCTCACCAGCGTTTGCAGGCTAGTGAAGAAGCCCTGTAGCGTGGTAGAAAGCGAGTTGGTCTTATCAGACAACACGTCGTCAATTTTTGACATCTGCTGATAACGTGTCGTCAGCCCGCTGCTTTGGGTCTGCGCTGCGCGCAGCTGATTGGTGATGAAAGAATCATACTCACGCTGTACGCCTGAAACGTACACGCCGTTGCCAACCCAACCGCCGCCTGTCAACGTACTGTTCGATGCACCCAGCACCGTGGTCTGGCGCGTATACCCTGCCACGTTATAACTGGAAATATTGTTACTGACGGTATTCAGTGCCGACTGCGCCGCACTGAGGCCACTCATGGCGCTGTTAATCAAACTGGACATTGAGGTTCCTTTTAAACTTTCAGACACGAGTCCTGATAAGGATTATCGACAGCGGTAGCACAAACTTGAGTCTTTAGAACAGATTTTCGAGATCGGTGCTGTAGGCCTTACTGACCTTCTCACCCATCGCCTTAAGTTGTTGAATCATGCTGGTCAGCTTGCGGGCATATTGAGGGTCAGTGGCATAGCCTGCATTTTGCAGCGCCTGAGCGCCCTGCTCTGGCGTCGATGCCTGTGTCACCGCGGCATAGCGCGGGTTTCGGCTTAACAGGCCGACATAATCTGACAGCGCTTCCAGATAGGAGCTGTACACGCGGAATTTGGCCTTAACCTTAACGGCAGCGCCATTTTCATACTCCGTCGTGGTGATTTCTGTCGTCGGCCCTTTCCAGCCTGACGACGCTTTAACACCAAAAATGTTAAAGCTCGGATCGCCATTTTCACGTCGAATTTGTCGCTGACCCCACCCCGATTCCAGCGCCGCCTGCGCCAGAATAAGATGATGCGGAACGCCGCTTTGCTCACTCGCAAGACGTGCGGGCAGCGAAAGCTGTGCCAGAAAATCTTTGCTGTCGCCGGACAGCGGCTCATCGTTGCTTTCCGCTGGCTTCGGCATCGCCTTGCGAACCATTTGCGTCAGCGCCTGATTCTGATAGCTGGCCACCGTCTCGAGGTCAAACTTCATCGGCACCTGCTGCGGCTGGTCTTCAGGCGGCACACCTTGTGCCGCCTGCATCTGTTTGACGATCATCTCGGCAAGGCCAAGGCCTTTACCTGATGTCATCTGCTGCGCAATCTGCTGGTCATACATGCTGGTGTAGAGTCGCGTAGAATCACTGCTGAACATGCCATCTTTCGGCAGCGCCTCGCGCATGCTTTTCAGCATCATCTGCACAAACATCCCTTCCACCTGACGGGCGACCGGGCGGAGGTTTGCCGCCGGGTCTTTACCTGCTTTGGTTTTCAGTTCATTGAGCGACTGGGCATCCCATGCCGCGCTTGTCATCAGCTTGCTATCGCCCAGCATTAGATGATTTCCAGTTTGGCGCGCAGGCATCCCGCGCTTTGCATGGATTGCAGAATCGACATCAAATCCATCGGCGTCGCGCCCAGCGCATTCAGCGCCCGAACGACGTTGTTCAGATTCGCGCTCGACCGTACGCTTTGCAGCGAGCCGCCGCTTTGACGGAGATCGATCTGGGTCTGCGGGGTCACAACCGTCTGCCCGCCACCAAACGGCGTATCCGGCTGGCTGACGTTAGCAGAACGGTTCACGCTGATAGACAGATTGCCCTGAGCCACTGCACAGCTGTCCAGCGTCACCTCACGGTTCATGACCACAGAACCTGTACGTGAGTTGATGATAACCTTGGCATCCTGAAGCGGAACGTTGATTTCCATATTCTGGATATCGGCCAGCATACGCACCTGGTTACTGCCACCGCTGGAGGTTTTGATCTGCACGGTACGCGCATCCAGCGCCGTGGCGCTGCCAAACCCGCGGCTGCGGTTGATGGTATCGGCAATTTGCTGCGCCATCGTGAAGTCATCGTTGTTCAGCTGCAGGTTAATGGTATTGCCTGTACCAAACTGGGTCGGTAACTCACGTTCAATGATGGCACCATTGGTGATACGCCCGCCGTTCAGCTGGTTCACCTGCACGCTGCTGCCACCCGCGGAAGCCCCTGCACCGCCGACCAGAATGTTACCCTGGGCCAGTGCATAAACCTGGCTATCTACCCCTTTTAAAGGGGTCATCAGCAGCGTACCGCCGCGCAGGCTTTTGGCATTACCCATGGAAGACACCACCACGTCAATGGTTTGCCCCTGACGCGAAAACGCTGGATAGGATGCGGTGACCATGACTGCCGCCACGTTTTTCAGCTGCATGTTGGTCCCGGTTGGTACGGTGATACCGAGCTGGGAAAGCATGTTGTTCAAGCTTTGCGTCGTGAACGGCGTCTGGGTCGTCTGGTCACCCGTGCCGTCCAGCCCCACTACCAGGCCATAACCAATCAAGGAGTTTTCTCGTACGCCCTGTACGCTGGTGAGATCGCGAATACGGTCAGCCTGGGCGTAGGTTGCCAGCAGGACCAACGCCACTGCGAAGATGGATTTAAACATGGTTCACCTCGCTTACATCGGCGATAGATTAAGGAAGAAGCGCTGCAACCAACCCATATTCTGCGCTTCGTTGATGTAGCCGTTGCCGACGTACTCAATGCGCGCATCCGCCACCTGAGTGGACGGTACGGTGTTGGTGCCACTGATGGTGCGAGGGTTAACCACACCGGAGAAGCGAATGAATTCAGTGCCCTGGTTGATGGCGATCTGTTTTTCACCCACTACGTGTAAATTGCCGTTCGCCAGTACCTGGTCAACGGTGACCGTCAGCGTACCGCTAAAGGTGTTGCTGGCATTCGCGCCGCCTTTACCATTAAAGGTATTGCCGCCAGAGGCTTCCACATCGGCGCGGGCATTGCCAAACAGCCCTTGCAGATAACGCGGAACCGTATCGAAGCCAAAGTTAGTTTTGCCATCGCGGCTGGCATTCGCAGAGGAACTTTTGCTCGCGCTGACGTTTTCTTGCAGCACGATAGTTAACGTATCGCCAATGTTACGTGGGCGACGGTCTTCAAACAGCGGCTGATAACCATAGTTGATCGGCTGCGCGGTCTGGAAAATTGAGCCGTTTACCACAGGCGCCGGGCCTGGAACGGGTTGGGCGGTAGTCGCACCCTGCACCAAAGGTTTTGACGGGATCAAGGCGCAACCGCTGAGGGTAACGGCCAGAACAGTCACTATCGGATAACGAATCGCCGCGTTTTTTTGCATTGCCTTTATCTTCGAAAACAGGGAGCCGGTGCGGCGATTACCGCACCGGGCTACACCTTAAAGTTGCGTCAGTTTTTGCAGCATCTGGTCGGTCGTCGACACTGCTTTACTGTTAATTTCATACGCGCGCTGAACCTGGATCATATTCACCAGCTCTTCTGCCACGTTGACGTTAGAGGTTTCGACATACCCCTGATACAGCAAGCCTGCACCGTTCAGACCTGGGGTGCTTTCGTTCGGCGCACCGGAGGACTGTGTTTCGATGTACAGGTTCTCACCGATACTTTCCAGACCGGTGTCGTTCATGAAGGTAGTCAGGTTAAGCTGCCCAACCTGGACAGGCGCGGCCTGTCCCTGTTGCGTCACGCTGACCACACCATCACGCCCAATCGTAATGCTCAGGGAGTTCGCCGGGACGGTAATCGCAGGCTGCACCTGGAAACCGCCCGCCGTGACCAGTTGACCATTCTGATCGACCTGGAAAGAGCCATCGCGAGTATAGGCAGAAGTGCCGTCAGGCAACTGCACCTGGAAGAACCCCTGGCCTTTGATCGCCACGTCTTTGCTGTTGTTGGTCTGAGACAGGTTGCCCTGGCTGTGCAGACGCTCGGTCGCCACCGGGCGTACGCCGGTACCAATTTGCAGGCCTGAAGGCAGCGTGGTCTGCTCAGAGGACTGAGCCCCTGGCTGACGGATGGTTTGGTACAGTAAATCTTCGAAGACGGCGCGCTGGCGCTTAAAACCATTGGTGCTGACGTTCGCCAGGTTGTTGGCGATGACGTCCATATTGGTTTGCTGCGCGTCGAGACCCGTTTTCGCAATCCATAAAGAACTGATCATAATTAGTCCTGTTAACTCATAGCCAGCAGTTGGTTAGCTTTCGCCGCGTTTTCATCCACGCCGGTAATCACCTTCATCTGCATCTCAAAACGCCGGGCGCTGGCGATCATGTCGGTCATTGCTTCAACCGGCTTGACGTTACTGCCTTCCAGCACGCCAGACATCACACGAATGCTCGGGTCAGCCTGTAGGGTTGCGCCACGCGTAGTCTGCGCCGCCTGGGTCAGACGGAACATCCCATCATCACCACGCATCACTTCTTTGCCTTCGGCTTTGACCAGTTTCAGACGGCCTACAGGTGCCACGGTATTCGGTGGATCGCCTGGATTCAGTGCTGAAATGGTCCCGTCTGCCGCGATGGTGATTTCCGAACCTTCCGGCACCGTCAGTGGACCTGCTTCACCAATCACAGGATGTCCCTGAATCGTTAACTGGCCCGCAGCATCAACCTGAATGTTACCGTTACGGGTATAACCTTCGGAGCCGTCAGCGGTTTGCACCGCCAGCCAACCATCCTGCTGAAGGGCAACATCCAGCGGGCGAGAGGTGTAGTCCATCTGACCTGGGGTCATATCGGCTCCGGGCGTAGAGGCAATAACCAGCGTACGCGTCGGTAAGGTCAGCCCTTCGACCGGTACGGCGCGCAGAGCATTAAGCTGCGCACGAAAGCCCGGCGTAGAGGCGTTTGCCAGGTTGCTGGCGGTGACCGCCTGCTGATTCATCGTCTGACTGGCTGCACCCATCGCGGTGTATATTGCGTGATCCATGACAACATCCCGTTAAACGATTAACGCAGGTTAACCAGCGTGTTGAGGATCTGATCCTGGGTTTTGATGGTCTGCGCGTTCGACTGATAGTTACGCTGTGCGACGATCATGTTTACCAGCTCTTTGCTCAGGTCAACGTTAGAGGCTTCCAGCGCGCCGTTAGTCAACGAACCGAAGTTACCGGTGCCCGCCGTACCCAGCAGCGCTACGCCAGAGGACTGCGTTGCAGACCAGACGTTGTCACCTTCAGATTGCAGACCTTCGTTGTTGGCGAAGTTCGCCATCACGATCTGGCCCAGAACCTGATTCTGCTCGTTCGAGTAGTTACCCACTACGGTGCCATCGTCGTTAATCTGATAGCTCACCAGGTCACCCGGCTTGTAACCGTTTTGATTGGTCGCCACCACGTTGTTTGCGCCGGTGTTCTGCTGCATTGAGTTCTGGAAGCTCAGGGAGAACGTTGCCGCAGTTGCACCACTCACGGCACCCGTGGTGATGTTGATAGCGGGAGTGGCGTTCGCGGTTGTGCTCAGCACACCAGCGCCATTGTAGTTATATATGCCTGCCAGATTACCGTTGTTATCAAAACTCATCTGCGCGGCTTTTGTCGCCGTGGAGTTTGCTACGCTGCCATCCTGGGTATAAAGATCCCATTTGTTGTCTGCTGTTTTCACATAGTAGACATACATGTTATGGGCGTTACCCTGGGTGTCGAAGACGGTGACGGTCCCTTTTTTGTTGTAGGTATCCGTGTTAGTCGCATCGAAAGCGGCGGTCTGCACATCATCCGTGGAATTCAGGTTGATCTGCTGGGTCGCAGTGGTAGTTGCTTTTGCCGCCATCAGCGTGTTGGGGATGGTAATTGCCTGCGGGTTGGCACCGGTCTGAATCGTCGGTGGTGTACCTGCCGTCGGGTAACCCGTCAACTGTAAACCCTGCATGTTAACCAGAGTACGGTTTTCGTCCAGTTTGAACTGACCGTTACGGCTGTAAAACACGGAGCCGTTGCTATCGGTCATACGGAAGAAACCATTCTGGCTGATCGCCACGTCCAGACCACGACCGGTGTTGGTGGTGGTGCCATCGGTAAAGTCCTGAGTGATACCCGCGACTTTAACGCCCAGGCCCACTTTGGAACCGGCAAACATATCGGCAAAAGAAGCAGAACCCGATTTGAAACCATAGGTCGCGGAGTTGGCGATGTTGTTGCCAATAACGTCCAGGTTGGTGGCCGCAGCATTCAGGCCGCTGACCGCTTGAGAAAAGGCCATGACTTACTCCTGATAAATTAAATAATTTGGCGAACTTCGTCGAGTGTGGTGGTACCAGAAGTACCCAAGTCCAGTTTGTTACCGTCGCTACTGCGAATCACGCCCTGAACCAGTGCGAACTGCAGTGGTTGAGCCACCAGCTGATTCGTACCGCTGCTAGCGGAAATCGCCACTTTATAAGAACCATTTGGCGCAGTGGTCCCGTCAGTAAGCGAACCATCCCAGGTAAAGGTATGAACGCCCGCTTTCAGCTCACCAATATCAATGGTGCGCACCACGGTGCCGTCTTTATTGGTGATCGTTGCCGTCACTTTGTCCGCCGCCTGCTGCAGTTCAACGCCAAACGGGGTCGTGGTGGTGGTGCTTGAACCATCGGTGGTGCTGGTCCCTGCCAAAATGGTGGTACCTGGAATCATCACGCCGTGGCCAATCAGATTACTGGCCTGTAGGGACTGGCTATTGTCGATTTGACCCGACACCGCACCCAGTGTGGTATTAAGCTTCTCGATGCCGCTAACGGTACTGATCTGCGCAAGCTGCGTAGTCAGTTCGTTGTTCTGCATCGGGTTAGTCGGATCCTGGTTCTTAAGCTGGGCAACCAGCAGCGTTAAAAAGCTGCCTTGCAGGTCGGATGCACTGTTTCCGGTCAGGGAGCTGGAGCCGGTTGAGGTGCTAGTGTTACTGACGCCGGTGTTAGTCCGGTCGTTCACATTGACGGCAATGGACATACGTGTCTCCTTTACTGGCCGAGAGTGAGCGTTTTGAGCATCATGCTCTTGACGGTATTAAGCACTTCGACGTTTGCCTGATAGCTGCGGGATGCTGACATGGTGTTCACCATTTCGCCTACCACGTCGACGTTCGGCATCTTCACGTAGCCGCTCGCATCGGCCAGCGGGTTGCCGGGTTCGTACACCAGTTTGTCCGGTGCCTGGCTCTCTACCACATCGGAGACTTTCACGCCGCCCGTTGCCGCTCCCGGCGCAGCATTGACCTGAAAGACCACCTGTTTTGCACGGTATGGCTGACCATCTGGTCCGGTTACGCTGTCGGCGTTGGCCAGGTTACTGGCGGCGACGTTCAGACGTTGGGACTGTGCGGTGAGTGCCGAACCGGCGATATCGAAGATATTGAGTAAGGCCATAACTTAGTTGCCACCCTGCAGAACGGTCTGCATGCCTTTAATTTGTCCACCGAGAACCGTCAGCCCCATCTGATACTGCAGGCTGTTGTCGGCAAACTGGGTTCGCTCCCGGTCCATATCGACGGTATTGCCGTCAAGGGATGGCTGATCGGGGATGCGGTAAAGTAAATCGGTAGACGGCGCAGTCATCGTCTGGGCGGGAATATGGCGTGAAGACGTCAGCGTCAGAGCGACACCCGTACCTTCGGCTCTTCCACGCTCCATCACTTTTTTAAGTTCACTGGAAAAATCAATATCGCGCGCCTGATACCCGGGGGTATCCGCGTTCGCGATATTGGCGGACAGAATCTCCTGCCGCTGGGCGCGCAGGTTGAGCGCTTCCTGTTGAAAACGTAACGAGGCGTCGAGTTTATCGAGCATGTCTCCTCCGCTGAAGGCGAAATTTCAGCAGGTAGCTTAAATCTCAACCCGTGTGCGTTATCGACGGAATAAGCGCAAAATGCGTCGCTATTTATTGCGTTGATGAGATTCCACTACGGGTAGAATCCTGTTAAATCCAGAAACCGCGGGAATTTGAGATGCTGACGTTTAAAAATGCCCTTGCTGCAACCCTACTGTTTTTAAGCCCTTTCGCTCACGCCGAGGATCTTAATACTCAGTTGACGGCATTTTTCGCGCAGCGTCTTGCAGGATTTAGCGATGAGGTCACGGTCAAAGTCCGTACACAGCCGAACCTTCTCCCTTCCTGCGAGCAGCCCTCGTTCAGCGTGAGCGGTAATACCAGTCTGTGGGGCAACGTCAACGTCCTGGCGCGCTGTGCCAATGAAAAACGCTATTTACAGGTTGCGGTGCAGGCGACGGGCAATTATGTTGTCGCCGCGCAATCTATTGCTCGCGGCACTATTTTACAACCTGGCAGCGTGGCGCTTAAACGCGGTCGTTTAGACCAACTTCCGCCGCGGACTATGCTGGATATTAACCAGGCTCAAGATTCCGTCAGCTTGCGCGATCTGGCACCGGGTCAAGCGGTACAACTGTCCATGCTTCGCCAGGCATGGCGTGTTAAAGCGGGACAGCGCGTCATGGTGATTGCCAACGGTGATGGCTTTAGCGTGAATGGCGAAGGCAAAGCGCTGAACAACGCTGCCGTGGCCCAAAATGCCCGCGTAAGAATGTCCTCAGGCCAGGTGGTGAGTGGGACGGTCGGTTCTGATGGGAATATTCTGATTAACCTATAATCTTTTTAAAGATTTCGCGGCGACTGCCGATAAATAATCAACAAATGATGATGTCAGGCGCCAACGCCGCGAACCCTCTATGAGGACAATACAATGAGCATTGATCGTACATCGCCCCTAAAACCGGTTAGCACTGTACAACCTCGTGAAACGAACGATATCCCAGCGCCGAAAACGCGTCTGGAAAAATCGTCTACAGCGAACAGTACCAGCGTCACGCTCAGTGATGCACAGTCCAAACTGATGCAACCTGGCACCAACGACATCAATATGGAACGCGTTGAAGCGCTGAAAACCGCCATTCGTAACGGCGAGTTGAAAATGGACACCAGCAAAATTGCTGATGCGCTGATCCAGGAAACAAAAAGTTTCTTAACTGAGTAAATAACCGTATGAGTCGACTGTCAGAAATACTGGATCAAATGACGGTAGTCCTGAACGACCTGAAGACGGTAATGGATGCCGAGCAACAACAGTTGTCCGTGGGTCATGTCAGCGGCAGCGCTTTACAGCGTATTACTGAAGATAAAAGCTCGCTGCTGGCAACCCTGGATTACCTGGAGCAACAACGTCGTGCGGAGCAAGACCCGCGACCCAGCGCCAATGGCGATATCGTCCAGCGCTGGCAGGTTATTACGGAAAAAACTCAGCATCTTCGCGATCTTAACCAGCACAACGGCTGGTTGCTGGAAGGACAAATTGAGCGTAACCAGCAGGCCATTGAGGTGTTAAAACCCCATCAGGAACCTGGGCTGTATGGCGCAAATGGTCAGACATCCAGTTCGCGTAGCGGCGGGAAGAAGATTTCAATTTAATTGCTAACGCGATTAGAGAGGTTATGGGGAGCACCATCTGGTGACTCCCCTTTAGTTGTTTATGCAGTACGGCGAGCGAACTCTTTCACTTTAAAACCTAACGCGGCAAGCGTCGCGAAATAAGCCACAATCCCCACTGCCACAACCGCCATCAGCCGCAGCAGACGATACAGCATCGTACCTTGCGACCATTCCGGCATGACGTACATCATCCCTACCAGCGCAGCAGCCATCACGACCACAGCGATAACCAAACGAACCAGGAAGCTCATCCAGCCCGGTTGCGGGGTAAAAATCTTTTGCTTACGCAACTGCCAGTACAGTAACCCGGCATTCAGGCATGCGCCCAGACCAATCGACAGGGATAATCCGGCATGCTTCAGCGGACCGATAAACACCAGGTTCATCAGCTGCGTCACAATAAGCGTCACGATGGCAATTTTGACCGGCGTTTTAATGTCCTGGCGAGAATAGAACCCAGGTGCCAGCACCTTCACCACAATTAAACCCATCAGCCCCACGGAATAAGCCACCAGCGCGCGCTGGGTCATCAAGGCGTCAAAGGCGCTAAATTTGCCGTACTGGAAAAGTGAAACCGTCAGCGGCTTGGCCAAAATGCCTAACGCAACGGCGCTGGGTAACGCCAGCAGAAAACACAAACGTAAACCCCAGTCCATCAGGCGGCAGTATTCATCGTGATTGCCGCTGGCAAAGCTTCGCGACAGCGACGGCAGCAATATCGTCCCCAGCGCCACGCCCAGAACGCCCGAGGGGAACTCCATCAATCGGTCCGCGTAGTACATCCAGGACACCGAACCCGACACCAGGAAGGAGGCGAAGATGGTATTGATGATAAGCGAGATCTGACTAACGGACACCCCAAGGATAGCCGGCCCCATCTGCTTGATAACTCGCATAGCACCCGCGTCACGGAAATTAATTCGCGGCAAAACCAACATCCCAATCTTCTTGAGATGCGGCAGTTGATAGGCCAGCTGTAATACGCCGCCAACTGTCACCGCCCACGCCAGCGCCAGCACCGGAGGGTTAAAATGCGGAGCCGCAAACAGGGCAAACCCTATCATGCTGACGTTTAAAAACGTTGGCGCAAAGGCGGGCACCGAAAAACGGTTCCAGGTATTCAGGATTGCCCCGACCAGCGAAGCCAGTGAGATCAGCAGAATATACGGAAAGGTAATACGCAGAAGTTGCGACGTGAGGGCAAATTTATCGGCTGAGTCAGCAAATCCCGGTGCCGTGACCATGATAACCCAGGGTGCCGCCAGCATCCCCACCACTGTCACTATCGCCAGTGCAAGCGTCAACAGGCCCGAGACATACGAAACGAACACGCGAGTGGCATCTTCGCCCTGCTTACTTTTGTACTCTGCCAGAATAGGCACAAATGCCTGAGAAAATGCGCCTTCAGCAAAAATACGGCGTAGCAGGTTGGGTAATTTGAATGCCACAAAGAAGGCGTCAGTGGCCATACCTGCGCCAAAAACTCTTGCCACAATCGCGTCGCGCGCAAAACCCAGCACGCGAGAAAACATGGTCATCGAGCTGACTGCCGCCAGCGATTTTAATAAGTTCATTAACGTGAATTTCCACAACCACACGGCAAAACGCCTGCAATGCAGGCGTTAAAAGAAGCGCTTAGTCTACCCATATTTAAGCGAATTACTATCGGCAGATGTTACGGCCGGTTATTCGCTCATCGCCTCTCGCCACAGCTTTTCGACGACACGCTGGGCCATAATTGCCTGCTCGCCGGCCGTTTCAGGAACCGTCTGATTTTGCACACATTCAATAAAATGACGCACGCAGCCAACGAAACCGCGTTGCTCCAGAGTACTTTGCCATCCCGGAATCGGGCGAAAGATCACCCCTTCTCCTTTTTCTTCGCGCCATTCGCGCATATCGGTGACATCGTATAACGCGCCGTCCGTGACCGCCTGGACCACTTCACGCTGGCTACCCGCCCGTCGATGCATGCTGGTTGTCACCTGCAAATGGTCAACCCCAAAATGGTGCTCGGCATAGACCATTTCACCTTGATCGTTCGTTTGTAAGGTGCCACTTTTGAGCTGCGCGCTCCCACCAGACAGCCATAGCGCGGTATCCACCACGTGGAGATAGTCGTCCAGCAGGGTAAAGCGCAGATCGTTAGGGCCAATGCTGTCGGTACGATGTTTATCCATTCGCAACGAGACGGCACCGCCGAGCTGGGCTTTTAAATCTTGATAGCGCGGAGCGAAACGGCGGTTAAAACCCACCATCAGCGTCAAATTCCTGCGCTCGGCCAGTTCAATTAACCGTTCAGCGTCTTGCACGTTTTCAGCCAGCGGTTTATCCACACAAACGTGGACGCCCGCGTTCAGTAACGCAGTGACAACCTGGTAATGTGTCGATGTAGAGGTGTGCACAAAGACCGCATCGCACTCGCGAGCCAGATCGAGCAGCGACGCCGCATAGGGCATTCGCCACGTTTCGCAGATCTGCAACGCCTTCGCGCGGGTGGGCGACCATGCGCAGTGCAGCGTCCAGTCGGTTGCTGCGCCCAATACCGGCAGCCAGGCTTTTTGGGCTATACCACCAAGCCCGACAACGCCAACACGTAGTTTTGTCACGGTTAATCTCCTAAATGCGCGAGTAAAGCATCCAGACGCTGCTTTAGCTCTGCAACGTCGTTTTCCAACGCCTCGACGCGCGCAGCCAGCGCGGGGGCATTCTCGGGAGTCGTCGCCTCGACCTCACTCACCAGCGTTTCAACATCGCCGCTGAAAAGGTGCATAAAGCGGCTTTCGCGTTTACCTGGCTCACGGGCCAGGCGCAAAACAAAAGGTCCATCTTCCCGACTGGCAAGCGTCTCTAGCGTCTGCTCGACTTCCTGCATATCACTGAACTCGTGCATTCTGGAAGCCCGAGAGCGCAATTCTCCCGGCGTTTGTGCGCCACGCAGCAGCAAGGTAGTGATAATCGCGACTTCGGCGGCGTTGAGCTTCAGCGCGCCAAACTCGGAATTACAAAAACGCTGTTCATATTTAGTGACGCGATTCCCGAACCCGCTGACGGTGCGCAGATAGTGTCGTTTAACCAGTGCGTCCAGTTGTTCCTGCACGTCATGCTCGCTGAGATTCAATACTGGCTCACGATTTGACTTTTGGTTACACGCCATCGTCACCGCATTGACCGAAAGGGGATATTGCTCTGGCGTGGTGACCTGTTTTTCCAGCAGGCAGCCAATAACGCGCGCTTCGGTGGCAGTTAACTGATAGTTCATCTTTTCTCCTTAACGACCTGCGGTCCATTCTTTGGTGATTAACGCCGTCAGCACGTGGTCACGCCATTCGCCGTCGATGAGAAGGTAATCTTTGGCATAACCTTCTTTTTCAAATCCAAGTCGCGTCAGCAAATCGCCGCTACGCTGATTGTGCGGCATATAATTAGCCATAATGCGATGGATATGCTGCGTACGCTGCATATAGCGTATCGCCGACGTCAGCGCCTCAAACATTAAGCCCTGCCCTTGCCATTTTTGACCTATCGAATAGCCCAGATAGCAGGCGTGAAACGATCCGCGTACCACGTTAGAAAAGTTAGCGATGCCGATAATTTCTTTTTCCTCAGGATCCAGCAGCGCAAAATAATAGGCGGTCCCTTGCTTATGGAATTCTGCGATCATGTTGAGTCGTGCCTGCCAGCCAGAAGGGTAGCAATGGCTCTCGTCGCGCACGGGTTCCCAGGGTTTTAAAAACTGGCGATTCTCGGCGTAATAATCCGCCAGGCGCCAGGCATCACGCTCATGCACCAGACGAACGACCAGTCTGTCTGTTGTCAGGCGTACTTTTGGCACATTATTGCGATAGCCAAACATCGATACCACTCCTTCCCATCACTTCTGTTCTACCCGTTATCTTTACTATACCTGCGCCAGTGCCTTCTGTGAAAACAGTGACATACCATTTTCTGCTCATTTCACAAAAATCGATGAAAATGCTGAATCAAACCCTCTTCTTGATAAAAAAATATTGTCGCTGGAGATATGGGAAAAAGTGCGGCGACACCGCAGAATATTAGCCTGCTCACCTTTTTCAACGCGAATGAACAAGCGTATTTTTCCCTGGAGGGAAAATGTCCCGCGTATCACAGGCCCGAAATCTGGGTAAATACTTTCTGTTAGTGGATAACATGCTGGTTGTACTCGGCTTTTTTGTCGTATTCCCGCTGATCTCAATTCGCTTTGTCGATCAAATGGGCTGGGCGGCATTAATGGTCGGTATTGCGCTGGGATTACGTCAGTTTGTTCAGCAGGGATTAGGGGTATTTGGCGGTGCTATTGCCGACCGCTTTGGTGCAAAACCGATGATTGTCACCGGTATGCTGTTGCGTGCCGCGGGATTCGCAACGATGGGCATTGCACACGATCCCTGGCTGTTGTGGTTTTCCTGCTTTCTTTCGGGGCTTGGCGGTACGCTGTTTGATCCTCCGCGCACCGCCCTGGTTGTCAAGCTGATCCGTCCTCGTCAACGCGGTCGTTTTTTCTCTCTGCTGATGATGCAGGACAGCGCTGGCGCGGTGATTGGCGCGTTGCTCGGAAGCTGGCTTCTGCAATATGACTTCCGGCTGGTCTGTGCTACCGGCGCGGCGCTGTTCATTCTGTGCGCAGGGTTTAACGCCTGGCTGCTGCCAGCCTGGAAACTCTCCACGGTGAAAGCCCCGGTGCGTGAAGGGCTGGGGCGCGTATTAGCCGATAAACGCTTTGTCACTTATGTCCTCACGCTGACGGGCTACTACATGCTGGCGGTGCAGGTCATGCTGATGCTGCCGATAATGGTTAACGATATCGCGGGCACTCCGGCGGCCGTGAAATGGATGTACGCGATTGAAGCCTGCCTGTCGCTGACGTTGCTCTATCCCATCGCGCGCTGGAGTGAAAAACGTTTTCGCCTTGAACATCGTTTGATGGCCGGACTCCTGCTGATGACGCTCAGCATGATGCCGATTGGGTTAGTGGGTACGCTCCAGCAGCTCTTTGTCCTGATTAGCACCTTCTATATTGGGTCAATCATTGCCGAGCCCGCACGTGAAACACTGGGCGCAAGTCTTGCCGATCCGCGTGCGCGCGGCAGTTATATGGGGTTTAGCCGTCTGGGATTAGCCCTGGGTGGCGCATTAGGTTATGCCGGTGGCGGATGGCTTTTCGATGCCGGTAAAGCGATGAATCAATCGGAATTGCCGTGGGTGATGCTCGGCGTTGTAGGCTTCATCACCCTGCTTGCGCTGTGGTGGCAATTTAGTGCGAAACGAAGCGCCAGCGGCATGCTTGAGCCAGGGGCTTGATTTGAAACATGCTTTTTTCTCCGCCATACTGAAGACTGATGGTCAACACATGGAGGAGAAACGTGAAGCTCTATATCTACGATCACTGCCCGTTCTGCCTAAAAGCCCGTATGATTTTCGGGCTGAAGAACCTCCCTATTGAGCTGGTTACGCTGCTCAATGACGATGAAGCCACCCCGACCCGCATGATTGGCAAAAAAATGGCACCCATTCTGCAAAAGGACGATAGCCGCTATCTCCCTGAAAGCATGGATATTGTGCATTATGTCGACAAACTGGATGGCAAGCCGCTCCTGACGGGAAAACTCAATCCCGCTATCGCCGACTGGCTGCGCAAGGTGAATGGCTATGTCAATCGTCTCTTAATTCCACGATTCGCGAAAGGCGCTTTCGATGAGTTTGCCACGCCCCAGGCGCGCGACTATTTTGTGAAGAAAAAAGAGGCGGCTATCGGCAGCTTTGACGAGCACCTTTCCCATACTGCGGGGCTGGTGAAAAATATTAGCGACGATTTACGCGCCCTCGATAAACTGATCGTCAAGCCTAACGCGGTCAACGGGGAACTCTCCGAGGACGATATTCATCTGTTCCCGATACTGCGAAACCTGACGCTGGTTTCCGGGATAACCTGGCCGTCGCGCGTAGCCGATTACCGCGACAATATGGCTAAGCAGACGCAAATCAATCTACTCTCATCTCAGGCTACCTAAGGCCTTCGGGGGTGGGAGGACTCTCCTGCCCCTTTCATTATCAGCTTTTTCTGCTGGTCTCGGGATTATCCGACTGACATACTGACGCATCAGGACAGATGCGCCGATATCATGTTGAGGAACCCCATGAAAAAAATCGTTATTGCTGCGGCACTCATTGTCAGCGGCCTGCTGGTGGGTTGTAACCAGTTAACTCAGTACACCGTCAGCGAGCAGGAAATTAATCAGGCGCTGGAAAAACATAACAATTTCTCGAAAGATATTGGTGTACCCGGCGTGGCCGATGCCCATATCGTTTTGAATAATCTCGTCAGCCAGATTGGACGTGAAGAGCCTAACAAAGTCATGCTCTCTGGCGATGCCAGTCTGGATATGAACTCCCTGTTCGGCAGTCAGAAGGCGAACATCAAGCTGAAGCTCAAAGCGCTACCGGTCTTCAATAAAGAAAAAGGGGCGATTTATCTGCAGGAGATGGAAGTTGTCGATGCCGAAGTCACACCGGAAAAAATGAAGCCGGTGCTTCAGACGCTGATGCCTTACCTCAATCAGTCGCTGCGCAATTACTTCAATCAGCAGCCTGCTTATATTCTCAGCGAGGATAAAAGTCAGGGCGAGGCGCTAGCGAAGAAATACGCGAAAGGCATTGAGGTGAAGCCAGGCCAAATCATCATCCCGTTCACTGACTAATCCGATGGGCGCGACGGCGCCCTTCGTTCTGTACAAAAGTTTTTGCACAAAAGTGTGCAAACGAAAACGTTTCCGCATATGATTTGTGTCCGGCAAAAACAGCCATCCTTATGACTGATTCCTGATAAGCCGGAGCATATCAATGACTGCACACCCCCAGGTTCTCAAAATCCGCCGCCCAGACGACTGGCATATCCATTTGCGCGATGGCGACATGCTTAAAACCGTCGTTCCTTACACCAGTGAAATCTATGGCCGTGCGATCGTGATGCCTAACCTGGCACCGCCAGTCACCACCGTTGATGCTGCTATTGCCTATCGTCAGCGCATTCTTGATGCCGTTCCCGCCGGGCATGACTTTACGCCGCTCATGACCTGCTATCTGACCGATTCACTCGATCCGAACGAAGTGGAACGTGGCTTTAATGAAGGTGTGTTTACCGCCGCCAAACTCTATCCAGCCAATGCGACCACTAACTCAAGCCACGGCGTAACCAGCATTGACGCCATCATGCCCGTTCTGGAGCGCATGGAAAAACTGGGGATGCCGCTGCTGATCCACGGCGAAGTCACCCATGCCGACATCGATATCTTCGACCGTGAAGCGCGTTTTATCGACACGGTGATGGAGCCGCTGCGCCAGCGTCTGCCCGGACTGAAAGTCGTCTTTGAACACATCACGACGAAAGATGCCGCGGAATACGTGCGTGACGGGAACGACCTGCTTGCCGCCACGATTACGCCCCAACATTTGATGTTCAATCGTAACCACATGCTGGTGGGTGGCGTGCGCCCGCATCTGTACTGCCTGCCTATCCTCAAACGTAATATTCATCAGCAGGCGCTACGCGAGCTGGTTGCCAGTGGCTTTACGCGCGCGTTCCTGGGAACCGACTCCGCCCCGCACGCTCGTCATCGCAAAGAAGCAAGCTGTGGCTGTGCTGGTTGTTTCAATGCACCTACGGCGCTGGCGAGCTACGCTACCGTTTTTGAAGAGATGAATGCCTTAGCGCATTTTGAAGCGTTTTGCTCACTGAATGGCCCGCGTTTCTACAGCCTGCCAGTGAATGAAACCTTTATCGAACTTGAACGTAAGCCAAGCCTGGTAGAAGAATCTATCGCGCTGACTGACGACACGCTGATCCCCTTCCTGGCGGGCGAAACCGTCAACTGGACGATAAAACGCTAAAAAGTGATTGCTCCTTGTTGTAAGTTTTATGATATGCCTGTATAAATAAACAGTACATTACACAGGGGGCAATTATGCGTATTGAAGTGACCGTCGCCAAAACTACCGTATTACCCGCTGGCGCGCTGGACGCGCTTGCTGGGGAATTATCCCGCCGTATTAACGACTCTTTTCCCGATCGTGATGGAGCCGTAACGGTGCGCTACGCCACAGCCAACAACCTTTCTGTCATCGGTGCAGCCAAAGACGATAAAGATCGCATC
This sequence comes from Enterobacter sp., assembly GCA_022649305.1. Lineage (GTDB taxonomy): Bacteria > Pseudomonadota > Gammaproteobacteria > Enterobacterales > Enterobacteriaceae > Enterobacter. The sequence goes on from JALCNW010000014.1 coordinate 38,799, forward strand.
AGCGAAATTCTTCAGGAAACCTGGGAAAGCGCCGACGACTGGTTTATCACAGATTAATTATTGCTCCCTCATTGTTTTTTTTTCGCCGGGTCGCCCCGGCTTTTTTTTATAGAATTTAAATTAAGTTCAAATTAATTGCCCATCTTCTTAAAAAAAGATGAATAAGATGGCGGTTTACTGTTCAAAGAATCCTAAAAAGCACAAAAATGTGTTGCTACCTGTTTATTTTCCCTTCGTAACGGTTATTTATTGATATACTGAAATTGCTTCAGAAAAACAGCATGGAACCTCACAGTCGTTGTCTTTTAACACGCAATAAGGGGTTACGATGGAAAAGAATAATGAAGTCATCCAGACCCATCCACTCGTCGGTTGGGACATCAGTACCGTAGACAGCTATGACGCACTCATGTTGCGTTTGCACTACCAGACCCCAAATCAACCAGCTCGTGAAGACGCAGAAGTTGGACAGACACTGTGGCTTACCACAGATGTTGCACGTCAGTTTATTTCTATTTTAGAAGCAGGTATTGCGAAAATAGAATCTGGCGACTACCAGGCAAATGAGTATCGTCGGCATTAAGATAATGCCCAACATTCACTCAGCGGGCACCCTTGTGGTGCCTCATTTATTTCTTCCTTGAACAACGCCTCCATCTTAATTACTCTGCTAACTAAAGCGCTGATTTAAGAGATCCTTATGAAATACGATTTAATCATTATTGGCAGCGGATCCGTGGGTTCTGCGGCAGGCTATTACGCAACGCAAGCCGGTTTGAACGTTTTGATGATTGACGCTCACCTTCCGCCTCATTCTGATGGCAGCCACCATGGCGACACTCGGCTTATTCGCCACGCTTACGGAGAAGGTGAACGCTACGTCCCGCTGGTGCTCAGGGCGCAAACGCTCTGGGACGAATTATCCGCCTTAAGCGAAGACCCTATCTTTGAGCGTACCGGCGTCGTCAATCTTGGTCCGGCCAACTCAGAGTTCCTGGCGAACGTCGAACAGAGCGCGCGGCAATACCATCTGGACGTCGAGCGTCTTGAGGCAAGTGCCATCATGAAACGCTGGCCAGAAATCGTTGTCCCAACCGATTATATCGGCTTATACGAAGCGAACTCAGGGGTGCTGCACTGCGAAACGGCAATCAAAACCTGGGTCGCCCTTGCCGAACAAGCAGGGTGCGCGCAGTTATTTAACTGCCCCGTGGAGACCATTACCCATCACGCTGACGGCGTGACGGTGCAGACTCCGGAAGGTCCGTTTACCGCGTCTCGCCTGCTGATCAGCGCCGGCACCTGGGTAACAAAGTTCCTGCCAGACTTGCCAATTCAGCCTGTTCGCAAAGTCTTCTCCTGGTTCCAGGCCGATGGACGATACAGCACCCAGAATAAATTCCCGGCTTTCACCGGAGAATTGCCTAACGGCGATCAGTTCTACGGCTTCCCTTCTGAAAAAGATGCGCTGAAAATTGGCAAACATAACGGTGGGCAAAACATCCATTCGCCAGAAGAACGTAAGCCATTTGGTGCCTATCCGAGCGATGGTTCCGAGGCCTTTAACTTCTTACGTAACGTCCTGCCGGGTATTGGCGGGTTGCTGCATGGTGCGGCTTGCACCTATGACAATACACCTGATGAAGATTTTATTATCGATACGCTACCCGGGCATGACAATACGCTGCTGATTACCGGATTGAGCGGCCATGGTTTCAAATTTGCATCAGTACTGGGCGAAATTGCCGCGCAGTTTGCACAAGGGATTGCTCCGACGTTTGATCTCACCCCCTTCTCGCTTTCACGTTTTCGTGGATAATGCCCCCGTCTGGCTCCGTTCATCCGGAGCCTTTGTCTTTTAAAAGTAAATGGAAAATATGCGCAGGATTTTTGATTACCTCATCAACAATATTCGGGAGCACTTGATGCTCTATATATTGCTTTGGTGTTTACTGGCAATCATCGACATTATTTACATTGTATTTTTCTGAAAATGCCACCTGACGTTAATTGACATTACTTTATAAAAACTGAATTCATTAGCAAATTATTTGAATCCCCTCCCCGTCGCAGCAGCCCTCATCTTCCTCCACTACAAGCTTTTTTGCACGAAGGCATTGAATTACATCCCGCAATCCTTTTCAATAAAATTGAAATACAATATGTAATAATCCTTATCGTTAAAAATCAGTTGCAATAATGTTTCTCACAGGCCATTTTTACCTTCTCTTTAATTGGTGGTGGTCATCTTTATGCAATTGCGTAATTCTTCTGCACGCTATGGGATAATATCCATGTTACTACACTGGTTAATCGCCTTAGTAGTATACGGGATGTTTGGCCTTGGGCTTTGGATGGTCACATTAAGCTATTATGACGGCTGGTATCACCAGGCGCCTGAACTGCATAAAAGCATCGGCATTTTATTGATGATGGCGCTCGTTGTTCGCGTGGTATGGCGCTTTATTTCGCCGCCACCGCCTGCACAGAAAACCCACAGCGCTTTCACGCGGGTCAGCGCGGTGGGCGCTCATATTGCGCTTTACTCCCTGTTATTTTCCATTTTGATCAGCGGATATCTTATTTCCACAGCCGATGGTAAATCGATCAGCGTATTTGGCCTGTTCGACATTCCCGCCACACTGACCGACGCGGGATCGCAGGCAGATTTGGCCGGCACGATTCATTTTTGGCTCGCCTGGAGCGTAGTCATTCTTTCTGTACTGCATGGGCTCGCTGCCCTTAAACATCATTTCATCGATAAAGACGACACGCTAAAGCGCATGCTGGGCCGATCGTCCATTGACTCTGGAGCATAAAATGAAAAAACGCCTGTTGGGTATCGCATTAGGTTCACTGTTATTCACCACCGGTTCTGCCGTTGCCGCTGATTACAAAATTGATAAAGAAGGCCAGCATGCTTTTGTGAATTTTCGCATTCAGCATTTGGGTTACAGCTGGCTGTACGGCACGTTTAAAGATTTCGATGGAACCTTCAGCTTTGACGAAAAAAATCCCGCAGCGGACAAAGTCAATGTCACCATTAATACCAACAGCCTGGACACAAACCATGCTGAGCGCGATAAACATTTGCGCAGCGCCGAATTCCTCAACGTCGCCAAATTCCCGCAGGCTACCTTTGCCTCAACCGAAGTGAAAAAAGACGGTGACGATCTCGATATTACCGGCAATTTGACGCTGAACGGCGTGACGAAACCGGTCACGCTTGAGGCAAAACTCATCGGTCAGGGTGATGATCCGTGGGGCGGGAAACGTGCGGGCTTTGAAGCCGCGGGCAAAATTCGCCTGAAAGATTTCAATATCACCACCGATTTAGGACCGGCATCGCAGGAAGTGGATTTGATCATTTCTGTCGAAGGCGTGCAGCAGAAGTAATTTGAAATCACCCGGTACGCAACGTGCTACCGGGTGTTGATTCGCGCTTATTCCGGGTCTGGAATACCCAGTTTGGTATTTAATCGACCGCGCGATTTATTAAAGATCTTATTGCCGTTTTCGCGCCCAGCCCGACGGCGACGCTGTTCCTCTTCAGGCAACACGCTCTCTTCGCTACACAATTCGCTACAGCAGCCGTTGTATTTTTCCGCACACACCGGACACTGGATAAACAGAAGATGGCAGCCATCGTTCTTACAATTGGTGTGTGTATCACAAGGCGTTCCGCATTGATGACAATGGGCAATCACGTCTTCTGAGATGCGCTCCCCCATCCGCTCGTCAAAGACAAAGTTCTTACCGATAAAACGCACCGGTAAACCCTGTTCACGGGCACGGCGCGCGTATTCGATGATTCCACCCTCAATGTGCCAGACCTTGTTAAAGCCGCTGTGTTTCATCCAGGCACTGGCCTTTTCACAACGGATCCCACCGGTGCAGTACATCACGATTTTTTTGTCTTTGTGCTCCTGCATCATCTCAACCGCTTTTGGCAACTGCTCGCGGAAGGTATCTGCCGGGATTTCTAGCGCGTTCTCGAAATGTCCCACTTCGTATTCGTAGTGATTACGCATATCAATAAACACCACGTCCGGATCGTCGAGCATGGTATTCACTTCTGCTGCTTTCAGGTATTCACCGACATCACCGGCGTTGAACGTCGGATCGTCAATACCATCGGCGACAATGCGCTCACGCACCTTCATACGCAGCACCCAGAAAGATTTCCCGTCATCATCTAAGGCGATATTAAGACGTAAATCGTTAAACGCCGGGTCAAAGGCGTACAGGAAATCGCGGAACGCGTCGACATTGCTCTCAGGCACGCTAATCTGTGCGTTGATACCTTCATGGGCAAGGTAAACACGACCAAATACCTTCAGCGTTTCAAAGGCTTTATAGAGTATGTCGCGCGTTGCTTGAGGGTCAGCAATAGTAAAATATTTGTAGAACGAGATGGTTGTGCGCGGTTCGGTTTCTGCCAACATGCGCGCTTTCAACATCTCATTCGATACACGGTTATGTAACACTGGCATGGTGTACGGTTCCTGCAATCGTGAAGAGAATGAAAATCGGGCAGCATCATATAGCAAACAATGCGAATTTACATCCCCACATTTTGCGCTACATTTCCCTTAATGAAATAATTTTGTAATAACAATCGCTGCATTAATGCTCAGTTCGCATTCATTGATTTTGGTTATGATTCAAAAAAATGTGAGAATGCAGGTTACAGGACGAACGAATACAGGAACGTTATGACTCATTTACCTAAATTTTCAACGGAGCTGCTTCACCCGCGCTATTGGCCCACCTGGTGTGGTATCGGCTTGTTGTGGTTACTTGTCCAACTCCCCTATCCTGTCATCTATCGCCTTGGTTGCGGTCTTGGCACGCTTGCCCACCGCTTTATGAAGCGCCGCGTTAACATCGCCAATCGCAATCTGGAACTGTGCTTCCCACAGATGGACACAATCGAACGACGTAAGCTGGTGATTAAAAATTTCCAGTCCGTCGGCATGGGCCTGATGGAAACGGGTATGGCCTGGTTCTGGAATGATAAGCGCATGGCGCGCTGGTTTGAGGTGACGGGTACCGGCATGGAACCGATAAACACTCTGCAAGCACAAAAAACGGGTGTTCTGCTAATCGGTATACATTTTCTGACGCTTGAGATCGGCGCGCGGATGTTTGGTATGCAGACGCCGGGAATTGGCGTTTATCGCCCGAACGACAATCCGGTTATCGACCTGCTGCAAACGCGAGGACGGATGCGGTCTAACAAAGGCATGATCGACCGCAAAGATCTCAAAGGGATGATCCGTGCCCTGAAGAGCGGCGAAGTCATCTGGTATGCCCCGGATCACGACTATGGTCCACAATCCAGCGTGTTTGTGCCGTTCTTTGCCGTTGAGAAAGCAGCGACGACCACGGGGACCTGGATCCTGGCCCGTACGTCAAAGGCCGCTGTCGTGCCTTTTGTGCCACGGCGTAAGCCCGACGGGAAAGGCTATGAGCTGATAATGCTTGAGCCCACCCTCGCCCCACCGCTTGATGATGCTGAAACCACAGCAAGATGGATGAACAACGTGATCGAACAATGCATCATGCTTGCCCCGGACCAGTACATGTGGCTCCATCGCCGCTTTAAAACCCGCCCAGAAGGCATGCCTTCACGCTATTAATCGTTGATCCGGCGGCCACAAAGCCGCCCGCAATTTAGCTTTAAAAGCCCTCTCACATTGCGGCAATCATAACGCAGGCGCATAATTAGCAGGCTTATTACCTCTTTTATTGTTTTGCGGATAGTTATGTCACCCTCAGATGCCCCCATAAACTGGAAACGTAACCTCACGGTTGCCTGGCTTGGATGCTTTCTTACCGGTGCCGGATTTAGCCTGGTCATGCCTTTCTTGCCGTTATACGTCGAACAGCTTGGCGTGACGGGCCATAGCGCGCTGAATATGTGGTCCGGTTTGGTATTCAGTGTCACCTTCCTGTTTTCCGCTATTGCCTCACCGTTTTGGGGTGGGCTTGCCGATCGCAAAGGGCGCAAGATCATGCTGCTGCGTTCCGCATTGGGCATGGCAATCATTATGGTCCTGATGGGATTTGCGCAAAATATCTGGCAGTTCTTAATCCTGCGCGCGCTTCTTGGTTTATTAGGCGGATTTGTGCCTAATGCTAACGCTCTTATTGCCACCCAAATCCCGCGCCATAAAAGCGGTTGGGCGCTAGGAACCTTGTCGACAGGCGGCGTGAGCGGTGCACTGCTGGGGCCGCTAGCAGGGGGTTTGATGGCGGACAGCTATGGCTTGCGTCCCGTATTCTTCATTACCGCCAGCGTGCTTTTTGCCTGTTTTCTGCTGACCTGGTTCTGCATCCGGGAAGAATTTACCCCGATCCCCAAAAAAGAGATGCTACATGCGCGACAAGTCATCGGTTCGCTAAAAAACCCGAAACTGGTCCTCAGTCTGTTCGTGACGACAATGATTATCCAGGTCGCGACCGGTTCCATCGCACCTATTCTCACGCTTTACGTGCGCGACCTGGCAGGTAACGTCAATAATATTGCCTTTATCAGCGGTCTTATCGCGTCTGTCCCTGGCGTTGCCGCCTTGCTCAGCGCACCGCGTTTAGGCAAGCTTGGCGATCGAATTGGCCCGGAAAAAATCCTGATTGCGGCATTAGTGTTTTCGGTTTTACTGTTGATCCCCATGTCGCTGGTGCAGTCGCCCTGGCAGCTTGGACTGCTGCGTTTTCTGCTTGGCGCTGCCGATGGCGCACTGCTCCCGGCGGTACAAACGCTGCTGGTTTACAACTCGACGAACCAGATTGCCGGGCGAATATTCAGCTATAACCAGTCATTTCGCGACATCGGTAACGTCACGGGGCCACTCGTTGGGGCAGGCATTTCTGCAAGCTTTGGATTTCGTGCGGTATTCATTGTCACGGCCAGCGTGGTCTTGTTTAACGCGTTCTACTCCTGGCGAAGCATTGCGCGAGCCTCACGTCCCGCACGTTTGCAAGGTGATGATAAAAATATCACGCTGCGTGAATAAGCCATCAGCACGACCACTTATTGGCGCATTCATACTTGCAAAACCGCAGAATCAGCTATTCTTTCCCTGAACACTACTGAGAATCACAGGGAGACACCGATGACTATGTACGCCACGCTGGAAGAAGCTATTGATGCCGCTCGTGAAGAGTTCCTGGCAAACAGTCCCGGGATCGAAGAAGACGCGGATGTCCAACAACTCAATATCCAAAAGTATGTCCTGCAGGACGGCGATATTATGTGGCAGGCTGAGTTTTTTGTAGACGACACCGAGCCCGGCGAATGTCTGCCGCTCCTTAGTGGTGAAGGCGCTCAGGCTGTTTTCGACGGTGACTACGATGAAATTGAACTGCGTCAGGAGTGGTTAGAAGAAAATACCCTGCATGAGTGGGATGAAGGTGAGTTTCAGCTTGAGCCCCCACTGGATACTGAAGAGGGACAAGCCGCAGCGGATGAGTGGGACGAACGTTAATCAGGCCCTACTCGTAGGGGCCATGCTGGGCGTCGATAGGAAGCAGTAACGTATCAAAAACCAGCGAGAAGGGTAAGTCGAGCACCGTGAGGTAACGCCACGCGGAGTCCCGAACATCCCATTGCACGCCGGGATAATATTGGTTGCCGTGACCCTGACCGGGAATGGTACGACTGATAATGCTGCCACATCCGCTGAGCAACAGCGACATCGTGACCACAATGAGTATTCTCATTTATACCTCGTGTAAAAAAATACCGGCCGAATGGCCGGTATTTTCACTTTCGTTCGGCTTACTTCGCCTTCAGCGCCTGAGGATTTAGCTTCAGGTCCGCATAGTAGTTAACCCACGAAGAGTATCTCTCCGGAGCTGACCAGACACGGTAGTGTAAGCGAGACAGCGTCACCGGATCGCTAAGAAGCACCAAACGACGGTCGCGACTGAGTTTTTCTGGCGTTTCATTTAGCGCCTGCTCAACGTGACGATCGCGAGCGATCTCCAGCACGTGGCTGGCACGGTGACGAGCGGTGGCCATTGCGGTAGCCAGGGCGTTAAACGACGGATTAAATACCGCGTGTAAAAAGCCATCTTCCAGCGAACGATTGCGGTTCATCGCCAGGTACTTGTCGGTATCGACCAGTACCTGCGGCGGAGAATACTCCTCCGGGATCAGGAACAGCTTCCAGCGTTTAGTACGCAAGCCCATCGTCGAACGACTTGAAATCACGGACACAAACGGCGACAGAATCAGCGAGAAGACAATCGGCGCCAGCCAGAACAGGAAGCGCAGATCGAGCCACGCCATACCCGCCGCCCACACCAGACCGAGCAACATTTGCGAACCATGACGCTTAAACGCTTCGCTCCACGGCGTGGAGTCATCGTCACGCTGCGGCGAGTTCCAGACCACTTCCCAGCCCAGAAACGCGCTCACCACAAAGACCGTGTGGAACAGCATACGTACCGGCGCCAGCAGGACAGAGAACAGCACTTCAAGCAGCAGAGAAAGCGTGACACGGCAGAACCCGCCATACTCCTTCGAGCCTTTGCACCAAATTAAAATGATGCTCAGCAGCTTAGGCAGGAACAGCAGAATCATGGTGGAGGCAAACAGCGCAATCGCCAGTTCAGGACGCCACTGCGGCCACACCGGGAACAGCTGGCGCGGTTGCAGGAAGTACTGTGGCTCCGTCAGGGCATGCACAACCTGTAACGCAGTGGACAGCGCCAGGAACATAAACCAGAGCGGTGCAGAGAGATAAGACATTACGCCCGTCAGGAACACCGCACGGTGAACCGGATGCATCCCTTTCACAAGGAACAGACGGAAGTTCATCAGGTTACCATGACACCAGCGACGGTCGCGCTTGAGTTCATCCAGCAGGTTCGGTGGCAATTCCTCATAAGAACCCGGCAGATCGTAGGCAATCCATACGCCCCATCCGGCACGACGCATCAGCGCCGCCTCTACAAAGTCATGCGACAGAATAGAACCCGCAAATGAGCCCTCGCCCGGCAGCGGAGCCAACGCACAATGCTCGATAAACGGCTGCACGCGGATAATCGCGTTGTGACCCCAGTAGTGGGATTCACCCAACTGCCAGAAGTGCAGACCAGCCGTAAACAGCGGCCCGTATACGCGCGTGGCAAACTGCTGGCAGCGCGCGTACAGCGTGTCCATACCGGAAGCTTTTGGCGAAGACTGGATGATCCCGGCATTCGGGTTCGCTTCCATTAAACGCACCAGCCCGGTCAGACACTCACCGGTCATCACCGAGTCTGCATCCAGCACCACCATGTAGCTGTACTGATTGCCCCAGCGACGGCAGAAGTCATCAATGTTGCCGCTTTTACGCTTCACACGACGGCGACGGCGACGGTAGAAAATCTGACCTTCGCCCTGCACTTCTGCGATGAGTTCCATCCACGCTTTTTGCTCAGCAACACAGATATCCGGGTTGTAGCTATCGCTCAGGATATAAACGTCAAAGTGCGCCGCGTTCCCGGTCGCCTTTACCGACTCCCAGGTGGCACGCAGTCCCGCAAATACGCGGTCAACGTCTTCGTTACAGATAGGCATAATCAGCGCAGTACGATGCTCAGGATTGAGGGGTTCATCCCCGACCGTTGAGGCTGAAATGCTGTATTTGTCACGTCCCATCAGCAATTGCAGGAAGCCCATCAGCGCGGTCCAGAAACCGGCCGAGACCCAGCAGAAGAGAACCGCAAATAGCAGAAGGATTCCACTTTGCAGGATATAAGGCAGCAACTGCATGAATGAAACCCACAGATTCTGCCCTACCATATCGGCAGGGTTAATCATCGCCCAGCCCTGATAAGGCAGGATGGTTTTCATGTACCAGGTGGCGACAACGGTTTGCGCCAGCGTTAGCACCAGCAGGGTATAACGGCGGATAGTCCCGACGGTACGCCATTTCTGCTCATTGGCCTGCTGCTCTTTCGTCAAACGAGACAAATAGCGCGGCGTGACTTCACGCCCGCGCAGACGATCCCAAAAGCGACCCACCGGGTTGGTGCGCCACGGATCCGGGAACATCGAAGAACGCGTCGCTTTCGGCATTGCCTGAAGCTGCGCGCGGCCTTCATCGTCTTTGATCAGTTGCCCTTCTGCCAGCGAGTCTGGCCATGCCTGCTCCAGACGCGCTTTTACTGACCCAAGCGGGGTGTCATCATCACGAGTAAACTGATGATGTTCACCATCCAGCGCGGTATGAACCGCGCGGATGTCGCTCGCAGGCAGTGCCGCTTTTTCCGTTTCCGTCAGCGGCATGGCATCGATGTATTCAGTTGTATTATTCATTAGCAGGTAGCTGATAGCTCCAGGTTTCACTCAGCGGCTGATCGGCATTGACCAGCGCAGCACGCATTTCAGTGGTCTGTTTCGCATCTTTCACTTTCACGCGCAGCGTTAAGCGCCACCCTTTCGTCACCGGGTTGTAACGCACGGTGCTTTCAACAATTTCACCATTGTCGCCAATGCTGGTCTGCGCGGTAACAGGCGTGTCCGGCGTCAGTTTTTTCATATCCTGACCCGTGAAATCCACGACAAATGCGACCGTGCCATCAGGCTGACGAATAAGATTAGACTGCTTCACATCACCGGTTGAACGACGCGTTTGCATGACATACGCATTGTCCGGCGCATGCAACTTATCTTCGTCGCGGCTGAAGTTGATGGTGTATTTGAAGTTCATCTCTTTACCAGGTTCCGGAAGCTGATCCGGCGTCCAGTAAGCGACGATGTTGTCATTGGTTTCATCGTTGGTTGGAATTTCCACCAGCTCAACTTTACCTTTGCCCCAATCACCTTTCGGCGTTACCCACGCGCTTGGACGCAGATCGTAACGATCGTCCAGATCTTCAAAGCGTGAGAACTGACGGCCGCGCTGTAGCAAACCAAAGCCCTGCGGATTTTCCATCGCAAAGCTGCTAACGGCCAGATGTTTCGGGTTGTTCAGCGGACGCCAGATCCATTCACCGTTGCCGGCATGAATAGACAGACCGTTGGAATCATGCAGTTCCGGACGGAAGTTAGTCGCCGGAGAAGGCTGGTTTGGCCCAAACAGGAACATACTGGTTAACGGTGCTACGCCCAGTTTACCCACTTTATCGCGCAGATAGATTTTAGACTGCACGTCAATGACCGAGTCACGGCCAGGGATAATGACAAAGCGATACGCACCCGTTGCGCGCGGGGAATCCAGCAAGGCGTAGATCGTTAAACGCTTATCGGTTGGTTTTGGACGCTCAATCCAGAACTCACGAAAACGCGGGAACTCTTCGCCAGACGGCAACGCGGTATCAATCGCCAGACCGCGAGCGGAAAGACCATAAACCTGGCCAGAACCGATTACGCGGAAATAGCTGGCACCGAGCATGCTGACGATTTCGTCGTTTTTATCTTTACTGTTAATGGGATAAAGCACTTTAAAGCCTGCAAAACCCAGGTCTTTAACCGTGTCTTTATCGTGCTGCACATCGCCAAAATTAAAATAATCCGGGTTGTACTTGATCTTACGTACCGCAGTCGCCGTCACTTCATTGATGGCCACCGGGGTGTCGAAGTACATACCCTGATGATAGAACTCAAGCTTGAACGGGGTTTTAATATTGTTCCAGTACGCTTTATCGTGATTGAACTGGATCTGCTGATAGTCCGCATATTTCATATCGCGGAAGACGGAGGGCAGGTTACTTTTAGGCGCCTCGTAGCTCTTACCAGCCATCGATTTAGCCTGTTTTGCGACGTCATCGATGGTAAAAGACCAAGCCGATGAGGTATACAGGGACAACAACACTGCCGCACCCAACCAACGCATTTTCATCATTTTTGATTTATGTTTCATAATAAGTAAGCACTTCCCCCTTTGTGTGCTTAATTCGATCCGATCCATTTTACTGGAATTTCAGGCAATCCGACAACATTATCACCGCTTTGTTCAGCTCGCTGGCTCATGGATTAAGCAAGTGACATACCCTCATTTCACTTTGCGTGCTTATCCTGGAGACAGGGTGTCGGTCTTGGTGTAGGGTTGCCTTCGAATGTAACCACTATTGGTCTTAGGGATAAGACGAAAAGTCTGAGAAAGCGCAAAGTTAAATGACCACTGCACCCACTCAACGTGAATATTTCCTCGACTCGATCCGGGCATGGCTGATGCTATTGGGGATCCCATTTCACATCTCATTGATTTACTCAAGTCACACCTGGCATGTCAACAGTATAGAGCCGTCATGGTGGTTGACGCTGTTTAACGATTTTATTCATTCTTTCCGGATGCAGGTGTTCTTTGTGATATCCGGATATTTTTCCTACATGCTATTTCTGCGCTATCCGCTTAAACGATGGTGGAAAGTACGCGTAGAGCGTGTTGGTATCCCAATGCTCACCGCCATTCCGCTGCTGACGCTGCCTCAGTTTATGATGCTGCAATATGTAAAAGGCAAAGCAGAGAATTGGCCTAATCTGAGCTTCTATGAAAAATACAACACGCTGGTCTGGGAGCTGATTTCACATCTGTGGTTCTTGCTGGTACTGGTGGTCATGACCACGGTAAGCCTGTGGGTCTTTAGCCGGTTGCGCCGCCATTTGAGCCGCCACCATGAGCCCCATCTTGCGAATGTGACTTACACGAAGCTGTCGCTGATTTTCCTGCTGCTGGGTATTGCTTATGGCGTGATACGTCGCACGCTGTTTATTGTCTATCCCCCCATTCTCAGCGACGGGCTGTTTAACTTCGTTGTGATGCAAACCTTGTTCTACATTCCGTTCTTTATGCTCGGTGCCCTCGCCTTTATCTCCCCGAAGCTCAAAGCGCTGTTCACTACCCCGTCATGGGGATGTACCGTGGGTTCCGTGCTGGCATTTATCGCCTATCTGCTGAATCAGCGTTACGGTAGCGGTGACGCGTGGATGTATGAAACGGAGAGCGTGATTACCATGCTGCTGGGGCTGTGGATGGTCAATGTGGTGTTTGCCCTGGGGCATCGCCTGCTGAACTTTAAATCGAAACGTGTGACATATTTCGTTAATGCATCACTGTTTATCTATCTGGTGCATCACCCGTTGACGCTCTTCTTTGGAGCCTATATCACCCCGCATATTCACTCTAATACGCTGGGGTTTATCACCGGTCTGGTGTTTGTGATTGGTATTGCGGTCGTGCTGTATGAAATTCATCTGCGCATTCCGCTGCTGCGTTTCCTTTTCTCCGGTAAACCGCAGAACAAAGCCGAAAGCATCAAACCTGCACACTAGTTCTCTTCGCGCCGGGTGACTCCGGCGCGTTTACAATAACCACTCCACCGGTAGCCAATAAGCAAGACGCACCAGCACTCGCTGCCAAAAACGGGTTGCAGGCTCTTTTTCGAGCACGATCGCTTTCCCCTCTTTATGCTCTACCCACGTCAGGCGTCCACGTTTGTTCAGCCGGATCTGCCAGGCCTCTTGATGACGACTCTTCAAAAAGCGTCCATGAATCAATTGCGCCAGCGTTTCACTTTCAATCACGAATCCCATTTCTGTATTCAGCATCGTAGAGCGCGGGTCAAAGTTTAACGAACCGATAAACACTTTATTCCCATCGATGCTGAACGTTTTGGCGTGCAGGCTTGAGCCAGAATTCCCCGTCAATCCGCGATCGCGGACCCCAGGCACAAAATCCTGAGTCGGCTTGAGCTCGTATAACTCAATACCGTGACGCAGCAATTTTTTGCGCCAGCGGGCATAACCGGCATGTACTACAGCCACGTCGTTTGCCGCCAATGAATTGGTGAGAATAGCCACTTTGACACCTTTCCTCACCATATTCAGCAGCAACGCGACGCCTGCGCGCGTCGGCACAAAATAAGACGAGATGATATCAATTTGCTCAACCGGAGAGCCCATCACATCCATCAAGCGCTGCGGCAGGAGTGAATGACGCCCTGCCTTGCCCAGCCCTTTGCGCGGGTCGTCACTGAGTAATCGAGTTTGCGCCCAAATCAACGGCAGCTCCCGCGCCTCTAACCGGGTGATAAATTCGCTACTCTCCAGCTTTTTGAGATAACGCTGCGTCATGGGATCTTGATACCACGCATCCGGTGGCTGGATCCGCGCTTCTATTTCTTCTTCCGACAGTTCCAGCACCTGCTTGAGCGTCGAGACACAGGCACTTTCCCAGTAGCGTTCAAAGTCATTGGCGACATCCGCCACGACGGGACCAACCGCCATGACATCCAGATCGGAAAAGAGTGGCTCTTTGCCTGCCCCAAAATAGGCATCACCCACGTTTCTACCGCCAACGATCGTCACTTCATCATCGACGGTGAAACTTTTATTGTGCATACGACGATTCAGGCGGGCGAAATCAGTCAGATAACCCAGCGCGCGCAGGGAGCGAAACGAAAAGGGATTGAATAACCGAACATCAATATTGGTATGGGCATCCAGCAGGCGCAGGATTTCATCGAGGCCCTGCGTGTTGTTATCATCAAGCAAGAGCCTGACGCGCACGCCGCGCGTGGCCGCAGACAGCAGGACGGAAAACAGCAGCCGCCCCGACATATCATTTTCCCAGATGTAATATTGCACATCCAGCGTCGTCTCAGCCATTTCCGCCAGCCGATAGCGGCAGGCGAAAGCGTCGAGACTGTCATCAAGAGGAAGGAGTCCGCATAAACCGGGGTGTTCAGCGTTAACGGGCGCAATAGCGCGCCCGAGCCGCGTTTTATGCGTCGGTGTTTTGTCCACGTTGGGTAAGCAGTCGCTGATATAGCCGGGCATTTTCTTCGTCATAGCAAACAAAGTATACCCGCTCCGGTAAACGACGTCGGGTGAGATAATCCGAAACCGTGTTGATAGCGATTTCTGCCGCCGTGGCGCGAGGGAAACCATAGGCCCCCGTACTGATGGCCGGAAACGCGACCGTGGTATAGCTGTTCGCGGCAGCCAAATTCAGGCTGTTGCGATAGGCATCTTCCAGAACCCGCGCTTCATGGTGATCTCCACCCTGCCACACGGGGCCCACGGCATGGATAACCGCTTTTGCCGGGAGATCGCCTGCCAGCGTAATGACCGCATGCCCAGGAGCGCATTCGCCCTGTTGCTGCCGGACAACTTTGCAGGCTTCGAGCAGCTGCGGTCCGGCGGCGCGATGTATTGCGCCATCCACGCCTCCACCACCCATTAGCGATGAATTGGCGGCATTCACAATCACGTCTACGTGCTGGGTCGTGATATCCCCGAGCACAACTTCAATTTGCGGTTTCATCTATACCCTCTACTACCCGCCTTTTTATTAAGTGTATAGCAGTGGCGTTGGTGTGAAAAAGGGATTGTTGGAAAAGCTCTCCCATACGGAACGGGAGAGCGTTTGATTAGCGGTAATCGATTTGCACCACGGCTAATGATTTCTCTGGATTGATATACTTCATGCTGACCGTCACCACATCTGGAAACGCGTTGTAACCATTAAGCGCGTCGCGATAGCTGATGTGACTGGTTTTGATTTTGCCTTCATGTGGACAAGAGATGGCTAATTGCTGCTGTCTGGGGCTAATTTGGCAAGGGTCCTCGACGATCGCCCCGCGAAAATGAATAACGCCCCCGTTCACAATAGTGGCAGCTGAGGCAGATGAAAGGGTAGTTGCGACAACAAAACCTACGCCTGTGATTATTTTTGCTATGGACGTTGCCATCGGTTGGCTCCTCAATGAGAAATCATCCCTGAGGGTGTCGTGCTTTCCTTGTTAACATCATAGAAACATTCACCGAGAATCGCCAAATAACTCAATATATTGATTTCACGAATATTTCATTCGGAAGTCGGCCACTGTTGCGATAGATGAAGCGATTTCCCGTCCGACACGGTAACAACAATTTTCACCGAGTCCTGTGGGCCAATATTTAAACTGAGTCGCGACAAATCAATGGGCTGATTAGCGGGTATAGAAAGCGTATTTCTCTGCTGCGACGTACTTTGTCCACCCTGTCCTTCGCGTGAGGAGAGAATTTGAACCTGACAAACGCACGACTCCTTCAGAACAACCTGAGGAATAATGGTCGTCATGTTTCCTTCATGCGATGTTTTAAAGGTAATTTGGCTGGACAGCGCGGCGAGGAGTAATAAGGTGTGCATGATCAACTCCCGAAAAAAAACAGGGCATATGCCCTGTTTTTTTATAGTACAGATTGAGTATTAGTACTGATGCGCAGTTGCGTTGTTGCCGAAACCAACCTGATGCACAGTTACAGTGGATCCGGACGCTGTCTGGTCTACTGCCGCGCCGTTGCCGCCGCCGAACTGTTTAACAGTCATAGTGGAGTCTTTGCTATTCCACTGGTCAAGAGTTGCGCTGTTACCAAAGCCTTTCTGCAGCAGGTCAATAGTACTGTCATCAGAACCTTGTCCAACATCAGCACCGTTACCGCCACCGTGCTGAGTAATAGTCAGGTCAGAATTTTTAGCGTCAGTTTGCAGGGCAACCGCTGAGTTGCCGCCACCATACTGGTAAATGCTCAGAGTTGAGTTAGGGCCACTGTTACCGCCACCCCAACCGCCACCACCACCACCGCCGCCGTATTGTGGAACCGCACCAGCCAGAGCACTGCCAGAAACAAAGATTGCTGCAATTGCTGCCACTTTAAAAAGTTTCATGGTAAACCCCCATCGGATTGATATAAGTCGTCGTAAATAGTTAGCGTTGAATAACGCGAATGGCCATTTGCGACTGTCTCTGAACTACAACTGCTGTTTTTTGCGTACCATACTGCGTAATATTCGCTCTGTTACCCGAGCCTTTCTGGATAATCATTGCGGTATTACCAAAAGCCTCCTGCTTAATACTCGCATCATTACCGTTACCGGTCTGATCGATATAAGCCAGGTTATAAGTCCCTGATTGATCAACTTTCGCTCTATTGTTCCCACCTTCCTGAGAAACAACTGACAGTAGTTTAGAACCGCCCTGACGAACCTCAGCGTTATTACCCACGCCTTGTTGACCAATAATGGCTGCCTGATTATATGAAGACTTACTTAATTCATTAACCGCGAAGTTATATTCCGAATTTGCCAAATCCGGACCTGCCGCGATTGATAACCCAGGCGCACCCAGTAATGTTAACATCACAAATAACGTTCTGTTTTTCATGTTGTCACCTGGACCTGGTCTAAAATTAAAAGCTCGTTGTTAACGCGATTCGTTTTTTGTTAACGCTGCGTTACGGTGAAGATTATGTCGACGGAAACAATTTAAATATCTCACCCGCGAGTGTTATTTTTATTTTACGTGTCACCTCAAAGTATTAATTAATGCCAAAAAACACTGCAATCAGCGTGAGTTAGTTTTTTTAATAAATATTTCCTGTCGAGTTGAACATAATCGTCAGGTGGGTTGCTGGCCCCCGCCGTTAGCGATGTCTGAGGTTGTCGTGATGCAACCATGTGACAAGGCCGTCACAACAGGCTCGATTTCTTAAGACGAACCCACCAGGCGGCTATGGCTTAGATATTTTGACAGACTCATACCTGTAGCACTCACGACTTTAATAATCAATAACAATAAATATCAACAAGATATAATAATTTGTATGATTTTTAAAATGTGTGCACAGTTATTACCATGTACAACTTTTTTATCATTAACAAACAATTCCCACACTCAATATTCACAAATTAATATTGATTTTTACATCCTGTTACATGATTAACACTTGCTTTAAAATTCGTAATAGCTAGATTGAAATCAGTAGGACGAAGTATTTTTATATTTACCTCCTCTCTGGAGGTTATGATTGGTTTTTACACACAGCAGTGCAACATCTGTCAGTACTTCTGGTGTCTTCTTATATAACGAGGAGGCAGCTGCCGGGTGTTAAAAAAAGTGGGGTTTCATCATGTTTAATGAAGTCCATAGTTTACATAGTCATACATTACTGTTGATCACTAAACCTTCTTTACAAGCGACAGCATTATTACAGCATTTAAAGCAATCTCTATCACTGAACGGGAAATTGCATAATATTCAACGTTCTTTTGATGATATTGCTGCTGGCAGTATCATTCTTTTCGATATGATGGAAGCTGATAAAAAGCTTATCCACTACTGGCAGGACAACTTTAGCAGGAAAAACAATAATATCCGCGCGCTATTATTGAATACCCCTGATGAGTACCCCTTCCGAGATATTGAAAGCTGGCCACATATTAATGGCGTCTTTTACGTCACCGAAGACGAGACGCGCGTAGTGGAGGGGTTGCAAGGTATTTTACGAGGAGAATGTTATTTCTCGCAAAAACTTGCCAGCTATCTCATTACTCACTCCGGTAATTATCGCTATAACAGTTCAGAGTCCGCTTTGCTCACTCATCGTGAAAAAGAGATTCTGAATAAATTACGCATTGGTTCTTCAAACATTGAAATCGCCCGTTCGTTATTTATCAGCGAAAATACAGTCAAGACCCATCTTTATAATCTTTTCAAGAAGATAGCTGTTAAAAATAGGACTCAGGCTGTTTCATGGGCAAACGATAACCTCAGGCGTTAACAACATGAAACGCAAGTTAAGTTGGATCGCGGCGGCAGGTTTCCTGCTTGCTGCCGGGAACCTACACGCTGTTGAAGTGGAAGTTCCCGGATTGTTAACCGACCATACTGTCTCATCTATCGGCCACGATTTTTACCGAGCGTTCAGCGACAAATGGGAAAGTGATTATCCTGGCAACTTAACAATCAATGAAAGGCCCAGTGCACGGTGGGGAAGTTGGATAACAATAACGGTCAATCAGGACGTTATTTACCAGACCTTTTTATTCCCAACGAAGCGAGACTTCGATAAGAACATCAGTTATGCGCTGGAACAAACAGAAGAAGCGGTAAATCGTCTGCAAATCGATAAGGCTCTGTTGAGCACTGGCGATTTAGCAAAAGATGAATTCTAGCTACATCTACTCTCCGGAGGCTGTAATGCGTCTCGCACACACAGTTATTTCATTAATGTTGATTGCTCCCCTGAGCTGGGCCGGGAACATGACTTTCCAGTTCCGTAATCCTAACTTTGGTGGCAACCCAAATAATGGGGCATTCATGCTTAATGAAGCCCAGGCCCAAAACTCCTACAAAGATCCCAGTTTTAAAGATGATTTTGGTATTGAAACCCCGTCTGCACTGGATAACTTTACCCAAGCCATTCAGTCGCAAATATTAGGCGGCTTATTAACCAATATTAATACCGGCAAACCGGGTCGTATGGTCACTAACGATTATATTGTCGATATTGCGAATAAAGATGGGCAATTGCAGTTGAACGTTACCGATCGGAAAACGGGTAAAACGTCCACGATCCAGGTTTCGGGTCTGGCTTCTAACTCAACAGACTTTTAAACAACATCGAGATAAGGACAATAATCATGCAGCGCTTTCTGATACTTGTTGCAGTGTGCTTATTGAGCGGTTGTTTAACTGCTCCACCCAAAGAAGCTGCGAAACCGACGTTAATGCCTCGGGCACAGAGTTATCGTGATTTGACGCATTTGCCTATGCCAACAGGAAAGATTTTCGTCTCGGTTTACAACATTCAGGACGAAACAGGACAGTTTAAACCGTATCCGGCAAGTAACTTCTCTACGGCAGTGCCACAAAGTGCCACCGCTATGCTGGTCACCGCGCTTAAGGATTCGCGCTGGTTTATTCCGCTGGAACGTCAAGGACTGCAAAACCTGCTGAACGAACGTAAAATCATTCGTGCAGCCCAGGAAAATGGCACGGTTGGCGTGAATAACCGCGTACCATTGCAATCGCTCGTGGCGGCTAACGTTATGGTTGAAGGGTCGATAATTGGTTACGAAAGTAACGTGAAATCTGGTGGTGTCGGTGCACGTTACTTTGGTATCGGCGCAGATACGCAATATCAACTCGATCAAATCGCCGTCAACCTGCGCGTTGTGAATGTCAGTACGGGTGAGGTGCTTTCCTCGGTAACCACCAGCAAAACCATTCTTTCGTATGAGGTTCAGGCCGGTGTGTTCCGCTTCATTGATTATCAGCGTCTGCTGGAAGGTGAAATTGGATATACCTCGAACGAGCCGGTCATGATGTGCCTGATGTCAGCCATTGAAACAGGGGTAATCTTCCTGATTAACGATGGTATCGATCGCGGACTGTGGGATCTGCAGAATAAGAATGAAGTGAAAAATGAGGTACTGGTAAAATACCGTGAAATGTCGGTGCCTCCAGAATCCTGATAAGACGCATCGAAAAAAAGCGAGACCTTTTTGGCCTCGCTTTTTTATTTGCTTAATACCGTGACGGTGTCGGTTTTCTCACGCCGTGCAGCCAGCCAAAGCCCGCTGTTTTTCATCGCGTAGCCAAACACCAAACCCAATGCCAGCGAGGGAACAACCAGCCTCCAGTCCCCCTGCCCTGCAAACGTCGCGCAGGCACCAATAAAGGTTCCCGGTACAAACGAGAGCAGCAGGTGTTTTGCCTGGATGCACATCAGAAATGCCACCACACCCGTCATGATATAGCCCAGTATTTCCAGGTGCGGTGCAAGCGCGCTACCGTGCATGATAATCAATGCCCAGACCACCCCGCTCATCATGGTGCAGGCAGAGATAAACAGCCCCTTCACACCACCCTGAGGGCAGGCAAAATAGGCCGTACAGCCGAGAAAGCCCGCCCAGCTGAGCAATCCCAAAGACACGGCGACCCATCCCCAAATTCCGGAGAGAATGCCTGTGGTTATTGCAATAGAAAGTAGAATGTTCATGGCGCGCATCTTATCAGAAAGGCGCCATTTAAATGAGATCACGAGCACATTTTGTGCAAGTTGAAATGTATCGTTGCATTAAAAACGTGATATAAATCACTCTTCGTTCTCTTCCTGCAGATCGTCCCACATCGCCGCAATGGCATCACGGGTCAGTGGCGCCATAGTGCGCCAGAAAGGAGACGTTGCGTGCGCTTCGATTTTGCCCAGGAAGGTCCCGCACCATGGCAGCAAATACTCCGCAAAGAGCGTTTCAAGCGCTTCGCTTTCATCTTCTTCGGAATGATCCTCAATCCAGGAGGCTGCCAGCAGCAATGTACCAATATGGTCGGCAGGTGCATCTGTCACTGGCATGCCACGTTCAGAAAGGAACGCGCGCACCTCAGCCTCGGTTGCACCGTCTTCCCACGCCGAGCGATACGGTGAAACGCGACACTCTTCGCCCACAAACAGAGCATTATAATCCGCCGCAATTTGCTGCATATCGCAGCTATTTTGCAAACGTTGCAGCAGCTCGTCCTGCTCGAGCGGCCAGTTATCTGCGAGCTTACCTTCACGAATCAACGTAAAAAGCGGCACCAGCAGCGGATCCTGCGGCTGGCGGTAATATAACGTGCCCAGTACGCGGCAAAGGATTGAAAACTCGTTCATGTGGTTATTCCATAACAGGGTTAAAATTCGGCAAATTCACTGATCGGATCCATGCCGCGAGACTCCAGGAAATCTAACATACGACGCGGAGTGACGTTAAGGATCCGCTCTTCCGGGAACCCGACGTCATCCAGCACCTTCCGACATTCTTCAAAATCGCCCAGCGTAAACGCGGTATGAGAATCAGAGCCCAACGCCACCATTCCCCCGGCATCGCGTACCGCCGCAGCCACTTCACGACAGTTTGCTTCGCTGCCTTTACGGGAGTGAAGAAACGAGGAGTTATTGATCTCCAGCGCAACGCGATGTTTTGCTGCCGCCTGAGCGACAGCCTGAATATCAATTGGGAATTTTGGATTACCGGGATGGCTAATGATATGCACATTGCCGCTGGCAATCGTCGCAATCATCGCCTGGGTGTGGGTATCTTTATCTTGCGGAGCAAACACCGGCTCGTGGAAACCCGCAATGATCAAATCCAGAGAGGTGAGCATCGGCCCTGTGCAGTCGATCTCCCCGTCAGTATTTTTAATATTGGCTTCAATGCCGCGTAGGATCCCTACGCCATCGACGAGACGCGGCCAGATACGCATATTCACAAAATGCCAGTAGTGCGGCGCATCTGCCATATCAGGACCGTGATCGGTGATGGCAAAGAGTTTTATACCTTTGAGCTTTGCTTGCGCGATGTAGTCATGGAGGGTGCTGTACGCGTGGGTACTGGCGATGGTATGCATATGCAGGTCAACGGGATACATCTCTGTCTCTCCTTTACTGTTTTACCAAAGGATAGCAGGAATGGCCGTTGAATATTAGCTAAAACCCGGCGAGCGCCGGGTTTGACTCAGTAGCCGAGCTGTCGATCGACCTGACCCGTCACGGTTTTGCCCTGCTCAAGCTGGCTTATCGTCCGGGCGATATAATCGACGGCTTCCGCCGGACGCGTGACGGCTGCAACATGCGGCGTCATAGCCACGCGCGGGTGCGCCCACAGCGGGCTCTCCGCCGGTAGAGGTTCACGACTATACACATCCAACATCGCGCCTTTCAGCTTGCCGCTTTCCAGTGCCTGCAGCAGGTCCGGTTCAACCACATGAACACCCCGCGCCAGATTCATCAAATAGCTCCGATCGGCCAATTTGTTCAGCAGATCGCCATTGATGATACCCACGGTTTCAGCGGTATTTGGCAGCAGATTGATCAGCACACGCGTGCCGCTTAAGAACGCAGGAAGCTCCTCGGCTCCAGCAAAGCTTTCTACGCCAGGATAGGCTTTACGGCTGCGACTCCAGCAGCGTAACGGGAATCCCCACGGTGCCAGCGCTTCAGCCACTTTCGACCCCAGCACGCCTGCGCCCAGAATGCCGATGGTAAAATCGTCGCGCTGATAGTCTGCCAACGGTTCCCAGCGGGATTGTTGCTTAAACAGCTGATAGTCATCAAAGCGGCGGAACCAGTGCAGAACCTGACTGACGGCGTACTCCTGCATCTGCTGGCCCATCCCGGTATCTTCGAGTCTGAACAGGGGAATAGAATCGGGTAGCATTTCGGGGTGAGCTTTCAGTTTGCTCAGAATAGAATCCACGCCCGCGCCAAGCGCAAACACCGCTTTGAGTGCGCGGCCCTGCAACATCTCAACAGGGGGATGCCACACCAGTGCATAATCGGCATGCTCATTATCACCCGGCGTCCACTCACGCACGCGTGCACCAGGAAGCGCCGCAGATAGCGCCTTAATCCAGTATGGGGTATCGAACGTCGGATGATAAAAGATGATATCCATAACTACTCCCGTCTTTTAATGTGCATTTTTGTTTTCGTTTTCAGATAGATTGCCAGCATATCAAATTTATCTGGAAACTTCGTTGCTGATAAAAGAGCCGCTTTCAGCACATTTTGGAGTCATGTTGCTTGAACTTTGTCTTAACACGCTAATTAACGCAAAAAGTTGATTGACGGCAGTTCGGGTTTTCCTTACATTAGCGCCCGTCCCAGCAGTATCGGGATGACAAAACGGTGAGGTGTCCGAGTGGCTGAAGGAGCACGCCTGGAAAGTGTGTATACGGCAACGTATCGAGGGTTCGAACCCCTCTCTCACCGCCATATTTGAAGAAGAGCCCGCATGAAAATGCGGGCTTTTTTTCGTCTGTGATTTTGTAATTCTGCGATCAATCTTCCACTATCCGCGCATATTCTTCGCTAAGAAAATCCACCAGCGTCCTGACCGACGGCAATAACCCGCGCCTGGAAGGGTATACCGCATGGATAACCTCTCGTTTAGGCTCCCACTCGTCCAGCACGCTGACCAGTGCGCCTGACGCCAACTGATCCTTAACCATTAAAATAGGCAACTGAACAACACCGACACCCGCCATTGCCGCTTCGCGCAGCGCCAGCATATCGGTGGTAATAAATCGCGGGGTAAAATGAATTTCCGCTTTTGCGCCCGACGGGCCGCTCAATTCCCAACGATGAACCGTTCTACCCGCCCCCATGCTCAAACCAGGCCAGTTGCTCAGCTCTGAGGGTGCCATTGGTTCGCCCCTGTCTTTAATGAGCTGCGGGCTGGCCACCAGACAATGTCCGCGATCGGCCAGCACCCGCAGCACCAGGTCGCTATCTTCGAACGGGCGTGGACGCACGCGAATCGCCACATCAATGCCCTCTCCCACCAGATCGACCCGACGGTTTGTCGCTTCAAGCTGTAGCGTAATCCCAGGATAGCGCGCCATAAATCGTGCCAGCATCGGGCCGACGTGGACATGCAGTATTGTCACCGGGCAGGTCATTCTGACTATCCCCCGGGGTTCAGCCTGTAACGCCGCCACCGCTTCCTGCGCAGCTTCGGCCTCTATCAGCATGGCTTTACAGTGCTGATAAAAAGTGTGACCGACTTCCGTCACGGTGAATTGCCGGGTGGTGCGCTGTATCAGCCGCACTCCCAATCGCTCCTCAAGCTGCGCAATCCGACGGCTAAGCTTTGATTTGGGTTGGGCTAGCGCCCGTCCTGCTGCGGCAAAACCGCCGTAATCGACCACTTTGACAAACCAGGCGAAGTCGTTGAGATCGTGCATGAACCCTCCATTGTTCCGTATATAGAACAGTGAGTGTTGTTTTCGCTATCTAGCGGGATATTAGCGTTGAATATACGCTAATACCTATTAACAGAACATCAGGAGACCATCATAAAACAGATTACTGGCGTCTTTACTGCACCTCGTCCTCACTGGGTGGGCGACGGATTTCCGGTGCGTTCGATGTTTTCGTATCAAAGCCACGGCGAATCCCTTAGCCCTTTCCTGCTGCTGGATTTTGCGGGGCCTCATACCTTCCCGGCTGATGGGGTAAAACGAGGCGTCGGGGAACATCCTCATCGCGGCTTTGAAACGGTTACGATTGTCTATTCCGGCGACGTTGAGCATCGTGATTCTACCGGTAAAGGCGGCGTGATTGGCCCGGGTGACGTGCAGTGGATGACGGCTGGTGCAGGCATCCTGCACGAAGAGTTTCATGCAGAATCCTTCGCCCGTCAGGGCGGCGAGCTGAAAATGATGCAGCTGTGGGTTAACTTGCCAGCAAAAGACAAGATGGCAGCACCTGGCTATCAAAGCATCACCAAAGACGCGATTCCGGTCGTCACCTTGCCGGATAATAGCGGCGAGCTGCGCGTAATCGCGGGTCACTATGGCGACGTTACCGGACCGGCACACACCTTTTCGCCATTAAACGTCTGGGACATTGCATTGCGCCAGGGCAGCCATCTGGCTCTCAATCAGCCAGAGGGTTGGAGCACCGCGCTAGTGGTCGTGGAAGGCACGATTACGGTTAATGGGACCACCCAGGCCAGCGAGGCGCAACTGGTCGTGCTTAGCCAGAGCGGGCAAAAATTGCATCTTGAAGCCAGCAGCGACGCCAAAGTACTGCTGATGGCGGGCGAGCCGCTAAATGAGCCAATTGTCGGTTACGGTCCGTTTGTGATGAACACCAAAACCGAAATTGCTGAAGCCATCCGCGACTTTAATTCCGGCCGCTTTGGCCAGATTTAAGCGCAGGGAGGTAAAGATGATTATTGCTTAACCGAACAAGCACAGAAGCTTAAATTAAGCTTGACCGTTTTAGCGCAACTCCCTATAGTAGCGCCCCGTTGCCCCCTATACGGTCAGGCAGCAAAACAATACGGTGAGGTGTCCGAGTGGCTGAAGGAGCACGCCTGGAAAGTGTGTATACGGCAACGTATCGAGGGTTCGAACCCCTCTCTCACCGCCATATTTGAAGAAGAGCTCGCATGAAAATGCGAGCTTTTTTTTCGTCTGTTATTTGCCGCCAGAAACAACAAGGCCCGGTATCCCGGGCCTTGTAAGCAGCAACAACTCAGTAGTACGCGTTTAACGTGTGCTGGCACAGCGCCGAGCGCACGCAATCATCTTTAGTGAAACGCACCACACCCACCATATCGTCTTCCACGAAACGTGACATAGCATCGCTCAGGCCAGACTTGACCCCCGACGGCAGGTCGCACTGGGTAATATCACCATTGACGATAACCGTTACGTTTTCCCCGAGGCGCGTTAAAAACATCTTCATTTGCGCAGCGGTCACGTTCTGAGCCTCGTCAA
Organism: Enterobacter sp.; assembly: GCA_022649305.1. GTDB lineage: Bacteria > Pseudomonadota > Gammaproteobacteria > Enterobacterales > Enterobacteriaceae > Enterobacter. The sequence goes on from JALCNW010000014.1 coordinate 64,830, forward strand.
GAATGACGACCGCATTTTCAAATGTACGTCCGCGCATATAGGCGAACGGCGCGATTTCCACCTTACCAATCTCTGGCCGCAGGCAGTACTGCATAAAAGAAGCGCCCAGTCGTTTCACCAGCACGTCATACACCGGTCTGAAATACGGGGCAAACTTCTCGGAGATGTCGCCGGGTAAGAAGCCGAGATCTTCATCAGCCTGCAATACCGGACGGGTGACGATAATTCTGTCCACATCCTTATGAATCAGAGCCTCCGCCGCCTTAGCAGCACTTATCCAGGTTTTCCCGCAACCGGCTTCACCGGTAGCAAAGATCAGCTGTTTACTCTCGATAGCATTCAGGTAGTGCGCCTGAGCTTCATTGCGCGGTTCGATTGGTGAATGATCGCGGCTGTCCCGCGCCATACCAATGGCTTCGACGCCACTCATCTGCACAAGCGAGGTGACCGATTCTTCTTCACGCTGTTTATGGCTACGTGAATCCCGTCTCAGCACACGTTTTGCTTCGCGACGAGCTTTGATCACTGCTTTTTGTCTTCCCATGGATAGCACCTTGAGTTGTTGGTATTCATCACACGCATCGCCGTTGGCGACGCGATCAGGCGAACGAACATCTGAAGTTTGGCTTCCTTGTAAGCCATTGCTTGCCTTTTTGAATGACGAATTCGAACGGTTAAGCACACCGCTCTGTTCGTCGGAAACGTCAGGTTTTTGGGGTAACGGGGAGAATTTTGCGGTGAGGAAATCGCTGCCGGAGTGAGGGCCTCCGCGCTGTTTGTTGCGGTTAGTGTGTTTATCATGTCCAGTACAGGACCCAACCATTCGCGATCTCCATTGTGATTAGCATCACTGCCGGGAACTACCGCTGTCATACATTAAGTACATCAGGAATTATCATAAACGCAACATTTATTTTACCTGAGCGCAACCTAATCGATCTTCCTTCAGCTGAAATCAGTGTCATACAGGAATATTACAGAAATATAACAGTGGGATAGTCATACAAAAAAATAATATCCCCGCGAAGCATCACGGGGATATTTTTACGCGTCGATCAGCCCCTGAGCAAGATACCCGTTGGGATCGCGAACGCCAGGCACGGCAAAGAAATAGCCGCCGCCGATAGGCTTGATGTACTCCTCCAGCGCTTCGCCGTTTAACCGTTTCTGCACGGTTAAAAAGCCCTTTTCCAGATCGTGCTGGAAGCAGACGAACAGCAGCCCCATGTCCAGCTGGCCGGAGTTGGTCACACCGAGTGAATAACTGTACCCGCGCCGCATCATCAAATTCGACTGGGTTTCCGGCGTACGTGGATTTGCCAGACGAATGTGGCTATCCAGCGCAATCGTATCGCCATCCGGGTCGCGGGCGTAGTCAGGCTCGTCGTGCTCGTTTTTCATGCCCAGCGGCGCGCCGCTTTGCTTATCACGGCCAAAAATCGTCTGCTGTTCCTTAAGCGGTGTCCTGTCCCAAAACTCAACGTGGAACTGGATGATTCGCATCGCCTGATAACTTCCGCCAACGGCCCAGGCAGGCTCGCCCTGGTCAGCCGTGACCCACACCACGTTTTTCATCAACGCGGCGTCCTTGCTGTCCGGGTTCGCCGTTCCGTCCTTAAAGCCGAGCAAATTGACCGGGGTTTCTTTGCCCTGGCTGCGCGCCGCATGATCGGAGATAAACCCTTCCCGCTTCCAGCGCACGCTCAGCAGATCCGGCGTGTGCTTGATGATGTCGCGTAACGCGTGAATAACCGTATCCTGAGTATTCGCGCAAATCTGGATTAGCAGATCGCCATGACACAGCGCCGCGTCGAGAGAATCATTAGGAAAACGCACCATCTTCTGTAGCGTCTTCGGTTTCTGTTTCTCCAGGCCGTAACGCGCATCAAACAGCGATTCGCCGAGGGATAACGTCACCGTCAGATTATCCGGGGCGATAAACGGCCCCAGAATGCCGGAGTCCATTGGCGGCATGCGCGGGTTCGGCGTGTCAGGTGCCGGGCCGCCTGCGGTGAGAAACGCAATACGCTTCGTCAGCAGGCGGAACAGGCGTTCAAGATCGGCTTTATCACTCGCCAGTGAGTCAAAGGCTACCACCATCATCGCCGCCTGCTGCGGGGTGAGAATGCCAGCCTGATGTTCACCATAGAACGGCTGAGTTTCCATCCGCGCATTAGGGGAAAGCGTCCCCGGCGCGCTTTGCGGTTTTGCCGCATGCGCTACCGGACATCCCCCAGCCAGTGCGAGCGCGCCACCCAGCGCGCCCACCCCTTTTAACAACCGACGCCGGGAAGGTTCCGCAACATCGTATTCGTCATGCTTGCTCATGATGCTTAGTCCAGACCCAGTACGCCACGCAGCTGCGCCAGATCTTCTGCCAGCGTGGTAATTGGGCCTTTCAACGCATTACGGTCGGCATCGGTCAGTTTGTCGTAGGTTTCATACCCGTCTTTGGTGCGGTATTTCGCCAGAATGGTGTTCACTTTTTTGAAGTTGGCATCCACTTTCGCCAGCAGTTCGCTGTTATCTTTTTGCAACTGTGGACGCAGCAGATCGACTATCTTCTGCGCGCCTTCTACGTTCGCCTGGAAGTCCCACAGGTCGGTGTGGCTGTAGCGATCTTCTTCACCGCTGATTTTGCTGGCGGCCACTTCCTCAATCAGACCAGCCGCACCACCCACCACTTTAGAAGGCGGGAAGGCCAGCTCGTTGATGCGTTTTTGCAGCTCCAGCACGTCGGCGTTCAGCTGATCGGCGTACTTCTCCATCCCTTTGGTGGAGTTATCGCCAAACAGCGCTTTTTCCAGACGGTGGAAACCGGTGAATTTCGGATCGGCAGCTTTCTGCTCGTAGTCGTCTTCACGGGCATCAATGCTGCCGTCAAGGTCAGAGAACAGCTCAGCGATGGGTTCGATACGCTCGTAGTGTTGACGAGTCGGCGCATACAGGGCTTTCGCTTTTTCGATATCGCCCGCTTTCACCGCATCGGTAAAGGCTTTGGTGCCAGTGACCAGCTCAGCCGTCTCTTTGGTGACGTAGGCTTTATAAGCGGTAATCGCAGTACCCAGGCTCAGCAGCGCTTCGCCTTTCGCGGCATCCGCCGTCGCTTCGCCTTTAACAATCAGCTTGCCTTTCGGGTTGGTCAACAGACCGCAGGTCATGTCGTATTCACCCGGTTGCAGATTCGCCGTCATTTTCTGGCTAAAGCCCGGCGCGATGTTTTCACGCTCTTCCACTACCATCACGCCTTTGAGGATTTCCCACTCCAGCGCCTTTTGGCTGTGGTTCTGAATAATAAACTGCGTCTTGCCGCTGTTGACCGTAATGGTCATCGGCTCACACTGTTTATCGTTCACGGTCACTTTGACCTGTGGAATATCCGCGGCCTGCGCGGCGAATGCAGACGCAATCAGCGCTGCCACACCAGCCTGTAACGCACTACGACGAAATTGAATTGCCATGACCCTTCCCTTCCTTAAGTATGTTGTAACTACAATGCACATCAGGGCGCAGAACGCGACGGCTGAGCGCTGGGGCGTGATGGCATAAAGAACAGCACCAGCGCCGGAATGAGATAGATGAAATACATCGCCACTTCACTGACGCTCGGCGCTTCCTGGTAGCCGAAGATACCTTCGAGCAGGGTGCCAGTCAGAGAGTGGGTGGTCAGTACGTTACTGAGGTCGAAGGCCACATCCTGGAAATGATTCCACAGGCCCGCCTCGTGGAAGGCGCGAATCGCACCCGCAGCCAGCCCGGCGGCCACCAGCAAGATAAACAAACTGGTCCACTTGAAGAAGGCGCCTAAATTCAGGCGAATACCGCCCCAGTAGAGCATAAAGCCGAGCACGACAGCGGTAGCCAGGCCCAGCATCGCGCCGATTGGCGGCCAGATGCCCACATCCTGCTGGAATGCCGCCAGCAGGAAAAAGACCGACTCCAGCCCTTCGCGCGCCACGGCGAAAAAGACCATCAGGATTAACGCCCAGCCGTGTTTATTGTTCTTTTGCAGAGCGTTATCGACCGCCTGCTCCAGGTGTACTTTGACGTTACGCGAGACTTTGCGCATCCAGAACACCATCCAGGTGAGGATGACCACCGCAATCACGGCGACGATACCTTCGAACAGCTCCTGCTCTTTTTGCGGGAATTCACCGGTGGTTTCGTTGATCAGAATACCCAGGCCCAGGCACAGTGCGGCAGCGAGGAATACGCCAATCCACATCACACCAATCCAGCGCCCACGCTGGGTTCGCTTTAAATAGCTGGCGATCAGACTGACGATTAAGGCCGCTTCGAGGCCTTCACGTAACATAATGAGAAATGGAACAAACATGCCGACACCTTAAATGTTTATCGCAGTCAACTGATGCAAAGAAAAGTAAATTCTTGTGATAGTGATTATCATTACGGAGAAGAGAAAAACAAGCGAAATGTGTGAGGTTTTGATGACGAGTTGTAAACCCCTCGCCTGTTAATAGTTTCAGGAGTTACCGTTATGTTTATAACTTATAACGGAAATGCCCATTTACGCTTGAGAAAGGCTATGGCTAAATAGGCGCTTCGAAAACCAACTGAAAATAAATTATGTATAACATTGTCCATTTCCTGCTGGCGGTGGTAATTATTCTTGCGCTCGCCTGGCTGGTGAGCTTTGACCGCCGTAAAATTCGTATTCGCTATGTTTTACAGCTTATTGTTATTGAAATCGCGCTGGCGTTCTTTTTCCTGCACGCGGAAAGCGGCTTATCCGTGATTAAATATGTTTCGGGTTTCTTTGAATCACTGCTGAAATTTGCCGCCGAAGGGACCAACTTTGTCTTTGGCGGAATGGGTGACAAAGGGCTGGCGTTCATTTTCCTCGGCGTGCTGTGTCCGATTATTTTTATCTCGGCGCTGATCGGTATTCTCCAGCACTGGCGTATCCTGCCTGTCTTTATTCGAGTGATTGGCACGCTGCTCTCCAAATTGAACGGTATGGGCAAACTGGAGTCCTTTAACGCGGTCAGTTCTCTGATTCTCGGCCAGTCAGAAAACTTTATTGCGTATAAAGGCGTGCTGGGCGATCTCTCGTCTCGTCGCCTGTTCACCATGGCAGCGACGGCAATGTCGACGGTATCGCTGTCGATTGTCGGTGCCTATATGACCATGCTGGATGCGAAGTTCGTGGTCGCCGCGTTAATCCTTAACATGTTTAGTACCTTTATTATTCTCTCCGTTATCAACCCGTCTCGCCCGGAAGCGGAACCCGAGATTAAGCTGGAAAAACTGCACGAATCTCAGAGTTTCTTTGAGATGTTGGGTGAATATATTCTGGCCGGCTTTAAGGTCGCGATGATTATTCTGGCGATGCTGATTGGATTTATTGCCATTATTAGCGCCGTCAATGCGCTGTTCTCCAGCGTATTTGGCATGAGCTTCCAGCAGATCCTCGGATATGTGTTTTATCCGCTGGCATGGCTGATTGGTATTCCGCTGAGCGATGCGTTAAACGCGGGCAGCATTATGGCAACCAAACTGGTGGCGAATGAATTTGTGGCGATGATTGAGCTGCAAAAAATTGCCGGGCAAATGACGCCACGCGGGCTGGGCATTCTGTCGGTGTTCCTGGTTTCATTTGCTAACTTCGCGTCAATCGGGATTGTGGCTGGGGCCATTAAGGGCCTGAACGAAAAGCAAGGTAACGTGGTCTCTCGCTTTGGCCTGCGCCTGGTGTATGGTGCGACGCTGGTGAGCCTGTTGTCGGCGAGCTTTGCAGGATTAGTGTTGTAAAAATAACGGCGGGTCATCCCGCCGTTTTTATTAGAACTGCACGCAGACCGGCTGGTCAACGCGCATCACCGACTCCTGCGCAAAGCGGGATTTATACGCCCCGCGCAACGCTTCGATATTGTTCTCGCTCTGGGTATCTTTACCGTGGATAAGCATCAGCGCCTTGCTCGGCTCACGCGCCACCTTCCCGTCATTCCCCAACCATTGACCGCGCGCGTCAAACACCGTCAGGCCATCGCGAAAGCGCGGCGTCACGTCCTGGTCAACAAACTGCTGCCACTCCTGGCCGGTAATCTGCTCCCCTGCCGGACGGTTCAGGCCGAAATAGAGCGTGGTTTGCTGCATCTGGTTATCCGCTTTGCAGGTGGCTCCAGCAGAATTCTGCGACGGCGCAGTGCAGCCTGCCAGCATCACGAGCGCGGCGGCCATCAGCCCTGTTTTGATTATCATTTTTCGCTATCCTCATTGTTATAAGTGCAGCGATATCAACGTAATTTGCGGAAATTAGCAAGTGGGAGCTTTTCCCTCACCCCTATGGGTTGTGGGATCCTCGCTAATGGATGATTTGCACCATTGACTCCCTCTCCATTCAGGGAGAGGGTCGGGGTGAGGGGGAACATGCGACTCAGGAGGGTATTCCGTTCACTTCCAGACCTGTGCTTCTCTATGAACCCGGTAACGGTGAACGTGCCATGGCGGCTCAATCGCCGCCGCCCTGGCAACCCGGGCTCCCGGCAAGAAAATCGTCGCTTCGCGATACCTTCGTCTTATTCCCTTCGGCTTTCGGGTCGGGCGCGATCCTGCATCCATGCAGGTCACGCCCTCTCCGCGCATCCCTGCGCGTCGCCCCGGCCTTCGGTCAAAGACTCAGCGATTTACAGCCGGACTAGGGAGTCGCTGTAACTCTTTTATTAAAATTGAGAAAATCCCACCGCGACTAAATCCAAAATTTCTGGGGCCCCCTCTCCCCTTTGAGAGAGGGTCAGTGAAGCGGGAATAATTACTCAGCCTGCAGCTTAGACGGCGGAGCCGTATGGTAATGCGCATCCGCTTCTGCGAAGCGTTTCTGCATCGATGCAGACGGCGCTTTACCCAGCAGACTAAACACAACAATCCCGATGCTACCAAAGACGAAGCCCGGAATGATTTCGTACAGACCCAGCCATGCGAACTGTTTCCAGACGATAACCGTCACCGCACCGATGATCATACCCGCCAGCGCCCCGTTGCGGGTCATACGCGACCACAGCACGGAGAACAGCACTACCGGACCAAATGCCGCACCAAAACCAGCCCATGCGTAGCTCACCAGGCCCAGCACGCGGTTCTCAGGGTTTGATGCCAGCGCAATCGACACCAGCGCAACCACCAGCACCATAAAGCGCCCCACCCACACCAGTTCTTTCTGGCTCGCACCCTTGCGCAGGAACGCCTTGTACAGATCTTCCGTAATCGCACTGGAACACACCAGCAGCTGGCAGCTCAGGGTCGACATTACCGCCGCCAGAATAGCCGACAGCAAAATCCCGGCGATCCACGGGTTGAACAGAATCTGCGCCAGCTCGATGAACACGCGCTCGGCGTTTTGATTCACCGCGCCCGCCAGAGCCGGGTTGTTGGTGAAGTAGGCGATACCAAAGAAGCCAACGGCACACGCGCCCGCCAGACACAGGATCATCCACGTCATACTGATACGACGCGCGTGAACGATGGTGTGGTGGGAGTCCGCTGCCATAAAGCGCGCGAGGATATGCGGCTGACCGAAGTAGCCCAGGCCCCAGCCCATCAGCGATACAATCGCAACGAAGTTAAGCCCTTTCAGCATATCGACGTTTTCGATGCTCTTTTGCTTGATCACTTCCAGCGAATCGCCAAAACCACCGACGGTGATGATCACGATCACTGGCGTCAAAATCAGCGCGAAAATCATCAGGCTCGCCTGCACGATATCGGTCCAGCTTACTGCCAGGAATCCGCCCACGAAGGTATAAAGGATGGTCGCTGCCGCACCGGCCCACAGCGCCGTTTCGTAGCTCATGCCGAAGGTGCTTTCGAACAGACGCGCGCCCGCCACAATGCCGGAAGCACAATAAATGGTGAAGAACAGCAGGATAACCACGGCAGAGATAATGCGCAGGATGCGGCTTTTATCTTCAAAGCGCCCGGTGAAATAATCCGGCAGCGTTAATGCGTTATTATTGAGCTCGGTGTGTACGCGCAGACGCCCTGCCACCAGCTTCCAGTTGACCCAGGCACCCAGCGTCAGGCCAATCGCAATCCAGCTTTCTGAAATCCCGGAGATAAAAATTGCGCCCGGCAGCCCCATCAGCAACCAGCCGCTCATATCGGATGCCCCCGCAGACAGCGCGGTCACCATCGGGCCCAGGCTGCGCCCGCCTAATATATAATCGTCAAAGTTCTTTGTAGAACGCCATGCCAAAAACCCTATCAGGATCATGCCAAAAATATAAACGAGAAATGTCACCAGCATCGGTGTGCTAATAGCCATTCAAACTCTCCAAATTATCGAGCGACAGCCGTCCGGGCTGCCTTATTATTTCGTCACCGGAACGTGGTGACGTGTGTATGTGTTTCTGTTGGCCGCGCGTATCCTGCCGCAAGCAGTGTCTGCACACAAACGATTTAACACTGCATTTACATCAAATTCATCCCTGGTTTTATACGTCTTTCGTATAGGTTGCACTCGCTCACGCTTTTGCGGGTTGCACCTTTTAAAAGTGTTAAGTGCCGCATGTAAACAGGCTTATCAGGCAGAATCCAGAGTTATTTTCCAGCTTACTTATCATTAACAATCCATTCATTTTTCAGCTTGCAAACCAGGTCACATTTAACGAGGTTGCACAAAGTTGCAACATGATGGATATTTCACGCTAACCAAAGAACATCACAACAGAACAACAGGAGTTTTGGCATGGGCATGACCACCATGGGGGTTAAGCTGGATGACGCGACCCGCGAACGGATTAAAAGCGCCGCCACTCAAATCGATCGCACGCCGCACTGGTTAATTAAGCAGGCCATCTTTAACTATCTTGAGCGTCTGGAAAACGAAGACGATTTGCCAGAACTCCCAGCCCTGCTGGCCGGTGCCGCTAACGAAAGCGACGAATCCGCACAGGCCGCCGATGAAAACCATCAGCCGTTCCTCGACTTTGCCGAGCAGATCCTGCCGCAGTCCGTGAGCCGTGCCGCCATCACCGCCGCGTACCGTCGTGCCGAGACCGACGCCGTGCCGATGCTGCTGGAACAGGCACGATTGCCCGAGCCGATTGCCACCCAGGCGCACGACCTGGCCTACTCGCTTGCTGAAAAGCTACGTAACCAAAAAACCGCATCGGGCCGTGCAGGCATGGTACAGAGCCTGCTGCAAGAGTTCTCGCTCTCCTCACAGGAAGGCGTGGCGCTGATGTGCCTGGCCGAAGCGCTGCTGCGTATTCCGGACAAAGCCACCCGCGACGCGCTGATCCGCGACAAAATTAGCAACGGCAACTGGCAGTCGCACATTGGCCGCAGTCCGTCGCTGTTCGTCAACGCTGCCACCTGGGGTCTGCTGTTTACCGGCAGACTGGTGTCGACGCACAACGAAGCCAGCCTCTCCCGCTCCCTGAACCGCATTATCGGTAAGAGCGGCGAACCGCTGATCCGCAAAGGCGTGGACA
>JALCNW010000015.1 GCA_022649305.1 Enterobacter sp.
CATTGCGCCCAGCGTTTCCACCGTCGGCAGCTTGCGGATAATCGCTTTCTTCTGCGCCATCGCCTGTACGCCGAGCGACAGGATAATGGAGATAATCGCTGGCAGACCTTCCGGTACGGAGGCCACCGCGAGGCTAATCAGGGACAGCAGCAGCTCGCCCATCGGAATGTCGCGCAGCACCATGCTGAAGACAAACAGCGCCGCCATCATTGCCAGAATAATGGCAAAGATCGCCTTGCCGAGCTTGTCCATCTGCACCAGCAGCGGCGTGCGGTGTTTTTCGATACCCGCCATCATCTGGTTGATATGACCCAGTTCCGTATCCTTGCCCGTCGCCACGACCACACCCATGCCGCCACCCGCACTCACGGTAGTGCCGGAAAACACCATATTCGTGCGATCGCCCAGCGATAATTCACCGGTCAGCGGGAGAATATGTTTATCCACCACCGTAGACTCACCGGTCAGAATGGCTTCTTCAACGCGCAAATTATGCGCTTCGATAAGACGCATATCCGCCGGAATACGATCCCCGGCGCGCAGGATAATTATATCTCCAGGGACAATATCCTTCGTTGAGATGGTTTCGTGAGCGCCATTTCGAATAACCAGCGCATCGCTGGACAGCATATTTCGAATGCTCTTCAGGGATTTTTCAGCGTTACTTTCCTGAATGTGACCAATTAATGCGTTGATAACCGCCACGCCAAGAATCACCAGCGTATCGACCCAGTGCCCCATCACGGCTGTTAATACCGCGGCCGCGAGCAGAACATAAATCAACACATCGTTAAAATGGGCGAGGAAACGTAGCCAGGCCGGTTTGCCTTTTTTCTCTGGCAATGCGTTTGGCCCGTGCTGCTGCAAACGCGCCTGCGCCTCTGCGCGGTCCAGGCCGTTAGCCTGACTCTGCATATTTGCCAGCACCTGCTCTGCGGTCTGGTGGTAGGACGGGGTTTGCGAATTCATTTTTTTTGTCATTAATGCAATTCCTTAAATTTCCGGTGGACGCAAGCCTGAATTCCTTTCTGGCTTTAATAAATTTTTTTTAGACTTGCCGGGGGAAATAATCTCCCGCAATATATTCCTGTCTGGTTGATACCATTGATTTTTACAAAATGTTTCTAAACGAAAACTAAACGAGGAGATAGCATGCTGGGTATTTATCGCGGACGGCGTCTGGCTTTGTACATAGTTGTTGCCATTGTTATTGCGACGTTAATCGGATTTAGCACCTATACGTTTGTAAAATTACTTGCCTGATAATGACAGTAATTTACAGTACGAAAGAGTAATTTAATCATGGCGATTTTTAGGGTTATTTTTTAGAAATAAAAGGCAAATAATAAATGCGTTTCTAATAATAACCCTTTATTCGCCGGATATTGCTTTACGTTGCAAGATGCAGGACAATAACTTTTTTAACTGACGATTAACATTTATATGAAACACCCGTTAGAATCGCTGTTAACGGCGGGCGGAATCCTGCTTATGGCTTTGATTTCGTGTTTGCTGCTCCCGGCCCCTTCCCTTGGGCTGGTGCTGGCGCAGAAGCTGGTCGCCACCTTTCACCTGATGGATCTGAACCAGCTCTACACCATTCTGTTCTGCCTGTGGTTTGTGATGCTCGGCGCCGTTGAGTTTTTCGTTCTGCGTTTCATCTGGCGCCGCTGGTTTTCACTGGCTGCGTAGTCCGGTTAAATCGCGCATGCCGTGGATCAACGCTTCGCACCAGGCCGCGTAGTCGTGGCCGCTGGACCACGGATGGAAGCTCACACGGTAGCCCTTATCGCGTAGCACCTGCTCAAAATCCTGCGTATTACGATAGATGCCACCGTTCGGCCCGCTGGTTTCAAATCGTCCGGCCTGTAGCCAAAAGCGAACCGGATACGGCGGCGACTGCTGATACTGCCGCGTCAGCCAGCCCGGTGCTTCACCCTGCGGCGCCCACCAGTACGATCCCGACAGGCTCAGCACGTTGCCAAACAGACGTGGATAACGCAGCGCCACCCATGACGAGGCAATTCCCCCGTAGCTCGACCCCGCCAGCACCGTTTTTTGCCGCTGCATCGCCATGCCCTGCCCACGCAGCCACGGCAACAGTTCGTGCGCCATAAAATCAGCAAAGTCGGGGTTAGGCGGTAACTCTTTTGCGCGACGCGCGTGATCGAGACTGTCGATAAACACCACGTTGACCGGCGGGAGATGATGACGGGCAATCAATCCGTCGAGCACGTTGGCAAAATGATACTCATCCTGATAAATCTGCCCGTCGAACAGCACCAGCGTCCAGCGTGCGGGCTGCGTGCCCCGTGGTTTATAGAGCATCACCTCTCGCGAATTACCCAAAATCTTACTGCTAATGCTGTGCCGCGTGAGCGTGCCTTGCACCAGCGACTGGGAGGTCGCCTGCGCCGAGCAGTAGCGCATCGGGCTCAGATCGAGCAGCGAGTAACGGTTCCAGCGATCGGCCTGTTGATCGCCATAGGTGTTGGGATTGAGCGGATCGGCCTGAGCGCTGACCAAAATAGCGCGGCGTTGATCGCGCGAGCTGCCCTCCACGCGAGGCACATCCGGGGCGAGTTTGTACTGCATGATCGTATCGGCGGGAACCACGTAGCTTCGAAACCACACGTCGGTATTGCCCAGGCGAAACAGGGGATCATGATCGCCCGCGGGTGAGCCCAGAATAAACACGTTGTTGCGTGCGCCGCGCCACAGGAAAGTGACGCGCTTGTGCGTGGCATCAAACGGCTCCACCATCGGCGTTCCCTGCCGAATCTGCGTCTGCCAGAACGCATCTGTTTCTCCACCGGCAGCAATCGTTTTAGCCAGTTTTTGCAGCGTGGGGCTTTCTGGCTCAAGAATTTGCGTACGAGGCAGTGGCAAGGTTTCTTTCATCCGCCACTCAAAACGCCACGGCTGGCCTTCTTCGCCATGTAAAACCAAAGAGGTGCTCTGCTGTACCGGGAGCGCAAACAGCAAAGAGTGTTCACCATCGCCAGGGCCGTTTTCAATCAGCGTGCGTATGCGACGGTTTTGTTCGTCCAGCAGGTTTGCGTCCGTCACCCCTTTTAGCGTGGCGGAGACATAGTTTTCGCCAAGCGCGGGAAGCACAAAACAGACCTCCCCACTGGCATCAAACTTGCCCTGTTGCTCGCCCTGAATGGACGAATGTTCGCACGTTGCCGCCATCGCTGGCAGCGTACTTATCCCTAACAGCAACCCACTCCACGCCCTTTTCATTAAACCCCATTCCCCACCATTATTTGCCACCAACGCTAATGCAAATGGTAATAATTTGCAATATCATCTAGCGCGTTATTCAGGTGTTTTAATGGCGATAGCAACCAAGGAAATATCACTAACATGTTTAAAAATAATAAGATAATGCAGCTCTGGGTCATGAGTCTGGCCGCCGGTAGCATGGTGGCGCAGGCACAAACGAAAGAAGAAACGATGGTGGTTACGGGAACGGCAAGTCAGGAACCGACCGCGCCAGTGAAAGGCATCGTGGCGACGAAAACGTTGTCTGCGACCAAAACCAGTGCGGAAATCGTGAAGACACCGCAGTCAGTTTCCGTGATTACCCGCGATCAAATGGAGCAGCTTGATGTCACATCCGTGTCACAGGCACTGCGCTATTCGGCGGGCGTGTTTACCGAATATCGCGGATCGTCCAACCGTAATGACGAAGTGTTTGTGCGCGGCTTTAGCTACGTACCGAAATACCTCGACGGCCTAAGCTTTGGCGCGACCGCCTCTTCGCAAACCGGCAGCGTCGATCCGTGGCTGCTGGAGCGCGTAGAGCTGGTGCGTGGCCCGGCGTCCGTGTTGTTCGGCCAGGTTAACCCCGGCGGGCTAATTAGCATGACCAGCAAGCGCCCGACCAGCGAACCGATTCATAACATACAGTTCCGTACCGGCAATAACGACCTGGCAGAAGGTGCATTTGACTTCGGCGGACCGCTCAGCGACGACGGCCGCGTGCTGTACCGCGTAAACGGCATCGCCCGCACGCAGCATAACCAGGTTGAAGATTATAAAGAGACGCGTATGGCGATTGCCCCGGCGATCACCTGGTATCCGAACGATCAGACCCGCTTTACGCTGCTGACCAGCTACCAGAAAGATCCGGACGCGGGATATCGTAACTTCCTGCCTGCGTACGGCACGGTGACCAGCGCCGACGGTAAATACATCCCGCGCGACTTTAACGTCAGCGATCCGGATTACAACCAGTCCTGGCGCGAACAGACCATGATCGGTTACGAACTGGAGCATCAGTTTGCCGACAACCTGACCTTCCGCCAGAACGCACGTTACGCCACCATCAAGCAAAAATACCGTTATCTGGTGTATGCCAATAGCGCGGCAAACAGCACCGTGCTGACGCGCCGCGCTCAGCATGAAGCGCGCACCACCAACGAGTTTGGCGTGGATAATCAGCTGGAATATCTGCTGAATACCGGTGAAGTGAGCCATACGTTGCTCGGCGGGCTAGACTACAAAACCAGCAAAGATAAACAGCTGCTGGAACGCGGTATGGGCTCGCAGTACGACATGGACTGGACGAACCCGGTATATGGCATCAACGTTGATGAAAGCACTTTCAGTACGGCTACCGACGAACAGCAAAACCTGGATCAGATGGGCCTGTATTTGCAGGATCAGATGAGCTGGAACAGCTGGGAATGGCTGGTTTCCGGGCGCTACGACTGGACCGAAGTGCGCACCAATGACTTTACCGACGACAGCTTTACCCAGCAGAACGATAACAAATTCACCTGGCGTACCGGCCTGCTGTACGCGTTCGACTTTGGCCTGTCACCGTATATCAGCTACAGCACCTCGTTCGAGCCAAGCCTGCAAACCAACCGCGCACCTGGCGTGGCGCCGTTTAAGCCAACCACCGGCGAGCAAACGGAAATCGGCCTGAAGTATCAGCCGGTCGATTCCACGCTGATGACGTTAGCACTGTACGATTTAACCCAGGACAACGTGACGACCTACAACAGCGCCGAAGGCTGGTTTGAGAATGCGGGTAAAGTGCAGTCCAAAGGGGTAGAAGCTGAGATTCACTCTACGGTGATGGATAACATCAACTTGATAGGCTCGTATACCTATATCGATGCCACGACCAAGAGCACCACGGTAGCGGGAACCGAAGGCAAAACGCCAGCGCGTATTCCGGCGCATATGGCCTCGGCGTTCGCCAGCTATACCGTTCCGGGTGGCGCGTTGAAAAGCCTGACCGCAGGCGTAGGCATGCGCTATATCGGCACCAGCTACGGCGATGCGAAAAACACCTTTAAAGTGGGGTCGGTGGATCTGTATGACGCAATGATGAGCTATGAGCTGGGTGAGCTAAACGGCAGCCTGAAAGGCGCGAGCGTTCAGTTCAACGTCAATAACGTGGCGGATACGAAATACGTAGCGTCCTGCGCCAGCGATACCGCGTGCTTCTACGGCATTGGCCGGACGATGACGGCGACGGTGAATTATAGTTGGTAAATAGTGCGGTCTGGGGCCCTCATCCTCTCACCAGAGGGGATGAGAGTTCCCCAGAAAATTTGCCTACAAAAGCGATTTACATTGTTTCAGTAGAATTAAGTACTTACAGCGATGCTCTGGTCCGGCTATAAATCGCTGAGTCGTTTCCTGAAGGCTGGGAAGAGGGGACGGTTTCGTGCAACGATTATTATTGGGGATCCCTCCCCCAGGGTAGAGAGAAATAACTCAGTGCGTCCGACTGTGATTTTCCTTGCGATACGCCCCCGGCGGCTGATTAAACGTGCGGGTAAAGATACGCGTAAAGGTCTGCTGAGAATCAAACCCATAGCGCAGACAGATATCGTACACGCGCTCGTCCGACTCGCGCAGATCGCGCGCCGCCAGCAACAATTTGCGCTCGCGGATATAGCGCCCCAGGCTTTCACCTTTGTATTGCATAAATAAGCGCTGGAGATGCCATTTGGAGTACCCAGCATGGCGTGCAATCTCTTCAATGCGCAGCGGCTGATGAAGATTGTCGTCGATCCACTCGACGATAGTATCGATAACCTGAGCGGAAATAGTCATGCTGTTCTCCCCCTCGACTGCCTGATTAATCATCATTCCCACCACTCCCGAAATTGCTGCGTCGCATCGTTAACCAGCACCGGCTCGCCGAGTTCTGGCGTCAACAAGCGATAGTTTTTGTCTTTGCTGGCCTTCGCCAACTGAATCAATGGATCGTTCCAGGTGTGCTTCGCCAGCACAAAGCGCCCGTTATGACCGGGTACCACGGCTTTGGCATTGATATCCGCCGAGGCCTGCGCGGTTTCATCCGGCAGCATGTGGATGTACTTCCAGTCCTGGTCATACTGGCCGTTTTCCATGATCGCTACGTCCACTTCGCCAAACTGATCGCCAATCGCCTTAAAGTGCGGGCCATAACCGGAATCACCGCTGTAGTAGATTTTTTGCTCAGGGGTAACAAACATAAAGCTGGCCCACAGCGTCTGGTTGCGCTTTAAGCCACGCCCGGAGAAATGACGCGCGGGCAGCACATGCACCGTCAGTTCATCGGTGATGCGCAGCGACTGGTTCCAGTCGCGCTCGTCGATAATGTTCGGGTTCATACCCCAATAACGCAGGTGCGACCCGACACCCAGCGGCGTGACCACGCGTTTCACCTTCGGCATCAGCGCCTTGATGGTGGCATAATCCAGATGATCGTAATGATCGTGCGAGATAATCAGCAGGTCGATCTCTGGCATCGACTCGGCGCGCCACGGGTATTCCCCGTCGAAAGCTTTATTGAGGAATGAAAACGGCGCGGCGTAGTTGCTCAGCACCGGGTCAATCAGGATGCGTTTCCCGGCCAGTTGCAGATACCAGGAAGAATGCCCGAGCCAGACCAGCGTGTCCTGTTCCAGCGGCAGACTGGCAAGATCGGTCTTCACCAGCGGCAGCGGCTTTGCCGGACGGGCATTTTCGGTTTTGGTGGTCAAAAACTCCCACATCGCCACCAGCATATTTTTGTCGCCGTTGTAACCCGGCGTGGGCAAGGTATTGTGAAACTGCCCTTCCCGATAATGGGGCGACGCCTCCACTTCGCTGAGCTGCTCACCCTGCGGCGGCTGACCAAATCCGGCATTGAGTACAAACGGTAAACTCGCCGCTGAAGCAATAATCATGACAAACACCACGCTAACAATAAGAGGCTTCTTCATATCCTGACCCGATGACGCGCTCCGTCCGATGGTTAACGCGGTTGAGCTTGATTATGAGTGAGTAAGCACTCATTATAGATACGATGAATATATCGTCAAGACGTTTTCGATCTTTGACATTCCGCGTTGCAGCGTGACAAAGCACGTGTTTCAATCAGGGTTTTTATTATTGACATGAGGGGAAAATGAGTGGCACGTCCGAAGAGTGAGGATAAAAAACAAGCGTTACTGGAAGCGGCCACCGTCGCCTTTGCGCAGTCAGGCATTGCGGCATCAACCGCGTTGATTGCCCGTAGTGCGGGCGTCGCTGAAGGCACACTGTTTCGCTATTTTGCTACCAAAGACGATCTGCTTAATGCCCTCTACCTGCACCTGAAACAAGATCTTTGCCAGACCATGCTCGCCAATCTGGATCGCGCGCTGAGCACCCCGAAAGAACATACCCGCAATATCTGGAACAGCTACGTTGACTGGGGCATTCGCAACCCCATTGCCCACGGTGCCATTCGCCAGTTGGGCGTGAGCGAGAAAATCAACGCCGAAACCGAGCACGCGGTGCACGAAATGTTCCCGGAACTCCACGAGCTGTGCCGTCGCTCCGTGCGCCAGGTGTTTATGTCCGATGAATTTAAATCCTTCGGTGATGCCATTTTCTTATCGCTCGCCGAAACCACCATGTCATTCGCCACCCGCGATCCGTCCCGGGCGACAGAATTTAAGGCCCTTGGATTTGAATCCATGTGGCGCGCGCTCGCTATCGAGGACGTTAATGGACAGTAAATCCCTACAGGAACATGCCAAACGCGTGGCGCTGGAGCAGCCGTTTACCGAGCACTGCTGGCCGTTTGGCCCGGAATATGACGTGTTCAAAGTCGGCGGCAAGATTTTTATGCTGATGGGCGTCGTCCGCGGACGGCCTCACGTTAGCCTCAAATCCGATCCCGAAAAATCGCTGTTAAATCAGCAGATTTATCGCGGCATCGCGCCTGGGTATCATCTAAGTAAGAAGCACTGGATTTCACTCTACGCGGCGGACGATATTACACCTGAGCTGGTGAGCGATCTGATTGCTGACTCGTGGAATCTGGTGGTCGATAAGTTGACGAAAAAAGAGCAAAAGCGAATTCGCCCAGACTGATTGTTCGTCACAGCCGAACAGTTTAAGCGCCCGAATCGCACTTATCATTTGCGGCTTATCCTTGTAATCTGCTTTCCTTTCGCGCCCGCGCGCGGGTGAATTTCATCATCAGGAGTTGTTATGGATATTATTTCTGTCGCCAAAAAGCGTCATTCCACCAAAGCATTCGATCCCGCCTTTAAGCTGAGCGCAGAACAGGCTGAGAAAATCAAAACTCTGTTGCAGTTCAGCCCGTCCAGCACCAACTCCCAGCCGTGGCACTTTATCGTTGCCAGCACCGAAGAAGGTAAAGGGCGCGTCGCAAAATCAGCCGCCGGCACCTTTGTCTTCAACGAACGCAAAATGCTGGATGCCTCTCACGTGGTGGTCTTCTGTGCGAAAACGGCCATGGACGATGCGTGGCTTGAGCGCGTGGTCGATCAGGAAGAAACCGATGGCCGTTTTGCGACGCCGGAAGCCAAAGCCGCTAACCATAAAGGCCGCTGCTACTTTGCCGACATGCACCGCGTGGATCTGAAAGACGACGACCAGTGGATGGCAAAACAGGTTTACCTTAACGTGGGTAACTTCCTGCTGGGCGTTGGCGCGCTGGATCTCGATGCAGTGCCCATTGAAGGCTTCGACGCCGCGATTCTGGATGAAGAGTTTGGCCTGAAAGAAAAGGGTTTTACCAGCCTGGTGGTGGTGCCGGTTGGCCGTCACAGCGTGGAAGATTTCAACGCGTCACTGCCGAAATCCCGCCTGCCGCTGAGCACGATTGTGACTGAGTGCTAATATCGAATGGGCCGCTATGTGCGGCCCATTATGTTTTTCCGATCACCAACCTGCGATGCGGATGAACTTCACGATCGTAGCCCCACGCAAACGCAATCCAGCGTTCTTCCAGTTCAGCGTATGAATGAACAGGTGTTAATTGCCACTCTTCCCCTACCGTACCGTCTGCCACGCTAATCTGATAATTCATGGTAAACGCCCAATCGATCATGCGTAGCCAAAATCGTTGACCATCACCCGTTTGTTCGCTGTCAGACACAACAATGTCGTATTCGTTTAACAGCCACTGAAAGAATAATTGGGGTAGTCCGCTTATCACGCGTTGATGTACCGCGCGTGGCGTACGCCAGACCATAACTTGCGTAGCTGCACCGTGAGGATAGGTAATTTCTTTATGAAATGTCAGCCTCACGGCATACGCCGTGTAAGGTTTACCGTCATCGGTGGTCACAAGACGATATTCATCGCTATAACGCGATCTCAAGAGACGGTACCCTACAGGCAGCAAAAAACCCGGCAGATGAAAATCCTCCGTACCTCTCGCAAGGAACGCTTCGGTATGTTCAACGTTTCGGGAGATAAGGCCGAGTTTTTGGCTGAAATCTGCGGAATCAATCATCAGTGGCGACATCAGTGGTTTCTCATCGCATAAGTATAGTCCACTTTACTACTGATCAAAATGACATAGATTCAGTAGGTTGGTTTAATTCTGACCTCACCTTACGCGTTTTTAACCAACATAATAGAATCGGCGCTGATTCCCTGAAAGCCGCTCGCAAAAAGCTTATTTATCGACGCTCCCCGCGTGCCAAATCCGCTCCGCATAGCGACCTATCACCGCAAGCGAGGCCGCGAGAATCAGGAAAAACACCACCTTGTTCATCCCATCCCAGAAGTATTCGAAATAGCGTGTGTAGAGATTGATGGCGA
This sequence comes from Enterobacter sp., assembly GCA_022649305.1. GTDB lineage: Bacteria > Pseudomonadota > Gammaproteobacteria > Enterobacterales > Enterobacteriaceae > Enterobacter. Next base: position 10,060 of record JALCNW010000015.1, read on the forward strand.
GGAACGTCAGGCCAAAACCGCGCAGCATGCCGTCGTCGGTTTTGAGGCTGATGTAAATGCACACTATCGCTGCCACGGCGAAAAGCAGCGCCCAGGGCAGCAATGCTGCGCGGGTCATGCCGTACCAGTTGTCGATATCGTAGTTGCCAAAAATCGACATAATCCACAAGGCAACAAACAGATAGGTCAGCCCCATCGCTTTGCTGGTGGCGTAAAGATGGCGGCGTTGCAGCATCGTTCGCAGCAGCCAGCATAGCGCCAGCAATGCTCCGCCGAAGAAGATGAATCGTACCGGGTAGTTCATCCCCAGCCAGTACGCGCCCCAGCCAGACATGTAGCCTGTTTCCGCGCCAAACCAGTTACCGAGAGACAGCAAAAAGAACAGCCAGACCAGCCCCGATCGGCCAAAGAATCCCACCAGCCCGTATACCGCGCAGCCTGCAAGGAACAACGGTGCGATATGCCCGCTGCCGTTATCCAGCCGCTCGCCCAGTTGCCAAAGGGCTATCGCAGTAAACAACACGCCGAGAAAGAGAATCGACTCCGTACTGTAATGCCACTGGGTTTCTCGCCGCTGGCGGCTGAATCCCCACAGGTAAAATAGTGTAGCAATCAGCGCGGGCAGCCCAATGCGTGCGAGTGAAGAGAAAGACAAGAATTCGATAATCTGCGCCATCAGTTCGCTGTCGGCGAACAGGCTGCCGATAGCGATAATCACACAGGCCATCGCGGTCCAGAAGGCGTAACGACTGAGCCGCTGCCAGTCCATCGAGACCCGCTTTAAGGTGCCAGACAAACGCTGGTGTTCATCGGCGCTTAATGCGCCCTCCTGCTCCCACTCGGTAAGTGCGCGGCGAAGGAGCCGTTCCTGTTTACGGGTGACGTTCATGTTCTGTCCCTGAATACGTTGGATTCAATTGAGTATAACAGCCTGTTCCGCCAGCCACGTTAGCGCCCGTTCCCCCACCTCATCCACCGGCAGATACACCAGCAGTCGCGAACCGTTACGCGGGGCAGAGTACCAGTACATCTGCTGCAAACTGAAATCCCCCAGTTCAGGGTGGCAGAACAGCTTCAGCTGATTTTCCACGCCACGCACGTCATTGCGCTGGTGCCACAGCGCTTCAAACTCTTCAGATACGGCAAAGAACCGTGCCAGCTTCGCTTCCCACTGCGGATCGCCACGGTGTTCCGCCATCGCCGCACGGAAGTAGGAGACAAAAATCGGCAGCACGTCGTCGCGTTTGCCCAGTCGGCTGCGCCATGCCGGATGAGTCAGAAAGAGGTAAATGCAGTTGCGGTCTTCCGCTGGGATCGCATTAAAGTCGACGCCCATAAGATGACCAAAGCTGTCGTTCCACGCCACGATATCGAAATTCGGTTTTTGGATACTGGCGGGTTTGGGCATCAGGGTATCGAGCAAACGCCTTGTGCCTTCGCTGATGCCCTCACAGCAGGCGGTCTGTGGCGCTTCACCCGGCGATAAACCGGCCAGCACAAACAGGTGTCGGGTTTCGGTGGGAGAGCATTGCAGCGCTTTTGCTACCGCCGCCATCACCACGCTGGACGGGTTAACGTCCCTGCCCTGCTCAAGCCAGGTGTACCAGGTCACGCCGACGTCGGCGAGCATGGCGACTTCTTCACGACGCAGCCCCGGCGTGCGGCGACGACCACTACGCGGCAGGCCAAGGCGCTGCGGGTCGAGGCTTTCGCGACGTGCGCGTAAAAACGCGCCAAGCTGCTTTCGGGTGTCATCCTGGAGTGAGATGACAGGTTCAGACATCAACGCCATAAATCCCCCTGCATGGTAGTACCAGTACCAGTATAAGCAAGAACTGGTACCCGTTTATTAGATAGTTGATGCTACGACCATCCGCTGAATGACGCAATGGAGTTCCCATGAATACGTCAGTTGTTTCACCGGGCCGCGCAGGCCTGATATTGCTGTTAACTGGCCAGATGCTGCCGCTGATTGATACGTCGATCACCAACGTGGCGCTGGATTCGATCACCCACTCGTTGCACGCCACCGCCACTGAACTTGAACTGATCGTCGCCCTTTACGGCGTGGCTTTTGCCGTTTTCCTGGCGCTCGGCAGCAAGCTTGGAGATAACCTCGGTCGTCGCCGCCTGTTTATGGCGGGCGTTGCCATTTTTGGTGTCGCCTCGCTGCTGTGTGGAATGTCGGGAAGCGTCGAACAATTGCTTGGCGCGCGCATCGTACAGGGCGCGGGTGCGGCGCTGATCATGCCGCAGATTCTGGCGACCCTGCACGTCACGCTGAAAGGCACTGCGCACGCCAAAGCGATCAGCCTGTTTGGTGGCATCGGCGGGATTGCCTTTATCGTCGGGCAGATGGGCGGCGGCTGGCTGGTGTCGGCGGACATCGCCGGGCTGGGCTGGCGAAATGCTTTCTTTATTAACGTGCCGATTTGCCTGGTGGTGCTGGCCTTGAGCCGTCGCTACGTGCCGGAAACCCGTCGTGATACCCCGTCGCGCATCGACTGGCTGGGCACCGCGCTGCTGGCAGTAATCCTGTGCTGTCTGCTGTTCCCGATGGCGCTCGGCCCGCAGTGGCACTGGTCGTGGCCGTTAAAGGCGGCGCTGATTGCCATTATCCCGCTGGCCCTGTTGATGGCGGCAAACGCACGCAAAAAAGAACGCGCGGGCGCGCACCCGTTAATCCCGCCGCGTTTATTGCAGTTGCACAGCATCCGCTTTGGGGTACTGATTGCGGTGCTGTTTTTCAGCGCCTGGTCCGGGTTTATGTTCTGTATGGCGCTCACCATGCAGACCGGTCTTGGCATGGCGCCCTGGCAGTCGGGCAACAGCTTTATCGCTCTCGGCGTGACCTACTTTATCTCGGCGTGGTTTGCCCCGCGCCTGATTGCCCGCTATAGCACCAGTCATATTCTGCTGATCGGTCTGGCGATTCAGATTATTGGGCTGCTGGCGCTGATCGCCACCTTCCGTGTCTGGGGAATGGATAACACCGCGTTGACCTTAGCCCCGGCAACGGGTCTGGTGGGCTACGGGCAGGCGTTGATTGTGAACAGCTTTTACCGCATCGGGATGCGCGATATTCAGCCCGACGATGCCGGTGCCGCCAGCGCGATTTTGAGCACGCTGCAACAGGCCGCACTGGGCCTTGGCCCGGCGATCTTTGGCGCTATTTTGCTACACGCGCTGCAAAGCCACCACGGGGATTACGCTCGCGCCATCGACGTCTTCTTGCTGGTTGAAACGGTGATGATGATTGGGCTGGCGCTGGCCACGCTACGGATGCGCCATCGTCTGTGTATCCCAGTGGTCAAGCCCAGCCACGTAACAAAATAGGTCGACCTGAATTTGCATAATGAATCCGCAGCCGTCATCATGAGGCTGCATCAATACAGGAGACGTTATGCAGGAATTAATTGCTCAGGTTGAAGAGTTAGGGATTGAAATTAATCACACCACCTCGTTGGTGATTATCTTCGGTATTATTTTTCTTACCGCCATTGTCGTGCATCTTATTTTGCACAAGGTGGTGCTGCGCATCTTTGAAAAACGCGCGCAGGCCAGCAGCCATTTGTGGCTGCAAATCATCACCCAAAACAAACTGTTTCACCGTCTGGCCTTTACCCTTCAGGGGATTATCGTTAACGTCCAGGCGGTTCTGTGGCTGCAAAAAGGCAGCGAAGCGGCGGATATGCTCACCACCTGCGCCAAGCTGTGGGTGATGGTGTATGCCCTGCTGTCCTTCTTCTCGCTATTGGACGTGATTTTTAATCTGTCGCAAAAGCTCGCCACCGCGTCTCAGCTTCCGCTCAAAGGAATATTCCAGGGCGTTAAACTGGTCAGCGCCATTCTGGTCGGCATACTGATTATCTCCCTGCTGATTGGGCAGTCTCCGGCCATTTTGATTAGCGGCCTTGGCGCGATGGCCGCGGTACTCATGCTGGTGTTTAAAGACCCGATACTGGGATTAGTGGCCGGAATACAGCTCTCCGCCAACGATATGCTCAAGCTCGGCGACTGGCTGGAGATGCCGAAATACGGTGCCAACGGCACCGTGACGGATATCGGCCTGACCACCGTTAAGGTCAGCAATTTTGATAACACCATCACCACCATTCCCACCTGGGCGCTGGTGTCTGACGCGTTTATTAACTGGAGTGGCATGTCGGCCTCCGGCGGGCGTCGCATTAAGCGCAGCCTGAATATCGATACCACCAGCATTCATTTTCTTGATGAGCAGGAACAGCAGCAGCTGATTCAGGCAAAACTACTGAAACCTTATATGGCGGCTCGCCATGAAGAAATTAATCTGTGGAATCAGGAAAACGGTGAAGGTGAGTCGGTATTAAACCTGCGCAAGATGACCAATATTGGCACCTTCCGCGCGTACCTTAATGAATATCTGCGCAATCATCCACGTATTCGCAAAGATATGACCTTAATGGTTCGCCAGCTCGCGCCGGATAACAACGGCCTGCCGATTGAAATCTATGCGTTTACCAATACGGTCGTGTGGGCAGAATATGAAAATATTCAGGCCGACATCTTCGACCATATTTATGCGGTAGTGGAAGAGTTCGGCCTGCGTATTCATCAGTCACCCACCGGGAACGATATTCGCTCGCTGGCGGGGGCATTCACGCAATAAGCATCAGGTACTGGCGCGGGCCACAAAGCGCCAGTCCATCATCACCCTTTCCGTGGGCGCATCCGGGTTGTCGATTTTGTTCAGCAGCAGTTCGACCGCCTTGCGCCCGATATCCCGCGACGGCTGTTGGATTGTCGTCAGGGCAATCATCTCGGCAAGCTCCGTGCCGTCGAATCCAACCACCGCAATATCCTGCGGCACGCGCAGTCCCGCCTGCTGAATGGCGCGCATCGCACCTGCCGCCAGGGTATCCGACACCGCAAACACCGCATCCGGCGGGTTCTCTTTCAACAGCTTTTCCATCGCTGCCGTGCCCGCGCCGGAGCTAAGATCGCTGGCGTATTCCACCACCTGATAGTCCAGACTGCGCAGATGCAGCACGCTTTTATAGCCGCGCTCGCGCAGGCGAGCATATTTGTAGCTGAGATCGTGGTTAATCAGCGCAATGCGCTGGCGTCCACTATCTGCCAGCTGGCTGACCACGTGCTGGGACGCATCGACATCGTTAATCCCGACGCAGGAAACCGACCCGGCATCGGCATATTCGGCACACTGTACCCACGGTGCATTACCGATAAGCGCGGAGAGTTCCGGGAGTTTTGAGAAGGCATCCATGGTGATAATACCATCGACGATTTTGCCGGAGAGCAGGCTCAAGCCCGAACGGGAGCGTGCAATATCGGAGCCGGAATTGCAGAGCAGGATGCGATAACCGCTTTTCTCGGCTTCTTCTTCGATGCCTTTTACCACTTCGGCACAGAACGGGTTGGCAATGTTAGAGACCATCACCAGCACCATATAACTGCGGGCGGTGCGCAGCTGGCGCGCCAGCAGGTTGGGCTGATAGTTGCTCTCTTTAATCGCCTTCAAAACGCGCTCGCGGTTTTTCGCTTTGACCGTGTCGCTGTTATTGAGCACACGCGACACCGTCGCCACCGACACCCCGGCCAGCTGAGCGATTTTCTGAATTGACATAACGACGACACATCCTGCGGTTAGCGTTTTATGCAGGCTACCATAAATTTGTGCCCGGCGAACCGGGCAACACGTTATCGCGCCACGCTGACCCAGCGCTGCTGCTGATGGCTTTTCACAATCGCATCAATGAGATACATCACGTTCGCCCCATCGTGGAAAGTGGCAAACAGCGGACTTTCCGGCATCTTGCCCGCCTGCACGGCGCGGTAGAACTGCGCCATCATGTTTTTAAACGCATCCGGCCAGCCTTCGATGTGTCCACCGGGGAAGTGGGCGCTGTCGGCGGCGTCGCGGTTCATCAGACCCGGATCGTCAGATAACGTCTGATTCGCCTGCGCGCGATGGCCAATCCACAACTGCTGAGGCACTTCCTGATCCCACGCAACGGACTTATCGCTGCCGTTGATTTCGAAGCTGAGGCGGTTTTTACGTCCAGCGCTAACCTGCGAGACGCTGAAGCTGCCCTTGCTACCGTCGTCAAAGCGGAACAGCACCGAGCCGAAGTCTTCGGTGGTCACCGGCTTATCCTCGTACTGCGCGTGTTGCTTCTGAGCAAACGTCTGATTGCCCGCCACACTGGATTTGCGTGTCGGCCAGACGATAGAGAGATCGGCCATCACCTCGACAATCCTGCGTCCGGTAACGAACTGTACCGTGTCACACCAGTGCGATCCGATATCCGCCACCGCTCGTGAGGCCCCGCCTAGCGCGGCATCCACACGCCAGTTGTAGTCAGTTTCCAGTAACATCCAGTCCTGTAAATAGCTGCCATGGGAGGCAAACACGCGCCCGATGCTGCCCTCGCGCATCATGCTGGCCGCCTGGCGCACCATCGCAAACTGGCGATAGACAAAGCTCACGCCGTGGACAACGCCGGCTTGTTCTGCCAGCACAACCAGCTCGCGCGCCTCTTCCGGCGTCATGCACAGCGGTTTTTCGGAGAAGACGTGTTTCCCCGCTTGCAGGATCTGGCGGTTGATTTGCGCATGCAGATGGTTAGGCGTGCAGTTGTGAACCACGTGTAAATCCGGGTGCGCGAGCAGTTCTTGTACGCTGCCGTAGGCGTGCGGCACGTTCAATGCCTGCGCTTTTTCTTGCGCCTGCTCAAGCGTGCCGTCACACAATGCGACCACCTGCACAAAGCCCAGTCGCCTCAGCGCCTCAATGTGCGCCGGGCCAATAAACCCGCTGCCGATAATCCCAACGTTAATCATCGGTACCTCCTGCGGCAAAATCGTCAAACGCGCGGGACGACACCGGAATAATATGGCGGCGGATAAACTCGCTGCCTTCGCTCGCGCCCGTGTCGCCGTCCTTCATGCAGCATTCCCACTCCAGCACTGCCCAGCCCTCAAAATCATACTGGGTGAGCTTGCTGAAAATACCTTTGAAATCGATCTGCCCATCGCCCAGCGATCGGAACCGCCCGGCGCGGTTGATCCACGGCTGATAGCCGCCGTACACGCCGCTGCTCCCGTTAGGCAAAAACTCGGCGTCCTTAACGTGGAACGCTTTGATACGCGAATGAAAGATGTCGATAAACGACAGATAATCCATCTGCTGCAAGAGCATGTGGCTGGGATCGTAGAGAATATTGCAGCGCGGATGGTTATCGACCAGCGCCAGAAAACGCTCAAACGTCACGCCGTCGTGCAGATCTTCGCCCGGGTGCAGCTCGAAGCACAGGTCAACGCCGTGCTGATCAAAGACGTCCAGGATTGGCCGCCAGCGGTTTGCCAGTTCCTGAAATGCGTCCTGAAAACGCTGTTCGTTGTGCGGTGGCCACGGGTAGAAATACGGCCACGCCAGCGAACCGGAGAAGGTGGCGTGAGCGCTCAGTCCCAGCTTCGCCGACGCCGCTGCCGCCTGCTTCAACTTTTCTGTCGCCCATGCCTGGCGCGCGGCATCATTACCGCGCACCGCAGCTGGGGCAAAGTGGTCGAACGCTTCGCCGTAAACCGGGTTGACCGCCACCAGCTGTCCTTCCAGATGCGTGGACAGCTCGCTGATGACCAGCCCGTGCTCCGCCAGCCTGCCGGTCACGTCATCGCAATAGGCCTGGCTTGTAGCGGCCTGTTCCAGATCGAAAATCTGAGGATGATTGCAGGGAATTTGCAGCGCTTTGTAGCCCTTTCCCGCCGCCCAGCCCGCCAGCCCATCGAGCGAGTTAAACGGGGCTTGCCCGCCGATAAACTGCGTCAGAAAAATGCCCGGTCCCTTAATCGTTCTCATACCACCTCCAAAAAATTACGCCTTGTCATCGTCATACTTGAACGAGAAAAGGAAAATCAGTGCGATAACGGCAGCGGCCACCGCCGGGATCCACCAGAATGTCACCCACGCCTGTGGCACAGTTTGGCCCGCGACCAGGCTGTTATACAGTGCGCCGGAAATCTGCGAGCCGAGCAGCATGCCGATGCCATAGGTGAACATCACGATCATGCTCTGCGCCTGGCCTTTGACCTTTTCGCCCGCCACGCGGTCGGTGTAGATAAAGCCGACAACAAAGAAGAAGTCATAGCACACGCCGTGCAGCAGGATGCCGAGATAGAGCAGGAAGCGCCCTTCCTCGCTCACGCCCAGCGCAAAGAAGGCGTAACGCACAAACCACGCCAGCATGCCGATCAGCAGCATGTATTTCACGCCCAGGCGGCGGAACAGCAACGGGATCACCAGCATAAAGACGATTTCGGACATCTGCCCGAACGACATCGCGGTGCTGACGTCTGCAATACCCGCATCCGCCAGGTAAGAGGCGGTATAGGCGTAATAGGTACCCAACGGCACGGAAATCAGCATCGCGCACAGAGAGAAGATAAAGAAGTGACGCGTCTTGAGCAGCGCAAAGGCATCCGCGCAGAACAGATCGCGCACCTGTACCGGCAGCCCTTTCGCCGGCGCTGGCGTGTGCGGCAGCGTCAGGCTGTAGATTGCCAGCAGTATCGAACTGACCGCCGCCACCTGGAAAATGGTCACACTGGAAGAGACCCCGGTGACGCCGATAAAGATCCCGGCAACAATCCAGCCGATGGTGCCAAACACACGCACCACCGGAAAGGTTTTATCCACGTTGTTCAGGCTGTGAAACGCGATGTTGTTGGTCAGCGCCAACGTCGGCATATAGCAGAGCGTATAGCCAAACAGCAAACCAATCAGCAGCGCGCCGTTTTCCGCGATGAGTGCGCCAGGAACGAACCACAGCACCGCCGCACCGGCGAGGTGCATGACCGCCATGACTTTTTGTGACGGAAAGAACCGGTCGACCAGCATCCCAAGTACGAACGGCGACAGTATTGACGCGATCGGCCCTGCGGAGAACGCATCACCAATCAGCAAAGACATGTTGTGCTGGGTCATCACCAGGCCGAGCGTGACCGACCAGCTACCCCAGATAAAGAATTGCAGAAACATCATCAGCGACAGGCGCGGCACCAGCAGCCGGTGCTGCCCTATCGCCTTTCCACTACTTTCGGTTGTTGACACCATGATAAGCCTCACCCAGAAAAAAGTAATCGATTACAAAACGGTTCAAATAAAAAGTAATCGATTACAAAATAAAGATCCCGTGGATCAAATCAGAAATGGGAGGGGGGTCACGATAAAGGATGATAGCGCTGTCGAAACGTCCTGAGCCCGGCTAAATAGCCAGGCGAAAAATGATTTTTACGATCTTATCGGTGCGTTTAAATCCGCATGCTCAATATTTTTAACCTGGGCGAGCATTTGTGATTCACTCGAGCGAGTTTTGGCATTGCGCGATCATCGTATTGATAGTCCCGACGATCTCCGGCACGTGAGGAGCATAATAAAAATCAACGCTTGTTTGCCTGTGACTAAATCTCGCGGTCTCAACCCAGGCCACATTTTCGTCGTTTGTATCCTTTAAATAAAAACGATTTATTCCACCAGGCAGAGGATCGTCTTTTTCCAGATAGAGCTTTTGACCTCGCGCCGCAGCTGACAGGCAATTTTCGACCGAGTTTTTGTGACCATCGATATAAACTGTTTTTGTTTCCGGGTGCAGGCCTACGCGCCCCAAATCTACGCAACCACACAAAGTAAGGGCCATAAAACTGAGTAGAACTTTGCTCATGAGTACACCCTGATAAAGAATAAGTCTTACAACCATAAATATATCGTACTGATCATCAACAATCGTTGAACCATGCTGGCTTCACTTCCCCTGCTTATCCGTCAGACATGTCATTATCACTGGCACGGGCATGTACCGTACAAATCATATTGCCGGACAAATTCCTGAGAGACTGCGGCGTAATAAACACCGCTCTGGAGTTGAAGTAAATATCAACAACACCACAATCATCAACCAAAAAACATGATATTAATAGAATAAAAAACTAAATACGCGATATTCACAGAATATAATTGTATTGAGCACTCAAGAATAGTCTTATAGCTGCAACCAGAGATGCATAGCACAAGAGTGATAGGTGAAAGTACGACTGGAAACGATACGTGAAGAAAGAACCCGCTGACGGATGAGGTTTAAATAAAAGACATGATTCTTTGATTCAATTTCGCATCATCTTTGACGTGTTCAAGAGATCGTCTCAAATTGATGCAGATCAAAAATCATTCAAAAAACTAATCAGCAATGGATTATAAAAAAAGCTACTAAAACAATTTTTCACACCTTTGCGGATGAATGAAAATCATACAGAACATTGCACAATTTTATTACTAACATCAGATCTAGTATTTTAACCTGCAAAATCGAGAATTTCTGGAGAAAAAGTTTAACATAAGACACAAACACTAACGCAATTGTCATGGTTAAATTTTGATGATTTGATAAGCATCACGTATGGGTAAGAAGAAATCATAAGGCTGGTTTGTCCGTCTCACTGAGAGTGGGTGTTGCAAACGACAACCTAAAAATATCAGAAATAGTGCCGCCAACAGATACGATGAGTCAGGAAAGAAACCAGCAATTAATAATTGAATTTTGCTGAGAGCGACTCAGTTGAGTGCTCCATAAATCATATACAAAAGGTATAATTTTGGTTACTTACTATGGAAAAAACAACGGGAGCAGCATATATAATTTTAACGGATAACTATTATCTTTTTGCAGGACTGCGCGCGTCATCTATTGATATTACGTGTTATCAAGTCAATTACAGTGGAATGTGTGCTGATGAGTTTCCCAGTGCTAATACCGGCATGCATCAGATTATTATTATTGATGGCAATATCTTCAAAGTGGGGAACTGGAAAGGGTATAAAGATTTGTGCCACAAATATCCTTTTGCCAGGCGTATATGGCTTTCCTTATCGAATGAATGGTGTATGTGGCCATCAGGATGCTCTTGTGATAAGCAAATATCGATCAAACTTGATGTCTTATCTTTATCAAGATGCCTGAACAAAATTGTTCAAATGAAGGAGGAAGTGGATTTTAATGTGCATTCCCCCATATTGAGCAAAAGGGAGACGCAAATATTTTCAAGATTATTTAGGTCTTCAAATGTTAACTCTGTCGCCAGAAGCATGGGAAGGTCTAGTAAGTTAATTTATGGGTATCGTGCACAAGTTATGCATAAATTTGGGTTTCATTCACCCGCCATGATGAACTGGACTTACTGGCATAACTTAGAAATTTTTGATAACTCGTGGTTACATGGATTACACAAATTAAAATGTAAGTGTTATGAATGTCAGTTCACCGTAACGGGCAGAATGAAACCTCATCGAACATGACGCTGAATTTATCACTATGTAAATAAAGCTAAGAGATTTTATCAGTAGTATCTCTTTGGAGTGATTTATGCTGCAGGATAAGAAATTAATTTTTATAGGGTATCTTATTGAAGGGAAGGTTTTATATAACTACAGGACTAAAAAACTTATTTGTTTGAATGGTTCTGGAGGCGAAGTACTTCTAAGAAAAACAATGTCTCGGGTGTTGGAATACCTGATCAGTCATGCAACTAAAGATTTCGTCACGGATCTCGAACTCATGCATAGCGTGTGGGATCAACACGGTCTTAGCTCGTCGACGCAGCGGGTTTGGCAAGTTATGTCAAACGTCAAATCTCGTTTGTTAATTTTAGGAATCGATGATGACTTTATTATGAGAATTTCAAAGAAAGGATACCTTCTCAAAAAAGACAGTGTAGAGGTGCTCTTTAGAAGTCGTCATGACTCTATGGCTGGCTATGAAGGTCAGGAGGAATTTATTAATAAACCAGAGTGAATACGATGCTGCATTTTTTAAAAACACGCTCCTGCCATTAACTTCATTAACACGAATGTTAATGAAGTTAATGGTTTCCATTTCGAAATGAATGCAGAGTGTGCGATTTTTCAACATTTAATTTTAGCCATTTATTGATAGTAGGATATATGAATAAAGTTTTTAAAGTCATCTGGAATTCCCAATTGCAGCTTTATATTGTTGCTTCTGAATTAGCGAAGGGTGTTTGTCGCTCGACCACGCGCTCCTCATCAGAAGAAAGCAGCGCTAATCCGCAGCTCCCTGCGATGGTGGCAACTATTGCACTAAGTACTTTCTGCGTCCCGCTAAGTAATGCGGCAGAAATGAGCGTCTATGCTTTTGATCCAACGGACCCAACAGAAATTCATGTTAACGGCACAGGTAACAACCTAACCGGAAGCTATGCGGTCATCAAGCGTGGAAGCGGCGGCTATAAGCGATTGACGCTTGGCGAGGCTAAAGAGGCCGGACTACTTGGGACCAATTCCGATCTGGTCGGAAAATATGATTTGTTGAAAATGGGTTCTCAAATAAAATCAATAAATTACATTGATCCTCATACCGGCGCCAATTTATCAATGAAAGTGTATGACAGCGATGCTTTTTATCAGGCGTCGTTGACAGATTTTGTTATTAATGCCTCGACCCCCGTTGGCCCCACTGGTCAATATATTGATCGAAACCTTTATACAGTCGGTAAAGATAGCGCCCTTGACGTTAATGTTGGTTCGCTGTCAACAAACTGGATGAATAACGTTGAAAATAATTTTTCAGCGTTAATGAAAAGCTCTGATAAAAATAAAAACAATAGTTCAGCATTTTTTGTGTCTTCAGATGACGGCAAAGCAACGCTTAACTATAATTCTAAAAGCATTATCCAATTAGGCAATAATAACAATAACTTCAAAGGTTCGACAACACCTATTGCCTGGGCAGTTCTGGATAAATACACTGGCACATTTGATAGCCTGATAGGCACGCAAACTGTCACAAACATTGAAGAGTTTGTCGCGTACAACAACGCCCTTATTCAGGCGTTACAAAAGGGTGATATTAAGCTTACTGAAGCTCAGTATAGTGCAGAATTGAATAAAGCTCGCGATACTATTCCCTACCCTATTTACACGAATGAAAGTGCAATCGGCAATGATGATGCTGTAAGAGCCAATATCAACAAAAACTCGGTGTCGTTCATTCACGGTAATGGTAAAGATGCCGCCATCAATATTGGTAGTGACGCGAATCTTCAGCTTTTATGGTCTGACGCAACTCTCGTTAATCTTGAGAATGGCGCATCACTTGTTAATAACGGCACGCTAGGCACCGTCAATAATACGCTCCAGGGGGCCTATGTTGTTGCAGTGAGAAGCGGATCATCCTTTGTTAATAATGGTGTTATTGATGCTGGCACTAATGACGAAATGCGGTTACTGGATGGAAGTAGCGACCAATATGTCATGGGTGGACAGCAAACCGGTATTATGGCTAACGGTGCTTCGGCAATACATAATACTCAATCAGGTATTATCAATTTAGCAACCAGTAGTAGCCAGAATAGCAATGATGCCGTTCAACTTAATGATGACTCCGTGATGACGAATGATGGCGTTATTAATGTGTCATCAACTCGTCAGTTCAGTACACAAGGAACGCCTGTTACCACGGGTGTGAAGTTAAGCCAACGGTCATCGTTTACAAATAATGGTCTTATTTATATTGGCAGAGAAGCACAGCGCGAAGCGACGGACGACGTGGCTGATCTGGCGATTCCCAGTAAGTCAGTGGGTGTGCAGATTACTGATAATGCGGGTTTTATTAACGCTGACACATCAAAGATTGTTATTGGTTCGCTGGCATCGGATGCCACCGCAATCAAGGTATCCAGCACGGCTTCGACAAGCCCTGTTGTTAATCAGAAAGGGACAATTGAGGTCAACGGTATCGTTAATGGGACGACTGCTGCCAATACCGGTATTGCGGTATCGAGTGGAACCACTCTTGATAGTGTAGTTAACAGCGGCACAATAGACCTGAACGGTATTTACGGCATTGGTATAGACGTCACCGATGGCGGAATGGCCACGCATAGCGGCGTTATCAATGTTAACGGCGGCATGGATCCGGTCTCAAAATACAGCAACTATGGCATTCGTACCGAAGGCGATGGCTCGGTAGCAAGCGTATCCGGAAGCATTAATCTCAAAGGCGATAACGCTATTGGAGTCTATGTTCAGAATAAAGGGTTGATAGCACTAACGGGAACGGGAGAGGTCAATTTTTCGACCGGGAATCATCAAACTGGCTACTACATCTATGGGTCAGGTTCATCTGTCGTCAATAATTCTGACAGCATCCAGAATGTTTCAACCACAGATTCCACCCTCTACCGAATCGATGGTGGTGCGACCTACAGTGGCTCAGCGTCTTCTCAATCACAATTGGTCGCATCGGGCGAAGGGTCAACCATTGTACGGACAACGGGCGCTGGGAGCATTTTTAACTCAGGTAGCTTTAACTTCTCGGTGACGGGTGAGAATGCGACTGCGGTATCGGTTGAAGGTGGCGCCTCAGGGACCATATCGAGCGACACTTCCATCACCCTTTCCGGGAGAAATACCACGGCAGGCATTGTTGATGGCGATTACTATTCGCTGGATGGCACGATTAACGAAACCTTGTCCGGAAATTCTCTGCTGACAACGAATGCGATTCTGGATTCTGCAAATTCAGCAGCGGGCGTATCCGGTTATATTGCCAGAAATGGCGGGCATTTGATTCATAATGGTTCCATTAACTTTACTTCCGATAATAGTACAGGGATTTACGTTGACGGTGGCATTCTCGAAAATAACAGTAAAATTGAGGTTAATGGCGTAGCCGTTAATATCCAGGGAGAAAATTCGACTGTTACCAACACCGGCACAGTCACTGCTACTGACGGCACGGCTGCTTTCCTGGTGGGAAATAACGCCTCTTTAGTCCTTGACGGAAAAGGTGAAACCCATGCAGCGGGTACTGCTCACGGTATTTTAATCGATACTGGGGCTATAGGCCTGGAAGTGAATAACGCCACCATTAATATGGCCAGCACGGGTACCGGAAGTGCAATTGAAAACAAAGGCGCAGTTGATGGGTTACAGCTCATCAATACCACGTTAAATGTTGGAAATGGGATCGGTATTCATACCGGCGCATCGCTGGCTTCGACGAACTCAGGGAGTATTAATATCTCGGGTAGCGGCACCGGTATACTTTTTGAAAATGTCGCTGATGGCTCTGACACCGATAACGTCCTTGATATCTCTGATTCCAGGGATCTGTTCATCAACGTTAACTCTGCACAGGGTACCGGGATCGTCACTCGTGCCAGCACCGACCTGAAAACGGGAGCTAGCGTCAATGTCCTTAACAGTGAAGGGAATTCGGCTCTGGTTATCGAGGGCACGACAAAAAATGTCGAACAATCAGGAATATTAACATCTGTCTCAGAGAACAGTCCTGTCGTCAAAATAGTGACCACTGCACTGGAAAGCTTCACCAACAAGGGCACTATCTCTGCACTTGATTCCGCACATAAAGCGATTGAGACGTTAACCGGTAAAGGCCTGACGTTTATTAATGCCACCGGCGCTAACATCATTGGCCAGTTAAATCTTCTCAGCGGAGACAATACGATCATTCTTGAATCAGGCAGCTCGGCTACGGATATCACAAGCGGTTCTGGTTCAGATTCATTCATTTTAAAAAATATCACTCATGATCAAAGTGACAGTATTTTTACCTCCTTAAACGGTGGGGAGGGTGAAGACAAACTGACGCTTCAAAACTCTGCTTACACGCTCAATCAACCAAACCGTATCAATAATATCGAGCACGTCCTGCTTACTGAAAACTCCGTATTGACGTTGAACAATACGTCCCTGGCGCAGGGAGATGATGGCGCAAATGGAGAAGGAACGGGATTCCAGATAGATGAGACGAGCAAGCTGAATATTGAACATGGCACCGGGCTTGTCTTTGATAATCACCTTTCTGGTACGGGGGTGTTAGCCGTCAATACATCCGGTCATGATTTTTCCTTTGATACTAACAATGCATCAGATGGATTTGCAGGGATGGTTGAACTGACTGATAGCCAGTTTGAGTTGGGCGGGGTCAATACTATCGCCCTCTCAGCAGCGACTTTGCGTGTAGGGGAAAAAAGCCATGTGCAGGTCTCTTCTGGTGAACAGCGCATCGGGCAGTTGGCCTTTGCTGGAGGCTCGGTTCATTTCGATGGCGTAACACCAGGTAACGCGAGCGCATCGGGCATCATTACTGCCGATAAGCTCGATCTGTTGGGCCGGGGCGATATTGTGGTTGATCCGGGAACCGTCGATAACCTTAATCCTGCACTCAATACTCACCGCCCTCTTCTCGAACAAGATGACGGGCAAGCACTCATCAAGCTCGCCAGCGCAGACACCTCCGTTACAGGTGGTGCCGGTAATCTGAATCTGAAGGATAAAAACGGTAATACGATTACTGACTCCATGACGATTGATATCACACAGAACGACAGCACCGTTGCAAAGGGTACCTTCGACTATCGACTTTCTTCCGGGGACAACGATGATGGTCTTTACGTGAGTTACGGACTGACTCAGGTTGAGTTGCTGGGTAAAAACAACGATACCCTGATTTTGGACGCTGCCGGAAAAACGGGTAATGCAGCGGATCTCAGTGCGAAGATTATTGGTAGTGGCGACATCGCCTTTAATAGTGCGAAAGGCGAATCGGTGACGCTGTCGAATATGGATAATCACTACAGCGGAATGACCGATATCCGTAGTGGTAATTTATCCATGCTGAACAACAATGTTCTTGGCAATACTCGTGAATTAAAGCTTGCTGCGGATACTGAATTTAATATGAATGGCTATTCGCAAACCATCGGAACGCTTAACACCAGCCAGGGCTCAGAAATACAGCTCAACGGCGGTCAATTGACTCTGCTTGAAGGGGGCGTGTCATCGGGTGAACTGACTGGCGATGGGCAACTCAATATCGACGGCGGAACGCTGATTGTTAGCGGAGATAACGTCCGGCTAAATTCGAAAACCACCATTTCCCAGTCGGCGATTGCCCTACTGGATAATACGCTTGGGCTGGGGAAAGGCGAGATTGTGACTGCGGGGATACTGGAACTGAGTAAAGCCGCCGGTACGCTTTATAACAGCCTTAGTGATGCAGGTAATGTCCTGCTCTCTTCAAGCCAAATCGCATTGTCGGGCGATAACAGCGCGTTTAAGGGACTTTTTGATATCGACTCTGCCTCATCCCTTACCGCATCTTCTGCCAGCCAGCTTGGTTCAGCAGAGGTGAACAACGAGGGAACATTTGTTCTTAACGCCAATAATGATTGGTCGCTGACTAACCTGGTTCAAGGTTCTGGGAACGTTTCGAAAGAGGGTACCGGAATTATTGCGCTGAATGACAGTGCGCAATGGACAGGCTCCACAGACATCAACGCTGGCGGCATAACCTTAGGTACTTCGGAAAAGGCTTTTGTTCTCAACAGTAATAAGGTCACCGTTCACCAGCAGGCATCTTTATCCGGCTTTGGCGGGGTGACAGGAAACCTCGTCAACAACGGCACCTTAGTTATTGGTAGCACGCATGACACGACCAGCCAAAATACATCCACTTTTAATGTTGGCTGGGATTTAAGTAACAGCGGCGTCATTGCATTAGGTTCGCCGGGGCACTCTGCTGGTCATCAGTTGGTCATTAATGGCGATTACACCGGAAACGGTGGTCAAATAAATCTGAATACCGCCCTTGGGAGTGACGACTCCCTTACCGACAAAATGATTGTTAATGGCAGCACGTCTGGCACAACGCGCGTCAGCGTTCAAAATGCTGGCGGTACGGGTGCGAAAACACTAAATGGCATCCAGATTATTCAGGTCAACGGCCAGTCCCAGGGCGATTTTACTCAAGCAAGCAGGATTGTTGCGGGGGCGTACGATTACACTCTCGCCCGTGGGCAGGGGGAGTCGAATGGTAGCTGGTATCTGACGAATACCTCGTCGCAACCGACCCCTCCCCCATCGCCGACCCCAGAGCCAACGCCAGAGCCAGAACCAACACCAGCGCCGGATGTTCGTCCTGAAGGTGGAAGTTATACTGCAAATATGGCCGCCGCAAACACGATGTTTGCCACCCGTCTTCACGATCGTTTAGGTGAAACGCAGTACATTGATGTGCTAACGGGTGAAGAGAAAGTAACTAGTATGTGGCTTCGCCAGGTGGGTGGACATACCAATTCACGTGACGGCAGCGGTCAGCTTAAAACACAGAGTAACCGCTACGTTATTCAATTGGGTGGCGACGTCGCACAATGGAGTACTGACGGGCTAGACCGACTGCATCTTGGCGCAATGGCGGGTTATGGTCATAACAGCAGTAATACACGTTCTGATGTCACGAACTACAGCTCAGATGGTTCGATTAATGGCTACAGTGTCGGACTTTATGGGACCTGGTATGCCAATGACGATTCGCATCAGGGAACCTATCTGGACAGTTGGATTCAATATAACTGGTTCAAAAACAGCGTAAGCGGTGAAGGCTTGAGCACCGAGTCTTATAAATCAAAAGGCATTACCTCATCTATTGAAGCTGGCTATACACATAAGTTAGGCGAGTTTACAGGCAGTGCGGGATCAACGAACGAATGGTTTATTCAGCCTCAGGCCCAGGCCATTTGGATGGGCGTTAAGTCTCATGACTTTAACGAGTCAAACGGAACAAATATTAGTATTAAAGGAGATGGTAATATTCAGACTCGCTTAGGTGTTCGTACTTTCCTGAAAGGGCATAGCGCAATTGATAATGGTAAGCAGCGCGAGTTTGAACCGTTCATCGAAACTAACTGGATCCATAACAGTCGTGATTTCGGTACCCAAATGGATGGCGTGACGGTCAAGCAGTCTGGTGCGAAAAACATTGCTGAGATGAAAACAGGCGTAGAGGGAAAAATAAGCCCAACGGTCAATATCTGGGGGAATGTTGGCGTGCAGGTTGGCGACAATGGTTACAGCGATGCGTCAGCAACAATAGGTTTCAAATATAACTTCTAAAACAACGGGGAGCGTCCGCTCCCCTTTTATTTCCCGGCAAACCTCTAACTTTATGAATATCAGGAGTGGCTAACGCATGTTTATCATCAACAACAAAGTATTAATCTCAGTATTGTTCTTATCTTCAACTGCCTTATCGGCACACGCAGAGACATACACCCGACCAGTTGCATGCGCAGCAAAAATTAACGAGATTCAAACGCAAATTGATTTCGCAAAAAAATATGGCAATCAGAACCGCGTGATGGGGCTTGAGACCGCACTAAGCGAAACCTCAAAAAATTGCACTGAAGAATCGTTGCGAGCGCAGCGGGAAAATAAAATCAGAGAAAAGGAGATCAAGTTGAATCAGCGTAGAGGCGAATTAGAAGAAGCGCAGGCCGCTGGACGAACAGATAAAATTGTTCAGAAACAAGAGAAGCTGGAGAAAGCAAAAGCTGAATTAGCTGAAGCCAAAGCCTCGCTGGATTGATAAATTGCTTGATAGCAGGTGCTTCACCCATCGCTATTTCTAGAAGTAAGCCTGCTCATAGTCTATTTATGCAAGCAAAAATGCTTATGCTCGCAAGGAGTATAAGCAAACTAATAAACTACAAAGAATTAAACAAACAGAACAAAAAACTATATCAAAGCTAAACGCCAATATATATTGTTGATTAAAAGCCATTTCGGCAAAATCAGCTCATCCCATTAATACGGCTACGGTGTTCATTGAATGAGTACGCACCCACGAATAACTTCTCTGCTCAGAAAATTTATTGCGCAGTCCAAACCTGTATTAGGCCCTTCATCTGACGGAGGCAATCAGTCCATTTGCAAGGTAAAGCTTCAGCTTACTATTAGCCGGGATGCCATTATTTATAAACTGAGAAAATATGGCTTTGTGGAAGTCGCGACGATCATCCATTTTCTTATCAGCTTCTGTGACGCCGTTCCTGATCGTGCAGCTTATGGGTATATCAGAGAAAAACTTGGCGAGTGTCTGGATATCCATGACAACGGAAGTGAGTATTTTAACGAAATTCGCCAGATCATTCATGAAATAGACCATGTGATTGCCTGTGAGGCCCAGGAGTTATGAATACCAGAAAGACGTGCATCATATTAACCGAGGATTACTTTCTGTACTTGGGTATAAAACATCTTGCACGTCATTTTGACTGCATTCTTTCTGATTTTTCGGGAGAACTGATTGAGCATGATACTTTTACTGCCCCCGTGATTCTGGTGGATCTTAGAATCATTTTGCAAAAGAACTGGGATGGTTTCGATAGGCTTAAAAAGAACCATCCCCATTCTATTTTCGTACGTCTATTCCATCGCTCAATATTTGGTTTTATATGCAGCGAGAGCTGTTTTCATCGCGATGATTATCATATAAAAAATCTAATACTGGGCAATGCATCAACTTTCGAAAAAGAAAACAGACGCTATGATAATTTCGCGACAACACATCTCACACCCTTAGAGCAAAAAATCATTCCACACATTGCCAAAGGCAAAAACATTGCCGCTTTATCAGCAATTTTCAAGTGTTCCGTAAAAACGCTTTACACGCACAGAACTAATATAAGCAGCAAGCTGGGGTTAAGGCATCCGGCTTATCTTAGTTTTTTCCTTGAAAAGATATCGTTCCGTTTTTTCGATATTCAGGTTTAAAAACGCAGGACCTTAAATCAATGAAAGATCACATCAACAATAAAGCCATATTAACCGGCCGTTCTCATTTTATGATCTGGATAAATATCGTCATCCAGATAATTTTCCCCCTGGCGGTCTGTTTCTCCCCGGCCATAGCCAACGCAAACAGCGCAGCGCCTGTGAGTACCCTGGACAGCGATACACAGGCGCGTAAGGCTGCCGGTTACGCCTCACAAGCGGGAAGCTTCCTGGCGAGTAAGTCAAACGGGGAGGACGCAGCCTCACTGGCTCGGGGTGCCGCCACAGGGGCTGCCGGCAACGAAGTCCAACAGTGGCTGAGCCAGTTCGGCACAGCCCGCGTGCAGCTGGATGCGGACAAGAATTTCTCGCTCAAAAACTCTCAGTTCGACCTGCTGGTTCCCCTGCACGACAGTGGACGCAATTTGGTGTTTGCCCAGGGCAGCCTACATCGTACTGAAGACCGAACGCAGTCGAATCTTGGCGTGGGGATACGCCACTTTGCAGCAGACCATATGGTGGGAGCAAACATCTTTGGCGACTACGATTTGTCACGTGACCACGCTCGCGCAGGAGTAGGTCTGGAGTACGGGCGAGACTTCCTGAAGCTCGCGGCTAATAGTTACCTACGCCTGACTGGCTGGAAAAATGCACCTGAGCTGGAAGACTATCAGGCACGTCCGGCAAACGGCTGGGACGTGCGTGCGCTAGCCTGGCTGCCGGCCCTGCCGCAACTGGGCGGGAAGCTGACCTTTGAACAGTACTACGGTAAGGAAGTGACTTTATTCGGAAAGGAGAATCGTCAGCGTAACCCGCACGCGGTAACGGCTGGCGTCAACTATACCCCGGTCCCACTGATTACCCTGGGAGCGGAGCACCGTCAGGGGCCGTCCGGTAAAAACGATGCCCGCCTAAGCATGGACGTGAACTACCGACTCGGAACGCCATGGCAGCATCAGGTCAACCCGGATGCGGTGGCGGCCCTGCGCAGCCTGGCGGGGAGCCGTCTCGATCTGGTCGAGCGTAATAACAATATCGTACTGGAGTACCGCAAGCTTGAGCTCATCCGGCTTCGTGCGGCGAGCCTGGTATCGGGTTATGCCGGGGAAAAGAAATCATTGGGCGTTAAGGTAAACAGTCAATATACGCTGGATCATATTGACTGGTCTGCCTCCACGCTGGAAGCGGCAGGCGGAAAAATCGGGCAGAACGGAGCGGATTACGTTGTCGTTCTCCCGAGCTGGCAGGCAACGCCTCAGGGCGTAAACACCTATACGGTAACCGGCGTGGCGGTGGACGTGAAAGGCAACCGGTCAAACCGCAGCGAGACGCAGGTAACCGTGCATGCGCCGGAGGTCAGCCGCGAAAAGAGTACTTTCACACCGATCACCAGCACGCTGCAGGCGGACGGGAAAAGCACGCAGGTGCTGACGTTAACGATCAGGAACGCGCAGAATCAGGCTGTTGATGTCGAGCCATCGGATATCAGTGTGAAAAGCGAAGCGCCTAAAAGCGCAACATTATCCGCCCCGGTGCGAAAAAGCCCGGGCGTCTACGAGGTCACCGTCACGGCCGGAACGGATACTGAAACAGTGCAGGTGACCCCAACCGTGAAAGGTGTGGTGTTGTCGCCGTCGGGCGTGTCTATGACCAGCATGGCACCGGATGCTACGCAGTCGCAATTTGGCGCAGCACCCCAGACCATTGAGGCAAATAACACCAGTGAATCCACGCTGAGCCTGGTTGCCCGGGATGCCAGCGGCCATCCCGTGAGCGGGATAAAGGACAGTCTGGCGTTCGCAATACAGGCCCCTTCATCTGCCGCGCTAACCGCAGGAGCGATAACGCTGAGCGCGGTCATGGAGAGTGCGACGAAAGGCACCTACACCGCGACGATGAAAGGTATGACACCGGGGAAATACACCGTCACCCCACTGTATAACGGCAGCGTGATAGGCAGTCTTAGTGCCACCGTGACGCTGACCGCCTCTCCAGCATCACAGGAAAAATCAGTCATTGCGCTGGATAAAACCAGTTATACCGCCGGAGATGATATGCAGGTCATCGTTACTCTTAAGGATGCCGCCGGGAATGCGGTCAAGGGAGACGCACCAGCCCTGACGGCTGAAACGGTGAACGTCCCGTATGCCACGTTGAAGGCCAATGGGACGTGGCAGGATAATAATGACGGTACTTATAGCGCGACATACACGGCCACAACCACCGTCACCAACGCGAAAGCCTCCCTGCTGCTGAGTGGCTGGTACGATGCAGCGATATCAGGAGTGTACGCTATTAACACAGGGACTCCGGTGCCGGAGTCCGCGATCGTCAAGACGGACAAAGTCAGCTACCTCGGAGGAGAGAAAATAACAGTGACCGTCAACATCTGGGATGCCTACGGCAACCAGATCAAGGCATCTTACGGCAATGTTCAAATAGGGGATGAGATAAAGGCCGCGTTGAAAGTGCCAAACTCTTCGCGTAACGGCGGGGGCGGTATGGACTACTCCGGAAACTTTTGGTTCGACTTCTATGCCATTACACCAGGCACCAACCTAAAAGCCACTTTGCTGATGAGCGGATGGAGTAAGGCAGTCGAATCCTCAGCCTTTACAATTATCTCCAATGCCCCAGTGAAAGAAAAATCTGGAATTTCCATCGACAAAAACAGCTATGTCGCGGGGGATGAAATACAGGTCCGCGTTACCCTTAAGGATGCCACAGGTGATGCAGCTACCGGCAAGGCTGCGCTCCTGATAGGTTCTGTCGTAAAAGTTCCGAATGCCACTCTGAAGCTTAACTGGCAGGACAATGGCGACGGGTCGTACGATGCGACTTATGTTGCCGTTACGCCTGCGACTAGCCTACAGGCGACGCTAAGGCTCGATGGATGGAGTAACGAAATCAAATCAGCAAACTATTCCATTACCCCGCCACCGATAATGGACAGATCAGGAATAGCCACTGATAAAACCGCCTATATGCAAGGAAGAGACAATATCATCCTGACGGTGACACTGAATGACGCTCAGGGTAAGGCGATAATCGGTTATGCACCTTACTTGACGGAAGAAGCAGTTCAGGTACCAGGTGCTAACATGAAGACAGGGAGCCGTTGGCAGGACAATGGCGACGGTACCTATACGGCAACGTATGAACCCGCAAAAGGAGGTGTCAATATGAAGGCGACATTAAAACTCTCTGGCTGGGTTAAGGCATTAGAATCCCTTCCTTATCTAATAAAAGGTATCTAAGAAGGGAGGCTCCATAAAGCGGCCATTATCATCAATAATAGCGCTCACGCTCAACGGTAATAAAAGGAACAGGAGGTTATCGTGATCCGTTGTTGCTGGCACATTAATTAACTCTGTGTATTAATAACAATCTGAAATCAACACATAAGCACGATGGAGATCTGCTGTGCAGTACACCATAAACAGCACTATTGTTTTTGACAGCGGAGACGGGACTCTCAGGCATCCTGACACTGATGATGTCGTTCAGCTTCCGCTGCCCGCACAGCGATTACTACAGATTTTACTTGAATCAGAATGTGAAATTCTGACCCGTGATTTTCTTTTTAGAGAGGTCTGGGATAAGTACGGACTGACGGGCTCAAACAGTAATCTTAACCAATACCTGAGCCTGCTTCGCCGCAGTATGCTCGTCTTCGGATGTGAGAATTTTGTCATCACGATCCCCAAAGTGGGTATCAAACTTGATGAGCAGGTCAGCATTGTGAAGACCCCTTCACAGGAGGCGCCTCTGCAAGCCGTCGTACCCGTTACCTCTGAACCAGTATCGAAAAAAACGCGTCGTATTTCTGCCTTTCACCTGCTTATTATTGGTGTGGCTGCCCTTCTTCTGATGACGCTGGCAGGAATGTGGATCCTTCAGATCAGAAATACACTACGCGATCCGCAATTCACTTCGCATACTTTGCAATCGGGTTGCGTTATCCATACGGTGAAGTCAGAAAGCGAATACTACAATGAAAAAGTCGAAAATCAGGTCTCAAAAATTCTAGATGAGAACGGTCTGTCATGTCGAAAAGGGTTTAACGTCTATTTTGATTATTACACGGCCAGTACGCCCCAGACTTATGGCCGAACAATGCTGTCACTTTGCCGTGCAGGCGCGAACGGAGTGAATATGTCATGTGATAATATTTATTATTCAAACCGGAATGAGATCAATGATTAAAAAAACAATGATCTGCCTTGTTGTTTTTTTGGTGTTGGCTACGCCTATCAGCGCGATCGTGATTCAAAATAAAATTAATAAATTCAATCTACTTCCTTTCAAATGCCTAAGCTTTACCAGGTACATTCTGAACGATAACGGTAAAGAGGTACAAATGAACATTTCGCAAGATCTGCGGTTCTACTCTTTAAAAAGTGGTTATTTGTTGATGAGGGGTACCGTTCGCAACGGAGAAAAAAACAGCAGAATCAACCGAAGCATTCGCTTTGAAAATGGCTCATTAACCCAGGGTAAAACCTTCGCCTACACCATAAAAAATATTGAAAAATTAAGCGGCGACAGCGTTGATGATTCGATATTTCGATTACTCCTGGACGAATATACGACCGGAAAAAGCGAGTTCCAGGTGGATATTTTTAAAATTGATAACCTGTCCTATTTAACAGGAGGCCCTTACGCGTTCATCAATACTTGCACACGTTATTAAACCGAGGATGGAAGCCATTCACGCTTTCTTGTTTTTTGCACAGCCTTTATAAGAGTACAAGGAAAGATGGTACAAGTTTGTTTAACGAAAAGCATAAAGGAGCGGGTGCTACACGCGGTTCTGTTTGAAGTGATTGCTAACGTCATTATTGCCGTCTCTGTTTCCGTCATTTTAAACGTCAGCCTGTCGCATGCTAGTTTGCTTTCCGTCGCTTCAGCCATCACGGCGATGCTCTGGAATTACGTTTATAATTATTTTTTCGACAAAATACAAAAAGCCTACGGTTTTCATCGCGGGGCCGTCGCGCGGATTTTACACGCTATATTTTTCGAGGCGGGCCTGATTATATTTCTTACGCCTGTCGCGATGTATTTACTCAGACTTCCTCTTGCCCAGGCATTGATGGTTGAAGCCGGACTGGTGCTATTCTTTTTACCCTATTCGCTGGCATTCAACTGGATATATGACTACACAAGATGGAAGTTCTCTGAGAAGTATGCAACGCGTTAAGTCAGTGCGCTATCGCGATTTCCAGTGCCATTACGTAGTCCAAAAAAAATCCCCCAGGGTTCAGTTGGGGGATTGAGTTCTACAAGCGCTTTTACCTGACCGATTTGCGGCGCGAAAGCTTAAACGCCACAAACAGGAAGACAATCCACACCGGCAGCAACATGGCTGACAGTCGCATGTCGTCGAGGGTACACATCAGCACAAGGATCATCGCCAGGAAGGCAATACAGAGGTAGTTACCCGCCGGATAGAGCAGCGCTTTGAACTGTGTTTCGCGTCCTTTGCGACGCATCGCGGCGCGAAATCGCAGGTGTGCCAGGCAGATCATTATCCAGTTCAGCAGCAGCGTTGCTACCACCAGCGCCATCAGCAGGCCAAAGGCTTCTTTCGGCAGCAGGTAGTTAATCAGCACGACGAGTGAAGTGATGCCCCCAGAGAGTATCAGCGAGTTGACCGGCACACCGCGACGACTGACGCGGGTTAAGAACTTCGGCGCGTTACCCTGGACGGACAGCCCAAATAACATGCGACTGTTAGAGTAGACGCCGCTGTTGTACACCGACAGTGAAGCCACCAGAATCACGAAGTTCAGCGCAGACGCCACCAGGTTGCTGTTCATATCGTGGAAAATCATCACGAACGGACTGCTGTCAGATTTCACTTCGACCCACGGATAAAGCGCCAGCAGCACCACCAGCGAACCGATATAAAACAGCAGGATGCGATAGACCACCTGGTTAACCGCTTTCGGGATACTTTTGTGCGGATCCTGCGCTTCTGCGGCGGTGATGCCGATTAGCTCCAGCCCGCCAAACGAAAACATAATCACCGCCAGCGACATGACAAGGCCCTTCCAGCCCGTCGCCAGGAAGCCGCCGTGCTTCCAAAGATTATCAATATTGGCGCGCTCGCCGCCGTGGCCGGAGAACAGCAGCCACAGGCCAAAGCCGATCATGCCGATAATCGCCAGCACCTTGATCAGCGCAAACCAGAACTCGGTTTCGCCGTACAGGCGCACGTTCACCAGGTTAACGGCGTTGATGATAATGAAGAAGGCTGCGGCCCAGATCCACGTCGGGACATCCGGGAGCCAGTACTGCATATAGATGCCGGCGGCGGTCAGCTCGGCCATGCCTACCAGCACGAACATCACCCAGTAGTTCCAGCCGGAGAGGAAGCCCGCAAACGGTCCCCAGTATTTATAGGCAAAGTGCGCGAACGAGCCTGATACCGGCTCCTCGACGACCATTTCGCCGAGCTGGCGCATGATCAGAAATGCGATAATCCCGGCGATGGCATAGCCCAGCAGCACCGCCGGCCCCGCCATTTGAATGGCAGGCCCGATACCGAGAAACAGCCCGGTACCGATCGCACCGCCCAGGGCAATTAATTGAATATGTCGATTTTGCAAACCACGTTGCAGCGTCGGAATCTGTTCCGACGAGGCTTCAGAAACGCTATTACCTGAAGCGGATGACGCGTCTTTCACGTCCTACCCCTGTCTCTTTTTATTGAAGGGGCACCTTTTAACACTTCGAGTCAGCAGGAGCAAGCTATAGGTCAGCGGAGGGATGGGGGCATCCTTGCCCCTGATAACGAGGATAAAGCTTAGAACTCGTAGCCGACAGAGACTTTAAAGGTGCGTGCTTCGCCCTGGAACACGTAGGTTCCCGAGTCGTCCACGCTTGACCAGTAGTTCTCGTCGGTCACGTTGTCGATGCCCGCACGAACGGTCATCTGGTTTTGATTCTGGTTCACCGCAAAGCGATAGCGCATGCCCAGATCCAGGGTGGTGTAGCTGTCGAGCTTTTTGGTATTCGTCAGATTGGCATACTGTGAGCCGGAATGGTTCACGCGCGCGGTGGCGGTCAGGCCGTCGATCGGTTTGATGTCGTATTCGGCACCCAGTACCGCATAGAAGTTCGGCACGCCGACCGCATCGTTGCCCTGGTTCAGGCCGTTGTTGGTTTTGGTCAGCTCCGCCTGTAACCATGTGGCGCTGGCGTTCAGGCGCATCCCCAGCATTGGCTCACCGAACACGTTCAGCTCCACGCCTCGGTTACGCTGTTCCGCATCCAGACCGTAGTGTTTGGTCTCGCTGTCGAGGATCGCCGACGGCATTTTGATTTCAAACAACGCAAGAGAACCGCCCACACGACCAAAGTCAGCCTTCACGCCCACTTCGTTTTGTTTGGAGTGAACGATACCGGTGCTCTGCCCGTAGTTGGTCGCGGTGTTTGGCGCGGTTTTACCCGGCTGGAGTGCTTCGGTGTGGTTAGCATAGAGAGAAATTTCATCCCACGGCTTGTACACCATGCCGTAGGTCGGCATCCAGCGGCTACCGTCAAAGCTGTCTGCTGCGTTTTCTACACCGGTGATTTTGTTATAACCGCGGATCACCACCTTCTGATGGCGTGCCCCGGCGGTGAACAACAGTTTGTCATCCACCACGCCGAGGGTATCACTCAGCAACCAGCCCTGAGTACGCGTGCGACCGCTGGTGAGCGGATCGCTGTAATTGCCGCCCGACCCATTGAAGTTGCTACTGTCAGGCTTCTCCACGCCGTTATTGTGATAGATGTTGGTGACGGGGTTATCGGCCGCCGCCGACATCTTCCACGCGATTTTTTCGTTTTTGGTCTGCGCCGAGTAGCCTACGTTCACCTTGTGTGACACAAAACCGGTATCAAAGTTACCGCGAAGCCCCGCCATGCCGCTGACCGAGTCGCTGATACGGTTGGTATCCAGGCGAGTTGCCGTCGCGTTGCCGCTCTTGTCGATTAGCTTCGCGCCACTGTACAGTCCTTCTTCATGGGCATGCTGCGCGCCGAGTCCGGTATAAGCCGTCCAGCTATCGGTGATGTCGTACTCGCTGCGCCACATCCCAAATTCGTTTTCGATATTGCTGTAAGCCCACTTCTGCGAATAGTTACGGTCGTTTTTCGGTGGCTCTGGAACGAAATCCACACCCGAAATATTGACGCCCGTTTCGCTGCCGTGGAAGGTTTTCTTCTGGTAGCCCAGATCGACAGAGGTGCGGAAGTTATCACCCTGGTAGTCAAGGCCAGTTGAAAGCAGCGTGGTGCGACGACGATCGTTCGCCACCGGCGCTTCGCCTTCACGGTGGACCAGATTAACGCGCGCACCAAACTGGTCGCTATCGCCAAAGCGACGACCCGCATCAAGCGTCGTGCCAATCTGGGAATTGGAGGTGTAGTCCACGCCGACTTTCGCCTGCGGCACGTCGCCCGCGTGTTTCGGTTCGAGGTTGATCATCCCGCCAACGCCAGAGCTGGCCGCGCCGTTCATCAGCGAGTTTGCCCCTTTGAAGATCTCAATGCGATCCACCATTTGTGCGTCCACTACCTGGCGCGGCAGCACGCCAGAGAGGCCGCCAAAGGTCATATCGTCGCCGTCAAATTTCAGGCCACGAATGCGGTAGCTTTCGGCGCTGTTACCGTAGCCCTGCACGGACTGCACGCCCGCATCATTCGCCACAACATCGGCAATGGTTTTTGCCTGCTGATCTTCAACCAGTTTAGCGGTGTAGCTGATAATGCTGAACGGCACGTCCATCGCATTTTGCTGGCCGAGCATCCCCATACGACCGCCGTTGGCAACTTGCCCATCGAGGAACGCCGGAACCAGTTGATCGCCGCCCGGTTTAAAATCATTCGCCGGGGCTGCCTGGACTACGACGGTCTCTTCTTTTGCCGTTTGCGCAGCAAAGGCGGGATGCATAACCGTGCCGATGGCGAGCGCCAGCAGCGTTTTGTTCATTGTGGTGTTGTTCATGATTAACTCGTTCAAATACGCGCAAAATGGCCCGTTTGCGGGCCTAATCTTTTTTATTTCAGAGCAATACGGACAACGCTGTCCGGCCCGTTAGTCGAGTGGTCTTTATTGAAAGCCTGCTTGACGGTGACGTACAGCGTCTGACCGTCTTCCGACAGCACCATGCTGTTAGGATTAGGCGGCAGATCCCAGGTTTGCTTCACGGCGTACGTGGTAGCATCCAGGCTCAGCAGTTTTCCGCTTTCACGCTGGGTGATGTACAGCTCATTGCGTTTGGCGTTGAATATCACCGCCAGCGAATCGCCCACTTCAAGCTGCTTAATCACTTTTCCTGTGTGGATATCCAGCACCAGCGTGGTTTTCGCCTGGGAGTTATCGGTGACAAACAAACGCCCGGTGGCGCTGTCTTCCGCCATGTTAAGCAGCAGCGCCGGTTTGTCGCCGAGCGGCTTCCAGCGTTTTTCGATGCGGTTGGTACGCGGGTTGATAATCAGAATTTCGCCGCCGCCGTTCGCCACATAAATGCGTCCGGTTTGTTCAGACCACAGCAGGCCAGTCACCCACTGACCGGCGTTTTTGATGGTTTTTTTGAGCTTCAGCGTTTCGGCATCCACCACCCAGACTACGGCAGGATCCGCGACGCCGCCGATGTACAGCAACCCATCATGCAGCAGCACCTGACGTGCGCCGTAAGGGAAGCCTTCTTTATTGCGCTCGCTGAACAGCAGACGATTTTTCACTTTGCCATCGGCGGTGCTAATGGCGCTGATACCGCCGTCCAGCGAGTTAGTCACATAAAGGGTTTGACCATCCGCAGAAATCGCGAGGGCGAAGTTTTTCAGATCCGTATGGCTGCGACCGATAGTTTTCAACGTCGTCGGATCGAGCTTGTAAACTACGCCGCCCTGCACATCTTTAAAGCCTTCGGAGCTGGCGACATACAGTGCGTCACCTTTCGGGCTGAGCACCATTTCGTACAAGCCGTCTGCCAGGTCGCGTTTCACCACGCCCGTTTCAGCCGGTGCGGTGACGGTGGTTTGTGCTTCAGGAGCAGGCTTTGCGGCATGTTGAGCGGCACAGCCGGAAAGAGAGGCAGCCACCAGCAATGCCAGCGCGGACAATTTTTTGGTCATCAGGAACATCCTTTACCGTTCAAAGAGATCAATCAGGCGCGGAACTGCGTCGCATACTGCTGTGCGATTGAGGTTTTGTTTACAGGCTGTGAGGCCAGTGCAGAATCCACCGTAAAACTCAGTGTTCCGTGTGAGATCTGCGCTCACTGTTTATGCGGGAGATGTCCATCTGCGCCCACAAACACTAAAGAGAATGAGAACTATACTCATTATCCATTTGTGATCAAGTGTAAACAGACGAAACAGGATAAAAGTAGCCGGGAGATTGAAGGGATAAGCTTCCCTTCACCCTTTGGCACAATAAAAAAGAGGCGTGTTGGAATAGCTGAAAAAATAGCCGGCGGAATGCGCTGGCGTTATTTTAATTCGAATACCCCGATCGCGACTGTGGTAAAAATCAGGGATATTCAGGCGATAAGGCTCACTTTTCTTAGGCAGTTCATTGGTATCATTGGAGACCATGATAACGTCTCCCCCTTCCCGCCAGAAGGCAAAGCTAATTTGATTACTGATCGCCACCTGACTCGCGTCGTTTTTCACATATTCCCCGGATGAGCGTAATGTTCCCGCATCCCCCTTAAAGTTATAATTTGTCATAACGTCAACTACGGAATCATCATCCACGATGATCATATGCGCCTCGCAGCGAAAATGATTACGCTGATAATGGCTGTAGCCTGCGAATATCAGCGGAGTGATGATAGCAATCACAATCAGTGACCAGTGCAGCACGGGATGATTAATTCTCATAATACTTCTGCCTGTAAAAAATAGAGTCGCACTGCGCACCGCGCTCGTCAGGATGACGATCGCAGATAAAAACGGAACTACCCAACTGAGAATGATTAAGCGACATCCAAACCATGCCCCCGGCCTGACACTGAATCGGATATCGCGATGAAAGAGTCATGAATTTATTAAGGCTTTGCGCTTTATCCTGCCAGGAGGAATAAATTTCGCAGCCGTTACGTTTACCCACGTGCTGATAATTGGCAAATATCGGCTCATCGGTTTGAATAGCACTAAAAAGTACGCCACAGGAAATGAGAAATAGAACGGCAGCAATCCAATAGGCAATGCGAGAGCGTAAGGCTGTATTCTGAGTGACCTCTGACGTCGTTAGCCCGGCACCTTCCAGTTCAGTAGAAACCGCTGGAGAATCTTCATAGATAGCCGTTTTATGCGAAATGACAAACGTCGCCAGCTCACCTGTGCGAACCTGTGCGACAGACTTAAACCCTTCCTTAGGGATCGTTTTAATGATGTTCTCTTCAAGGCCCGCGGATTTCAGCGCCTTACGGATTGAGGCAATCGTCTGATAAAGCGCATTGGTGGTGACGACCGCACCGTGCTTCTCCCACACCGAGGTGAAAAGAAAACGCTGTGTCAGTACCTGTTGGTTGTGTTCGAGGAGCTGAAGCAGGCACTCACTTACCGGCCCGTGAAGCGTTGCCGCTCTGCGCGGATACTCTGCCAACGGTCCGAGGCGACGCAGTTCGGGCTCAAAAATCAGGGTCTCGTTGATAAGATAAACATTCTTCATGACGTACCCATTAGCGATGCAAAAAAATCTGATTCAGAATTTTATTCTTATCTATCAGTGCATTGAAATTTAAGCCATGCTCATCAGTTGATGAAACCGTCCTCCGCGCTCAGTTTATGATTCAGTATAAATCATATAACTTCACTCCTCTTTTTGTCAGGATCTTCTTATCTTTATCGCTATCGCCATCACAACAAGGACGATTCATTATCGGGTGTCGTACGCATCAGCTATTGATGCTGAATTGATCACTAAATTCACGATTTAATGTTGATGAGAAGATAAATCACGCATTTGCAGAATCTAAAACCTTAAAACAATGCAGCTATAGGGTTAAAGACTAAAAATAACGTTTATGTAAAACGAATCACTACGGAACCCGGTTTCATAACCGGTACCTCATAGTGCACAGTGTTGTGTATTGGAAAGCACTCATCTCAGCCATATAATCCACCTTATAAAGAGTAAGGATTAATTCGCTGTATATCTGTCGACATGCACACCAGGGTTTTCTTATCTAGGTATAATAGAGATGAGCTATCGTCTATATGGATTTATGATCGGTGCGGAAATTCATTTCGATATTTCAAATCGAAGGCTGTACCGATTGACGGGTAGCCATACTGATAAAAGCGTTTCCTTTGCATCAATTTATTTTAACGAAACAATGCTTAGATTGTTCTTGTATCTCCTTAAACATGCCAGATCAAAAATAGTCACTAAAGAAGAGTTATTTGAAAAAATCTGGGAGGATCATAACTTAAGTCCTTCAACTCAGCGATTATGGCAAGTACTCCATAATTTAAACAACAAGCTTAGCTTGCTTGGATTGCCTGAGGATTTTATTCGAAACATTAAAGGGCGAGGTTACATCATTGATTACCCTGATGTGATCCCCGTTTATTACAGGATGAGTGAACTCCCGACTCATTCCGCTAAAAAAGAGGAGAAGACAGATACCCTGGATGAGTGATGTCAATCCAGCGGTTTTGCCCTGAGCACACGGTGCGAGGGGCTTTTTTTTTACCTCATCACGATGAGTCCGTATTGCAAAAATGATAGCAAACAAAAGCACTGTTGCTCGGTAAATACCGACACTGGAAGAGTATATGAGCATATTAAACCGCTTTGTGAATTTGAAAATCAGCAAGAAATTATTTTTTGGTTATTCGACCGTCCTGTTAGTCACACTTGCCATTCTCACCACGGGCCTGATGGGGTTACTCAACGTTCAAGATAAAGTTGATAAAAACGGGCATACCACGGACCTGTTTAACGCCCTTTCTGCCGTACGGCTTGGTCGCACCAATTTTCAGTACACGTTAGATCAGAAATACCTGGAACAGACCAACGCGGCAACGGAACGGATGCAGGCCACCGTGGCAAAAATGGATACGTTTACCTGGACCCCGGAGGGTAAAACAGCCCTCGATAACACCACGCGGGCGGTTAACAGCTATGTTGAGACGCTGGCGGCGTTCACAAAATCACTTTCAGCTAAAAAAGACAGCGAGCGCAAGCTGAACACGCAGGGCCTGTGCGATAGCTCCACGGTTGCCGCTTCCCTGAGCCAAAACACTACGCTCGATCTTGCGCATTCGCTGATTGCTTCCGATCTCGCCTTTGTGATGAGCGATATTGATTCGCAGGTATCCACCTTCAAACAGCATCCTTCCGATGAACTTCAGCACAGCATTCTTTCCAGCATCGACAATGGCAAGCGTGATGCCGACAGACTGCTCACCGTCGCCACGCAGGAGCACAAAGTGTGGATCCTCGCGAGCATAACCACCATGCAAAGCGTCGCCGCCGAGTTGGATAATTACAAAAGCGTTTGGACTGCCCAGTCAACGCTTTCAGACAGTTTAACCGGCAAGGCCGCAGTGCTCACGCAAGCGATTCAAACCCTGTTTAACATGCAGCAGAAATTTGTTGCCAAGACGGTGGGCGATGTTCAGATGCAGATGGGGATTGTTGCCGCGATAGGTATTGCACTGGGCGTTCTGCTGGCGATGGGGATTACCTTATCGATTACGCGTCCGCTTAATGAAACGCTGCGCGTCGCCGAGCAGATCGCTAAAGGTGATCTGACCAGCACGCTGTCCAGTACCCGCCGCGACGAGCCGGGGCTGCTGATGCAGGCAGTGGCGACCATGAATGAAAATCTCAAGAACATCATTAATGACGTCCGCGACGGCGTGGATAGCGTAGCGCGATCGTCAACGGAAATCGCCGCAGGCAACATGGACCTCTCCGCACGCACCGAGCAGCAATCCGCAGCGGTGGTGGAAACCGCCGCCAGCATGGAAGAGCTCACGTCGACCGTGGCGCTGAATGCTGAGAACGCCAACCACGCACGCCTGTTGGCGCAAGAAGCCTCACTGAATGCCAACGAGGGTAGCCAGATTTCGAAGAAGGTGATCGACACCATGAAAAACGTGCGCACCAGTTCGCACCGTATTTCTGAAATAACCACCGTCATTAACAGCATTGCCTTCCAGACCAATATTCTGGCGCTGAACGCGGCGGTCGAAGCGGCACGCGCGGGCGATCAGGGTAAAGGCTTTGCGGTGGTCGCCGCCGAAGTCCGTACTCTGGCGCAGCGCAGCGCCCAGTCGGCGAAAGAGATCGAAAATCTGATCCACGAATCCGTTGGGCATGTGGATACCGGATTTAACCTGGTGGAAGGCGCCGGGGAGGCGATGTCGAAAATAGAGACATCGGTTGCTCAGGTACGCGACATCATGAGCGAAATAGCCGCTGCCACCGACGAACAAAGCCGCGGAATAGCGCAGATTGCTCAGGCGATGGCCGAGATGGATACCACGACTCAGCAAAATGCCGCGCTGGTCGAAGAGTCTTCTGCGGCAGCCAGTTCGCTGGAAGATCAGGCCGTGCAGCTTGAGAAAGTGGTCTCCGTTTTCCGGGTCTCAAAAGAGGCCAATCCGCAGCGCGAGTCCCGGCCCCTCGGTAAAAGCAGCATGGTGTCGTTGGCAACCAAAAAACATGCTACGGCCAACAATCATGATGACTGGGTCAAATTCTGACTTCGGCCTGATGATTTAGCCCAATCTCGCCAGGCTTTAGCCTGGCGACAGCGCGACACAAAAAATGCCTAACACCTATAAAAAGAACACCTTCTTTCCTTCTGCCATAAGCTCGCTTTTGGCTCGCCATTCGTCATGGCGCAAATCAAAGCAGCTGTCCGTGCAGGTTAAAGCCCTACAAACTGCGATTGATCAACGGCAAATCATCCCGTTTTATCAGTCCTTTGTGAATGCAGAAACGGGGGCATTAGCCGGAATTGAAGTGCTCGCAAGATGGAAACATCCGCTGTGCGGCTATGTTTCCCCAGATATTTTTATTCCGCTGGCCGAGCAGCATCATCTTATCGTTGCGCTAACGCATTCACTGATGCAGCAGGTGATTTTCGATCTGCAATATCAGATCCACCGTATCCCGACGGGCATCTATATTTGCATTAATATCAGCGCACAAAATTGCCTCGATCCTGGTTTTGAATCCGATACCTGCGAGCTATTAAAGAAATTTAATGCCAATCAAAGTCAGGTGGTTATAGAGATAACTGAACGGCACCCGTTGCATTTTACCCCTCAGTTGAGCGAGTGGTTTGCCGCACTAAGAAGAGCCAACGTCTCGGTGGCGCTGGATGACTTTGGCACGGGGTATTCAAATTTGTCATACATCTCGGCCCTTAATCCGGAATTCATTAAGATCGATAAAATGTTTGTCAGCCAGATTGGCGTCAGTTCCGATACTCGCCTGGTCGACAGTGTGATTGCGCTGGCAAAGAATATGCACCTAAAAGTGATTGCCGAAGGAGTCGAAACGGAAGCTCAGGTCGCATACCTGCGTGATAAACATATCGATTTCCTACAGGGGTTTTATTTTTCAAAACCGGTTCCGGCGGCCGAGCTGATTAACGCCGTGGTGAGCTAACGATTACCCCCGCGCCAGCGCGGGGGTAGCCGGTTAGAACAGATAGCTCATGCTCACCGACACGCTACGCGGTTCGCCATAGACAGCGGAATCGTCGAGATAAGAGTAATATTCACGATCGAACAGGTTGCTGATATTGGCCTGAACCGCCAGCTGTTTGGTCAGTTGATATTGCGCAAACAGGTCCACCAGCGGATAGCTGCCCTGATACAGACGCTGCGTTTCCCCATCCGGCCCGGTGACATCTTTATACACCCGGTTTTGCCAGTTAACGCCCCCGCCCAATGTCAGCTCCGCAAGCACCGGAAGACGATAGCGGCTGAAGAGTTTAAGCTGCGTTTGCGGCGCATAGCTGTTGAACCGACCCTCGGTATCCCGCGCAACGTAGCGTGTGGCGCTGAAGGTCAGTTGCAGGTTATCGGTCACTGCACCGTTCACCTCAAATTCCGCCCCTTTACTCACCGCCCCTTTTGTTGCGCGATAGGCCTGCTCGCTGGAGCCATTCACAAATTCACCGCTGATGGCTTCTGCTGCGTTTTCTTGTTCAATACGGAACACGGCGAAGTTGGTCGTCAGACGACCGTCCATCCAGTCGGCTTTCAAACCCGTTTCGTAGTTTTTGCCGGTCACCGGAGCGAGCCACGCGCCGTCTTTACTGCGCT
This sequence comes from Enterobacter sp., assembly GCA_022649305.1. Lineage (GTDB taxonomy): Bacteria > Pseudomonadota > Gammaproteobacteria > Enterobacterales > Enterobacteriaceae > Enterobacter. Next base: position 47,003 of record JALCNW010000015.1, read on the forward strand.
TGGTTTGCGGGGCGAAGATTGAGGTGTAACTGGCGTAAGCCGATAAACTCTCGGTAAGGTCATACACTACGCCACCGTAAGGGGTGGTGTTGTATTTACGCATATCGCCGCTGCTGCCATTGGTGCTGTACTGGGTATAACGCGCGCCCAGGATCAGCGACAGCGGGTCGGCAAGCGAGAAACGGGCTGCCGTGTAGACCGATTTTTGACGCACAATATCATCCGCATTTTGATACCAGTCGCCCCACTCCGGCTCGGCCACGCTGCCATCCCAGTGATTATTGAATATACCGAGCTGGTCGCTGTCCATTGGCCCATCTTTACTGAACGTCGCGTTATGCTGGCGACTGTAGCTCGCCCCGGCCATCAGCTGATGCTGACGCCCCAAAAGCGCGAACGGCCCGCTGGCGTAAGAATCGAAAGAGTCCAGCGTGCGTTTTCCGCGATCTTTGCTTCCCCAGCCGCTCGCGCCCTCACCCGTGTCTGCGTCGGGGTTCCCCATCACGTAGAGCAGCGTATCGTTGAACGTTTGTTCGCCGTGGGTGCCGTTGAAGCGGAATGACCAGCCGTTATCCCAGTTATGCGTCAGGTTAGCGAAGACTTTCCGCGATTCAATGTTATACCCGGTCCAGTCTGCTGAGGTGTTCACATTGCGATCGTAATGCGTGCGCGAGCCGTTGCTGTACAGGCTCGGCAACCCACCCCAGGTAGGATTGGCGGTATTGGTTTGTTGGTAGTCCCAGCCGAGTGAAACCGTGGTGTTATCTGTGATATCAGCATCCATCACACCATAGAGGAATTTCTTACGCTTTCCGTAACGGTCCAGCCAGCTGTCTTGATCCTGATAACCGGCGATGACGCGCGCGCGCAGGCTGCCGTCTGCATTAAGCGGCGCAGAGAGATCGGCCACATAACGCTGTTTATTCCAGCTCCCGTAGCTGACGCTAAGATTACCGGCAACGGTTTTGCTGTCGGCACGCTTTCGCACCATATTCACAGAGGCTCCCGGATCGCCCGCGCCCGTCATCAGGCCCGCCGCGCCGCGCACCACTTCGATGCGTTCGTAAATCGCCGTATCTCCCGTCGCGTCGCCGAAGTTCCAGGCATCGCCCATCGATGTCGGGATATCGTCATAAGAGAAGTTGGTGATTTCAAAGCCGCGCGAGAAGTAGTTTGAGCGTTCACTGTCAATCTGCTGCGACGAGACGCCCGTTGCGTTCGTCAGCACCTCATCGACGTTTTGCAGATCCTGATCCTGCATGCGCTGCTGCGTGACCACGCTAATGGACTGCGGTATGTCGCGCGGTGCCATCAGCATTTTGGTTCCCGCGCGGGTCGTTTTAACGGTGTAATCTTGCCGCTCGTCCGGGGTGCTTTCGGTCGCACCATAGACCACCATATCCTGTTCACTGGTGTTCTCAGCCGCCAGCGCAGGATGCGCGACAGCCTGGATTGCCAGCGTCAGGAGCGAAATCGTAAAAGGTTTTTTGAATGCCAATGCGGGTAAAACCCCGCCATTATCCCTGTCATTGAAATACATGAATTTCCCATCCGGAATTGTTTTTGTGTGTAAATGAGAATGGAAATCATAATTATTTAATTTATTATGCGCAGGCTAATTTACTGGCAAAATGTAACCAAATATTTACTTGATAAAAATCAGATTGTTATGGCGGGGAATGGAGAGGCGGGTTGACCGCCCCATCGCGGGGCGGCCAGAAAGGCTTATTTTTTCTTGTAGATATCAGCAGTACCGTGGATTTTTTTATCGGTATTGCCTGAGGTCAATACCAGCACATCCGCGCCTTTTTCATCGGCTTTTTTGATGAGCTCTTCTTTCGCATCAGAGACGGCTGTTTCACCGGAGGTCGACACGGTCCCGATCTTTTCATACTGCGTTTCTACTTTCTTAAAATCTTCGCGAGTGAGCAGCTCGGCAGCGAAGGCGTTAGAGGTAAACAGAATGGCAGTTCCCAGCAGAATGGCAGTCGTCTTTTTCATAACCTAATTCCTTGTGATTAATAAGAAACAGCGTAAACCTCACTGCAAACAGCAAGGTTTAATCAGCATGGTCGAGAAATGACAGAAGCGCCATTGCGGGAAGAGGATTCTTTTATAACAAATGGCGTGAAGTTATAACGTGTCATCATCGGCTCAAATGGATTTTTTTGTCAGTCAACACACCACGACAGCAACATAATCCTGGCAAAGCACAAGCAGAGATAGCAGCTTCCCTCCCTCTCCATGACACCATGAAATCTCTTTTCACGTCCGACGATCGCATGTCGGTCATTCGTTTTAAGAGATAAGGTCGTTGAGAAATGGCGAGTTCTTTTTTTTCTATTCCTAAAGTCTATTTTGGCGAAAACGCCATCGCAACGTTGCGCAGATTAAACCATAAGAAGGTCGGGATCGTGACCGATGACTTTATGGCGTCGACCGGTAAAACGCGCTATTTGATCAACGAGATGCCGTTGGCTTCTGTCTCTATTTTTAGCGACGTCAAACCTGACCCCAGCATTGAGATCCTGCAAGCAGGTGCCGCGCAATTTAAGCGTTTCAAGCCGGATGTGATCATTGCACTCGGCGGGGGATCGTCGCTGGACGCCGCGAAAGGAATTAAGGTGACGCTGGAGGAGTATTTCTCCGAGCACGCCATTGAACTCATTGCCATCCCCACCACCAGCGGCTCCGGATCGGAAGTCACCGCCTATGCCATTATTTCAGATCCGCAAAATGGCCGAAAATATCCTCTTGTCGCGGATGAACTGGTGCCAGATTGCGCCATTTTGGATCCCCATCTGGTGAGCTCCGTTCCCCGTCACGTCGCCGTTGATACCGGCATGGATGTCCTTACGCATGCCATCGAGGCGCTGGTCTCCACAGGGGCAAATGACTTTAGCGACGCGCTGGCGGAAAAAGCCATTGCGCTTGCCTGGCAGCACCTGCCCGTCATTTTTGCGGATGAGAAAAACATTCAGGCACGCGCGCACATGCACAATGCCTCCTGCATGGCAGGGATGGCGTTTAATTCTGCGGGGCTGGGCCTGGTGCACGGCCTGGCGCACGCCATTGGCGGCATGCTCCACATTCCGCACGGCAAAATTAATGCCATGCTGTTGCCGTTGATTATTGAGGACAACGCTGAACATTCGCCCTATGCCTGCGAACGTTATCTGAGATGTGCCGCGATCATGGGTATTCAGGCTCCCACCCACCGGGAAACAGTCCGCGCGCTAGTCAATAGCCTTTGCGATATCAATCGCCACTTTGGCATTCCCGCCACGCTCGCCGAGCTTGGCACAGATCTGGCGACTCTCGAATCGTTACGCCAGCCGCTTATCGCAGCCGCGCTGGCCGATGGGTGTACAGCCTCAAATCCATATTCTCCCACGGCAAGCGATGTTGACCGACTCCTGACGCGGATCGCCGGGTAAATCTGGACAAGATTGTCATCTTTCTTTCCGGGCGGTCAAAAAACTCCTGCGTGAGGGCAAAAAGCGCAACGCGGGAACGAATACGCTAAATCAGCCCTATTTCATTCCTTATTCAGGTCGTTGACGTTATGAATACCAACCAGCAGCAAGCCGAATTGATTACCCAACAAATTATCCAGGAACTGAAAGCTCAAGGCGCAAGGCCTGCCATTCAGGCGGCCAACGCAGTACAGACTCTGGATATCCCGGTGGGGATTTCTAACCGCCATGTGCATCTTTGCCGGGAAGACATGGACGTTTTGTTTGGCTATGGCTCAACGTTAACCCGCATGAAAGCCGTCAAACAGCCAGGCCAGTATGCCGCCGTTGAGACCGTCACCTTGTGCGGCCCTAAAGGTGAATTGCAGAAAGTGCGGGTACTCGGCCCGTTGCGCAGCGCCACTCAGATTGAAATCTCCGTTTCCGATGGTTTTGCGCTCGGTATCAAAGCGCCGGTGCGGATGTCCGGCGATCTACAGGATTCACCGGGTATCGACATCATCGGCCCGTGCGGACGCGTGACAAGGCACGGCGGCGCAATTGTCGCCTGGCGCCATATTCACATTTCCCCTTCCGAAGCGGAGCAATTTTCCCTGCGCGATGGAATGGAGATTGACGTGCGGATTGATGGCCATCGCGGCGGCATTCTCAGCCACGTGCGAGTACGCGTTAGCGCCGATGCTGTGCTGGAAATGCATATTGATGTGGAAGAGGCCAACGGCTTTGGCCTCCGCAATGGCGACTGCGTGCGACGCGTGATAACGGAATGCCATTATGGATGAACGCCTGAAAATCAGGCTGCCTGGCAGAATCGCTGAGGTAAACCGGATCGACAACGATCGTTTTTCACAGCGAGTGGACGCCATCATCGATGAACTGTTGGCGCGTCGCCAGCAGCGCTTGCAAACGCATCAGGTCATGCGAGTAGTGGTGAGCGGAGAAGATCTCTCCACCCTACCCGCCACCCTGGAATGCCTCGCCGCACTGAGCAACGGGGGGTATTTATTGCTGCTGACCTTCTCGCATAGCGCCGCGTCGTCTTTCCTGCAAACGGCCTGTCTGGAAGGCCTTGCGCAACGCGGTATCGACGCCTTGTGCGATAACAGCGATCCCGCTCAGGCATCAAACGACTATTGCGGGCTTTACCTGCCGGCCTTGTCCAGCAACAGCATGAGCAAAATCGCCTTGGGGATTCGCGATAACCTGGTGTGCCGCTGGGCGTTCCATGCCCTGAGCCAGACCAAACAGATCGTCGTCACCCTTAACGCCGAATGCCAGGACACCACGGCTGGCGCATTTTCACCTGCCTTTCAGGCGCGTCTTTCGCTTTATGCTCAAACGCTTGTGGAATATGGCTTTACGGTCATCGGTAAAGCTATCGCCGCCAGCAATACGCAAAACGTGCGCCGCGAGAAGCCGCTGATAACGCTTAGCGACGTACGACAAATGCAGGCAGGCCAGTCCATGCAGATAGGCAGTAACACGCTGATTACGCCGGCCGCCCGAGATGAAATACGGGATCGCGGCATCACCATTATTCAGTCTTCCTAGGGGGGGAATATGTATCTGGCTAAGGTCACAGGGGCATTGGTCTCCACGACAAAACATGCCTCACTCAATGGGGCGAAACTGCTGATTGTCGCCCGCCTGGACGAGCATTATCAGCCCACGGGGACAGCGCAGGTCGCCGTTGATTGCGTTGGCGCGGGGAACGGCGAAATTGTGATCGTGACGACGGGAAGTTCCGCCCGCATGAGTAACAGCAAAGAGCATTCGGTGATTGATGCGGCAGTGGTTGGCATCGTCGATGCTCTGGATATCAACGGGCAATCATCCACCGGTGAGAAATAGCATGAAACACAGTCTGGACCTCGAACTTGAGCACCGTATCAGCGACGCCATTTCTCGCCAGCTCTCATCACGACGGATTTCGCTGAGCCTGACGGATGCGGCTTCTCTGGCGAAATATGCCCACGAGGTGGCTGAGGACCGCAATGTTCCCATCGTATTCAGCCTGGTCGATGCGGGCGGTCAGCAACGCTACTTCTTTAGCATGGATAACGCCTTGCTCATCAGCCACACGCTTGCCGGTCAAAAGGCCTGGACGGCTGTCGCACTGAAAATGCCGACCCATATGTTGGCAACGGCTGTCCAGCCAGGTGCCAGCCTCTATGGTTTGCAGAATGAACCGGGCATCTGTTGCTTCGGCGGTGGCTTGCCCTGCTGGTCCAACGGCATTCTGCTTGGGGCAATTGGCATCAGCGGCGGCACCGTAGAAGAAGACATTGCGATCGCCAACACCACGTTAGCGCACTTTAGCCACGAGCATTTTCCGCTTTCCCCCTTTAACGCGTCATTGTCTTGAATGACAGGAGTCATCATGTCGTTAGCTTCACTGGTTTTGGTGATTAACTGCGGTTCTTCATCGCTTAAATTCTCCGTATTACCGCGCAACGAGGACGTGCCGCTGCTGTCCGGACTGGCAGAGAAACTGGGTCTACAGGACGCCAGCATCACCTTTCAAGACCCGGCGGGCCATAAAACGACCCAACCGCTTGAAGATGCCAGCCATACCAGCGCATTAACCGCGCTTTTTTCCATGCTTAATATGCAGGGGCTGTTGCCTCGCCTGAGCGCTATTGGGCATCGCGTGGCACATGGTGGCAGTGACTTTACGGAGTCGGTGTTAATCACGCCGTCCGTCATCGCACGCATTCGGGAACTCTCTGCCCTGGCCCCACTGCACAATCCGGCCAACCTGGTCGGCATCGAAGCGGCCATCTCGCTGCTGCCTGCGCTTGCGCATGTTGCCGTGTTCGATACGGCTTTCCATCAGACGTTACCGCCCGAAGCCTACACCTATGCCATCCCTCTGGAATATCAACAACAGCACCAGGTGCGCCGCTATGGATTTCACGGCACCTCGCATCGTTTTATCGCCGAAGAGGCGGTCGCTCGTCTGAATCTCGACCCTGACGATCATGGGATCCTCATTGCTCATCTGGGCAATGGTTCGTCGGTTTGCGCGGTTAAAAATGGCGAAAGCGTGGATACCTCGATGGGCATGACGCCGCTTGAGGGGCTGGTGATGGGGACACGATGTGGCGATCTGGATTTTGGTGCTGCCGCCTATATCGCCCGCACCACCGGACAGTCCATCGACGAGCTTTACACCATGGTGAATAACGAATCCGGGCTGCTTGGCCTTTCTGGTCTTTCCAGCGATTGCCGGACATTACAGGAGGCGCGAAGTCTTGGCTGCCCTCAGGCCAGCCTCGCAATTGACGTTATGGTCCACCGGCTTGCACGTCATCTTGGCGCACACCTCGCCTCGCTGCACCGCTTTGATGCCCTGATTTTCACCGGCGGCATTGGCGAAAACTCAGCGCTGGTTCGTGAGTTAACGGCACAACGCCTTGCCGTGTTTGGCGTCCGGCTCGATACCGCGAAAAATGCGCAGGTATTCGCAGGTCGGGACGGGGTGATTTCATTACCTGATTCGCCTGTCGTTGCCGTGATCCCCACCAATGAAGAAAAAATGATTGCCCAGGATGCGGCGACGCTTTCATTGACGATGTCCGCCGTTGCCTGATCGGGTTATCTCAGAACGGTTCAGAGAGAGGATTTTATTGTCCAGCCTGCAAGTGGAAAACAAGAAAGTCTCTCTGGCGGGCAAAACATTTTTTCCTCAGCGCAATAATATCGTAGTGCATGAATTATTAAGTCAATGGGTGCCGCTTTGTTGGTTATTCCATTACTTGCTTTTACTCTCACCTGGAATATTGAGGTCATTATGCAACAAGAAGCATTAGGTATGGTTGAAACAAAAGGTCTGGTATCTGCAATTGAAGCCGCTGATACCATGGTTAAATCTGCAAACGTCACTCTGGTTGGCTATGAGAAAATTGGCTCAGGTCTGGTCACCGTAATGGTGCGCGGCGACGTGGGTGCGGTGAAAGCAGCAACGGATGCAGGCTCGGCCTCAGCAAGTAAAGTGGGTGAACTGGTCTCCGTGCATGTTATTCCACGCCCGCATATCGAAGTGGAAAAAATCCTGCCAAAAGCTGTCAGTTAATAAAGCCAAAGGATACTGACCATGAAAGATAATCTTGTTGAACAGATTATATCTGAAGTAATGAATAAACAGTCCGATGTCAGCGCAAATAAGAAATCGACAACCAGCATCGCCGGGTGTGGATTAACCGAATTTGTCGGCACCGCTCTGGGACACACGATTGGACTGGTTGTTGCCAACGTCGATCATCAGCTCCATGAAGTCATGAACATCGACAAGAAATATCGTTCGATCGGTATTCTTGGTGCACGCACCGGAGCCGGCCCGCATATTTTCGCTGCTGACGAAGCGATTAAGGCCACCAACAGCGAAATCCTCTCTATTGAGCTGGCACGTGATACTCAAGGTGGCGGTGGACACGGATGCATGATTGTTTTCGGCGCCTCTGATGTGTCTGATGTTCGCCGCGCAATTGAAGTCGCGTTGGCTGAAATTGAGCGAACCATGGGCGATGTCTATGGTTCTCCTGCGGGCCATCTTGAATTTCAGTACACCGCACGTGCCAGTTTTGCCCTTAATAAAGCCTTTGGCGCCCCGATTGGCAAAGCCTTCGGTATGACCTGCGCTTGCCCGGCGGCCATTGGTATCGTGGTGGCGGATGCTGCCGCGAAAGCCGCCGTTATTGAGCCCGTGGGCTACGCCAGCCCTGCCAGTGGTACCAGCTTTAGTAATGAAGTTATCTTCACCTTCGCCGGAGATTCAGGCGCCGTTCGTCAGGCCGTCATTGCCGCCAGAGATGTTGGGCTGGCGCTGCTGTCAACGCTGGATCCAACGCCTCTCAAATCAACGACAACGCCGTACATTTGATGGCACGACATTTAACGCGCAAAGCGATGTGAAGTAAGGAATGAACAGCATGAACGATCTTGAAATTTCTCAGGCCGTCTCCCGCGTTCTGAGCAAATACACGATAACAACAGCGCCAACACCAGACCCTGTCGTGCGACCGCCGCACGACAATATTGAGGAGATAGTGGCCAGCGTTCTGGCGAACCGGGCGCGCCCGGAGTCGCTCGGCGTCACCTGCGCAAGCAGCGGTGCTTTTCCAACGATGGATGAAGCGATCGCCGCCGCTCAGCAAGCGCAGATTCAGTATCGTCACTGCTCAATGCAGGATCGCACCAGCTTTGTTGACGGCATCCGCCAACTGTTCCTGCAAGAAGATGTTTTACAGGCTATTTCGCGAATGGCCGTGGATGAAACCGGGATGGGAAACTACGCGGATAAGCTGACCAAAAATCGGGTGGCGGCACAGAAAACCCCAGGAGTCGAAGATTTGGCAACCGGGGCGCTGAGCGGCGACGGCGGTCTGACTCTGACGGAGTACTCCGCCTATGGCGTTATTGGTTCAATCACCCCGACGACCAACCCGACGGAAACCATTATCAACAACTCCATCGGTATGCTGGCGGCGGGAAATACGGTTATCTTCAGCCCTCACCCGCGTTCACGTGAGGTGTCGCTCCACTGCGTTGCGCTAATCAATCAACGGCTGGCCCAGTTGGGGGCACCCGCCAATCTGGTTGTCACCGTGACAACGCCTTCCATCGATAACACCAACGCGTTAATCAACGATCCTCGCGTCAATATGCTGGTTGCGACGGGTGGCCCCGCCATCGTTAAAACCGTCATGTCGTCGGGTAAAAAAGCGATTGGCGCGGGAGCGGGTAATCCACCTGCCGTGGTGGATGAAACCGCCAATATCGAGAAAGCGGCTCGCGACATTATCAACGGCTGTAGCTTTGACAACAACCTGCCATGCGTCGCGGAAAAAGAGGTCATCGTCGTAAATGAAGTGGCGGATTATCTCATCCACTGCATGAAGAAAAGCGGCGCGCTGCTGTTGTGCGATAAACAGCACATTCAGCAGTTGCAGGCGCTGGTGCTCAACGACAAAGGAACGGGTCCGAACACGGCATTTGTCGGCAAAGATGCTCGCTATATTCTGCAACAAATCGGTATTAGCGCCCCCGAAGAGGTCAAAGTCATTTTGATTGAAACGGAGCGCGACCATCCGTTTGTCGTGCATGAGTTGATGATGCCGGTTCTGCCCATTGTGCGGGTCGAAAATGTCGATGAGGCCATCGAGCTGGCGATAAAAGTGGAACATGGCAATCGTCACACCGCCATCATGCACTCCACCAATGTCGAAAAACTCACCAAGATGGCACGGCTGATCCAGACCACCATTTTTGTGAAAAATGGTCCGTCCTATGCCGGAATTGGTGTCGGCGGCGAAGGCCACGCCACGTTCACTATTGCAGGTCCTACCGGTGAAGGGCTGACGTCGGCACGCACGTTCGCCAGAAATCGTCGGTGTGTGATGGTCGAAGCGCTCAATATTCGCTGATAAAGGCAGGATGGGTAAACCCTTGATGAAAAAACGCATTATCAACGCACCGACACCGGAAACGCTGGCGATGATCAAACGCCGTATGCCATCCGAGTCACGCAACCGACTGGATACAGTCCGCATTGATGCCATCGGGTTGATCATGCTCCCCGTACCGGACTTGTACTTTTACGCCGATCGGGCCAGTAAAAGCGCGCATGTCGCGGTGTCGGAAATCTTTGGGAGTTGTCCGCAGCACATCACGACATTGGCCATATTCGGTGAAGTCGCCGCCGTGAATGAAGCCATGCACGTTATTGAGGATGATAACAGTACGTTCTGAGGGCGGGCTATTTCACCATTCAGCCCGATATCGAAATGACAGGCGATATTTGGGTTAATGCCGCTGACGATAAAGCGATACAGGAAGTGAGGTTAAACCATTCAGGTGTGGTGTTATCACCATGCTCATATCATTTCGGGAGTTATTGTATGTTAGAGAAAGGCTTTACTCATCCGACCGATCGTGTTGTAAGACTCAAAAATATGATTCTGCACGCTAAACCTTACGTAGAATCAGAACGAGCCGTGCTGGCGACCGAGGCTTATAAAGAAAACGAACACTTACCTGCTATTATGCGCCGCGCAAAAGTCGTGGAGAAAATTTTTAATGAATTACCGGTAACGATTCGCCCTGACGAATTAATTGTCGGTGCGGTTACCATTAATCCACGTTCGACCGAAATTTGCCCTGAGTTCTCTTATGAATGGGTCGAAAAAGAATTTGATACCATGGCGCAGCGTGTTGCCGATCCGTTTATTATCCCTAAACAGACCGCATCAGAACTGCACGAAGCCTTTAAATATTGGCCCGGTAAGACCACCAGTTCCCTGGCGGCGTCTTATATGTCTGCTGAAACCAAAGAAAGCATGAGCAACGGCGTATTCACCGTTGGAAACTACTTCTATGGCGGCGTGGGGCACGTCAGCGTTGATTACGGCAAAATTCTGAAAATCGGTTTTCGTGGCATCATTAACGAAGTCACCCGAGAGCTGGAAAATCTTGACCGCAGCTCGCCGGATTACATCAAAAAAGAACAGTTTTATCACGCCGTGATTCTGAGCTACCAGGCGGCAATTGGCTTTGCTCACCGCTATGCTCAGGAGGCCACCCGCCTTGCCCGAGAAGAGCGTGATCCGGCGCGTCAACGCGAACTGGAGCAAATCGCAAAAAACTGCACCCGCGTACCGGAATACGGCGCAACCACCTTCTGGGAAGCTTGCCAGACATTCTGGTTTGTTCAGAGTATGTTGCAGATTGAATCCAGCGGTCACTCCATCTCCCCAGGCCGTTACGACCAGTACATGTATCCGTACCTGGCCGGAGATCAATCCATCAGCAAAGAATTTGCTCAGGAGCTGGTTGACTGCTGCTGGATAAAACTTAACGACATCAACAAAACGCGCGATGAAGTATCTGCCCAGGCCTTTGCCGGTTACGCGGTATTCCAGAACCTGTGTGTCGGGGGGCAAACGGAAGATGGTCGCGATGCGACTAACGCGCTGACCTATATGTGTATGGAAGCCACCGCCCATGTGCGGTTGCCGCAACCCTCTTTCTCGATTCGCGTCTGGCAGGGCACACCGGATGAATTCCTGTTCCGCGCATGCGAGCTGGTTCGTCTGGGGCTCGGCGTGCCGGCCATGTACAACGATGAGGTGATCATTCCGGCCCTGCAAAACCGTGGCGTATCGCTGCGTGATGCACGCGATTACTGCATTATCGGCTGCGTGGAGCCGCAGGCACCCCATCGCACAGAAGGGTGGCATGACGCGGCCTTCTTCAACGTAGCCAAAGTACTGGAAATTACCCTGAACAATGGTCGTTCAGGCACCAAACAGCTGGGGCCCATTACCGGTGAATTGACGCAGTATACCGGTATCGATGATTTCTTTACCGCCTTCAAAAAACAGATGGCGCACTTTGTACATCAGCTGGTAGAAGCGTGTAACAGCGTGGACATTGCTCACGGAGAACGCTGTCCTCTGCCGTTCTTGTCCGCCATGGTGGATGATTGTATTGGTCGTGGTAAATCGCTTCAGGAAGGCGGAGCCATTTACAACTTCACCGGCCCGCAGGCGTTTGGGATTGCCGATACCGGAGATTCCGTCTACGCCATCCAAAAACAAGTCTTCGAAGATCGTCGACTGACGCTGCAAGAGCTGAAAAGCGCTCTGGATGCGAACTTTGGTCATCCTGTGGGGGGTAACCCGCACGCGGCATCGGCGAAATCCTCTCTGGGTGAGCAGGATATTTATGAAGTGGTTAAACGCATTATCGACGAGCACGGTTCACTGAATCCGGCTGCGATTAAAAACGAAGTCTATCGCCAGCTTTCCAGCACCCATGCTGCGCCTGCCACCGGCAATTCTCGGTTCGAAGAAATTCGCCATATTCTGGAAAACACGCCGTGCTTTGGTAATGACATCGACGACGTTGACCTGGTTGCCCGGGAATGCGCGCTGATTTACTGCCAGGAAGTGGAGAAATATACCAACCCACGCGGTGGCCGCTTCCAGGCGGGGATTTACCCGGTTTCAGCCAACGTTCTGTTTGGTAAAGATGTCAGCGCCCTGCCCGATGGCCGTCTGGCGAAAGAACCGCTGGCAGACGGCGTTTCCCCTCGTCAGGGCAAAGATACCCTTGGCCCAACCGCGGCGGCGAACTCTGTTGCCAAGCTTGACCACTTCATTGCCTCCAACGGCACGCTGTATAACCAGAAATTCCTGCCGTCGTCTCTGGCCGGGGAAAAGGGGTTACATCACTTTGGTGGCCTGGTTCGTAACTACTTCGATAAGAAAGGGATGCACGTTCAATTTAACGTTATCGATCGTAACACCCTGATTGAAGCTCAAAAAAACCCGCAGCAGCACCAGGATCTTGTCGTGCGAGTGGCAGGATACAGCGCCCAGTTCGTGGTGCTGGCCAAAGAAGTTCAGGATGACATTATCAGCCGTACCGAGCAGCAATTCTGATTTTGCGCTTCCCTGTTGGGCCATGCCAGGTTGCATGGCCCATTTTCAGACCCGATTTTGACGGTCGACACGTTGATAGCCTGACGGCCGCTTTTTTATGACGAGTGATGTTATGAATAGAGTCGAATACGATACGGAAGGCGTTTTATTCAATATTCAGCGCTATTCCCTGCACGATGGCCCAGGGATCCGCACCATTGCGTTTTTCAAAGGCTGCCCGCTAGCCTGTAAATGGTGCAGTAATCCAGAATCACAGCGCCCGCAGCCCGAGCTTATCTATAAAAAGAACGACTGTATTCGCTGCGGAAAATGTATTGATGTCTGCAAGCAGCAGGCATTGTCCACCAGCAATCCTTTTTTTATCGATCGTGAACGCTGCATACAGTGCGGTGATTGCACCCGCGTTTGCCCGACACAAGCGTTAGAGATGAAAGGAAAACGGATGGCGGTTAGCGAAATCATTCGTGAACTACAGAAAGAAGAGAATCTGTTCCGTCGGTCTGGTGGTGGCGTGACGCTCTCGGGTGGAGAGCCGCTGGCGCAGCCAGAGTTCGCCAGAGAACTGCTGAAAGCCTGTAAATCGAAAGGCTGGCATACCGCCATCGAAACCACCGGATTCGCTACCAAAGAGGTGATCGAGGAGGTGTTCCCGTGGATCGATTTGGCGTTAACCGATATTAAAGCGATTAACCCCGCTATTCATGAAGAGAATACCGGCGTGAATAACAGCCGCATTCTGGAAAACCTGATTCGCATCTCTTTTATTACCAAAGTGATTGTCCGTATTCCAGTTATTCCCGGAGTCAACGACAATCCCGATGAAATTCGTAGTATCGCTGAATTTGCCAAACTCATGTCCGGCGTCGATACCATCCATTTATTGCCTTATCACACTTTCGGGGAGAATAAATACAGCCTGTTAGGACGAATCTACCCACTGGATGGCGTTCAGTCTCACCCGGAAGAAAAAATGGAAAGCCTGAAGAAAATCGTAGAATCGATGGGTTTCCATTGCCATATCGGCGGTTAATGAGCAGCCATAACCATGATGTAATTTTACTTATTATTATCCTCTCGTACTCAACATTCATTAAGTGATGAGTCCCTGCATCACTTAATACAGGAAACCATTATGAGTGACACTCTTGATTCAGTAAAAGGCCCCTGCATTGCCGAATTTCTGGGTACCGGATTATTTATATTTTTCGGTACTAGCGTGTTATGCGCCGCAAAACTGGCAGGTGCCAGTTTCGGTCTGTGGGAAATTTGTCTGGTATGGGGGCTAGGTATCGCCCTCGCGGTATATCTGACATCCGGTATTTCAGGTGCCCATCTCAACCCGGCGGTGACGATTTCGTTATGGATGTTCGCCTCTTTTAGTGCCAAAAAAGTGCTGCCGTACATTCTGGCGCAGATGGCCGGTGCGTTTTGTGGGGCGGCACTCACCTACATGCTGTATCACAATCTTTTTGCCGAGTACGAACTGGCCCATCAGATGGTACGTGGAAGCGAGGATAGCCTGTACCTTGCCAGTATTTTCTCCACCTACCCGGCATCATCCATCAGCGTAGGGTTGGCCGCACTCGTGGAAATCGTCATTACCTCGATTCTGATGGGGCTGATTATGGCGCTGACGGATGATGGTAACGGCGTACCGAAAGGGCCGCTGGCACCGCTTTTAATTGGGATTCTGGTGGCGGTGATTGGCGCATCTACAGCACCGCTAACCGGGTTCGCAATGAATCCCGCGCGTGACTTCGGACCGAAACTCTTCACGTTCTTTGCTGGGTGGGGGAAAATTTCCATGACCGGCGCCAGAGATATCCCCTACTTTATCGTGCCGCTCATTGCGCCGATTATCGGCGGGCTTCTGGGTGCAGGGATTTACCGCTATTGCATCGTTCGCAACCTGCCTGCGGTGAAAGCCGCCAACGCAACGAAGACACCTTCTATCTGACGCATTGCCACTAATACAGTCCGTCTCACCGTAATCGGGAGGCGGATTTTTTTGCAGGTAGCAACGTCAAAAAGCCACCCGAAGGTGGCTCCTGTTTGCCTCGAAAAACTATCTACGCGAATTTTTGCCCCGCACCCGTAACGGTTTTTCCTCTTCCTGTATGTCATCTTCAACCGTAACGACAGGGATGGTCATCGCTTCAGGCTCCGGCTCCACGGCTAATGGTGCGACCTCGGTCTGAGGGGAAGTCTGTTGCGAAGGCGGTACGCCATAGGTTTCCCGGGAGGCAATCAGGTTATCAATACCGGTCGCCGTACGCGCTATTACCTTCCAGGCATAGACGTTTCCGATCCGGCCGGCGGCGGCTACACCTGCCGCCACTGCGGCGTTCATAGCCCCCACTTCTCCCGCTAACTTTACGGTCACCAGCCCCCCGCCCTTGGTCAATTCATAGCCGACCAACTCGACGTTCGCGGATTTCATGGCTGCATCTGCGGCCTCGATTGCCACCGCTAAGCCAACGGTTTCTATTAAGCCTAAACTTTGCCCGGACATAACTTTCTCCTGTTATTTCAATTCAGTGAGTCTCCACAGGAATACGTACCGCAAAGGCTGCTGCATCACGCAGCAGCGCGGCCTTGTCGGTGAGTTCCCATGGAAATATTTCCCGACCAAAGTGGCCGTAACATGCCGTCTGGCGATAGCGAGGTGCAAGTAGATCGAGCTGCCTGATAATTCCATAAACACTGAGGTCAAAATGGTCTTCAACCAGCTGTGTCAGCACTGTTGACGCCAGACGCGCCGTGCCAAACGTCTCAATACGCAGCGACACCGGGCGCGAAAGCCCAATAGCCCAGGCCAGCTGAACTTCGCAACGCGTTGCCAGCCCTGCCGCAACAATATTCTTCGCCACGTAACGTGCCGCGTAAGCTGCCGAGCGATCGACTTTTGAAGGATCTTTACCCGAAAAAGCACCACCGCCATGGCACGCCGCGCCGCCGTAGGTATCCACGATGATCTTCCGCCCGGTTAAACCGCAATCTGCCGCCGGGCCACCGTGAACAAATTCACCGGCGGGGTTAATCAATAACCGAGTGTCTGGCGTCAGCCAACGCGAGGGGATCACTGGCTTGACTATCTCCTCAATCACCGCCTCCCGCAGTGTGATGAGCGAGATATCCGCACGGTGCTGGGTGGAAATCACAATGGTATCGGCATTAATGATTTGGCCACCGCGATAACGCAACGTCACCTGACTTTTGGCATCAGGCAGTAAGCCGTCAAGCTTGCGGGTTTTACGCAGCATCGCGTGGCGCTCCATTAATCGATGCGCGTACAGTAAAGCAGCGGGCATGAGCTGGGGGGTTTCATTGCAGGCATATCCGAAGGTAATGCCCTGATCGCCCGCGCCAAGCGTGCTCGGATCGCTGGCGCGTATTCCCTTCGCAATATCGACAGACTGCCTGCCCAACATATTGATAACGGCGCAGGTTGCACCGTCAAAACCCTTTGAGGAGTGGTCGTAACCGATAGATTTAACCGTGGCCCGTACAATTGACTCGATATCGACATTTGCAATGGAGGTTATTTCTCCGGCCAGTATGACCGCACCGGTTTTAATCAGACATTCGCAGGCGACTTTTGCCCAGGGATCTTTCAGCAGATAAGCATCGAGAATGGCATCCGATATTTGGTCTGCCATTTTGTCCGGGTGCCCTTCAGCAACCGATTCAGAGGTAAAAAGATAATCATCCACGGCAGGGCCACTTAGTGATGGGAGTCTTTTATCTTAGTGGGAGTCGCTATTTGGAGCAGTACACTATATTGCTGAGAACGCGGACTTTTTTGCGCTCGCGTTGGGCGTAAGCGCAAAAAATCCCCTGCGGCATTAACAGATATCGGGTGAGATTGTCTTGCGGAAATCCGAAGGGGCAATCCCCGTTTCTTTTTTGAAGATCCGGCAGAAATAGTTCGCATCCTGCCAGGATAGCTCCAGTGCAATCGTGTTGACTTTTAAGTCACTGAACTGTAACAGTGATTTTGCCATACTGATTTTTCGACCGGTAATATAGCTAGAAAAGCCAATGCCCGTACTTTTCTTGAAGGCACGGCTCAAATAGCAGGGACTGACAAAGACTTTTGCCGCAATATCATCCAGCGTTAAATTACTGACAATATTTTTTTCAATATGAAATTGCGCGCGAGCAACAAAATCCATGCCGCTGCCAGAGAGTTTAAACGACTGGTTGAAAATAGCGTCACTGATGCTTAATAACGCATTAAGTACCCGCCAGTAATGGTTTTCCGACAGTCCTTGCTGGCGAATATTTAACACCAGCTCGGCAAGCTTATGCCGACATTCGGTATAGCTATCGCCCTGGCTTGCGAGATGCTGCTGAACGATTTCCAGCACGTCGGTGAGATGTCTGGAGCGATCATGACCTTGAGGGTGCTCGGCGTAGGCCGTATCAAGAACGCTGAATAAAAAGGTATTCCAGCGCGGATAATCGCAGGTATTTATCATCTCACCGATCGTCTTTCGCAGATCGCGCGTCGCGATAGCGACCTGTTCATCAACTTGCAGCGTCTTGCGAATGGTATCGTTCAGAATACTTTGCTTTACCGGTTTTAAGAGATAGTCATCCACTTTCAGGCTCAGCATATGGCGAACGATTTCAAAATCATCGTTGGCAGTGGTGACAATCACTTTGGTATCCGTATTTTTTTGCTTAAGGTACTCGATAACCTGGTTGCCATTAGGCAGCGGAATATTAATATCAACGAATATCATATCAATGTGGTTTAGCTGATCGATCAGCTGGATAGCCTTGTTACCTGTCGATGCCTCATGAATGACAGCGTTTTCAACACAGCGTGAAATAATGCGTTTAAGCGACTCCCTTTCAATGTGCTCATCTTCGACAATAACAATATTATACATATTTATACTCCGGGCTCAGGCAGGCACCATTGGAAAGCGTAGTTTTATTGTGGTGCCCTGCATCGGTTTATGGGGGCTAATAATTTGCAAGCCATAACTTTCCCCAAAGAGTAGCTGGAGGCGGTTTTTAATATTATTAATGCCAATGCCTCCTTTTTGTCGATTCTGGCCCCCTGACAGGATATATTCAATATCATCACGCGAAATACCGTCGCCGTTGTCGGTAATTTCAATTATCACATCCTTCCCATCATCGGTTGCACGCAGAAAAATATGACTCTTGGTTTCACGTGGTTCTACTACATAATTAAAGAAATTCTCAACCAGCGGCTGAAGAATTAAAAACGGACAGACAACATCGTTATACTCCACCGGAATATCACAGACATAATCAAACCGGTCATTCATCCGGACTTTCTGAATAGCCATATAGCAATTAACGTAGTTCATTTCCTGGCCGAGGGTGATCAGACCATTGTTACTTTTGCGCAGCAGATAGCGCATCATATCGGAGAAATCATGGACCATGGTTTCGGTACGACTGGCATCCTCCAGGAACGCCAGCCGACCAATGGTATTCAGCACATTAAATAAGAAATGAGGGTTGATTTGATAGGAGAGCGCCTTAAATTCTGCATCATGTAATGAACGCTCTATCTCGACACGCTTGAGTAGCTCATTCGCTAATTCGTGATCTTTAGCGCGCAGTTCGCGCTGGATATTATTCGCATGCGCCTGGTCCACCAAATATGAAGCGACATGAAGTAACGTGTGGGCTGTAGATTCAAAACGCTCGTAGGGCATACGCTGCGTATTATGATGCAGATTAATAAGCCAGGGATTCTCTTCCCATAAATTGTTGTTATCCAGAATATAGGGAATGCTTTTTTCTTTTTCTTCTTCGACCTTAACCTGGCCCGAGATAAATGCGCCGAGATAGTGATTATTCACAAGGATCGGTACAGCAAACTCAACAAACCCACAGTAACAGCGATAGACCACCGGTTCACCAGCACGCATCGCCGCCTCTCCCCCCGCGCTGTCGCTGTCATAACAATGCTTCGCGAGCCCCTCATTCATTCTGGAACGTGCGCAAAAATCGGAAAAGCCGCTAGGACGCGTCACCGGAACGCCGTCCTGGTCCACCACGACAAGGGCAATCATCATTGATTTACTAAAATTATCTTGTAGCGTTTGCAAGCGATCGACATCAAGAAATTCGTGCAATTTGTATTTGTTATTCATGATAGCGGCTCACTTAATTTCAACACCCTTAAACCTTACCTTATTTATGGATTTGAAAAAATGAAACGGCTCACAAACAATAAATGAGTTGTAGGCAACATGTTAATACAATGGTAAAAATGTGATAACTGAGAAGCGCATTAAGCCGATTCTTACCTCAGGTAAATTTTTGCAAATGATAGTGTATTTTTGCCAGGATCTTATTTCGATTGTCTATGAGATAAAGGTTATCCGTCCTGCAGGTTCTTATACTCATATTTTTATCATTATAAGGACGCAACATGGCCACTATTTCAATTAGCGCGTATGGAGCAGATGCCACTGCGCAACGGCTATCAACTTCCGCTATTCAGCAGGCAATTACTGACTCACAACGTAATGATACGGTGGTGATCCCCGCAGGACGCTTCCTCACGGGGGCCATTTTTCTTAAAAGCGGCATGACCTTGCACCTTGAAGCGGGTGCAGAGCTTATCGGTAGCCAAAATCTGGCCGATTACCCTGAGATTGACACCCGCGTGGCCGGGATCGATATGCGATGGCCTGCAGGCATTGTTAACCTTATCAACTGTGAAGATGTCAGCATCACTGGCGCGGGCACGATTGATGGGCAAGGGTTGGTCTGGTGGCAACGCTTTTGGGGCGATGACGAGCAAAGCGGCATGTTGGGGGACTATAGTGCCAGAGGTCTGCGCTGGGTCGTGGACTATGACTGTCAGCGACCGCGCAATATCGTTGTTTATGAAAGCAAGAATATTGCGCTCCAGGACTTCACCAGTCGTGAGTCCGGTTTCTGGAATCTTCATCTCTGCTATTCAGAAAATGTATCCGTAGACGGTGTCCAGATTAGTAACTCTGCGGGGCCGAGCACCGATGGGATTGATATCGACTCTTGCGAACATGTGCGTGTGGAACGCTGTGTGGTTTCCTGTAACGACGACAATATCTGTATCAAAGCGGGGCGAGGCCGCGATGCGAAGCAAAATGCACGTGGTGCCAGAGATATCATTATCCGTGATTGCACGCTCAATAAAGGTTCTGGCATTACCCTGGGCAGTGAAACATCAGGGGGCATCGAACGTGTGCTAATTGAACATAACCGCTTTAATGGCACCGGTGTGGGATTCCGTATTAAATCTGCTCGAAATCGCGGTGGTTTTATCCGTGATATCACCGTGCGCAATTTGCACCTTCTCGACGTGCGATTCCCGGTGTTAATCCAGCTTAACTGGTTTCCGCTGTATAGTTATGGGCAGACAGAAAACCTCCTGGATAAGCCCGCGCACTGGCGTAAACTGGCAGAAGGTGTTGACGGCAATGAAGGTCTGACTGACGTCTGTCGTCTGACGCTGGAGAACATTTCGGCACAACGTTCAGACCGTCAGCTATTTTCACGTGCGCTATTTATTGAAGGATATCCAGAACGGCCTATATCGGCGTTGACGCTTTCTTCACTTGATATCGATGCCAGCGAGTTTGGTAAAATTTCTGGCGTAGACGGACTGATTTTTAACGACGTTCGGATCGTGGCTACTGCCATCACGCTGGATAATAACGACAGTTATGAGCGCTAACGCTTTTTCCCCGATCTGCTCTTTGCGCCGGTGCTTTTGCCACCATGGAATTTACAGCTCCCGCTTGAATAGTTCACGCCATACCATCACCCACGCAAATTATGGTTAATTCTTGACAATCAATCGTTACATTTTCTTTATTCTGTCCGGAGTATGGTTAATTGAATCTCACAAACCAACAAGGAGTTACCACAATGGCAATACCAGTTTATCTATGGCTTTACGAGGAGGACGGAAAGCTATTGAAAGGTGGTGTTAATGTTAACGGACGCGAGGGAAGCATAGAGTTGGTGGGTATGCAGCACGACGTGTTTATTCCCACAGACGATATGACCGGTGCAGCTACCAGTACACGCCAACATGAGGCATATACTTTCGAAAAAGAAATTGACCCATCATCCCCACTTCTGTATCGCGCCCTGACAACCGGCCGCACGCTGGAAAAGGCTGAATTAAAATACTACCGCATCAACAATAACGGCATGGAAGAAGAATATTTTAATATATTGCTGGAGAACGTGAAGGTGTGCCACATAGTGCCAATAATGTTTGATATCAAAGATCCTGAGTTTAAAAAGCATGGTCATATTGAACACGTTGGCCTGCGTTACGAAAAAATCACCTGGAAATATGTCGATGGTAACATTCAACACGCTGACAGCTGGAAAGAGCGTAAAACTGCATAAGGAAATCATACATGGCAAACTGGAAATATAAGCAAAGCACTGGCGAGCTCTTCAAAGATGGCAAGCTGATTGAAACAGGTTACTCGGGCGCTCTCACTAATAAAAACAACCCTGACCGTGAAAATGTTCGAGGAATGGGGCCAATCCCTCGCGGTATGTGGAAGATCGGTAGTTCCGGCACCAGCAAAGGGCCGCTGACCATTACCTTGAAACATATCAGCGGTAATTCCTACGCACGTGATATGCACACCTTCCGTATGCACGGTGATAAGCGTGTTGGTATTGCCGGATTCGCTTCCGAAGGCTGTATCATCATGAGTCATTCGACCCGCCTTCTTGTGAGCAAAGATACAGGGGCGTCGCTGGAGGTTGTACGATGATCCGCAGCTATGAGCTAGCTATAGTGTTAATGCCTGTATGTGCAATGGCTGCAACTCCCGGTAGTGAATGCGCAGCGCCAGGGCATTATGTCGAAGGTATGTTACTGACCAGCATAAAGAACGATCTCGGCATAGACCTGACATCCATTCAGTACAGCAAAACAACCGTGGAAGTGCTTGATGTGCTGCCAGTATCTGATGTTTTCGCCAGAAAAATGGCGATTGCCGATAGCCAAGCCGATTTAAAGAAACCCGCCGATCTCAGGCTTTCTGAGAGCGATTATTACAGCATGTATCACGATAGGCATGTACTGTCCGTGACGGCTAAATATACGTTTACGGATAAAAACAGCAAACGTAATGAGTTCATTTCCTCAGCGTTCGCCAATGAAGATGAATGCTCGGTACGGTACAACGGATATATCACCTTATCACGAGAGTTTTGACGATCTTGGCCCGCATTACGCGCTGTAGCGGGCCAGCTTCATCGTTCATCTTACAAATGTGAATTTCAACAGAGAATGAGATGTGCCTTTAAGAGCGACGCTATCTGTTTTGCAGGAAATGGGAGGCTGGGAAGCATCGAAATGGTTCGTCGATATGCTCACCTGGCACCGAACCATTTAACCGAGCACGCACGGAAAATTGATGCCATTTTTGGCAATCACGACACAGATATGACACAAGGGGAAAATCAGGCAGACTTGAAACGGGCGTAACTATATGATTCTTAATGGCCCTGTAGGATTGAATATTAGATAATAATTAGCTGAATTAAATAGCAATTACTGCATTCAATAATCTTACATACCCCCAAATATACCCCCAAATTCATCCGCATCATTTCTGCGCAAAAACAACCACGAATATTGTGTGTATGAATTTTCTGGTGCAACAAAAAAGCAACAAACTAATCGTGGCGACTTTGTTCACCATACAGACAAAAAACACGCATATATACTCAGAAAACGTTGTTCCAGCCGTTCCAGTTGTTCCAAATCACGTAACGTAATGAATTTTAAGACTTCAACCTTCGAAAGGTGGAACAACCCTGGGTCAAAAAAGTTGTTCCAGATGGCGGTTTTGGTACAACTCGGGCGGTAAATTTGAAGCGCGAATGGAGATTTCGCACAAATTTCAGACAGTGAATACCGGGGGTTCATTGAGGGAAAGTGAAGCGGGTGTTCTAAGGGAGAGTAGTGAGAGGGCTTAAATTATGTTGCATAGTTGTTGCATTTAAAGAACGTAAGACGGCTGTTTTTCATGGTGATGCTTTAAGGTGTGGGTTAGCAATATGGACTCGCAAATCAAACACGGTGAGACGCCGAGTTTAAACAGCTGCGTACGTTTAACGCATGGACATCGCAACCCATTGAATCATCTCAATTATCGCGAAACGCGAGAATTGGCGAGCAACAAACACGAACATTATTCGGGTTCACCTAAACATCAACACTGCTTAGGTTCAGAGGTTCCGACGAATAGCGTAGAGAGCTGCGAAGATAACCAACCCTCTTTAAGAGGGGAAGTTCACCGTTTGTGTGGTTCATTACGTCCTGCGCAATATTTGCAGGTAACTAAAAGACACCCGCAAAACACCCCCGAAGTTATCGGGGCTGCCAACAGCATTACGCGGAGTAACCCTGTGACAGTTAGCGCTTACCGCTTGCAAGGTGCATCGAAGGGGCTTACATGCACTCAACCGCATGCATGAGGATATGTTTGAAGAGGCTGATATGTGGCTGGTGTCTGAATGAACAATCTATCGGGTCACCGCGCCGGGCGTCTCATTTTGTGGTACACTGCCCATCCCGGAGAATTTTGCTATGAAATCTGAAGACACCCTTGACTGGTACCCAGCCCAACTTCCACCAGTAAAAATCATTCTTGGTAATGCAGTCCTAGAAGTAGGTAAAACTGGGCGCCCAATCAATACCCGCACGCTTCTTGAATATTTGCATGTAACGCAGAATAAGCAAACAGGCAAAGATAACAAGATTGCAATGCAAACCGCTATTGATGTTCTCAGGGATAACCAAAAAGTTAACGGCAGGCTTTAGCCGAAGCCTGAGTAAAATCAGCAAGGGTTTTCGAAAGATCGGTAACGTTCGCGGTGTTACCTCCGGTGCTGGAGTCCAGCGTGCGCAGTGACTCAGCAACCGCCTTGCTGGCGTCTGCCATGACGTTATCAACACGCTGAATACCGGCCTTATTGTCCCCATACTGCACACTCAGGGTCGTTCGCAGGCTCACCTGTGCCAGCGTACTGGTGATCAGCGCGATAGCGTTGTTCTGAATACCGCCGCTATCCTGTTCAAATTTGATGCGTTCGTTTTCGGCCTTCCAGTGCGCAAGGCGATCCGATGGAGACATGTCCTCAAGGTTTGTCGCCACTGTTGGGATCATCAGCTCAGATAAAACATCGGTGACAAGGAAGAGTTTTAGCTTGCTGTTACTACCCGATGCTGGCGCAACGTTTTTGAGCCTGCCGGCAACCGTCTGCCGGTGCACATTTGTGATGGCCGCCAGCTGGTTGATGTTGAGCTTGAGAGACGCAATTTCCTGGTCCATGATGGTGAACACTTTTTGAACAATTCGACATCATTGAGAAATAGGTCCTATAAAAATCAAGGACCTGCCCGGATGATGATGATGACCTAAGATTTGAAAAACTAGCCGTTTCCCGCGAGCCACCCGCCCCGTGGCAGGTACCCCCGCCGGGAGGACCCATCAGAAAATGCAGGTACGCCGCACCTCCCCACGTATAACCCAACATCAACGTGTAGCGCGCCACAGCAAGCCGCCAGGCTGACACTGACGCACTATCTCGTCTTTGACTGCGGCAGTAAGGGCCTCTGCCTGTTGAGCTTGGCTGGCTTCCAGTAGCTGCTCGAATACCCTGGATTGACGTACATTCTCAATCGCATTTCGAATCACAGACTCAGCGTTCTGAACCACTGCAAAGCGATCGGCCTTAAACACTACCTTGCTCTGGTCACCTTCAACAGCTACGGTCATACTGGCAGCATGCTTTTTACCTTTGTCGGCGACGTTCAATTTCACGTTGTAACTCGTAGACAATACGCCATCGCCGATCAGCGCCTTGTGGATGTATGCCTGTCCGGATTTATCGACAAACCAGCCCCAGCCAATGCCTTCTATTGGGCAGCAGCAACGGATATATCCCCCCGGCTTATCTACAGGTGAGCCGATATAACCACCGGCAGGTACACCAAAGCGCATATTTACCAGGTGCTTAATAGCAAACTCCTGCCCTTCAGCAGTCAGGAAGGTGAAATAATTTTCCTTTTGATACTCCGTCGCGGTATGGCGTGTTTCAGCGAATCCCAACTCTCGAAGCTCAGCAGCACCAGATTTAGCTGGCAGGTCACCAGACTGAAGCGCGCCACGGAAAAACAGCGCATACAGAACATCCGTCGCCGCACCGGATAACGTAATGATTTTCTGACCCATGATTTATTTCCTTTTAGGCGTGAGCCTGTCGCACGGCAATGCCGCCGAAAGTTAACGATTTGCCCAGGCTCACTACTGAAAGACTTTCTTTGATGCGCGCGTGCGATGCGCAGGTTTATTACCAGGAACCGTCGTATGCGATGTTCGTCAGCTCATCTGACAGTTCGCTGATGGAGTAAGCGATAGCCATCTTCTGTTCCCTACTGAACGACGGCCATAAATGTCGCAAAGATTTGCTAAGATGATATTGCCAGTGCCCGTCACCGCTTAGGTCTTCCCAACCAACAGGTAAGAGGCAAAGATCGCGCCCGTAAAGCTCCTCTTCTGGGGTAAGAGGTGGGAGTGGTTCAGCCTTGGGCGCTATATTATCGCCCCAATCTCCGATAACTATTTTCCCGCCACCAGCCATATTGACTGTCATCCCAACTTCACTGATATCGATTGTTCCGCCCATGCGTTACCTCTCTGTATACTGGTGTAGAGTGCTCATCTGCCCACGAGCACTGGCACACTCAACAAAGGAATGATTTATGAATAAGAAAATTTTCGATGACATGGTTCTGCTTAATGAACAAACCTGGGAAAGGCTATCTTCGATAATGCAAAGTGAAGACGACATAGGTGTAGTCTTACGCCTTCACCTGGTAACCGAGAAAATTATTGAAGCATGGTGCTGTGCGGCATCAAACAACGTTAATTTTTTTGATGGTTTCGGCGAAAACCTAACTATGTCTTACGCGGCAAAACTCAAGCTCGCTACAAACTTTGGGTTGAACGAGTTTTCCTACCAGGAGCTAAAAGTCATAAACAAAATCAGGAATGCCCGCTCCCATCAAATTGATAACTCAGAAATTACCGATGAAGAAATAAATAAATTAATCACCCATATAAGCAAGGGCGATCAAAGAGAGTTAATTGAAAGCCCAAAATTCGGCATTCTGATTGGTGATAAAGGCATACATCTAAATGACGAAGGCATTTCAAATCGTAAGAAATTCATTGCATCTATTGCTGCGGTAATTCTCAGGATTTCCAAGCAAGTTCATGACAGCGACAAGTTTATAAAATTACTCTAACCATCCATTTTGCAGCAGGCATCAAACTAGTTCTGCTGCAATACTATCCCGTATAGGGGATAAGTGTTGTCTTATCCGCTTGTGAGGATGATGCCGTTAGGGTAGGTCAACCCCAATCACAAAAAAAACGCCCTAAGGCGGTTCTGACTTCTGATTTTAAAATCTTGGTGCTATCCCATACTTCGGTGTTTTAATATTTGCCGCCCAAACCTTAATGTCATTTTGCAGAATTAATGTGAAATCAGATTTGAGGTGGTTAACCATGCCATTGACACTGTCCGCATCTTTAACAGCAAAATGCTCTATTTTTTGTTGCCCTACCTGGACGCATGTATACGTAGCAGATACCTCTTTGCCATTTACATTCAGCTTTTGATTGCCTTCACCGCAACTTCCTTCAGACATATAGGAAACAACCATGTTCGCAGAGTCATGCCCTGGCTGAGATATACTCAGCATGACAGGATACCCATCAGATGTCTGAGTCATATCGTAAAGGACTGCATCTTTTTGATACCAGGTGTTGTATTCCCTTTCCTGATAGGCTGAATATGAAGACGAAGAAAAAGCAACCAACGCGGCGAATAAAATAGTGTTAATTTTCATGATATATCGTGTGTATTGTTGTGACTCACATTATTCATAACGTGCTACAGACGACAAGCGGTTAAGATTAATCCTACTAAATTTAACAGTTACTTATCCTAAATTTTTCAGGTTTCCCGCGTCGCTACTGTTGCCAAAAATACGGATCACTAAAGATTCCAGAATTCGCTCATAAATCCTCTTCATTGCAAACACTGTTCTTTGATGTAGTCCTGTAAATAACCAACCTGCTTCGTCACTGTGACGATTCGCTCTCTG
>JALCNW010000016.1 GCA_022649305.1 Enterobacter sp.
ACGCAAGGGTTCTTCGTCTTTATGTTGATTCAGTTCCTGCGTGGCGTGCCGCGTGACATGGAAGAAGCGGCGCAAATCGACGGTTGTAACTCCATTCAGGTGCTGTGGTACGTGGTGGTGCCGATTCTGAAACCGGCCATTATCTCCGTCGCATTGTTCCAGTTCATGTGGTCAATGAACGACTTTATCGGGCCGCTGATTTATGTCTACAGCGTGGATAAATACCCGATTGCACTGGCTCTGAAAATGTCCATCGACGTCACCGAAGGTGCGCCGTGGAACGAAATTCTGGCAATGGCGAGCATCTCCATTCTGCCATCTATCATTGTCTTCTTCCTGGCACAGCGCTACTTCGTACAGGGCGTAACCAGCAGCGGAATTAAAGGTTAAGAGGGAAATATCATGGCTGAAGTGATTTTCAACAAACTGGAAAAAGTTTACTCCAACGGCTTCAAAGCGGTACATGCTATCGACCTTAAAATTGCTGAAGGGGAATTTATGGTGATCGTCGGTCCATCCGGCTGCGCCAAATCCACCACCCTGCGTATGCTGGCAGGGCTTGAAACCATCAGCGGTGGCGAAGTGCGCATCGGTGACAAAATCGTGAACAACCTCGCGCCAAAAGAGCGTGGGATTGCGATGGTGTTCCAGAACTACGCGCTTTATCCGCACATGACGGTGCGTGAAAACCTGGCCTTCGGCCTCAAGCTGAGCAAAATGCCGAAAGCGCAAATTGAGGCTCAGGTGAACGAAGCTGCGAAAATTCTCGAACTGGACGAACTGCTGGACAGGCTGCCACGCCAGCTCTCTGGCGGCCAGGCACAGCGCGTGGCGGTTGGCCGTGCGATTGTGAAAAAGCCAGACGTGTTCCTGTTCGATGAACCGCTGTCTAACCTCGATGCCAAGCTGCGCGCGTCCATGCGCATCCGTATTTCGGACTTGCACAAACAGCTGAAGAAATCCGGTAAACCGGCCACCACCGTGTACGTCACGCACGACCAGACCGAAGCCATGACCATGGGCGATCGCATCTGCGTGATGAAGCTTGGCCATATCATGCAGGTGGATACCCCGGACAACCTCTACCACAAACCCAAAAACATGTTCGTGGCCGGGTTTATCGGCGCGCCGGAAATGAATATTCGCGCCACCCGACTGGTCGATCAGAATGGTCGCCTGGCGCTGAGCATTGGCAGCGAAACGATGCCGCTGAGCGAAACGCTGCATGAAAAAGTGGTCAATCATCAGGCGCAAGACGTCTTCTATGGCATTCGCCCTGAATTCGTCTCAGTAGCCGATGAACCTTTCGCAGAAGGGAGCTGTAGCGGTGAACTGGTGCGCGTTGAGAACATGGGTCACGAATTCTTTATGTACCTGAAAGTGGCAGATTACGAATTAACGGCCCGAATTCCTTCTGATGAAGCTAAGCCTATGATTGATAAAGGCCTTCATCGTCAGGTGTATTTTAAGTTTGATATGAATAAATGTCATATTTTTGACGCAAAAACTGAACTGAACATCTCAATCTAACTGGAGTTATAAAAATGAAAAAAGTGCTTTTAAGCGCAGCAATCTCCGCTACCCTGGGCCTTACCGCGCTGCCATCGATGGCACAAGATGTTGAATTACGTATGTCCTGGTGGGGGGGCAATGGCCGCCATCAGGTGACGCTGAAAGCGTTAGAAGAGTTCCACAAACAGCATCCGGATATCACCGTCAAAGCGGAATACACCGGCTGGGATGGTCACCTCTCCCGTCTGACGACGCAGATTGCTGGCGGCACTGAGCCGGACGTGATGCAGACCAACTGGAACTGGTTGCCCATTTTCTCTAAAAATGGCGACGGCTTCTACGATCTGAACAAAATGAAGGATGTGATCGACCTTTCCCAGTTCGATCCAAAAGAACTGCAGTCCACTACGGTTAACGGCAAGCTGAACGGGATCCCTATCTCCGTGACCGCTCGCGTCTTCTATTTTAACGACGAAACCTGGAAGAAAGCGGGCGTTGAATACCCGAAAACCTGGGATGAGCTGATGGCCGCAGGTAAAGCCTTCGAAAGCAAACTGGGCAAGCAGTATTATCCTGTGGTACTGGAGCACCAGGATACGCTGGCGCTGCTGAACTCCTATATGATCCAGAAGTACAACATTCCTGCGGTTGATGAAAAGGCGAAGAAATTCTCGTACAGCAAAGAGCAGTGGGTAGAGTTCTTCCAGACTTATAAAAATCTGGTCGATAGCCACGTGATGCCTGACACCAAGTACTACGCGTCGTTCGGCAAAAGCAACATGTATGAAATGAAGCCGTGGATCCAGGGCGAATGGGGCGGCACGTATATGTGGAACTCCACCATCAATAAGTATTCCGATAACCTGAAGCCACCAGCAAAACTGGAGCTGGGTAGCTACCCAATGATTCCAGGCGCGACCGATGCGGGTCTGTTCTTCAAACCTGCGCAAATGCTCTCGATTGGTAAAACCACCAAAAATCCAGAAGCGGCTGCCAAGGTCATCAACTTCCTGCTGAACAGCAAAGAAGGTGTCGATACGCTGGGCCTGGAACGTGGCGTTCCACTGAGCAAAGCTGCGGTTAAATTCCTGACCGAAGACGGCAAAATCAAAGAAAACGATCCGGCCGTCTCGGGTTTACGCCTGGCTCAGTCGCTGCCGGCCAAACTCTCAGTATCGCCATACTTTGACGATCCGCAGATCGTGGCTCAGTTCGGTACGTCTTTGCAGTACATCGACTACGGTCAGAAAACCGTGGAAGAAACCGCAACGGATTTCCAACGCCAGGCTGAACGTATCCTGAAACGCGCAATGCGCTAATCCTCATGCTCTATCCGTACCCTGCCACTCCGGTGGCAGGGTATTTTTTTATCTGGAGAATCCCCCATGAAAGGCAAAATCATCCCGCTGAATTTTCGCACGCGTCAGGACCCAAAAACCGGACACGAGGTGATACGGATGACGCCCCCGCACATCGTTTGTCACCGCAACTATTTCTATCAAAAATGCTTTACCCGTAACGGCAGCAAAATCCTCTTTGGCGGCGCGTTCGAGGGACACTGGAATTACTATCTGCTGGATATAAATCAGCAACACGCTACCCAACTTACCGAGGGAGCAGGCGACAATACTTTTGGTGGTTTTTTATCGGATAACGATAAATCCCTTTGGTATGTGAAAAACAACCGAGAACTCCGGCGTGTCGACCTTGAAAGCGTTGAAGAGCAGGTGGTGTATGAGGTCGATGACAAGTGGGTCGCATACGGAACTTGGGTGGCAAATACCGATTGTACAAAACTGGTCGGTATCGAAATCAAAAAAAGCGACTGGCAGCCGCTCACCGACTGGAGCAAATTCCGCGCGTTTTACTTCACCAACCCGGAATGCCGCCTGATAAATATTGATTTACGCACCGGCAAGCAGAGCGTGATTTTGCAAGAAAAGCGCTGGCTGGGGCACCCTATTTATCGTCCCTTTGATGACGACACGGTCGCGTTTTGCCACGAAGGCCCACGCGATGCCATTGATGCTCGTATGTGGCTTATCAATCCGGATGGTAGCAATCTGCGTAAGGTACGCCAGCATGCACCAGGGGAGAGCTTTACCCATGAATTCTGGGTGCCGGATGGTTCCGCGCTGTATTACGTGGCGCATAAAGAAAACGATCCGCAACGCTATCTGTTTAGTGCTTACCCGCAAACGCTCGAAAACCGCCAACTGATGGCGATCCCGCCCTGTTCGCACCTGATGAGTAATGCTGATGGCACGCTGATCGTGGGTGACGGCTCACCGCATAGCACTGGCGATATCAGCCTCAACGATCCGTTTATCTGGGTATTTGATATTGCGAAAGGAACGCAAAAAGCGATTTGCCAGCATAACACCAGCTGGAAAGTGCTGGACGGCGACCGCCAGGTAACCCATCCACATCCGTCGTTTTCGCCGGATAACCAATGGGTACTGTATACGTCCGATGAAGAAGGAATGCCTGCGCTCTATCTTGCGCAGGTGTGAAGAAAGCCCGGTGGTGCTTCGCTACCGGGCGATAAACTTAAATGCCGATATCCCGTAACTTCTCCCCGCTCATCAGCTTGCGTTCGATGTGCTCCAGCGTGACGCCTTTCGTTTCTGGAATCAGCCAGAACGTGATTCCAATAAATGCCACATTGAGCACCGTATAGAGCCAGAAGGTTCCCGCAGCACCGATTGAATCAAGCAACGTCAGGAAGGTTGCGCCGATTATCATATTCGACACCCAGTTGGTGGTGGTGGAACAGGTGATACCGAAGTCACGGCATTTCAGCGGTTGAATTTCGGAGCACAGGATCCACACTACCGGCGCAGCGCTCATCGCATAACCGGCGATACACATCATCGTCATGCCAACCGACAGCCAGGATAAGCTGCTGGATGCGGTGCCGTTATCAAACTGCATCAGGCAATAACCCAGGATCAACGTCCCAACGGCCATCACGCTAAATCCGATTTTAAGCGCGGGTTTACGCCCGGACTTATCCACCGTAAATACCGCGATAAAGGTGGCAAACATGAAGGTCAGCCCAACCAACAGCGTGGCGATCATCTGCTGTTCGGTCGTGGTAAATCCGGCCATTTTGAAAATACGTGGGGCGTAATACATGATGATATTCATACCGGTGAACTGCTGCATCGCCTGGAGCAGCATGCCGAGGAACACCGCGCGACGCACGTTACGGTTCACTTTGAACAGCGCCCACCCGCCCTGCTTCAGCTTCAGGCTTTCGCGGATCTCATTCAGCTCTTCACGCGCTTTTTCAGAGGTATCGCGCAGCATTCGCAGCACTTCTTCCGCCTCAACGTGACGCCCTTTCTGTGCCAGCCAGCGTGGACTGTTTGGTAAAAAGACCACCAACACCATCAGTAATACGGCGGGTAGCGCCAGTACACCAAGCATCGCGCGCCAGTTTCCGCTGTAGCTGAACCAGGTATCAGAGAGGAACGCCAGTACGATGCCCAGCGTCACCATCAGCTGATACATACTGATCATTTTGCCGCGCACGTTCTCGCTCGCCATTTCAGAGAGATAGAGTGGTGCCGTGTAAGAGGCGATGCCTACCGCCACGCCCAGCAACACGCGAAAAAGCAGCAAGGCCTCAACGCCGGTGGCAAATGCGGAACCCAACGAGCCCGCGACGAACAGAATCGCGCCCACCATCAGGCTGTATTTTCTGCCCAGCCGGAATGACAGCCAACCATTGAACAATGCGCCCATTGCCGCACCGAGCATCATGCTGCTCACCACCCACTCCTGGAGGCGGTTGCTTAATGCAAAGTGATCGGTAATAAACGGCAACGCACCGGCAATCACGCCGATATCCAGACCAAACAGTAAACCGGCCACCGCAGCAGAAACAGAAACAAACTGATTCATCCTCCGGGTATCACGGAGGGCACGGGGCATAAAAGTAGTGTCATTAATAGAAGTCATTATTTCCTGCCTGAACAGCGTAAGACGTTAAACGAAATTACGAGAAAGCCAGCAAAAGTGTCAGGCGGTATAACGTGAAGATATGGATTAATGAGCTGGACACCTACGATCTGTGATGGACATTACAATTTCAACTCAAGGTGAATTTTCACCATTTTTTATTAATTAGCTAATTTATAAGCAATAAAATTGTGACATCCGTCATTAGTGGGTTTTTACTATGGATTTTTCACTTTATGCAATATGGACAATGACAAATTTAGGGCAAAAAAAACCTCCGCCACTGGCAGAGGTTCTACGGCAATAGCGAGAATTAACGCGCCAGCCAGCCGCCGTCTACAGCCACGGTATAACCGTTGATGTAGTCCGATGCAGACGATGCCAGGAACACAATCGGCCCCATCAGATCGCTTGGCAGACCCCAACGTCCCGCCGGGATACGCTCGAGGATTGCGGCGCTACGCTCTTCATCTGCACGTAACTGCTGGGTGTTGTTTGTTGCCATGTAACCCGGCGCAATCGCGTTGACGTTGATATTATGCTGCGCCCATTCGTTGGCCAGCAGACGTGTCACACCCATAACGGCACTTTTGGATGCGGTGTAAGACGGAACCCGAATACCGCCCTGGAAGGAGAGCATGGAAGCAATGTTAACAATCTTGCCGCCGTTACCCTGCGCGATAAAGTGCTTCGCCGCCGCCTGAGACATAAAGAACACACTCTTAATGTTCAGGTTCATGACGTCGTCCCAGTCGCGCTCGCTGAAGTTGATCGCATCTTCACGACGAATCAGACCGGCGTTGTTTACCAGCACATCAATATGACCAAATTCTGCGACGGCGCGATCCAGCAGTTCAGGGATAACGTCGATGTTACGCAGATCGGCAGTCAGGCTCAGGAAGCGACGACCCAGCGCGGTGACGCGCTCGATGGTTTCCGTTGGTTCAACAATGTTGATACCCACGATATCGCAGCCCGCTTCCGCCAGGCCTAACGCCATACCCTGACCCAGACCGGTGTCACAACCCGTCACAACAGCGACTTTACCTTGCAGAGAGAATGCATCCAGAATCATTTTTTTTCCTTTATCTTTCAGCGCCTGTCACGAACAGGCATGTTTATGCTTAACTGCCCGCGACTAGCGCAGATCTTTAACAGCGACGTGGTCCATGTCATCGAAGACCTGGTTTTCACCGACCATACCCCAGATAAAGGTATAAGCACGGGTACCCACGCCTGAGTGAATAGACCAGCTTGGGGAAATCACCGCCTGCTCGTTTTGCATCACGATATGGCGAGTTTCTTGCGGCTGACCCATCATGTGGAAAACGCAGGCGTCTTCATCCATGTTGAAATAGAAATACACTTCCATCCGGCGCTCGTGGGTATGGCACGGCATGGTGTTCCACAGGTTGCCGGGATCAAGCTCGGTCAGCCCCATGCTGAGCTGGCAAGTTTCCAGCACATCTGGAACAAAGTATTTGTTGATGGTACGACGGTTGCTGGTGAGGTTGTCACCCAGCGTGACGGGCGAAACATCCGCAGGAGTCACTTTT
The DNA here is from genome assembly GCA_022649305.1 of Enterobacter sp. Classification (GTDB taxonomy): domain Bacteria; phylum Pseudomonadota; class Gammaproteobacteria; order Enterobacterales; family Enterobacteriaceae; genus Enterobacter. Next base: position 7,035 of record JALCNW010000016.1, read on the forward strand.
TTGGTCGGATACGTCATGTGAGCCGGTGCGCAGTTGTAGTAGAACTTCGCAGGCTTGCTGCTTTCTACGCTGGCAAATACCACTTCCTGTGCGCCTTTGCCCACGTACAGGGCATCGCGGTGACCAATTTCAAAGCACTGACCATCAACGGTAATGGTGCCTGGCCCACCGATATTGATAACACCCAGTTCACGGCGTTCAAGGAAGTAGCTCACGCCAAGCTGTTTGCCCACTTCCCCACCGACGGAGACCGTTTTTGCTACCGGCATGATGCCGCCAACAATAATGCGGTCGATATGGCTGTACACCATGGTGTATTGATCGGCAACAAACACCTTCTCAACTAAAAACTCATCGCGCAGCCCCTGAGTATCCAGCGTTTTAGCATGCGCGCTGTGGATGCTTTGTCTGACGTCCACATTTACCTCCAAAATTGGTCGAGCCCGAGGGCCAGGATATTTTACGAAACGACGTTCCGTTTTCACTATGGGCACATAGTATCCGCTGCGAAATGGCTTTTCAATTACATTTAAAACGTTGTTTCACTTTTTCTGCATGTTATTGACAGAACTGTTGTTCGGATCACGATTGTTGAGAGTTGACGTCGATGGGAAAGTGAAAGCGCTAAAATGAAAATATTATATTTATAATAGTAAACAATAGATTATAAAACCTTAAAGTTTTGACAGCATAAAAAACATTCAGCGTTAAAAATCAAAGATACTTATCATTCCAGGCCATCAATCTCCCAAAGTGCGCCATCAGTCACACACATTGAAACGATGTTTTGATAATTTAACACCCGGCTTTTAACTTATCTTTCATTCAGATCTGGCGGCAGTGAAGTAGCAGGCCGTCAAGACAAAGGAGCGCATCATGGCTAAAGGTATGCGGGTCAAGCTGAACTATGACGTCAGCCGCGATCCGGATACAGGCGTGGAAATTACCCGCCTGACTCCACCCGAAGTAACTTGTCATCGTAACTACTTCTACCAGAAGTGCTTTTTCAATGATGGCAGTCACCTGCTGTTCGCGGGCGAGTTCGATGGTCACTGGAACTACTACCTGCTGGATCTGAATAAAGCCGAGGCCGTGCAGCTCACTGAAGGTGCTGGCGACAACACGTTTGGCGGCTTCCTGTCACCGGACGATACCTCTCTTTATTATGTGAAAAACGATCGCACCCTGCTGGAAGTGAACCTTGAGACGCTGGTCGAGCGCGAGGTGTATCGCGTCTCTGACGACTGGGTGGGTTACGGCACCTGGGTGGCAAACAGCGATTGCACTAAACTGGTCGGGATCGAAATCGCTAAAAGCGACTGGACTCCGCTGAACGACTGGAAAATCTTCCACGACTTCTTCCATAAAGGCCCTCATTGCCGCCTGCTGCGCGTTGACCTGAAAACAGGCGAAAGCGCAACAATCCATGAAGAGAAAAACTGGCTGGGTCATCCGATCTACCGTCCGTTTGACGATAATACCGTCGCTTTCTGCCATGAAGGCCCGCACGATCTGGTTGATGCGCGGATGTGGATGGTGAACGAAGACGGCAGCAACGTGCGTAAAGTAAAAGAACACGCGGAAGGCGAAAGCTGCACCCACGAGTTTTGGGTCCCGAACGGCTCGGCGCTGGTTTACGTCTCTTATCTGAAGGGTCAGCAGGGTCGCACCATTTATAGCTTCAACCCGGATACCGGTGTGAACGACGCGGTAATGCAGATGCCAGCCTGCTCACATTTGATGAGTAATTTTGACGGCACGCTATTGGTTGGCGATGGCTCCGGCACGCCGGTCGACGTGAAAGATACCAGCGGATACACCATCGATAACGATCCTTATCTCTATGCATTTGATGTGGCGAAAAAAGCGCACTTCCGTATTGCTCGCCACGATACTTCCTGGGCTACAGTGGCAAATAGCCGCCAGGTCACCCACCCGCATCCATCCTTTACCCCGGATGATAAAGCGGTACTGTTCAGTTCCGATAAAGACGGCAAACCGGCGCTCTATATCGCGAAACTCCCCGAGCAACCTGAAATGTTGCAAGCATGATTTGAGTTAGTGTTTCTGTAACTGGCCTTGCCCTCCTTTATGGAGGGCTTTTTTTGGGTCAAAAATATATTCAGATATAAAAAAAACCGACTCACATAAGTCGGTTTTTTCCCGGAGGTACTGCTTATTGATTATTAGAAAGAATACGCGACACCTAAACGGAAACGAGTCTGGCGCTCGTCTGTCTCTTTCACACCTACGTTACCCACTTCAACGTACGGTGCCCAGTTTTTATCCCATTTGTACGCCAGCTTGGCGTTATATTCGTTAGAGTAATCTTTGTTGTTATTACGAATCATCCCTTCTGAACTTTTCGCATAAACATAGTTCAGCTCGGTGCGCCAGTCTCCCAGAACCCAACCAACCCATGCATCGCCACGGTTCACTTTATCGTCTTCTTTATTTGAGCTTGACGGGTAACGGGTATATTCATAACGGTAACGCGCGGCAACATAGAATCCACTGTCGAAGCTATATTGCAAATGCAAATTCGGTTTATAGATGGTGCGACTATCGTTACTTTCAATCGTGAATGCCGGTGTCAGCGCGATATTATCGGTGGCCTTCCAGCGCCAACTAATCTGGTCTTCATGGCCGTTACCTACTACGTCAGCAAACGGCTGATCGGCTTTATCACCGCCTGATTTCCATTTAGCTTCAACGGAGAAGCCCAGGCCATTTGCAAAACGATGCGACACGGAAACACGATCGGCATTTGAGCCGCTATCGATATATTCGTGACGCAGATCAACCGTTACCGCCTGGGAAGCGAAAGAAGCACCAATCAAAGACGCAAGGACCAGAGATTTCTTAAACATGAAAAAACCCTCTATTAAAATAACGTTTCGTTTTTATGAAATTGTATTTTATTTTTAAAGTAACGATATTTTAGTGACCAAGATCGTAATTATTTGTTTCATTTTTTTTGGCAATGATCGACGTGACAGACATCAACAAATGAAGGGGATTAAGGGTAAATTTCAAGATTAAGATCACACCAGGATCCTATTGAGGCGCAAGATGACACGTCACAAACGAATTGGAAGCTTTAGAATTAACTGATAAGCGTAAAAATATGATTCGACTCACAAACAAAAAAGCCTCCCGAATGGGAGGCTTCAATGGAAAATAGGATTAAGAACGAACTATCTTTCGATGGCAAGCGCGACGCCCTGTCCACCGCCAATACAGAGTGTTGCCAGCCCCTTACGGGCATCACGTTTGATCATCTCATGGACCAGCGAGACTAAAATTCGACAGCCAGATGCGCCAATTGGATGACCCAGCGCGATGGCCCCACCGTTCACGTTGACCCGGCGGGGATCCCATTCCAGCATTTTACCCACCGATAACGCCTGAGCCGCAAAGGCTTCGTTCACTTCAATCAGATCGACATCGCCAAGCTGCCAGCCTGCGCGTTCCAGACAGCGGCGCGTGGCGTAGACCGGAGCAATACCCATCAGGGCAGGATCGACGCCAACGCTGGCAAACGCTTTAATGCGCGCCAGTACCGGCAGGTTCAGCTCTTCCGCCTTGCTTTCACTCATCATCATCACCGCGGCCGCGCCGTCGTTGATTGACGACGCGTTACCAGCCGTCACCGAACCCAGCGTATCGAAGGCGGGATTGAGCATCGCCAGCCCTTCTGCACTGGCATCCGTGCGGGGCTGTTCATCGGTATCTACAATCAGCAGCTCGCCGTTTTGGCGAACCGTATTGACCGGTACAATTTCGTCGCGAAAACGCCCGGAATCAATCGCCGCGCGCGCCTTGTGCTGCGAGCTGAGCGCGTAGTCGTCCTGTAATTCACGGCTGATACCATATTCTCGCGCCAGATTTTCTGCCGTCACGCCCATATGATAATCGTTAAAAGCGTCCCACAACCCATCATGCACCAGGCTATCGAGAAGCTGGCTATTGCCGAGCTGCGCGCCGGTGCGGCTATCGGTAAGCACATGCGGTGCGCGGCTCATGTTCTCTTGTCCGCCCGCAATAATGACGTCAGCCTCACCGCACTGGATCGCCTGCGTCGCCAGATGCAGCGCTTTCAGGCCTGAACCACAGACGTCGTTGATGGTAATGGCAGAAACCGTATTCGGCAGTCCGCCTTTGAGCGCGGCCTGACGCGCAGGATTTTGCCCGGCACCCGCCGTCAGCACCTGGCCCAGAATCACTTCATCGACTTCATGCGCAGGAATTCCGCTGCGTTCCACGAGAGCCTTCAGCACCACGCTTCCCAGATCCACGGCAGAGTGGCGCGCAAGTGCACCTTGAAAACAGCCGATAGCCGTACGCAACGCACCCACTATCACGACATCTTTCATCTCTACCTCAGCACAAATTGACATCGCTGATAGTAGAGGCATTGTTATCAACAATTAACGCAATTGTTTAAAAAAAGTGAGTTTAATCACAAAGGATTAGTGATTCCCCTGCAAATATTCGCGCAGCCAGCTCCCGGCCACGCCTGGCGGGGTACGTTTGTTCCACAGCAGGTCGATGGCAATCGATCGCGGCCAACCGGGGACATTCAGCTGAGTCAGCGTTTTCGCTGCGGCAAACTCCTCCACCAGCGCGCAGGGCAGCTCGCACCAGCCAAATCCTTGCACCGCCATACTGAGCAACAGCAAATAGTTAGGTGCAGACCACACCGGGCCTGCCGACAGCGTCGGCTCGCGTTCAAGATAGGTGTTAAGCCTCAGCTCGCGCCAGCCCTGTAGCTCGTCCCGTCCGACAGGACTTTGTGAGACCAGTGGGTGCGTTGCCGCCGCATAAATCGCCATGTGCGTCTGCAATGGCAAGCGCACCGCGCCGATGTCCGTTGGATAACTTTCGCGCGCTTCAATGAGGCCGACTTGCGCCCGCTCCTTCTGGACCAAATCGACAACATCTTCCTCTTCACCAATAAGGCATTCAAATTCGGTGTGAGGAAAACGGGCATCGAACTGGGTCATCAGATCCTCCAGAACATCCGGGTGCAGCGTATCCGACAGCACAAAGGCCAGCCTCGCTTCGGTCTGCGCGGTGAGCGACACGGCCAGCTCGTCAAGACGAGCGCTGGCAGCGAGGATCGACTGCACATAGCCCAGAACCTGTTTGCCCTGCGAGGTTAATACCGGCTGCCGCGCCGAGCGATCGAAAAGCGCAAAGCCTAAATCCGCTTCAAGATGGGCAATGGCGGTGCTGATAGTGGACTGGCTTTTGCGCAGACGCCGTGCAGCAGCCGAAAAGGAGCCGGTGGCCACCGTCTCCACAAACGCGGTTAACGCTTCAGGGGAATAACGCATGATCTATCTACTTTATCGATGGTAACTATCTTTTATATATCATCTTTAGCGATAAAATAATCCCCTGTTCACGCCCATTCCGGCGAGTGAACTGATGAGGTTTATGTCATGCAACACGATGTACAACAACGCAAGCTGCCGGAGCGCATCTTCCATGCGGTTTGCTTTGAGGCGATCGCCACGGCGATCCTCGCGCCAACAGCGGCCTGGCTGATGCAACGCTCGGTCATGGAGATGGGTGGGTTGACCATTATCCTGGCGACGACGGCGATGATCTGGAACATTATCTATAACTTTGGGTTTGACCGTTTTTGGCCCGTTCAGCGTGTCACCCGTACGGCAAAAGTCCGCGCCTTGCACGCGCTTGGCTTCGAATGCGGTTTTATCGTCATCGGGGTATCGATTGTCTCGGCGGTGTTGGGTGTGACCTTGCTTCAGGCATTCACGCTAGAAATAGGTTTCTTCCTGTTCTTCCTGCCGTACACCATGTTTTATAACTGGGCGTATGACACTCTGCGTGAGAAAAACATCAAGCGACGTCAGCAACGACGCGCCCTGGCAAATTAATTCCCTTTCGGCCGGAAACATTTTCCGGCCCACCCCAGCGAAGTCAACTACGCCCTCCTCTTATAATTATGGTAAATTGCACTCCTTTTTGTTCATTTTATAGTTGATACGTTGCTCTAATGTCGAAAATTTGGTCAAAAGAAGAAACTCTCTGGAGTTTCGCCCTCTATGGCACCGCCGTGGGCGCAGGAACGCTATTCTTGCCCATTCAGCTCGGCTCCGCAGGCGCTATCGTCTTGCTTATCACTGCCCTTGTGGCCTATCCATTAACTTACTGGCCGCACAAAGCGCTGGCCCAGTTCATCCTGTCGTCAAAAGCGAAAGGCAGCGAAGGGATCACCAGCGCGGTCACCCATTACTATGGGAAAAAGATCGGAAATCTGATCACCACGCTCTACTTTGTCGCCTTCTTCGTGGTGGTGTTGATCTATGCCGTGGCGATCACCAACTCGGTCACCGAACAGTTGGCTAAACATCTGACGGTAGACACCACCGTGCGCGTGTTGGTGAGTCTGGGTGTGGTGCTGGTGCTAAACCTGATCTTTCTGACGGGTCGCCACATCACGATTAAGGTGATGGGTTTTCTGGTGTTCCCACTGATTGCCTACTTCCTGTTTGTCTCGCTGTATCTCACAACGAGCTGGCAGCCTTCGCTGCTCACCAGCCAAATGGCGTTTGACCAACACACTCTGCACCAGGTATGGATTTCTATTCCAGTGATGGTTTTCGCTTTTAGCCATACGCCGATTATCTCTACTTTTGCCGTCGACAGGCGCGAAAAGTATGGCGATGCGGCCATGGGTAAATGCAAAAAAATCATGAAGGTCGCGTATCTGATTATTTGCCTGAGCGTGTTGTTCTTTGTATTCAGCTGCCTGCTGTCGATACCAGCGTCGTATATTGTGGCGGCGAAAGAAGAAGGCGTGACGATTCTGTCCGCGCTGTCCATGATGCCCTCTTCCCCGGCCTGGCTGGGTATATCCGGGATTATCGTGGCCATTATTGCGATGTCGAAATCGTTCCTTGGCACCTATTTTGGGGTGATTGAGGGAGCAACGGAGATAGTGAAATCGTCACTGAATCAGGTGGGGATTAAGAAAAGTCGCGCCTTTAACCGCGCGTTATCGATTATGGCCGTGTCGTTCATTACCTTCGTGGTGTGTTGCATCAATCCAAACGCCATCTCGATGATTTACGCCATCAGCGGGCCGCTTATCGCCATGATTCTGTTTATCATGCCAACGCTTTCCACCTATCTGATTCCGGTGCTTAAACCGTATCGCTCCATCGGCAATCTCCTAACGCTTATCGTCGGCGTATTGTGCGTGTCGGTGATGTTTGTAGGATAAGCAAAACGGTGTTCAGCCTGACGCTGAACACCGTTTATTATCAGAATTTAATCTCCCCGCCAAAGATCCAGGTTCGACCGCGCGCGGTGGTGTTCAACGACGCGCCTTCGACCGCATTATCCACACTCTGATTCATCCGGTTCAACGCCTCTGAGTAATCGCGGTCAGTGACGTTCTGCACGCCCAGACGCAGCATCACGTTATCCGTAACCTGATAGCTGCTGTAGAGATCGACGATGGTCGGGATACTCGGCATGTCTTCCTTCGGTACGGTGTTGGAGTCTATGCTAATGCCCTCAGTGCTTAACCGTTTTGACTTCCCGGTGAATTTCACCAGGCTACCCAATACCAGTTTCTCCTCGAAGAAGCGCGCGCCCACATCCAGCGTAGCGTAATAGCTCGGCAGATCGCTCATGTCGTCATAAGCAAAGCTGTAGGCGGTGCTGGCAATAGAGGTGGGCTGGTCGGTATGCTGCTTGCTCCAGGTCAGGTTGACGTAGGCAAAACCAATATCATACCCGGCTTCGATTTCGTAACCTCTTGAGGTCACTGGCGACAGCGTGTTGACGTAAATATTGGCGTTAAAGCCGCCCGCTGAATTATCTATATCTTTACAGCGCGAGCCGTCGTAACAAAGGAAGAAGGATTCGCTGTTAATGTAATCCTTAATACGTGATTCATAGGCCAGCGCCTTCAGGTGAAACGTATCTTTCTCGCTCAGTAACCCTACTTTATTAACGTTAAACCCGGCCTGCCAGGTGTCTGCTTTTTCCGGTTTCAGGAACGGGTTCATCGACGCTCCGCCTTCATTGGAGAAGAACACTTCCTGCACGTTAGGCGCGCGCGAAGACCGGCTCCAGCCGACAAACGGTTGCAGCCACGGCGTGACCTGGGCAGATAAGGTGACCGCGGGATTCAGCGCCTTGTCATCCAAATCCAGCGTTGCTTCGCCCTGCGGGAAGCATTTCTCGTTATCGTCACAGGCCGGTTTCACGCCACTCACCTGGCTGCGGGTGTAGTTGAGATTCATATCGAGTTCGTAGATGCTCTTTTTCAGCACCAGTCCGGTATAGAGCGCTGAGATTTTCTGCTTACCTGACGGCACAAAGGCGTTTCTTTCCGTGTCGTTATCCTGGTAATACCGACGGGTATAGCGCGTGTCCATCAGCTTGCCGCCCACCAGGAATTCAACATCAACGTCAGCGTAGCTAAAGCGGCTGGTGTTGCTCACGTCCAACGCGTTGGACTTGTTTTCAGTTGAGGCATTATTGAAGTTGTACAGCGAGTCGGGCTTGTAGTCCTGATCTGCGCGGCTGGTGCTGGCGAGCACGTTAAACTCGATAAGCTCCGTCAGCGGCGCAAAGTGATAGCGCAGGTAGTAATCGTCGCTGGTGATGTCACGGCGGGTATAGGCGTTTTGATAGTTACGGCCCGCAAACTCAAGCTGATGATAAGGATCGGGATTGAAGTTCAATTTGTAGAGCTGCGACCGGGGCTCCTGGCGCATGTACTTTACGTCCTCGCCGATAAAATCTTTACTGCTGCGCCCAGCGCCGTTATCAAAGGTCGCGTAGGTTCGGCTGCCGCTAATGCCCACCAGCGCGCCGACCAGGCCGCCGTTATCAAACGGATCGGCTTTACCCGCGACGGTAATCATGCCGGTGCGGCCCAGACCGTTATCGCCCACCGAGAAACGCGACAACACGCCAGTCTGGCGGCCTTCTTTCACCACATCGTCTATCGCCAGCGTGCGCATGTTGGCACTGCCCGCCAGCGCGTTAACCCCCTGCGATCCGGCGCTGCTCCCACGCGTGACGTCCACTTGCGCCAGGAAGTTCGGGTCGATAAGCACGCCCGCGCCGTTGTTTTGCCCAAAATGATACGTAGTCGGTGCCATGCCGTAGTAGGTTTGCGTCACGCCATCGACCATGGTATTCACGCGCCCTAGCCCGCTCATACCGCGAATATTGACATTAACCGCGCCCTGCAAAGCATCGATTTGCGTATAGGTTCCGGCCATGCTGCGAAGCGAAGCATCGAGACTTTGCAGGTTCTCATTGAGCGTGCGCGAACTGTAGGCGCCCGGGCGAGTGTAGGTCTCTGCCGATGAACCTGGGTGGTTCGTGTCTGCCTGCGCGTTATCCGTAATGGTCAATGGTGAAAATACCGATTCCCCTTCGCTCTCGGCGGCAAAGGTGGTTCCGGGAACAATAAGACACCCTGTCAGCATATAGCCAACCATGTGTGTGCTTTTCAAAATAAACCCCTTATTTATTCTTCTGGCTATCAACAAAAATGAGGAAACTAAATGCCTGAGCAGAATCCTCAAGACGGGAATAGCGACCGCTGCGACCGCCATGCCCTGAATTCATATTGACGTTCAGGAGCTGAACACTCTTTTTTGTCGTATTTGCCGCCCGCACACGCGCGACGTATTTCGCAGCCTCCCAGAAAGGAACGCGAGAATCATTCAGTCCGGTGGTCACCAGCATGGTGGGATAAGGCTGAGGATGAATATTGTCGTACGGACTCCAGGCTTTTATTGCGACGTAGTCTTTCGCCAGGTTGGGATTGCCCCACTCGCTGTATTCCTGCTGGGTTAACGGCAGTGATTTATCCAGCATGGTGTTGAGCACGTCCACAAACGGTACCTGGAGCACGACCGCGCGGAATAATTCAGGTGCCTGGTTGACGGCCCCGGCAAGTAACAACCCACCTGCACTTCCGCCCATGCCATAGACACGATCGGCTGCTCCGTAACCCTGTTTTATCAGCCCGCGAGTGGCATCAATAAAGTCATTAAAACTGTTTTGCTTGTGCTCTTTTTTACCCGCCTGATACCAGGTCACGCCTTTCTCTCCGCCGCCGCGCACATGGGCTAGCGCAAAGACGAAACCACGATCCAGCAGGCTCATGCGCGGGGCGCTAAAGGCTGCATCCAGGCTCATGCCGTAGGCACCGTAGCCGTAAACCAGCAGCGGATTTTGCCCCTGATGGAAGCGGTCTTTTCGCCAGATAATCGATACCGGAATGGTTTCGCCATCACGCGCGGTCACATGAATCAGCTTGCTGGTATAGGTGCCTGCCACCAGCCCCGGAACGGCTTTCTGATGGACGAGCGTAGTCGCGCCACTGTCCAAATCCCACTGGTAATAACCGAGCGGTGTATCGAGTGATGAATAGATATAAGTAAACGCGGTAGCCTGACCATCACTGTTATTGCCGGTGCGGGCCATATAGGTAGGATCGGGGAAGCTTAATTCCTGCCAGAGATTATGGGTGAAACTCAGTTTGCGATAGTGCGTTTTCCCTTCGTATCGCTGCGAAACCACCACGGCACGATCGAACAGAGTAAAGCCTTCCAGCTCGCGTTCATTATCAGGTGCTAATACGCGCTGCCAGTCCTCATCAACTTTGACGCGATATAACGCAAAGTTTTTATTTTCATGATTGCTTCGGATATAAAAATAGCCATTCGCGTTATCGACATAGTATTCCTTACCTGTCGCGCGCGGGCGCACCAGTTGCAACGGCCTGTGCGCGTCATCGAGCGAAAGATAACGCACCTCGGAAGTATCATTGGCGCTAAGCGTTATCAGCAGAAAGCGGTCTGACGCCGAGCGCGCAATACCGGTAAAAAAGCGCCCGTCGTTTTCCTGCCAGAGTAATTCCTTTTTTTTTGTCGCCAGCTCATAGCGCATTACCTGATAAGGCGTAAGCGTCTGCGGATGCAGCCGGACGTAATAGAGCTGCTTTCCATCATTGCTAAATACGATGTCGTCGGAGGCCTGTTGGATATTCAGGTTTAGCCATTCGCCACGTCGAGTATCAAAAAGTGCAATGTTGTACTGTCCGTCGCCGGTTTCATCCTCCGCCAGCGCGATATAACGATTATCCTCGCTTACCGCATAGCGCCCCAGCGCGTAATAATCTTTCCCCGCGCTACGTGTAGCGGTATCGATTACCGTTGTCCAGACGGTATCATTATTAGCTTTCCGCTGGATCTGGGGGAAATTTGCCCGCGCTGGATACTCAACCCGGTAAAAATAATCATGCTTTCGCACCGGCTGGGCATAATTATCCTGCACCTGATGCGCCTGCATTTCCTGATAGACCTGCGTCTGAAGCGGTTGCCACTGGGCAGCCAGCTTCTGGGTATAGTCATTTTCCTGGCGAAGGTAATTCAGTACCGTTTCATTCTGTCGTGAGTCGTCGCGCATCCAGCCATAATCATCCTGGCGTTTATCGCCGTGTATTTCTGAAGACTGCATAATCTTATTTGCGACAGGCGCTGGCGGTAGGCTATGGGCAATAGCACACCGTGCCGTTAGCGCGAGGCTAACAACAATTATTGAGAGATATTTCATTTATCGTCCTTTCGGTTTTATATCCTGAGCAGAGTAAACTCCACGGGCAGCGTCACTTTATGTATGCCGTTGCGTAATAATTCCGCGGGCGGCTGCGGCAACGGCTGGGCATTTTGCAACGCGGCCAGCGCTGCGCGATCGAGCGAGAGCGTACCGGAAGAATTCACCAGTTGGCTGGTCACAATCTCCCCTCGATTGTTCACGCTAAAAGCGATAACGGCAGTCCCGGTTCGTTTACGCTTTCTGGCATCTTCCGGATAGTTACGCATCCGATTGATTTTGCCTTTCACCAGCGATTCCCAGTTGATTTTGCTGTGGCTTAACTGCGCGGAGTCGGTATCGAGCGGGGCCGAATTTCGCTGGCTAACGATCGCCTGTACCGGCGGCGCGGCGCGGCTGGTCACGGTCGAGTTCCCTTTCTCTTCACGCTGTTGCTGCTGAGCTTTTCTCTTTGTCTCCGGCTTCTTCACGACCTTTTGAACGGGCTTACGAGCCGCCATTTGTAACTCGGCCTCTTCAACAATTGGCAGCTCCGGCACCTCTTTTAGCTGGAGCGTTTCATCGGTGCTCATCGCTTCAACCTTGCGCTGCTGGCTGATGCCCGGCGGCTGCGTGGGGTAAATGAGGGAAACTTCCAGTTCGGGTGAATATTCCACCCTAACCGCCGCCGGTGAGGCGACAGGCTGCGAGTTGGCGAAATGGATAATAAACGGTAACGCTACGGCCAGGTGCGCCATCACGCTGATGACGCTGCCCCTAGCCCACGGCATGCGGGTTTCGAAGACTTCTGTCATTTTTTAGCGGCCGTTAAAGACCAGATATAATCGGCCTGTTTTACGCTCGGGGTCGCCCCGTCTGCTGCGAGTATCACGACAAGAGGTTTTGGACCATTCAGATCCTGAATATGCAGCGGTACGCCGACATCTTTTGCCGCGTGATAACCGCCTGCAAATAACAATGCAGGTTTTGGCGCATCAATAAGCTGTTGCGCCATAAAGCGATCGCGGTTTTGCTGAATGGAGAGCATCGCCGTGAGTTGTTCAGGCGCAATCTCACCCCCATGCATCAGGTAAATAATGGCCGACAGCGCATCACGAACGGCCGGCTGAGCGCTGTGTTCACCAGCGGGGAATGTCGGTTTTTTATAAAGTGTACTGACTTGCGCACGTGGAATATTCGCCGCGAGCAAGGGGTAATCACCCCGTAGTGCGGCCTTAACCAGGTCGCCGTATAGCGCCCACGGCCAACCTGGATTCCAGCGTAACGCTTCCTGAATCCGCGGATCGCGCATGGTTGCACCGCCTTGCAGCGCCTGCTTGACGTCATTCACTGCCGGCTGCTGATCGGCGGCGATCATCTCCATCAGCACGCTGCCCTGCTTGCGCTTGCTTTGCAGATTTTGCAGCAACCACAGCTCAATCGCATGATGCGCAACGTTAGTGTGTTCCTCCCCAACAATAACTATCGGGGCATCGCTCAAGGCACTGAGTAACGCTTCTGGCGTCAGCGTGGATCCCGTATGCGCATTTTGGATGTGCGAACCAGGCGGAATTTGTGTCGCGTCTGACGCGGTAGGTTGTGCTTTCTGACACGCGGTTAAGACCAGAGAGCCGCATAACAGCAGTAATACCGTAATAAATTTTAAATTTTTCATAATAATTAATGGCTTGCTATCTTGTTATGACAGCTTTATCCGTTTATTCGTGTAAACAACGAACAAACATTAATGCTAATGATAATTAATATCAAGATCATTAGCATTACCATTTAATTACCACGCTAATTTAAAGGTCTTTTCTATTCAATGAGTTAGACAAATAAAAATCGATGTGCATAAGTGATGACATCCTGGCAGCAGATTCACGCCCTGATATCGTCATACTCTCGCGTGTTATCAAATTCATGCTTAGCAAACGGGCACAGCGGGATAATTTTGCGTTTTTCTCCACGCATTTTCTCGACTACTTTTGCCACCAGCTTTTTGCCAACACCCTGCCCTTTCAGGCTCGCATCGACATCGGTATGTTCAATAATGCTCAGGTTTTCGCCAGTGGGTACGTAGACAATCTCAGCAACCTGGTTGCCCTGAGCATCATTGACATAAAACTTGTTATGGCCTTCCAGAATATCCATGATTCCTCTCTTATTTTTGGCGGTACTTCAGCGCGCCGCTTGGGCAGGTGTCGATCACTTTAACGATGATATCAACATCAACTTCATCGGGAATAATCCACGGTTTGCGTTTCAGATTGAAGAGCCTCGCACTTCCACGCACGCAGTTTCCTGAATGCTGGCACATACTCGTATTGAAATAGACATCCATTTTTTCGCCGGTGTAGACCCGGTAGCCCGCCTCCAGTAAATCCTTGTCCATGACATTGCCTCTGTTTTTTTTGGTATCGACATTAATCATAGGCTAACAGAACGCGAGGATACATTTAAAAATAAACAACATTATCCTGCCGCGAATCTATTCAGTCTGGATAATAACCATTCATCGAATGAAGTCCGGTACAGGTAGTTATATGTTTAAAATACGCTCTTATTTACTTCTTTTTAGCCTTAGCGCATTAGGCGCTTGCAGCTCATCGCCGCCCGACAAGGTCGATCAAATCAAAACATTGCAAATTCCCCTCGTGCTGCCGGGAGAAAAACCGCTGCCGAGTCAAACCACGCATATTGCGACTCTCTATCATAATAATAAAAATCAAATTAATGCTCTGACTTTTATGCTCAAGGAAAAATATTTACAGGATGTAAAACCGAAAGATATTTTTGAAAAAGATAGTGATGTGCAGCGAGTATTTGCGTCGCTCTCAAAGCTTGAAGAGATGGGCTCGATTAACCAGCAGTATTTGAAAGAACGGAATGAGGCGGGATTAACGTCGTTAAGCATCGCTTTGAAGCCTATTATCGTAGGATAAAAAAATCCCGACGCCATGACGGTGTCGGGATTTTTAGAGCGAATATTTTGAACAAAAAGTTACTTGTCGCTAATTTCCACGACTACGCGGCGATCCGCAGAGAGACAACCGATCAGCGCGTTATCGGTCTGGCCATCACACTGCGCGCCTGTCACAGATTCACTCGCACCACGACCTTCAGCAGAGATATTTTGTGCCGGAATGCCCAACGTGACTAACTCATCTGCCACAGCCTGCGCGCGGCGTGAAGAAAGCTGTTGGTTATAATCAGCCGCGCCAGTGCGATCGCTATAGCCAATGACGACCGTTGATTTATCTTTCGCTGGCTGTAATCCGGGGCTGTTATAAAGCTTTCGAATCGCAGCCTGTCCTTCTGGCGTCAGGGTCGCTGAGTCGTAGCCAAACATCACATCGGATTTAAGATTAAAGTGCTGCGGCTCTGGTGCCGGTGCGATGACTGCGGCTGGGGTTACGGCTACGGGTGCATCATCATGTTGACCGAATCGATAAGTGAGCCCTGCAGTGACGGAACTGACGTCGCTGCTCACCCCAATTTGGTTGGAATTACCGACATTGCTCACCCATTGATATTCCAGACGACCCGCCCAGTTTTTATTGAAGGCATATTCGGTACCGACCGCCGCAAGCGGACGAACGCCGGTTTCAAAGCGGTTATGGCCGCTCACATCCGATTCTGCACGATAACCCATCGCACCGGCACGCCCATAGACGTCCCAGTTATGAGTGACGGCATAGCTGGCTTTCAGAGACATTTGCAGGCCCTGGCTTTTCAGTTTTGCGCCAGATCCACCGTGTTGACCGTTAATCTGCATATTGCCGAGATAGTCGTAGCCACCTTCTACCGCCAGCCAGGGCGTGATCTGATAACCGGTATATAAGCCGCCGCCTACGTTGTCGCGATCGATATCAAAGTGATTTGAGCCGTTGTTATTGTCCAGGGCTTTTGACCCTGTGTTTGCATCAAAATAGTGTGACCAGCCAAATTTTGCCCCGCTGTACCAGGTCCCGGCATCAGCCGCTGCAAAAGCAGTTGTCGCCGTCAAGGCGTTGGCAATAATTAAAGCTACAAGTGTCTTTTTCATAAAAATCCCGTTTACGCTTACTGTAGTTAAATTGGTATGTTTTTTCAGTAGGCAAACGATATAGCGAAATGACCGATCGGTTAATTCATTTTCTGTTTAATTTTAAATTAACGGCTAAAAAGACTCCGGGAGTTCGCCCATTGCCACAAGATATCCGCCGCGTTTAAAATCAATATATTGACCTTTTTTTAACGCTGAAATCACATTCAAAACGCTGCTACGGGATAATAACGTACGGTCCTGGATATAGTCCAAAATGGAGATGCGCAGCCGGGCCTCATCTGGCAGTAATATCATTTCCTGAAGATGGCTGCGAATCACGGAATAAGTACGTTGTTGTACGACAAGCGCATCACGGTAGAACAAATAAGCGGTATGATAAGAGAGCAGCGCGGCGACATCTTCCCATAACCCTTGCTCACGAAATAATGCTGTAGCTTGTTCTGCATCGACCCGCAATATAACCGACTCCGATTCCGCACGTAGAATATGCCCTTTCGTCGGTTGAATCATCTCTGCAATACCAAAAAGATGCGATTCATATACGGTCACAATGAGCAAACCATCCGATGCGCGCAGTATCGACAGTTCACCTTGCAAAAAAAGATATAGCTGTGGACGCCCTTTGTGCGTCCATGTCATTCGCTTACGAGGAATGACTATCATTTTTTCTGCAATGGGTTCAAGGACAGCGGTCAAACGCTGAACCGACTCTTCGGGGCGAACGGGTGGTAATAGATGCATAGCGCTACCTGATAGCTGAGTATAACAGCCATTATAGAACAGATATTTTATTGAGTTACCGGCCCAGAATTGTTAGCGGTCGTGTATGCAGACATGTTTTGGAGCGGGCGAAGGGAAATCGCCCCCGCTCCAAAGTTCTCGTAATCCCATGGATTTATTATCAAAAACTTGATGCATTGTAGGAGGGTTTTGTTGGAGGAACTACAATGTTTTGCAAACCGCTTCACTCCAAAACGCTGATAAGTTTTAGCGCGTCACCTCTGACAGAATCTTGTATTCGCCCAGAGTCAGCGATCAACGTCAAAGCTTTAATACTTAAACCATCCCTGATCACTTTTCGCGCTTTACCGAGACGGCCCCGGCAACTTTTCTCTGTATACCCCTCACGTGAGTGCATTTGCTCAATGATATCAGCGCTTGATAAATTTGAATCGGCAAAATGATGGTAGTAGTTTACGAAGCACTCCATCCCGATAGTCTTAAGGAGTCTGGCCAGGGTAGCACTACTCGTTATCTTCTCTTGTTGATTCAAAACCTCTTCCATAGGTTCGGGTGGAAGGGTTTGCATAGGCGCTTCATTGGCTGAAGCTGAACTCCTGACAATCAAGTCTTCTTTGATGGAACTGACTCGGGGATCAGTAAGAATCGCGCCCTTGAGGTTAACGATATGTGCGTTAACGTGATCACTATGCCGAGCGTAATCTCGTATTACTTCATGTGGGATTTTGTAGGCATCAAGAACGTTGTAAGTTTCATCGAAAATAACGGCTATCAAATAATCAAAATCGGCAGCTTCATAGTTACGCAATGCACTCAGTTGTCGGGAAGGATTATCCGGCGTGACTCTCCTCGCTTTGATCTGAACCTTCTTGCCATCAGTGTCGATGGCGTCAGCACCAGCAGATGAATTGCTGAGAAGAGTCATACATAACGCCTTAGAAACTAGCCATTCGGCATAGTCACCTACAGGATTGTTCTTAGTGCGAATGATACCTCTCAAACGCAACTGCGTTAAAATTTCGGAATGAAGCGACAGTAATTCAAGATCACTCAGACAGGTTAGTAAACTATATGATATTAAACGATTATTGTTCAAAAACGCTCTCCATTGCAGAAGTGAAACGCCACTGTAACGCCTACGTAACGCACCTGGTTCTCGATGTTTAGTCGACTCTTACAGAAGAGTGAGACTGATTCAAAGAAGGCTCACCTTTTGCCAAAGAATACTGTTCATTAACACAGCACCCAGAATTTATAAACTTACACTTACGTCACTTTCTCAATTTGTCCCACCGCACTGCCGAAACAATACCCCAGTTGCCGCTAGGATTAGGCCTACGCCATTTTGCTGTCTCCATGCTACGGAGATACTCAAGAGCCTCGGGAAATGTGCCAAAACGCTTCTGAGCCGTTTTATCACCTACGCCAAACGAGCCATCACGGGTGCTCGCCAAACCGGGGTGAAAACAGGAACCATCGGCCGCGTATGGAACCAACAGTTCAGGGTCGTTATCTTCAGATGAATCAGATACCAACAGTTGCCACGGCTCAACACTCAGAGCATAAGCCAGCACCTCAATCGCATCCAAAGACGCATTAGAGCCACCGCGTTCAATGCGGCTCATATAGCTACGAGCAAATCCACACCGATCGGCAAAGGCTTCCTGACTCATTCCGGTCGCTATACGCAGCTCTTTTACTCGTTGTCCAAACAGTTTTCTCAGGGTCATTTTCATGACCTGAATTTGCGCAGATGTCCACTAAAGAGCCACGCTCCAATAGTGACATTTTAAATCAATGGTCTATGATGCGATAACTGACACCGCTGGGGTGGATTCTGAGGGATAAAACATGTCAAAAACACGGCTTAGTAAGCCCGGTTTTTCAGCCAAGTCTGTGCTGACCATTATATTAATCGCTGCGTCATCTGCATCTTATGCAGCAGAGAGCATTGATCAACTGGCAACCCGTATTGGGATGGATCACTTTCGGGAAGCGATAAAAAATGGCGATCGGAACGCCTTTAAAACACTGCCAGCAAAAGGCTACAAAGACGGACTAACCGGGTTATTGGTTAAAACAAATACATACGTGAACCCTGAATACAGCTTTGCTGAGTGCGACACGGATACTGTCTTTGTTTCAGTTAAAGAACATAAAACAATTCCAGGCTGTCGTGTTTCTTTAAAACTGGCGAGTAAAGACGCTGACGGTAGCTATCACGATAATGGCATTCGCATCGAATACGGTATTGCCACTGGCTCCAAAAAGTTTATCGCCAACAATTCAGCGTGGGCGCAGCATGCCATTACAGGTGATAAGGTGTTGGAAAGCTCGTTGAAGAGATATGCTAACGATACTGTCTGCACTGCATGGTCAACGATGGCAAAAAATATTGCCATCGGGCGAGACGAACACAACCCAGCTTCTGTCTACCAACAACAAATTGAAGATCTCAGAGGCAAACCCGGCATCACTGAGAGTAATATTGTTTTTGCCCATGCACTTGCTGGCATGGTTTACAAAGACATGGCTGCAAAAAAACCGCAAGAAATTGAAGCATTGGTTTATCAAACCTGCCAATCAGGTATGTGAACATTGAAGATTAATCAAAGGTAGCGGTAATAGTAGCTCTAGAAACACCGTATTCACGCGCTAACGCACTGATACTAGTTCCGCTATTCTTTTTCTCTATAATCGCCCTACGGGCTTCTGGTGCGATTTTAGAAGGTCTGCCCAATTTCTTGCCTTCGGCTTTTGCTCGTGATAACCCCGCCTGAGTGCGTTCAATCAGTAGATCACGCTCCATCTCAGCTACAGCCGCCAACATCGACAATAGCAGTTTCCCGGCAGCAGAGGTCAGATCAGTATTCCCAAGTTGATGGACTATCACCTTGATGCCGCGATCAGATAGCATTCGGACTGTCTGTAGCACATCAATAGCATCACGCCCCAAACGGTCGAGTTTTGCAACAACCAGTGTTTCATCGTCCCTGATCTTGCCCAGCAACTCTGAAAATGCTTTGCGCTGCATAGCAGGGGTTTTCCCGCTAACAACATCAGTAAACCAAAAGTCGAACGCCCACCCAGCTTGTTCAAGTTCCAGACGCTGGTTCTCAGTATCCTGCTGCGATGTCGAAACACGCCCGTAGCCAAAAATCGCCATTCTCAACACCTCTCAATACCTGTCAGAAAACGGTGTCAACAATAGGACGCCTGCCAACAATTGCCAAGGCTAATTTTTCAACATCCCGGAAGATACCTGCGAAGAGGTGCCAGAAAACGGTCGTTTGTTGGCATGGTGTTGAGCGCAATGCCTAACGGTGAAGACCTGACATTCGTGCTGTTGGGTGCCAAGTCGAATCAAAATCATGTTGAACCATAGATTCAAAATGTTACTATTGGAATACATTGTCGGGGTTTTGGTATACAGACGCTTACCCGAAATGGCGCATCAACAAGGCTCTGCCGCTAGCGTAGCGGAGCCGGGGTGAAAAGAGGGATCGCACTATTACCCACTGGTCTAGTTCCGAAAGGCGGCGTATGCCAGAGTGCGTGAGGTTATGCAAGGTGCTGAGTCTTGGACTTGCATAACCAATATCCAATAGTGATTTATCATGTTTTGCAAAGGGCTTACGTCGTGAGCCTTTTTTAAAGCAGAGTAGTTCACATCGCCGATCCAAGCAGGGACCCAGAAAAGAGGTTACAACTCTGGAAGCCTGATTAGCCAAGGGCCTCACTGCAAATCATCGCATCGGTCCTTAGGGCTAGTTTTGCTCCCCAGAAAAGAGGTTTAATAAAACATATAAAACAAAACAAGAAGTTAAAAAGAAAAGACAACACCAGAATTAAGTTCTTGTTGTCTTGAAGCTTCAGCTCAGCACTCACCAGCCCACCAACCTACACTTCAAAAGCTACAGGAAAAATTTGTCGCGCCAAAAGGTGGATGTCCTAGGTTTGCCAGCCCCACTTTCAGGCATTGCGTTCAAAAACTTCGGCAGTGGCAGACTTTTCCTTATAGAGGCAACCCCCCTCAAAAGTTAAGCGGCGCGGTAAAGCTAAAGCTCGCCCAGATTTCTCATTGATTGCTCGATCTCCGCAACCCATTTATCAGGGCAAGGATAAACCCGGCTTTCGGTGCTAATCCGGTTCGGTGACACGCTACGGGTTAGCCCATGCAATGACTTAACATGAGCGATCCAGCATGTTTTGACTGCTTTCCCCGTCCGGGATTTAACATCATCGGCAATTTGTCTGTAGGTCGCCATTAACATCCATACTCCGCTAGTTGTTTAAATGTTGCGAAAGAGGCTGCTTGTTGAAGGTTACATCTGATTCATCTAGCTTCGCCAGTCGAGCTACGAAAGCGCCGCGAATTCCGCACCATGATTTCCACTACCCTTGATAAAAAACGCGCCACAGAGCTTCCTGGCGCGTTTGGCACATCCTATGATTTATGTCTGCGCCGTGCGTCGATGACCGCCTTGATACCCGCTTGCGAGTCGAACTGTGCAATATCAGGCAACCTGTAGCGAAGCTGCGAAATCACGCCCAATTGCTCTCCCACATCAGTATCCTTACGATAGGTTGTCATCGCGGTAGTGCTGCCCCGAACATGCCCAACAAGCTGCGCAATCGTGCGTTCGTTGGTCTCAAACTTGTCTACGGCGTTGATGAAAGTATGCCGCAGCGAATGGAACGTTTTCTTACCGTCACGGGTAAAACCGAGGACTTTGCCAAAGTAGTTTTCGTTAAACCATTTTGAGGCAGCGGCACGATATCCTTTGATTTTGTTGTGCTTCAACTCAGGGAAAAGACGATCATACCCAGCAGCTTTCAATGCATCTATATACTCCAGCAGCCCTAGCTCGATAAGTCGCGGATGAATTGGGACCTGACGGATCGCATTCACCGTCTTTAATGATTTATCGCCACCAGCCTGCACTTCTTCATCCATCACCTTATCCGGCGCACCAAGGTTAAAATCAATATAGGCAATCCCGTTTTTATCTTCGCGAATATCCGTCAGATAAAGCTGGCAAAGCTCATTGATGCGCCCACCCACATATAATGCCAACAGAGGCAACCAGTAGTGAAACGGGCGGAAGCTCGTATAACGTCCGTATTGATTGGGCTTTCCCGCGCCTTTCTTAAACCAGTCAGCCGAGAAAATTTGCTCTAGTTCCTCGTCGGTGAAGAGGTCGCGGCGATCCTGCTCACGCACCATCACGCGGCGCTGAGCCAGCACATTCTCAGCAGGGTTATCAAAAAGGTAACGTTCGCTCTTAGCCCATTTGAGCATAGAACCCAGTGACTCAATATGCCTGCCAATGGCATCTCGACTCATAACTGGCTGGCCATCAGCTAGCGCTATTTCAATAAGCTTTTGCGTATCTGAAATCTTGTATTTTCGACGCATTAAATACAGATTACCGGGCATATTCTGCATTTTGGTGATGTAATCCTTCACAACGTCACGATTCAGTTCACCTAGAGTTAAATCGCCCATTATCTCCACGAAGTGTTCAATTCTGGAACGAATTTTCCCCTCGCTGGCTAGCTTAATATCGCCCGTATTTTTATAGACCAAAAACGCTTCCAGCAATGCTGAAACCGTCATGCTCGCATACGTAGGGTTGCAATACGGATTAATGATAGAGGCTACAGGAATCGCTGGTGTTACACCTACCGGAGCGCATGGCAGAGCACTTAATGTTGGCTCTGATTTCGTAAGCGCCTTATCCCAAGCGCTACGCAGTTTTTCAGCCTGCACGTTGTTGATGAACAAAGAACTTGCATTCAGCGTCACCCCGGGTAAATCCAACAACCAGAGGGAAAGAGGATTGCCGTTGTTAGCCCTGAATGCCGTAACCTCAACCTGTCGCCCGTTCAGCAATTCAACAAGGGCAAACTGCGGCTGGTAAAGCTGCATATAGCCGTTCACCGCAGCCTCAGCACCGTCATACGCAATGTTATTCAAAACGAACCCATGCGTATCAGGATCACGCTCAAGCGTGCTGAAATCATCAATCAGAAAGCCACGCTGGTTCGATACAAGGGCATACAGCGGCACATTGTCTGCCAGAAGATGCTGGACGACAGTCTCAACCCCAACCCCAAATGAATCGCAAAACAATGCCAGGCTGATTTTGCCAGCGCCAGTCAACAATGGGGCATTGCCCCTGATCTTCTCTTTATCCACTTGCCTGAACTCTTCCAGAGACGCATACCACTTCTCCAGCAAACGCGCGGCAATAGCTCTGGCATTTGCAAGGTGGGTTGTGCGAGTAGATGCATGAATTTCACGCTGCCCTATCAGGGCGCGATAACGAACCGGAACGGTGATCCGCAGAACATAGATACCGCTTGGACGTCGATAGAGATTATCACGCTGTGCCATCGGCTGTATGACCCCTTTGTAGGAAGATCACGAGCGCCGTCACGTATGAATCAGGAAAAAGCTGAGGAATGAATACGTTAGGGTAAATCTGGAGCGGGCGAAGGGAATCGAACCCTCGTATAGAGCTTGGGAAGCTCTCGTTCTACCATTGAACTACGCCCGCTTTGAGGTGCGTAAGGCATTATAGACCTTACGCTTTTTCAGACAAGCCTCTTTGTTGCTAAGTGATGTTTAATTGACCACCTAACATTTCGGCTTTGCGCCCTGGGCGGGAAGATAGCGCTGCGGATCGATGGCCGTGGCGCGATAGCGGATCTGGAAATGGAGAGCCACTGTGCTCGCGCCCGTACTTCCCATTGTCGCAATCTTCTGCCCGGCCTTAACGTTCTGTCCGTTATTCACGAGAAGCGAATCGTTGTGTGCATACGCCGTGATGTAATCTTCACCGTGCTTAATCATGATTAAGTTGCCATAACCTCGTAGCTGGTCGCCAACATAAACAACCTTCCCTGCCCCGGATGCATATACGGGAGAGCCGCGGGTTCCTGCGATATCAATCCCTTTATTCCCACCCTCTGCGGTGGAATACGGGACAGCCACTTTGCCGCTTGCAGGCCATACCCAGCATCGCTGACCCACTGGCGGCCATGAGGATTTAGGCACGGCATAGGATGGCGTGACCGCTGCGGTTTTGCTGCTCTTCGAGGACGATTTTTTCGCAGATGAACTGCCGCCATTAACCTTAAGTCGTTGTCCGACTTCAATGGTATACGGCGCAGAAATATTGTTCAGGCGTGCCAGATCCTTCACGCTGGTCCCCGTTGTGCGTGAGATGCGATACAAGGTGTCGCCGCGCTTAACGGTATAGACCGCTCCGGAGTCGCTACCCGATGATTTGCTGCCAGAGCAGCCCGCTAACAGCAGAGCCAGCATCAGACATAAAGCAGCGGAAAGGGGATTTCTTATCAGGCTTCCTGCAAACAAAACAGATCCTCGGTCAACGTAAATGGCGTCCTATGATAACAGCCTTAATTCTGTTGCCAATCTTTGCCGCTCATCCCCTATTCCGCTCAGCAGGACAAACCCGTTACTTCATAGTGCGATATAATATCGACATCCCGTATTTCGGGTACTGGAGTCGGAATGAGCATACAAGAACACGTCATTTTGGTTAACGACCAGGGAGAAGCGATCGGCACCCAGGAGAAGTACGCCGCGCACACTTCACACACTCACCTGCATCTGGCCTTCTCATCGTGGCTGTTTAACGAACGAGGCCAGTGCCTTGTGACTCGTCGCGCATTGAACAAAAAAGCCTGGCCCGGCGTCTGGACTAACTCGGTCTGTGGGCATCCACAACTGGGCGAAACCGCAGAACAGGCGATTGTTCGCCGCTGCCGCTTCGAAGTTGGCGTTGATATTGCCGACATCACGCCCATCGCCACTGAATTTCGCTACTGCGAGACCGACCCTTCCGGCATTGTTGAAAACGAGCTTTGTCCGGTCTTTGCGGCGCGAGTGACCAGCGCTGTGCGGGTGAATCTGGACGAGGTGATGGAGTTCAAATGGGTAGAGCTTGATGCCCTGTTTAGCGCGCTAGAAACAACGCCGTGGGCATTTAGCCCGTGGATGGTCTCGGAAGCCGCGACTGCCCATGCCAGGCTCAGACAGTTTGCTGCAAAATCAACGCAATAAAAAAGCCCCGACGTGATTCACGCCGAGGCTTCTTTTAGAGCTTATTGACCTATTTTACCGGACGCATTGCCGGGAACAGGATCACGTCACGAATGGTATGGCTGTTGGTGAACAGCATAACCATACGATCGATACCGATACCCAGACCCGCAGTCGGCGGTAAGCCATGCTCCAGTGCGGTCACGTAGTCTTCGTCGAAGAACATCGCTTCGTCGTCGCCTGCCGCTTTCGCATCCACCTGATCCTGGAAGCGCTGAGCCTGGTCCTGAGCGTCGTTCAGCTCGCTGAAACCGTTACCGATTTCGCGACCACCGATGAAGAACTCAAAGCGATCGGTGATCTCTGGGTTTTCGTCATTACGACGCGCCAGCGGAGAGACTTCTGCCGGGTACTCAGTGATGAACGTTGGCTGAATCAGATGCGCTTCTGCCACTTCTTCAAAGATCTCGGTCACGATACGGCCCTGACCCCAGCTTTTCTCAACCTTGATGCCAATGCTTTCAGCGATCGCTTTCGCGGAATCGAAATTATCCAGATCGGCCATTTCGGTTTCTGGACGATACTTTTTAATCGCTTCACGCATGGTCAGCTTCACGAACGGCTTACCAAAGTCGAACACCTCTTCGCCGTAAGGCACTTCGGTGGTGCCCAGAATGTCCTGCGCCAGGGTGCGGAACAGGGATTCGGTCAGCTCGATCAGATCTTTATAATCTGCATACGCCATATAGAGTTCCATCATGGTGAACTCTGGGTTATGGCGAACGGAGATGCCTTCGTTACGGAAGTTACGGTTGATTTCGAACACGCGCTCGAAGCCGCCGACCACCAGACGCTTCAGGTACAGTTCCGGCGCGATACGCAGGTACATGTCCAGATCCAGCGCATTATGATGGGTAATGAACGGACGCGCAGAAGCGCCACCCGGAATCACCTGCATCATTGGCGTTTCCACTTCCATAAAGTCGCGACCCACCATGAACTGACGGATACCGGCCATAATCTGGGAGCGGATTTTAAAGGTCTTGCGGGATTCATCATTAGCGATGAGATCCAGGTAACGCTGACGGTAGCGCGCTTCCTGATCCTGCAGGCCGTGGAATTTGTCCGGCAGAGGACGCAGTGCTTTGGTCAGCAAACGCAGTTCGGTACAGTGGATAGACAGTTCACCGGTCTTCGTCTTGAACAACTTACCTTTCGCGCCCAGGATATCGCCCAGATCCCACTTCTTGAACTGTTCGTTATAAATGCCTTCTGGCAGATCGTCGCGAGAAACGTACAGCTGAATGCGACCGCCAACGTCCTGTAACGTTACGAAGGACGCTTTGCCCATAATACGGCGGGTCATCATGCGGCCTGCAACGGACACTTCGATATTCAGTGCTTCCAGCTCTTCGTTTTCTTTCGCATCGAAGTCAGCGTGAAGCTGGTCTGAGGTACGATCGCGACGAAAATCGTTCGGGAAGGGAATGCCCTGCTCACGCAGCGCAGCCAGCTTCTCGCGACGAGATTTCAGTTCGTTATTAAGATCGACTACCGCGTCAGTGCCCTGTGCTTGTTGTTCAGACATGTTGGTTCCTCATAACCCTGCTTTCAAACTTGCTTCGATAAATTGGTCCAGACTGCCGTCCAGCACCGCCTGCGTGTTGCGGGTTTCAACCCCGGTACGCAAGTCTTTAATGCGGGCGTCATCAAGGACATAAGAACGAATCTGGCTGCCCCAGCCGATGTCAGATTTGTTATCTTCCATCACCTGTTTCTCAGCATTTTTCTTCTGCATCTCCAGCTCATAAAGCTTCGCTTTCATCTGCTTCATGGCCTGGTCTTTATTCTTGTGCTGCGAACGGTCGTTCTGACACTGGGTGACCGTGTTGGTCGGAAGGTGAGTAATACGCACCGCCGATTCAGTTCGGTTAACGTGCTGGCCGCCCGCGCCGGATGCGCGATAAACGTCGATGCGCAGATCCGCCGGATTGATTTCGATATCAATATCTTCATCGACTTCCGGATACACAAACGCAGAGCTGAAGGAGGTGTGACGACGGCCGCCAGAATCGAACGGGCTCTTACGCACTAGGCGATGTACGCCCGTTTCAGTACGCAGCCAGCCGTAGGCATAATCGCCAATAATCTTGATAGTGATGGATTTAATACCCGCCACTTCACCTTCAGACTCTTCGATGATCTCGGTTTTGAATCCTCGCGCTTCAGCCCAGCGCAAATACATACGCGCCAGCATGCTCGCCCAGTCCTGCGCTTCTGTACCACCAGAACCTGCCTGGATATCGAGATAGCAGTCTGCGCTGTCGTATTCGCCGGAGAACATGCGACGGAATTCAAGCTGTGCCAGCTTTTCATCCAGCACGTCGAGTTCAGCAATAGTTTCGTTGAAGGTTTCTTCGTCGTCGGCTTCGACGGCTAATTCCAGCAGACCGGAAACATCTTCCAGCCCCTGAGACATTTGATCCAGCGTATCAACGATGGCTTCGAGGGAGGAACGTTCCTTGCCCAGCGCCTGTGCGCGCTCGGGTTCGTTCCAGACGTCCGGCTGCTCCAGCTCGGCGTTTACCTCTTCGAGACGTTCTTTCTTCGCATCATAGTCAAAGATACCCCCTAAGAACGTTGGAACGCTCCGTGAGGTCTTGAATGCGGTTTTTTACCGGATTAATTTCAAACATGGTCTTTTTTTCTTTATTGGACTAGTCAAAATGCGGTGATAAGAGCGGGATTGTACCGAATCCGCGCTCTTTTTTATAGAGATTAGTGGCGCTAAATTGGCCAGATATTGTCGATGATGATTTGCAGGCTGCGGTTGCCGCGAAACTCGTTAATATCCAGTTTGTAAGCAAGCTCGACTTCACGTACGCC
This sequence comes from Enterobacter sp., assembly GCA_022649305.1. GTDB lineage: Bacteria > Pseudomonadota > Gammaproteobacteria > Enterobacterales > Enterobacteriaceae > Enterobacter. Next base: position 34,388 of record JALCNW010000016.1, read on the forward strand.
ATTGTCCGGCCAGATGGCGGTATCCACGTTAAAAGCAATCCCGTCCAGCAACGGTCCGCCGCCTACCGGTTCCACCATCACTTTCAGGTGACGCTCGCCCACCAGACGCTGTTGCAGCAGGCGAAAACGCCCGTCGAACAGTGGCTCGGGGAACATTTGTCCCCATGGCCCTGCATCGCGCAGCATTTGTGCCACTTCCATGGTCATCTCCGCTGGCGACAGTGCGCCGTCGGAAATCACTTCCCCCTGGAGCAGTGCGGGATCCAGCCATTGCGTGACAAGTTCACCGAAAAGCCGCTGAAACTCTTCGAATTTAGCCTCTTCTAACGACAAACCTGCCGCCATCGCATGGCCGCCAAATTTGATGATAAGTTCAGGATGCAGCGTATGCAGACGCTCAAGCGCGTCACGCATATGCAGCCCCTGAATCGAACGACCAGAACCTTTAAGCGTGCCGTCACCCGCAGGGGCAAAAGCGATCACAGGGCGGTGGAAGCGCTCCTTAATGCGTGAGGCCAAAATCCCCACCACGCCCTGGTGCCACTCTGGATGGTACATCGCCAGACCACCGGGGAGTGTGTCACCACTGAGTTCGAGTTTCTCGCACAGGGTTAACGCTTCTGCCTGCATGCCCTGCTCAATCTCTTTGCGAGTCTGATTCAGCGCATCCAGCTCGTTCGCCAGCACGCGCGCCTCGCCGACGTTGTCACACAGCAGCAACGCGACGCCGACCGACATGTCATCGAGCCGTCCTGCTGCATTAAGGCGAGGACCCAGCGCAAAACCTAAATCGCTTGCCGCCAGCTTTTGCGCATCTCGGTTAGAAATTTCCAGCAGCGCTTTGATTCCCGGACGGCATTTACCCGCCCGAATGCGGCCTAACCCTTGCCAGGTCAGAATACGATTATTGGTATCCAGCGGCACAACGTCCGCCACCGTACCCAGTGCCACCAGATCAAGATATTCCGCCAGATTCGGCACCGCGATACCACGTGCTTCAAACCATCCCTTGTCACGCAGCAACGTGCGCAGCGCCAGCATCAAGTAGAACGCCACCCCCACGCCCGCAAGCGACTTCGACGGGAAATTGCACTCGCGCAGGTTAGGATTAATGATCGCTTCTGCAGCAGGCAGTATGTCACCCGGCAAATGGTGATCGGTGACAATGACTGGGATCCCAAGCTGATGGGCTCGATCGACCCCATCGTGTGACGAGATCCCGTTATCAACGGTTAAGATCATCTGCGCGCCGCGAGCATGAGCCTGATCGACCACTTCCGGGCTGAGTCCATAACCATCTTCAAAGCGGTTTGGCACCAGATAGGCGACGTTATCACAGCCGAGCGCGCGCAGGCTGAGCACGCTCAGCGCCGTGCTGGTTGCACCGTCAGCATCAAAATCACCGACCACGACAATGCGAATACCTTCGCGAAAAGCGTCGTAAAGTAATTCAGCGGCTTTTTCAACGCCGCTCAGCTGTTGCCAGGGCAGCATCCCTTTGACGCTACGCTCAAGGTCGTCAGCATGGCGAACGCCGCGACCGGCGTACAAACGACGCAACAGCGGCGAGAGGTCAGCAGGTAAATCGACGGTTTCGTCCACCTCACGGCGGCGCAGTTGTATCGTTGATTTCACGCGAATTATTTACCGCCAGTCTGTTTCTGGTGTGCGTCGAGAAACTCTTTCATCTCTTTCGGCCCCTGATAACCAGGAACGACATAACCGTTACTGAGCACAATAGCTGGCGTACCGGTCACACCAAATTGCACGCCCAGCGCGTAGTGGTTAGCAATGTCGATATCACAGCTGGCAGGCTTAACACCTTTACCGTTCATCGCATCGTCGAAGGCTTTATTACGGTCTTTCGCACACCAGATAGCTTTCATGTCCTGCTCTGGCTGGCTCTGCACACCCGCGCGCGGGAAGGCCAGATAACGCACAGTAATACCTAACGCGTTGTAGTCTTTCATCTCTTCATGCAGCTTGTGGCAATAGCCGCAGGTGATGTCAGTGAAGACGGTAATAACGTGTTTTTCCTGTGCCGCTTTGTAGACGATCATCTCTTTTGCGAGGGCGTTGAGATTTTTCATCAGCAGTTGATTCGTTACGTTGACCGGCTGAGCGCCGCTGACGTCATACATCGGGCCCTGAATGATGTGTTTACCGTCTTCGGTGACATACAGCACGCCACTGTTAGTCAGCACGGTTTTCATTCCTGCAACCGGTGAAGGTTGAACATCACCGCTCGCCACGCCAAGCTTGGCGAGCGACTGTTTTATCGCTGCATCATCAGCGTGGGCAAAACCGGTAAACGACGCTGCCAGCAAAGAGAACAGCACTAAAGACTTTTTCATATTCGATCCTATAACAATTCGTCGGCACTCACGCTCGAGGGTGGTGCTGTTGATGTAACTGCCGCAGGCGTTCCGTCGCGACATGGGTGTATATTTGCGTCGTTGAAAGATCGCTGTGCCCTAGTAGCATCTGCACCACGCGCAAATCAGCGCCATGATTGAGCAAATGCGTGGCGAAAGCATGACGCAGAACGTGCGGCGACAGTTTTTCACTGTCGATACCCGCCAGTGTGGCGTAATGCTTTATACGATGCCAGAAGGTTTGTCGCGTCATTTGCTGCGCACGTTGGCTCGGGAACAGAACGTCAATCGAGACTCCGTTCAGAAGCCACGGGCGACCGTGCTCTAGATACGTCTCGACCCAGTAAACCGCCTCTTCACCCAGCGGCACCAGACGTTCTTTGTTTCCTTTACCTATCACGCGCACTACGCCCTGACGCAAACTGATATCGCTCATGGTCAGCCCGACCAGTTCTGAAACGCGCAGGCCAGTGGCATAAAGCACCTCAAGCATGGCTTTATCGCGTAACTCCAGCGGCAGGTCAACTGCGGGTGACTGTAATAATCTCCCCACTTGCGCTTCGCTGAGATCTTTTGGCAATCGCTGTGGAAGTTTAGGGGATGCCAGCAGCGCGCTGGGGTCATCATTACGACGCTTTTCACGATAAAGATGCTGAAACAGCCGTCGCATTGCGCTCAACAATCGCGCTGAGCTGGTGGCTTTATAACCGCCATCCTTGCGTTCCGCCAGTAGCGCTTGAAGGTCGTCTCTCTGAGCCTGTTCTAACGACAGCCCACGATGTGCGAGCCACTCAACCAGCATCGTCAAATCGCGGCGATAGGCACTGAGCGTGTTCTCCGCCAGGTTCTTTTCCAGCCAGAGCGCATCAAGAAATTGTTCGATGAGCGCGAGATCCTTTTCCACGTCTGCCCCTTTGGTTCTGCTATCGGCCATTATGACGTAATGGTACAGGTTTCTGATACAATGCGCGCAAAGTCATAGCAAGTATTGAGACGTTTACGCGATGAATATTGGTTTGTTTTATGGTTCCAGCACCTGCTACACCGAGATGGCGGCGGAAAAAATTCGCGACATCATTGGCCCAGAACTGGTCACTCTGCATAATCTCAAAGACGACGCCCCCACCGAGATGGAGCAGTACGACGTCCTGATTCTTGGTATCCCAACCTGGGACTTTGGTGAACTGCAGGAAGACTGGGAAGCCATTTGGGATCAGCTCGATTCGCTCAATTTGGAAGGCAAAATCATCGCGTTGTACGGTATGGGCGACCAGTTAGGATATGGCGAATGGTTCCTGGATGCACTCGGTATGTTGCACGATAAACTTACACCCAAAGGCGTTTCCTTTATTGGCTACTGGCCGACCGAAGGGTATGAATTCACCAGCCCGAAACCAGTTATTGCTGATGGTCAGCTGTTTGTCGGGCTTGCCCTGGACGAAACTAATCAGTACGACCTGAGCGATGAACGTCTACAAAACTGGTGCGAACAAATTCTGGGCGAAATGGCCGAAAAATTTAGCTAGTTCGTTATCGACCGTGCGTCGGTTGCTGTAATACCATCCGACGCAGATCCCGCCACTCATCGGCATCCATGCTATCTGCCGACAGCCATAAATGCTGCTTACGCCCGCCTTCCGCTTTGCGTAAACGCAACATCATGCCAAAACTGAGCATCCAGGGGGTTCCAACGATCTCCCACTCTTTGCCTTGCCAGCGCAAGCGAGAATCCATCAGCAGTTTAATTTCACCCTGACTGGCATTAATACGCCGCTGGCTGCGAACGCTGTCGAAAACCACCAGCGAAAGTAGAATCAGCCATAAAGGGGTGTAGCTGAGCGGCCACGGCATCAGCAGAATGAAAGCCGCGACCAATCCGTGGAGTAATAACGACATCCACTGAGAGCGCCACGAGACGCGCAGATCAGATTGCCACAGGACCACGTTCCCGATTCCGTGTTTGAATTAATTGCACCATCCGTTGCAACTCGGTGTCGGCGGGTTTGCCGTGATTCATCAGCCAGTTGAATAAATCAGGATCGTCACTTTCCAGCAGGCGGATAAACAGACGCTTATCGTCATCGCTTAAGCTGTCGTACTCATACTCAAAGAATGGCATGACGGAAATATCAAGTTCACGCATGCCGCGACGGCACGCCCAGTGAATACGGGCCTTGTTGTTAATGTCCATGTTGATTTCCTGCTTAACGTTGCTTCTACCTCTAAGGGAAGATTTCTAGTGTAACGTGTTTTTTGCTCTTTCTTTACTGGAATATTACCAACCGGGAGCATGCTTCCAGAATTAACCACACGAATAGAGCGGATTACTCTGTATTGCGTGGCACTACGCAGAATATCGATAAGGCACGATTGAGCTGCTGAAAGCGCTTGCAATGACTACAGTCTCTTTTACCATTAGGCATTATCGAAGCGTTAAGCAATTCAGGACATCACTATGGCTTTTAACCCATTTTCTCCTCGCCAGCCCGTCGCCTCCGCGCGTCTGCCGCTGACGCTTATTTCTCTTGAAGACTGGGCACTGGCTACCGTAACCGGTGCCGATGGCGAAAAGTATCTGCAAGGTCAGGTCACCGCCGATGTCAGCCAGTTGACCGAACATCAGCACCTGCTGGTGGCGCACTGCGACCCTAAAGGAAAGATGTGGAGCAATCTGCGTTTGTTCCGTCGTCAGGACGGATTTGCTTTTATAGAGCGCCGCAGCCTGCGTGATGCACAACTGACCGAACTGAAAAAGTACGCAGTGTTCTCCAAAGTCACTATCGCCGCTGACGATGAGCTAGTCCTGCTGGGCGTCGCGGGCTTTCAGGCGCGGGCTGCGTTGACGACTCTCTTTGGCGCACTGCCTGATGCCGAAAAACCACTGGTCAACGATGGCGCAACGTCCCTCCTGTGGTTTGAACATCCTGATGAACGCTTTCTGCTGGTCACGGATACCGCCACCGCCGAGCGCGTCACTGACACCCTGCGCGGCGAAGCACAGCTCAATAATAGCCAGCAGTGGTTAGCATTGAACATTGAAGCTGGATTGCCGGTGATTGATGCCGCAAACAGCGCGCAGTTCATCCCGCAGGCTACCAACCTGCAAGCCCTTGGCGGCATCAGTTTCAAAAAAGGCTGCTACACCGGGCAAGAGATGGTGGCACGTGCCAAATTCCGCGGTGCCAACAAACGCGCCCTGTGGTATCTGGCGGGTAACGCCAGCCGAGTACCGGAAGCCGGTGAAGATCTTGAGTTGAAAATGGGTGAGAACTGGCGTCGTACCGGTACTGTGCTGGCCGGTGTGCAACTCGATGATGGTCGCGTATTGGTACAGGTCGTTATGAATAACGATATGGAAGCAGGCAGCATATTCCGCGTGCGTGATGATGCCAACACGCTGAGCATCGAACCGCTGCCTTATTCATTAGAAGAGTGATTTCTGTGCCCGGCAGGCCAAACGCTGCCGGGCAATATTCTCAGGCCTACCCGACGTACAAATAGATCGCCAGGAAGTGGCATACGCTGCCGCCCAATACAAAACCATGCCAGATAGCGTGATTGTACGGAATGCGTTTACAGACGTAGAAGATCACGCCCAGTGAATAAACAATGCCACCGACAGCCAGCAGCGTGACGCCACCTGCCGAGAGTTTCATTGCCAACTGATATATCACGATTAACGACAGCCATCCCATCGTCAGATAGGTCACAAGCGATAGCAGTTTAAAGCGGTGCGCAATAGTGAGCTTAAAGAGGATCCCCAGCAGCGCCAGACCCCAGATAACAATCATTAGCCCGCGCGACAGCGGCGAGTTAAGTCCCACCAGCAGAAACGGCGTATACGTCCCGGCGATCAACAGATAAATGGCGCAGTGGTCAAATTTCTTAAGCCAGATCTTCGCCCGCGGATGTGGAACGGCGTGATAGAGCGTGGAGGCGAGAAACAGCAGAATCATGCTGCCGCCGTACAGACTGTAACTGGTGATGGCCAACGCATTAGCATTCGCGTCGATAGCCTGAACCAACAACAGAACCAAACCTACAATCCCAAAAACGAGGCCAATGCCGTGGCTAATACTGTTGGCTACTTCCTCAGCCAGTGAATATCCCTGTGTAGTTAATGGCTTATTAACCATAGGAGACTCCGAAAAAAACATAGATAATCATTAACGCTTAACTATGCTAACTGAGAATGATTTCAGTGAACACCTGTTAGCTAAAATAAAATCAAACTTCAGACGAATCCTTACAAATCATTGTTTTGAGCCAAAATTTCAACTCACACCTGTTAACTCAATCTTTAAACACATTTAAAATCAATCACATAAAATTCGGTCTGAAGAGGATAGATTTCGCCTATCACCTGCTTAAGCTGATCAAGAGACATGTTCTCCTGCTGCGCATGTTTTTCTGACAGCGTATCCAGCGTAATGGTCGACATACTCGTCACTTCAATGGTGCAGAAGTAGCCCTCGTCTTCAAATCGCCCAACGCGCAAAATATCGCCCGCCTTGAAATGCGATTCGCTTTGGTCACGAATGGTGATGGTTTTACGCCCGGCCAGAATGTCATCCTGGAAGCGCTGAAAAAAAGTCATGTCGTTTGGCTGCATGGTATTATTCCCTGAAGATAAAGTCTGATGAGTGAGTGTAGCCATAGTGAGTATGTTCTCCCATTCCGCCATTGCCAGCCTCAATAATCTTGAGATGATGGTCTACAACTTTGCCATCAAAAACCGCGACAAAGTGACGTACATGACGATTCGCGAGCTGGCGGATGCGGCGGGTGTTTCCACCACGACCGTCCTGCGCTTTTGCCGCAAGCTCAACTGCGAGGGCTACTCGGAATTTCGCGTGCGGTTCAAATTATACCTTGAACAGAATGAGCCGCAGCAGGCGAATTTTGGTGCCAGTGAAATTATCAGTTTCTTTCGCAGTGTCAATAACGAAGAATTTGATATCCTGCTCGAACAGGCAGTGGATATTATATTATCGTCAGAGCGTATTATTTTTGTCGGGGCGGGAACATCGGGGTCGCTGGCAAAATATGGTGCTCGTTTCTTTTCTAATATTGGTAAATTCAGTAATCATATCGACGACCCCTATTTCCCGGTTACCAACGATATGGCCAAAAACGCGCTGGCGATTGTGCTGTCCGTCTCCGGCGAAACCGAAGAGATCTTACGTTTTGCCAGCCAGTTTAGCCTGCATAACTGTAAAGTCCTGTCGATCACCAGCCACGAACACTCACGTCTGGCCAAACTGGCAGACTTTAATCTCTCCTGGCATGTGCTGCAAACCCGCATTGGCGGCGTCTACGATATAACCACTCAAATCCCGGTTATTTATATTCTTGAATCATTAGGTCGTAAACTGGCGAGGAAACTGGCGGAATAAAACAGCCTGTTTTTTTGATGTAACAAATCACATAAACCGTGAATTGTTATATCGTGACATTTAATTCCGCTTTGCTAGACTCGAAAGCATCAGGTCATTATATGAGACTAGCAAAAATGAAAAAACTTACCTTACCAAAAGACTTTTTATGGGGCGGCGCGGTTGCCGCTCACCAGGTTGAAGGCGGCTGGAACAAAGGCGGCAAAGGACCAAGCATTTGTGACGTGTTGACCGGCGGCGCACACGGCGTTCCGCGTGAAATCACTCAGGAAGTGATCGAAGGCAAATATTATCCAAACCACGAAGCCATTGACTTCCACGGTCATTACAAAGAAGACATCAAGCTGTTCGCCGAGATGGGCTTTAAGTGTTTTCGTACCTCCATTGCCTGGACGCGTATCTTCCCAAAAGGTGATGAAACCCAGCCAAACGAAGAAGGCCTGAAGTTCTACGACGACATGTTCGATGAACTGTTGAAGTACAATATCGAACCGGTCATTACCCTTTCCCACTTCGAAATGCCGTTGCATCTGGTGCAGGAATACGGCGGCTGGACTAACCGTAAAGTGGTGGACTTCTTCGTCCGCTTCTCCGAAGTGGTCTTTGAGCGCTACAAGAGCAAGGTCAAATACTGGATGACCTTCAACGAAATCAATAACCAACGCAACTGGCGCGCGCCATTGTTCGGTTATTGCTGTTCCGGCGTGGTTTACACCGAGCATGAAAACCCGGAAGAGACCATGTATCAGGTGCTACACCACCAGTTCGTGGCCAGCGCCCTGGCGGTGAAAGCCGCACGTCGCATTAACCCTGAAATGCAGGTCGGCTGCATGCTGGCGATGGTGGCACTCTATCCTTTCTCCTGCAAACCAGAAGACGTGATGTTTGCTCAGGAATCCATGCGCGAACGCTATGTGTTCACCGACGTCCAACTCCGTGGTTATTACCCATCTTACGTGCTGAACGAGTGGGAACGTCGCGGGTTCTCCATCAAGATGGAAGCGGGCGATGAGCAGATCCTGCGTGATGGAACCTGCGCTTACTTAGGTTTCAGCTACTACATGACCAACGCGGTGAAAGCAGAAGGCGGCACCGGCGATGCGATTTCCGGCTTTGAAGGCAGCGTGCCGAATCCGCATGTTAAGGCCTCCGACTGGGGCTGGCAGATTGACCCTGTTGGTCTGCGCTACGCGCTGTGTGAACTGTACGAACGCTACCAAAAGCCGCTGTTCATCGTGGAAAATGGCTTTGGCGCTTACGACAAAGTAGAAGAAGACGGCAGCATCAACGATGACTACCGTATCGACTATCTGCGCGCGCACGTCGAAGAGATGATGAAAGCCGTCACTTACGATGGTGTGGATCTGATGGGCTACACTCCGTGGGGCTGCATCGACTGCGTGTCATTCACCACCGGTCAGTACAGCAAGCGTTACGGTTTTATCTATGTGAACAAACACGACGACGGAACGGGCGATATGTCTCGCTCCCGTAAGAAGAGCTTTAACTGGTATAAAGCGGTTATTGCCAGCAACGGCGAAACCCTTTAACGCCAGACTCGCCGGGGCGCTACTTGCCCCCGGCGAGTTCCAAAAAACTGCCCGTCACGTACGACGCTTTCTCACTCAGCAACCACACTATCGCCTGCGCCACCTCTTCCGGCTGGCCGCCGCGCTGCATGGGTAGAAGCGATTTTACTCTATCGACTCTGCCCGGTTCGCCGCCCGAGGCATGGATATCGGTGTAGATTAATCCCGGACGAACGCCGTTCACGCGGATCCCCTGCACAGCAACCTCCAGCGATAAGCCTGTCGTCAATGAATCCACCGCGCCTTTTGAGGCGGCATAATCCACATATTCGCCCGGTGCCCCCAAACGTGATGCAGCGGACGAGACATTCACTATCGCCCCGCCTTTTCCGCCGTGCCGGAAGGACATTCGCTTAACAGCTTCGCGACAGCAAAGAAAATAGCCCGTCACGTTGGTCGCCAGCACACGGTTGATACGCTCGGCGGTCAGGTTTTCAATGGTACTTTGCTCAAAGAGGATGCCCGCATTGTTGACCAGCGCGGTCAGCGGTTCACCCTCACGATCGAGGCTGTCGAACATCGCCATCACCTGCGCTTCATCGCTGATATCCGCGCGCACCGCAAAGGCTTTTCCGCCCGCTTCGGCTATCGCATTGACCACATCGGTCGCCGCCTTGATGTTGTGATGATAATTCACGGCTACGGTGTAGCCTTCGCGCGCAAGTTGCAGTGCGGTGGCCTTACCAATACCGCGGCTGGCACCCGTCACAAGGGCAATTCCCATTCTATTCTCCCAATAAAAAAGCCGGGCGGCGACAATGAACTGCGCCTTACCCGGCCTACGTTACTACAGTGAGAAGATTACTGATATTCGCTCATCGGCACGCAAGAACAGAATAAATTACGATCGCCGTAAACATCATCAAGACGTTTCACGGTCGGCCAGTACTTATTCGCTCCGCCTGCCGGGAAGACGGCCACTTCGCGGGTATAACCATGGTTCCATTCCGCTACCAGCTCATTCTGGGTATGCGGTGCATTGACCAGCGGGTTATCTTCCAGCGTCCATTCACCCTGTTTCACACGGGTAATTTCACTGCGAATGGCGAGCATGGCATCGATAAAGCGGTCCAGCTCAACTTTACTTTCCGACTCGGTCGGCTCAACCATCAGCGTACCCGCCACCGGGAACGACATGGTTGGCGCATGGAAGCCGTAGTCGATAAGACGTTTCGCAATGTCCAGTTCGCTGATGCCGGTTTCGTCTTTCAGCGGGCGGATATCCAGAATACATTCGTGGGCCACACGACCATCACGGCCAGTGTAAAGCACCGGATAGGCATCTTTCAGACGGGTCGCAATGTAGTTCGCATTCAGGATTGCCACCTGGCTCGCCTGCTTCAGCCCTTCAGCACCCATCATGCGGATGTACATCCAGCTGATTGGCAGAATAGAGGCACTGCCAAACGGTGCGGCAGATACCGCGCCCTGACGGGTGAGCATGCCTTCAATTTGCACGACGCTATGGCCTGGCACAAACGGTGCCAGGTGCGCTTTGACACCGATAGGACCCATACCCGGGCCACCGCCACCGTGCGGAATACAGAAGGTTTTATGCAGGTTGAGATGCGACACATCTGCGCCGATAAAGCCCGGAGAAGTAATGCCGACCTGCGCATTCATGTTCGCGCCATCCAGGTAAACCTGACCACCGAACTGATGCACAATCTCGCACACTTCACGGATGGTCTCTTCGTACACGCCGTGGGTAGACGGGTACGTGACCATAATGCAGGACAGCTTATCTCCCGCCTGCTCGGCTTTCGCACGCAGATCGTTCAGGTCGATGTTGCCGTTTTTATCGCAGGCCACGACGACCACTTCCATTCCGGCCATCTGCGCGGATGCTGGGTTAGTACCGTGTGCTGAGCTTGGGATCAGACAGATATCGCGATGACCGTCGTTGCGGCTCTCGTGATAGTGACGAATCGCCAGCAAGCCCGCATATTCACCCTGCGCGCCGGAGTTTGGCTGCATGCAGAGCGCGTCGTATCCGGTCAGCTTAACTAACCAGTCTGAGAGCTGACCAATCATCTGGTGGTAGCCTTCCGCCTGTTCTACCGGACAGAATGGATGCAGTTCAGAAAATTCAGGCCAGGTGATTGGGATCATTTCCGCGGCGGCGTTCAGCTTCATCGTGCAGGATCCCAGTGGGATCATTGCCTGATTCAGCGCCAGATCTTTGCGTTCCAGAGAGTGCATATAGCGCATCATCTCGGTTTCGCTGTGATAGCGGTTAAACACCGGATGAGACAGGATAGCGTCATCACGCAGCATGCTTTCCTGGATGGAGCGGCTATCGTGCGCGACGTCTTTATCCAGGGTTTCTACATCCAGACCGTGCGCATCGCCAAGCAATACGTTGAACAGATTCTGCACATCTTCGCGAGAAGTGGTTTCATCAAGCGTAATGCCGACGGCATTCAGAATATCGCTGCGCAGGTTGATCTCTGCGGCTTCTGCACGCGCCAGAACAGCGGCTTTATCCGCCACTTCCACGCACAGCGTGTCGAAGTAATGAGCATGGCGAAGCTTCAGGCCCTTCTGCTGTAAACCAGCCGCCAGGATATCCGCAAAACGGTGGATACGCGTCGCGATGCGCTTCAGACCCACAGGGCCATGGAAGACGGCATACAGGCTGGCAATGTTGGCCAGCAGCACCTGGGAGGTACAGATGTTGGAGTTCGCTTTCTCGCGGCGAATGTGCTGCTCGCGAGTCTGCATCGCCATGCGCAGCGCGGTGTTACCGGCAGCGTCTTTCGACACGCCGATAATACGGCCAGGCATAGAGCGTTTGAATTCGTCTTTTCCGGCGAAGAAGGCTGCATGCGGACCGCCGTAGCCCATCGGCACGCCAAAGCGCTGCGCGGAGCCGAAGACAATGTCTGCACCCTGTTTGCCAGGAGCGCTGAGCAGAACCAGCGCCATAAAATCAGCCGCGACGCTAACGATCACTTTGCGGGATTTCAGCTCGGCGATCAGTTGACGGTAGTCGTGTACTTCACCGCTGGTTCCGACCTGCTGCAACAGCACGCCAAACACATCCTGGTGATCCAGCACTTTATCAGCGTCATCAACGATGACGTCAAAGCCAAAGGTTTCTGCACGCGTGCGCACCACATCCAGCGTTTGTGGATGTACGTCAGCCGCGACAAAGAAGCGGTTGGCGTTTTTCAGCTTGCTCACACGTTTTGCCATCGCCATCGCTTCGGCAGCGGCGGTCGCTTCGTCCAGTAAAGAGGCCGACGCAATGTCCAGACCGGTGAGATCCAGCGTCACCTGCTGGAAGTTAAGCAGCGCTTCGAGACGCCCCTGAGACACCTCTGGCTGATACGGCGTATACGCGGTATACCAGCCTGGATTTTCCAGCATGTTACGCAGAATAACCGGCGGCAACTGCACCGGGGTGTAACCCATGCCTATGTAAGACTTAAAGCGCTTGTTGAGGCCGGCAATCGCCTTCAGCTCTGCCAGCGCGGCAAATTCGGTTGTCGCATCACCCACCTGAGGCGGCGTAGCGAGCTGGATGTCTTTTGGCACGATCTGGCCGATCAGTGCGTTTAACGAATCCGCGCCAACCGTCTTTAGCATCTCCTGCTGTTGCTGAGCATCCGGCCCAATGTGGCGTTCAATAAAAGCGCCACGGTTTTCAAGCTGGCTTAAAGTCTGTGTCATGAGCGATGGTTCCTGAAACATGCGGTGAATGTGTTTTCTCCCTCTCCCGCCGGGAGAGGGAAAATACTTACTCGTCTTCTAACAGGGCGGCGTAAGCGGTGGCGTCCAGCAGTGCGGCAACTTCCGCTTCGTCGCTGGCTTTGATTTTAAAGATCCAGCCATCGGTGTACGGGTCGCTATTGACCAGCTCTGGGGAGTCGCTCAGCGCATCGTTGACGGCAACAATTTCGCCACTGACCGGTGCATAGATATCAGAGGCCGCTTTGACCGACTCCGCTACCGCGCAGTCGTCGCCCGCGTTAACGGTCGTACCTACATCGGGCAGATCCACAAAGACCATATCGCCCAGCAACTCTTGTGCATGCTCGGTGATGCCTACGGTGTAGCTGCCGTCGGCTTCTTTGCGCAGCCATTCGTGTTCTTTACTGTATTTCAGTTCTGCTGGCACATTGCTCATTGGAATTCTCCTGATAAAAAATGATTAGGCGACCGGCTTACCGGCGCGAACAAAAATCGGTTTAGTCACTTTGACCGGCATTTCGCGGTTACGAATTTGCACAATGGCGGTTTCGCCAATCCCGACCGGGACGCGCGCCAGCGCAATGCTGTAACCCAGCGTCGGCGAGAATGTGCCGCTGGTAATGTGGCCTTCATGCTGATTACCAAGTTTATCGGTGAAACGCACCGGCAGCTCGTTACGCAGCACCCCTTTCTCGGTCATCACCAGGCCAACCAACTGATCGGTACCTTTTTCGCGCTGTATTTCCAGCGCTTCACGGCCAATGAATTCACGGTCGGCAGGTTCCCATGCAATGGTCCAGCCCATGTTGGCCGCCAGTGGAGAAACGGTTTCGTCCATTTCCTGGCTGTATAAGTTCATGCCGGCTTCCAGACGCAGCGTATCGCGCGCGCCCAGGCCTGCCGGCTTAACACCCGCTTCAACCAGCGCGTGCCAGAATTCAGCAGCCTTCTCGTTCGGCATCGCAATTTCATAACCGGCTTCACCGGTATAGCCCGTGGTGGCTATAAACAAATCACCGGACTGCACGCCAAAGAACGGTTTCATGCCTTCGGTCGCCTGACGTTGTTCATCCGTAAACAACATTGCGGCTTTTGCCTGGGCGTTCGGCCCCTGAACGGCAATCAGCGACAGGTCGTCACGAACGGTGATGTCAATGGAGTACGGTTCGGCGTGTTGGGAAATCCAGGAGAGGTCTTTTTCGCGGGTAGCGGAGTTAACAACGAGGCGGAAGAAATCTTCAGTAAAGTAATAAACAATCAGATCGTCGATAACGCCACCGGAAGCATTAAGCATTCCAGAATAGAGCGCTTTACCCGGCGTCTTTAGTTTTGCGACGTCGTTAGCCAACAGATAGCGCAAAAACTCCCGGGTGCGGCTACCGCGCAAATCGACGATAGTCATGTGCGACACATCGAACATACCGGCGTCGGTACGCACCGCGTGATGCTCATCAATCTGTGAGCCGTAATGCAGTGGCATCATCCAGCCATGGAAATCCACCATGCGCGCGCCGCATAACGTGTGTTGTTCATATAAAGGAGTTTGTTGAGCCATCTTGTCCTCGTTGAATAAGCAGGGCTATCTTGCGTTTCGCAATGAAAAAATCATCACGAAACCCGGCATCGACATCACGCCTGGACGCCGACGCAAACGTTCTCTTTTACCTGAAGTTACCACCGAAACCGGCGATTAACCATAAGGTAAAATGGGTCATCACATTAGCTTATGACCAAAAAACGCTAAAAAGCCCACAGAACTATTCACTAGGAAAATGCGATTAACTCCGCATAAAGTTAACGATAACTTCACGTTATTTAGTGCAGGGTGATATTTACTGCGGAAAAACATGCAGAATTTCCGTGATGTGAAAAACGCTAGATTAGATAATCTAATGCGAAAATTGCCGTGAAATTAGATTATTTCAAACGAGAGTGCTTTCCCGGCACAAAGGCCGGGAGAAGAAAGTGTGATGGGGATCGAATTAACGCAGCCAGTCGGGGAGATCGTTAAGACCCATTGCCTGACGAAGAAGTTGCGGCTTAACACCCGGTAGGGTATCTGCCAGTTTCAAACCCATATCTCGAAGCAGCTTTTTGGCAGGATGGTTCCCGGCAAAGAGCTCGCGGAAACCCTGCATACCGGCCAGCATCATTGCCGCACTGTGCTTGCGGCTACGTTCGTAACGACGCAGATACAGATGCTGACCAATATCTTTACCTTCGCGATGCAGACGGCGAAGTTCTTCGATCAGTTCAGCCGCATCCATAAAGCCCAGGTTCACGCCCTGTCCAGCCAAAGGATGGATGGTGTGTGCCGCATCCCCAATCAACGCCAGTCGGTGCGCGGCGAACTGACGCGCGTAACGACCAGTTAGCGGAAATACCTGACGCTCGCTTTCAAGCTCGCACAGGCCAAGACGATTATCAAACGCCATACACAGCGCCTGATTGAACACTTCTGACGTGGCTTCCTGCATCTGCTGAGCTTTATCTGGCACCAGGGACCAGACGATAGAGCACAGGTGCGGATCGCTCAGCGGCAGAAACGCCAGGATACCGTCATTATGGAAAATCTGACGCGCCACGCCGCCATGCGCTTCAGCGGTACGAATGGTCGCGACCAGCGCATGATGCTGGTAATCCCAGAATGTCAGCGGGATATCGGCCTTGTTGCGTAGCCAGGAGTTCGCCCCATCAGCGCCAACGACCAGACGCGCGGTCAGCATGTCGCCGCTTTGCAGGGTGATAAAAGCTTCGTTTTCGCCCCACGCGACCTGCTGCACTTGCGCAGGTGCAATCAGCGTAACGTCGCCAGACTGCTGCGCTTTACGCCACAAGGCATGGTGAATGACGGCATTTTCAACGATATGGCCCAGATGGCTATAGCCCATGCTCTCGTCATCAAAAGCGATATGCCCAAAGCTGTCTTTGTCCCACACTTCCATCCCGTGATAGCAACTGGCACGAAACGCTGTGATATCAGACCACACGCCGAGTCGCGTCAGCAGCTTTTCACTGGCTGCGTTGATGGCCGACACGCGAAGTTCAGGCGGTGCGTCATGCGCGACAGGCTGCGGCGGAGAGTGCTCAAGAACAGCAACGCGCAGGCCGCTGCCTTGCAAACCACAGGCCAGCGCCAGGCCAACCATTCCGCCACCCACAATGGCAACATCAACATTCTGCACTGAGTTCACTCCTTAACGCGCGACCCAACCAAGGGTCCGCTGCGCCAGCACGTCACGTGCCGGGGTAAATAATTCCATCGCCATCAGCCCCGCGTTGCGCCCGGCCACCAACGGTGCCCAGCGATTCGCGAAAAGATGCACCAGACCGTCGGTCACGCCGATTGTCGCCTCTTTATCGGTCTGACGACGTTTTTGATACTGGCACAGGATCGGATACGCGCCGCAATCTTTTTGCTCCTGCCATGCCAGTGCCAGCGTCTCAGCCAGGCTCATGACATCGCGCAAACCCAGGTTAAAACCCTGGCCCGCAATAGGGTGCAGCGTTTGTGCGGCGTTACCGACCAGCGCCAGGCGATGGGAAATAGATTGTGATGCAGTGGTCAACGCCAGCGGATAGGCAGAACGTTTACCCGCATGAGTAACACGACCCAGCCGCCAGCCAAAAGCTTTTTGCAGTTCATCGCAAAAACGCGAATCCGACCACGCCATCACCTCGTCGATGTTTTCCTGAGCGTGGCTCCAGACTAACGAGCTACGGCCTTTCGACATCGGCAGCATCGCCAGCGGGCCATGTTCAGTAAAGCGCTCGAACGCACGACCATCAGGATTAACCGAGGTTGAGACGTTGGCGATCACCGCCGCCTGGTCATAAGGCTGCTGTCGCCATTCGATACCGCACTGGGTCGCCAGCGCGGAACGAGAACCGTCCGCTGCGACCAACAGTTGCCCTTCCAGAAGACGACCGTCGTCGAGCGTAACGCTGACGCCGTCGTCACGACGCGTAAAGCTGGCGACGCGCGCTGGGCAGTGCAGCGTGACGCCAGGTGCATCCTGCAACAAACGGAACAAGCGTAATCCGACGTCGTGCAGTTCAACCACCTGGCCGAGCGCATCGATGCGGTAATCTTGCGCGTCCAGCGTTACAAAACCTGCATGGCCGCGATCGCTTACGTGTACGGTACTAATGGCCGTCGCGCATTCGGCAATCGACTGCCAGATCCCGACGCGTGCAAGCTGCTGACAGGTGCCTTGCGCCAGCGCAATAGCGCGAGCATCAAAACCCGGATGATCCGCGCCCTGCGGTGAAACGGCTTCGATCAAATGAACCGGCAGCGTTCCGTGCGTGAGCTGCGAGATTGCCAGCGCCAGCGTCGCGCCGGTCATGCCACCGCCAACGATGATGATACTCATGCGCGAGCCGCAGCCATTAACGCTTCGATGTCGTCCGCCTTTTTCACCACGGTTGCGGTCAGGTTTTCGTTACCGTTTTCGGTAATCACGATATCGTCTTCGATACGGATACCGATGCCGCGATATTGAGCAGGCACATCCGCATCCGGCGCAATATAGAGACCCGGTTCGACGGTGATGACCATACCCGGCTCAAGCGTTCGCGAACGATCGACGCC
This sequence comes from Enterobacter sp., assembly GCA_022649305.1. GTDB lineage: Bacteria > Pseudomonadota > Gammaproteobacteria > Enterobacterales > Enterobacteriaceae > Enterobacter. The sequence goes on from JALCNW010000016.1 coordinate 52,038, forward strand.
ATAGCCACCGACATCATGTACGTCCAGACCCAGCCAGTGGCTGAGGCCATGCATAAAGAATGCTCGGTGGGCGTTATCGGCAATCAACTCGTCAATTTCACCTTTCAGAATGCCCAGTTCCACAAGCCCGGTCACCATGATGCGCACCACCACGCTCGTCACTTCCTGAATCGATGTTCCCGGACGGAAAAGCGACAACGCCGTTTCCAGCGAGTCCAGAACGATGTCGTAAATGGCGCGCTGTGCAGGGGTAAACCTGCCGTTAACCGGGAACGTACGGGTGATATCACCGGCGTATCCTCGATATTCACAACCTGCGTCGATTAACACCAGATCGCCATTACGCAGCTCGCTTTCATTTTCGGTGTAGTGAAGGATGCAGCCGTTTTCACCGCCGCCCACAATGGTGTTGTAGGAAGGGAAGCGCGCGCCATGGCGGCTGAATTCGTGCAGTATTTCGCCTTCGAGCTGATACTCGAACAGTCCTGGACGGCATTTTTCCATCGCTCGGGTATGCGCCAGCGCGCTGATTTCACCCGCACGGCGCAAGACGGCAATCTCTTCTGGCGATTTAAACAGACGCATTTCATGAACGACAGGACGCCAGTCGGTGAGCGATGCAGGAGCCGTTAAATTCTGCCGTGAACCTTTGCGAAGCTTATCCAGCGCCGCAAAAACAATGTCATCGGCATAGGTATATTCGCCCTGAGCGTGGTAGACCACGTCCAGACCGTTGAGTAACTGATACAACTGCTCGTTGATTTCGCTAAACGCCAACGCGCGTTCTACGCCGAGCTTTTCGGGCGCGGCCTCTTGTCCCAGTCGGCGACCAAACCAGATTTCAGCAGTGAGATCGCGAACGCGGTTAAACAGAACGCTATGGTTGTGGGTGTCATCGCTTTTAATCAGCACCAGTAATGCTTCTGGTTCATTGAACCCGGTGAAGTACCAGAAATCGCTGCTTTGTCGATAAGGATACTCGCTGTCATTGCTGCGAATGGCTTCCGGGGCTGCAAAAATCAGCGCAGCGCTTCCAGGCTGCATTTTTGCCAACAGCGCCTGGCGACGGCGAAGATACTCTTGCTGAGTCATGACACCCTCCTGTGCGTTCTTTTTCTTAATGTAAGGTCGGTTTGCGAACTTCCGGTGCAGTTGGCTGTGAGCGCGTAAAGGTGTCGTGGCACAGCAGCGCCGCAACGCGCACGTACTCAATTATCTCCTCGACGGACATTTCCAGCTCTTCCTGGTCTTCGTCTTCATCGTAGCCAAGCTGCGCAATGTTGCGCAGATCGTCGATAGCTTCACCCGCTTCTCCGGTGACTTTATCGAGCTTAGGTTGCGACATGCCCAGGCCTAGCAGATAGTGGTTTACCCAGCCTGCCAGAGCGTCAGCGCGATCGAACACGCTAATGTCGTCACCATCAGGCAGATAAAGCTGAAAAAGGAAGCCATCGTCTTCCAGCGCGTCACTGGTTGCCGAGTGCATTTTGCGTAGCGTTTCCGCCAGCTCATGACCAAATGCCAGCCCTTCGTTCGTCAGGTCGTGAAGCAGCGGCTGCCACGAGCTGTCATTGTTTCCGCCACACAGCATCCCACTGATCAGACCGTGCATTTCAGCAGGGGTCAAACCCACGCCCTGCTGGTTAAGTAACTGGCTTACTTCGTTGTAACCAGGCATTTCGTTCTGTATAGACATAAGCATTCGTCATCAAAGGGAGAATATTCATGATATGCTACCACTTTGGACCCTGGAGATACCAGAAAAGGGCTTGTATCTTCATATCTTGGTAGCTATAGTGTCGCCCCTTCGCCGCCCCCGGGCTATGAGCGAAGGTCGCGCAGTCAATAAGCAGGAAGGTGGCATGTCTGCACAACCCGTCGATCTCCAAATTTTTGGCCGTTCGCTGCGAGTGAATTGTCCGCCTGAACAAAGGGATGCTTTGAGTCAGGCTGCGGACGATTTGAATCAGCGGTTGCAAGATTTAAAAGAACGCACTAGAGTCACAAATACTGAGCAGTTGGTTTTCATCGCCGCGTTGAACATCAGCTATGAATTAACTCAGGAAAAAGCGAAGACCCGCGACTACGCGGCGAGCATGGAGCAACGCATCAAAATGCTCCAGCAGACCATCGAACAAGCGTTGCTTGATCAAGGTCGCACTCCCGAAAGACCGGGACAAAAGTTTGAATAACACTTTGCAGTTGTCTATGGTAGAGTGACTGTGAAGAAAAAATTTCTCTGAGATGTTCGCAAGCGGGCCAGTCCCCTGAGCCGATATTTCATACCACAAGAATGTGGCGCTCCATGGTCGGTGAGCATGCTCGGTTCGTCCGAGAAGCCTTAAGACTATGACGACATATTCACCTTGAACCAAGGGTTCAAGGGTTACAGCCTGCGGCGGCATCTCGGAGATTCCCACTTTTCTTACTACCGATTTTCCTTCATGACACAACTTCCCGAAGTCCCTTCTTCCCGACAAGAAATCCGTCAGTTAATTCGCAAACGACGTCGTGCGTTATCCGCTGAACAACAAACCCAATTCGCTCTACAAGCTTCTGCGCGCATGATGGCCTATCCGCCTGTTGTGATGGCAAACACGGTCGCCCTTTTTCTGTCTTTCGACGGGGAACTGGATACGCAGCCGTTAATCGACCAGCTGTGGCGCGCCGGTAAAAAGGTTTATCTGCCCGTATTGCACCCGTTCAGCCCGGGTAATCTACTCTTCCTGCATTATCATCCTCACAGCGAGGTGGTGGTCAATCGTCTGAAAATCACCGAACCTAAACTGGACGTGCGCGACGTGCTGCCGCTAAGCGGACTGGACGTACTTATTACGCCGCTGGTGGCGTTTGATGAGTCTGGGCAGCGTTTAGGTATGGGCGGTGGGTTTTACGATCGCATGCTGCAAAACTGGCAACAGTACGGCCTGCATCCAGTGGGATATGCGCATGATTGCCAGGGTGTCGATGTTTTGCCGGTCGAGAAATGGGATATCCCATTGCCCGCGGTGGTGACGCCGTCAAAGGTGTGGGAGTGGCGGTAAAACAAAACGGTAACGCCAGTTACCGTTTTTAATGTTTGCGCCCTCTCCCGTGTGAAAGTGATGGGGTGAGGGCATTAAACAGCACTAGCCTTAGTAAAGCAGACGCGCGCGAATCGTTCCTGGAATCGCCTTCATGCTCAATAGTGCTTTCTCAGCGACATCTTCATCCGCTTCAATATCAATCACCACGTAGCCCATCTGGGCGTTAGTTTGCAGATACTGTGCGGCGATGTTCACGCCCTGCTCTGCAAAGATCTGGTTGATCGCCGTCAGCACGCCGGGACGATTTTCGTGGATGTGCAGAAGACGACGGCCACCGTGGAGCGGCAGAGACACTTCCGGGAAGTTCACCGCAGAAAGCGTTGAACCGTTATCGGAATACTTGCTCAGCTTACCCGCGACTTCCAGACCGATGTTCTCCTGAGCTTCCTGAGTTGATCCACCGATATGCGGGGTCAGGATCACGTTGTCGAACTCCAGCAGCGGAGAGGTAAACGGATCGGTGTTGGTAGCCGGCTCGGTCGGGAAGACATCGATTGCGGCGCCTGCCAGATGCTTGCTTCTCAATGCGCCACACAACGCTGGGATATCCACAACTGTACCACGCGCGGCGTTGATCAGCAGTGAACCCGGCTTCATGAGCGCCAGCTCTTGCTCGCCCATCATATTTTTGGTGGAGGCATTTTCCGGTACATGCAGACTCACGACGTCGCTCATGTTAAGCAGATCGGAAAGATGTTGAACCTGGGTAGCGTTACCGAGCGGCAGCTTGTTTTCGATGTCGTAGAAAAAGACATTCATGCCCAGAGATTCCGCCAGAATACCAAGCTGTGTCCCGATATGACCGTAACCGATAATCCCTAGCTTTTTGCCACGCGCCTCGAAAGAGCCTGACGCCAGCTTGTTCCAGATCCCACGGTGTGCCTTTGCGTTCGCTTCTGGAATACCACGCAGAAGCAGCAGCAGTTCGCCAATGACTAACTCAGCAACGGAACGCGTGTTGGAGAACGGTGCGTTAAAGACCGGAACGCCACGTTTCGCCGCCGCAGCCAAATCCACCTGATTCGTACCGATACAGAAGCAACCGATAGCGACCAGTTTTTCAGCGCAGGCAATAACCTCTTCAGTCAGATGAGTTCGGGATCGCAGACCAATGAAATGGGCATCACGGATGGACTCTTTTAGCTGTTCAGTATCCAGCGCACCCTTGTGAAATTCGATATTGGTGTAACCCGCAGCGCGAAGATTATCGAGCGCTTTCTGATGCACGCCTTCGACTAGCAGAAACTTAATCTTGTCTTTTTCCAGTGATACCTTTGCCATTTACCCGACCCTGTTTTGTCTGAACTGATGTTGTGCTGGATTTGAATCCGCTCTAGCCAACATATCAAAAAAAACTATTGCAGCAATATGAACGTTTGCGTCGGCACTCTGAAGAAATGTCATCCAGGGCAAAATGACAGAGTTAAATGCTAAGGAAATTTATGAATGCGACAGGATCGTCAGGACAGGATAAAAAACGTGACACAAGTCACCGAATTTGGCTTTTGAAAAATATTTAGTGGGGGGAGCGATCCCCCCGTCAGATCATTTTACGATGGTTTTCACACCATCAGCAGTCCCAATCAGCGCGACATCCGCGCCACGATTGGCGAATAACCCCACGGTTACTACGCCTGGGATAGCATTGATCGCATTTTCCATCGCCACGGCATCAAGGATTTCCAGATTGTAAACGTCCAGAATCACATTGCCGTTATCCGTCACCACACCCTGGCGATATTCCGGGCGACCGCCCAGCTTTACCAACTGACGTGCGACAGCACTGCGCGCCATTGGGATCACTTCCACCGGCAGAGGGAAATTCCCCAGAATGTCTACCTGCTTGGATGAATCGGCAATGCAGATGAACTTATCCGCCACTGAGGCAATAATTTTCTCACGCGTCAGCGCTGCGCCGCCGCCTTTGATCATCTGCATATGGCCGTTAATTTCATCTGCGCCATCCACGTAGATCCCCAGGCGATCCACTTCATTAAGATCGAAAACGGTAATACCAAGACTTTTGAGCTTTTCCGTGGAGGCATCGGAGCTGGAAACTGCACCCTCGATTTGCCCTTTCATCGTACCCAGCGCGTCAATAAAGTGCGCGGCGGTCGATCCGGTACCAACACCGACAATAGTGCCCGGCTGTACGTACTGGAGAGCGGCCCATCCTACTGCTTTTTTCAGTTCATCCTGCGTCATGATCGTATGCCTGTGGTGTGAAATCTCAGGGCGCATTATAGAACAAGGTGGTTGGATTTCGTCTGTCACAGAGGGAAAATTGTGTCATAGTGCAGATTAAGCAAAATTCAGGAGCACTACCCCGCAATGAAACGTCCGGACTACAGAACACTACAGGCGCTTGATGCCGTTATTCGTGAACGAGGATTTGAACGCGCAGCACAAAAGCTGTGTATTACACAATCCGCCGTATCACAGCGAATCAAACAGCTTGAGAATATGTTCGGACAGCCGCTGCTGGTACGTACCGTTCCGCCGCGTCCTACTGAGCAAGGACAAAAGCTTCTCGCCCTGCTGCGTCAGGTTGAACTGCTGGAAGACGAATGGCTGGGCGATGAGCAAACGGGTTCAACGCCTTTACTGTTGTCCCTAGCGGTTAACGCCGACAGTCTGGCGACCTGGCTGTTGCCAGCGCTTTCGTCAGTTCTCGCTGAATGCCCAATCCGTCTTAACCTGCAGGTGGAAGATGAAACCCGCACCCAGGAACGCCTGCGTCGTGGCGAAGTGGTCGGTGCCGTCAGTATTCAGCCTCAGGCGTTGCCAAGCTGCCTCGTCGATCAGTTGGGTGCGCTTGACTACCTGTTTGTTGGCTCGAAAGCCTTTGCCGAGCGCTATTTCCCTAACGGCGTCACTCGCGCCGCGCTGCTTAAAGCACCAGCAGTTGCATTCGATCATCTCGATGATATGCACCAGGCGTTTTTACAGCAAAACTTCGATCTGCCGCCGGGTAGTGTGCCATGCCATATCGTGAATTCATCAGAAGCCTTCGTGCAACTGGCTCGCCAGGGCACGACCTGCTGCATGATCCCGCATTTGCAGATTGAGAAAGAGTTGAAGAGTGGTGAGCTTATCGACTTAACGCCGGGTCTGTATCAGCGTCGGATGCTGTACTGGCACCGCTTTGCGCCAGAAAGCCGCATGATGCGCAACGTCACAGACGCACTGCTGGCGTATGGACATAAGGTTCTGAGACAGGACTAAAAGATAAGCCGGGCGGCGGTTTCGCCTTACCCGGCCTACAGATTATTGAGCAGGTTTGGGCAGTTCAGCCGCTGCCGGCTCAAGCTGGAACACCACATCAACCTGATCGTCAAACTGAATCGTTGGCTGTTCATAGGTTTCTTCAGCAGAAACCGGGGCAGCATCTGCCTTCATCATACGAACCATCGGGCTTGGCTGATAGTTGGAGACGTGGTAACGCACGCTGTAAACAGGACCCAACTTGGTCTTGAAGCCTGATGCCAGCTGTTCCGCCTGACGAACCGCATCGTCAATCGCGGCTTTACGCGCTTCGTCTTTGTATTTTTCCGGTTGCGCAACGCCCAGCGAAACGGAACGAATTTCGTTAAGCCCCGCCTTCAGTGCACCGTCCAGCAAAGAGTTCAGCTTGTCGAGCTGACGAACCGTGACTTCAACAGTGCGCACCGCGCGATAGCCTTTCAGGATACTTTTGCCGTTCTGATAGTCGTAATCAGGTTGGGTGCGCAAGTTCGCAGAGTTGATATCCTTTTTGCCTACGCCGTTTTGCTCAAGGAAAGAGAGATATTGCGCAACGCGATCGTCAGCCTGTTTTTTTGCCGTTGCGGCATCTTTTGCCGCCACGTTAACTTCAATTGCCAGCGTAGCAACATCCGGAACGGCATCCACGCTTGCGGTACCGGAGGTGACAATATGCGGTCCATTAGGCAACTCATTTGCCTGTACTGACATCGCGCCAAAACTTACTGCTGCCGCCAGGGCCATCACTTTACACTTCACTATTATTCCTCCATGTTGCGAAGATTACCCTTCAACAGGGCGCATGCCTGCAAGCTTAGCGGGTCCTGTTCAGATGTCCATAAGACAACGCTTAGTTAAAAAGCGCCTGCACATGATGAATCCCCTCTTTCGCCAGTTGAAAGGCAATAAACCACATCACGACCCCAACCAGAGTGTTGATGATGCGCTGGGCCTTAGCGGTGCGTAAGCGTGGCGCGAGCCATGCCGCCAGTATCGCGAGGCCAAAGAACCACAGGAAAGACGCACTGACGGTTCCCAGCGCAAACCAACGTTTCGGCTCAACGTCCAGCTGCCCGCCGAGACTCCCGAGTACCACAAAGGTATCCAGATAGACGTGCGGATTAAGCCAGGTCACGGCGAGCATAGTGGCGATAATTTTCCAGCGGCCCTGCTTCATGACTTCGGCACTCGCCAGTTCCAGATTACTGCTCATCGCGGTTTTCAAAGCACCAAAGCCGTACCACAGCAGAAACGCAACGCCTCCCCACGTGACCAGCGCCAGCAGCCATGGCGACTGCATCAGCAACGCGCTACCACCAAAAATCCCCGCGCTGATCAAAAGCATATCGCTCACGGCACACAGCAACGCAATCATCAGATGATACTGCCGACGAATTCCCTGATTCATGACGAAAGCATTCTGCGGCCCCAGCGGAAGAATCATCGCAGCACCAAGCACAAGCCCTTGAAAATAATAAAATAACATTAGATTAATCTCGTTCAGATGTCTTTAAGCGAAGACTATACGGGGAGATCGTCATTAGCGGAAATTGATAATTCTAATAAGTAATTAGCGATATTAATACTGAGTCGCGAAGACTCATAATTCAGATTTTGACAAGTGTAATGGCTGGGTGCTCGGCGTATGATTTATCCCTTATAACTCAATTCGTTAAAGGAAATGGAATGAAGCATCACGGCATTTCCATGCTTATTCTCGCCACAACCCTTTTCTTCGCTGCCCTTCCAGTGACGGCTAGCGCAGAGATGACGCTGCGTTACACCGACCACGAGCCGTATGGCAATATGCGCACCCGTTTCATTAAAGAGGTGTTTTTTAGCGCGATAGAAAAAGAGTCGCAGGGTCGTTTAAAAATTGATGCCCACTGGAATGGCGAACTCTCCAGCAGTTACGATGCGCTAAAAACGCTGAATCATGGTGAGAAAGCCGATATCGGGATTGTCGTTCCTGAATATACGGCCGAGCAGCTTCCACTTCATCAGATATTCAAAAGCTTCCCTGTAGGCCCCCATAACGGCAATGCGCAGGTTGACTTATTTCATCGTGTTTTCCAGCAATACCCTCAGTTCGCCAACGAACTGGAGCGAAATAACCTGGTGAATTTGCAGTTTTTCCTGGGTTACCCGGTCGGTTTTTTCAATACCAAACCGGACGTGAAGCTGAATCAGCTACAGGGTAGCAAATGGCGAACCGCCAGTTTCTGGCATCAATCATTTTTACGTCACGCGGGCGGCGTGCCACTCACGATGCCGTGGAACGACAAGATTTCCGATTCGTTACGCAACGGACAACTGGACGGGTTGATGGTTAACCTCGATAGCGGCTACGACATCCATGCCCAGCGCGCGGCCCCTTTCATTCAGTATTCTCCCTCGCTCTGGCTTGGGCATGTCTATCTCCTGGTGATAAACAAAAACACATGGAATGCGCTGGAAGGACAAGATAAAGAAGCCATTCGCCGCGCCGCCGCCTCAACGGAAAAGCAGCTCGGTGCTTCACTGGACAGCGGACTGGCCTCCCTGGCAACAACGCTTGAAATAGAAGGCGCTAAGCTTCATCTTCTGAGCCGCAATGAATTGAATGAATGGCGGACGGTTACTCGCTATCAGCAGGTACAAACGGAGTGGGTGGCGCAACAAGAAAGTAAGGGACTCAAAGATGCGGGCATGCTGATGCAAGGCATTGCCGCTTTGCTTGAGGAAAACGCACGCAGCAAGCCATAAAATAACGCCCGCGTTTCAGGCGCGGGCGTTAATAACGAATAGTTATTCTGCTTCTTTAATATTGCGTTTGAAATTCACATCCATCTGCGGATACGGGAAGCTAATACCGTGGGCATCAAAATCGCGTTTAACGCGTTCCAGCACATCCCAGTACACGTTTTGCAGATCGCCGCTTTTGCTCCACACACGCACCACAAAGTTAATAGAAGAAGCACCTAGCTCATTCAGACGAACGGTCATTTCACGATCTTTAATAATACGCTCGTCGGACTCGATAATATCGGTAAGCAGTTTCTTCACCAAATCGGTGTCTGAGTCGTAGCCTACGCCGATGATGAATTCATTACGACGCACCGGTTCGCGAGAGAAGTTAGTGATGTTGCCATCAATAATCTTTTTGTTGGGAACAATGACGATTTTACCATCCGCTGCACGAAGCGTGGTGGAGAAGATCTGCACGTTCAGGACCGTACCGGCAGTACCGCCAAGGTCAACGTATTCGCCAGAACGGAAGGGACGGAAGGTCACCAGTAGTACGCCAGCCGCCAGATTAGACAGCGAGCCCTGCAATGCCAAACCAATTGCCAGACCGGCAGCACCGAGTACCGCGATAACGGAAGCTGTTTGAACACCTACGCGTCCGAGCGCTGCAATTAACGTAAAGGCGATAATACCGTAACGCGCCAGTGCGGAAAGGAAATCTGCGACCGTTGCATCGATGTGACGCGCACGCATCACGCGATTTAGGGCGTTGGACACAATACGCGCCACAATCATCCCCACGACAATAATCGCAATTGCCGCCACAATATTCACCGCATAACTCAGCAGCAATGCCTGGTTGCGCACCAGCCAGGTTCCCGCATTGTTAATGCCATCTACTACACCGAGATCGTCCATTCATCCATCCTTAAGCTAATCCAAACCAAAAAAACCATCCCACATCGAGACAGACAGGTTAGTAAAGGGTAAACAAAAAGCACGGATTATGCCAAACAGATCACAAAAATGTCGGTTGCAGATGATTGAAAAACCATAAAAAAAGGTCCGCAATTGCGGACCTTATTAACGCTTCAGCAGATCAAATTACAGAACGTCAACCGCGTTCAGTTCTTTGAATGCCTGCTCCAGGCGGGTGATCATGCTCGCCTGAGCAGAACGCAGCCATACGCGTGGATCGTAGTATTTTTTGTTCGGCTGGTCTTCGCCTTTCGGGTTGCCCAACTGGCCCTGCAGGTAAGCTTCGTTAGTTTTGTAGTAGTTCAGAATACCTTCCCATGTTGCCCACTGGGTATCGGTATCGATGTTCATTTTGATAACACCGTAACTAACAGAATCTTTGATTTCCTGAGCAGAAGAACCGGAACCGCCGTGGAAGACGAAGTTCAGGCTGTTATGCGGCAGGTTATGTTTCTTAGAAACATAGTCCTGAGAATCGCGCAGGATAGTTGGGGTCAGAACAACGTTGCCTGGCTTGTAAACACCATGCACGTTACCGAAGGATGCTGCGATAGTGAAACGCGGGCTGATTTTGCTCAGCTCGGTGTAGGCGTAATCAACGTCTTCTGGCTGAGTGTACAGCGCAGAAGCGTCCATGTGGCTGTTGTCCACGCCGTCTTCTTCACCGCCGGTGCAACCCAGTTCGATTTCCAGGGTCATATCCATTTTGGACATGCGCGCCAGGTATTTAGAACAAATTTCGATGTTCTCTTCCAGAGACTCTTCAGACAGGTCGATCATGTGAGAAGAGAACAGTGGTTTACCGGTTGCTGCGAAATGTTTTTCGCCAGCGTCCAGCAGACCGTCGATCCACGGCAGCAGTTTCTTCGCGCAGTGGTCAGTGTGCAGGATAACCGGAACACCGTAGTGCTCAGCCATCTGGTGAACATGGTGCGCACCAGAGATAGCCCCCAGGATTGCAGCGCCCTGAGGAACGTCAGTTTTCACGCCTTTACCAGCGATGAACGCAGCGCCACCGTTGGAGAACTGAACGATAACCGGTGCTTTAACTTTTGCAGCGGTTTCCAGTACGGCGTTGATGGAGTCAGTACCGACGCAGTTAACTGCTGGCAGAGCAAAGTTATTTTCTTTAGCTACCTGGAACACCTTCTGGACGTCATCACCAGTGATCACGCCAGGTTTTACGAAATCAAAAATTTTAGACATGTTACGTAGTCCTGTATCTTCGGCCGTTAGAAAAAGTGCGAGCTCTAATAAGCGCGCTGAAATTTGGGCAGGTTTCCCTGCCCATGAATGGCTTACTTCTTAGCGCGCTCTTCGAGCATTGCTACTGCTGGCAGGACTTTGCCTTCCACGAATTCGAGGAATGCGCCACCACCAGTGGAGATGTAGGAGATTTTGTCAGAAATACCGAACAGGTCGATTGCAGCCAGAGTATCACCGCCGCCTGCGATGGAGAACGCATCGCTATCTGCAATTGCGTTAGCCACGATTTCAGTCCCTTTACGGAAGTTAGGGAATTCAAACACGCCAACTGGACCGTTCCACAGAATGGTTTTTGCGTTTTTCAGGATATCTGCCAGTTTCTGTGCAGAAACGTCGCCCAGGTCCAGAATCTGCTCTTCATCTTTGATGTCGTTAACAGATTTCAGGGTTGCAGTTGCATTTTCAGAGAACTCGGTCGCAACACGAACGTCCGTTGGGACTGGGATATCGCAAGTGGTCAGAAGACGTTTTGCTTCTTCAACAAGGTCTGCTTCGTACAGGGATTTGCCCACGTTGTGGCCTTGAGCCGCTACGAAGGTGTTCGCAATACCGCCGCCAACAATCAGCTGGTCAGCGATTTTGGACAGGGAATCCAGAACGGTCAGTTTGGTGGACACTTTAGAGCCACCAACGATGGCTACCATTGGGCGAGCAGGCTCTTTCAGAGCTTTACCCAATGCTTCCAGTTCGTTTGCCAGCAGAGGACCTGCGCAAGCTACGTCTGCAAATTTGCCGATACCGTGGGTAGAGGCCTGAGCACGGTGAGCAGTACCGAATGCGTCCATTACGAACACGTCGCACAGGGCAGCGTATTTTTTAGACAGTGCTTCGTCGTCTTTCTTTTCGCCTTTGTTGAAGCGAACGTTTTCCAGAACAACCAGCTCGCCTGCAGCCACTTCCACGCCGTCCAGGTAGTCTTTAACCAGGCGCACCGGGCCGGACAATTTGTCTTTCAGATAGTTTACAACCGGGAGCAGAGAGAATTCTTCATTGTACTCACCTTCGGTCGGACGACCCAGGTGGGAGGTTACCATCACTTTAGCGCCCTGTTTCAGCGCCAGCTCGATGGTTGGCAGAGAAGCACGAATACGCGCGTCGCTGGTCACTTTGCCATCTTTAACCGGTACGTTCAGATCGGCACGAATGAAAACGCGCTTACCTGCCAGATCCAGATCGGTCATCTTAATTACAGACATGGTGAATCCTCTCGTTGATTCTTAAAGTTTTGCAGACGCACGACGCGTCTTACCTGAAACCTTGTGCGGCCATGGCTAACGTGGTGTCGAGCATCCTGTTAGCAAAGCCCCATTCATTATCGCACCACACCAGCGTTTTGATGAGGTGTGCACCGCTGACCCGCGTTTGCGTACCATCGACAATGGCACTGTGCGGATCGTGGTTAAAATCTACTGAGACCAACGGTAATTCCGTATAGTCAACTATACCATGAAATGCACCCTGTGCCGCTTTTTGCAGCAACCAGTTGACTTCACACGCTTTTACCGGTTTTTTAACCGTCACACTCAGGTCAATTGCGGTAACATTTATGGTCGGTACGCGAACCGCAATCGCCTCAAAACGATCGTTAAACTGCGGGAAGATACGGGTAATCCCTGCCGCAAGTTTCGTATCCACCGGAATGATTGACTGACTTGCTGCGCGCGTGCGACGCAAATCAGGGTGGTACGCATCGATCACCTGCTGATCGTGCATAGCGGAGTGAATCGTCGTGACGGTTCCCGATTCAATGCCATACGCATCGTCTAACAATTTGATGACCGGAATTATGCAGTTCGTGGTGCAGGAGGCGTTGGAGACAATACGGTGTTCGGGCTGTAGCTCATGCTGATTAACGCCAAAGACGACGGTAGCGTCCAGGTCGTTGCTACCAGGATGGGAAAAGAGAACTTTTTTCGCCCCCGCAGCCAAATGTGCCTCTCCGTGCTCGCGGTTACCGTACACGCCGGTACAGTCGAGGACCACATCCACACCCAATTCACGCCACGGCAGCCCTTCAATGCTGCGCTCGTGCAGAATCCGAATCACATCATCGCCGACAAACAGCTGCTCTCTTTCCTGGCGAACGTCCCAGGCAAAGCGCCCATGGCTGGTGTCGTATTTCAACAAATGCGCCATACCCGCAGCATCAGCCAGTTCATTAACTGCCACTACGGTGATTTCCGCCCGACGCCCGGATTCATATAAAGCACGAACCACGTTGCGCCCGATGCGACCGAAACCATTAATCGCTACGCGTACGGTCATAGGTCTCCTGCAAGACTATCCCTAAAATTGAGGTGGCTGAAAGAGTAATCCAGCTACGCCCGGAGGGGAATCCTTGCCTGTCACAAACTGCGACTGATTGATTAATTGTCGAACATTTAATCGACTGAAACGCTTCAGCAAGAATAAGCGAAACCAGGAATAAAGGAAACGTTCGCCCGGAGAGATTCGCCATTTATCTGACTTGCGTCACATTTTAGCGTGACGAATACCCTCTGATTATTCCATTCTGGCAAAGGTATATTCACCTTCTGCTGTCATGTGTAACGTCAGATCCGCCGGACGACTGTGCCTTAGGACGCGCTCAACATTTGGCCCATCCGTGCGCAGATAGAAAGCCTGCGCCTCATCCTGAGATAATCCTCCGGCTACTTTGCGCTGTATCAGTCGCTGACGCAGAGCTGCCGCAGGCGCCGTGATGAACAGCGAGAAATCACAGAAATCCTCCAGCGTCCTCCACTTCTCGTCATCCAGCAAAAGCCAGTTGCCCTCAACGATCGTAATGTCGGCCGTCACGCTTATCGCTGCCTCTACTGGATCGTGCTTTTGCCGGTCATACTGCGGCCAGTCAGTAGCGCCTTCTCGAATATCACGTAGATTTTGCGCCAGCTTTTCTACGTCAAACGTCTCAGGTGCGCCCTTAAACGGACGAAGCTTATTGGCATCCAGCCAGGCGTTGTAGTGGTGGAAGCCATCCATGGGTAACGTCTGAATAGTGGGTAAATGAGGATCCTGACGGGCGAGATATTCCCAAAAGGTGGTTAGCGTAGACTTTCCCGTTCCCGGTGGCGCGCTGAGAAACACAACGGTCCGAGGATGTGAACTTAACGCATGCCGCTGCGCAATTTGCTGTAATAACGGCCGATGGACCTTCTCGATCTCATCGTCAGAATAATGTGCCTCAACCTGTAATCCATTTACCATCAAGCTGATTTTCAAGGAGCCAGTTCCTGTAGTATTGTCGTTATCGCCAGCGTCATTGCCGTCTTGACCATTCCGGTAAAGCGAACCTCGGACCAGGTCGCAAAGTCGGCAAATTTCATCGACTTCAGCGCGTTGTATAAGGTTGCATTACGCGTAATGCTATTCACGTTGCTGATAAAATCCCAGGTCAAGTCATCCGCGAAGCCAGGGATTTCACTCTGTTCTTTGAGATAGTGATTGAACTGGGAAAAATGAGTGATATCGGCATACAGCCATTTATCCATTTTCCCCAGCGCATAAATCAAACGCAACGCTACATCAATATCGTCAAGCGGCCCGCTTTGCGCGAGTAACGGCTTCACTGCATATTCCACGATCTCTTCATCATTATTCACGAACAGCGACGGCAGAAAACGCTTTATGCCCAGCAGCAAAATTTCATTTGCCGTTGTCATAAACGAAAGTAAATCGCTCTGAGCGTCCAGTTGCTCAATTACATCGTCTTCAGTCAGCGTCGTCATTCGTTTCTCGATAAATCACCATGAATGCAGGGAGTCTATTATATTACACGTTCGGTCCGCGCCGCCGATCAGTAAAGTTTGCGTGCGCACACCGTTCGCCACCTGTTGAATGCCGTTGACCAAATCGCCCCCGGTTACGCCCGTCGCCGAGAAAATGACGTCCTGACTCGTTACCAGTTCACTGAGCGAGTACACGCGGTTTATCTCAACGCCCATCTCGTTGCAGCGGTGATGCTCCTCGGCACTGATGCGCTGGTTCGCTTCCGAGTCCCCTTTAGCCTGACAAAAGTCGATAAGCTCCGCCTGCATATCTCCCCCTAACGCCACCACCGCACAGGCAGAGATAACGCCTTCAGGGGCACCGCCGACGGTATACATCACGTCATAATCATTGTCCTGCAAACAGGTGAGCACGCTGGCGGCAACGTCTCCATCGGGAAGCGCAAAAACCTTCACGCCAAGCGTGGTGGCCTCATCGATTGCCGCACGTAAGCGCGGTTTATCGAGCGTGACCATACGCAGTTTATCCAGCGGTTTTCCGAGCGCCTTCGCCACGCTGCGCAAATTATCCGCCAGCGGCAAGGCGAGGTTAATGGCCCCTTTCGCCAGGCGGTTGACCACCAGCTTTTTCATATACATATCAGGCGCGTGAAGCAGGCTCCCCTGCGGCGCAAATGCCATCACCGCCAGCGCATTGCTTTGCCCCATTGCTACCATCCGTGTGCCTTCGATGGGGTCCACCGCAATATCCACCTGCGGGCCAGTACCCAGCCCTACCCCTTCGCCAATCCAGAGCATCGGCGCGCAGTCAATCTCGCCTTCACCGATGACAATACGTCCGCGTATCGCCATCTGATTGAGCGCCTGGCGCATTGCGTTCACCGCCAGACCATCAATTTTGTTCTTATCACCGCATCCGATTTGCGGCCAGGCAGCCAGCGCTGCCTGTTCCGTCGTGCGAAAGAGCGGCCATGCAAGCGACATCATGCCGTCGCCTCCCCGATATCGACGCCAAAGTGCGCCAGCAAATATTTCTCTGCCCGCTCGTTCCAGATGCCGTGGGTTTCGGCAACCAGCAACGCCAGCGCGTTAAACAACGGATCGGTTTTCCCCTTCTCGGCAAAATCTGCGATAGCCGTTAAGGGCATCGTGACGCCGTTATAGATAAGCTTTTTGCCGCCGGGGATATTCGGCAGGTTGAGCACCGTGTCCGGCACCGCATCAAGCCCGCCAATATGCGTCACCATAAATGAAGGCTGTAGTTTTCCAGAAGCACTCAACGCGATAGCCTCTTTCATATCCTCCGTCGAGCCGCCGGAGGTGCCGACAACGTGAGTGCTGTTGTAATGCACGTTGTAAAAGTTAAACGGCACCTTGAAGTTTTTATCCGTTGGGCCGGCAAAGAAATTGAGGCAGCCATCCTCCGCCAGAAGCTCGTCGGCCATTTCAACCACCGAGGCCACTGCAGCATAGACAAAGACATCGTCAAAACCGGCGTCATCGGTGAGCGCGCGCAGAGCCGCCGTCGGGTTATCGACTCCTGCCGTGTTAACATAAATAAGCTCAATCCCCTTCTCGGCGGCAAGTTCAACGGGCAATAGCCTGCGCGCCTGCGCCAGTCGAGTTTCATCGATATCAACGACCACAATGCGAGAGGGTTGGACTCCTCCGTTAATCGCATAATCAATCGCCCCGATCCCCATTGGTCCGGCACACGCCAGCAGTGCGAGATTTCCTCCCGGCTTTATTCCCATACGATGTTCATAGACATACTGCGTGGTATGGTAATTTGCGTTATACGCGCCAATGATGCAGCAGGTTGGCTCCGCCAGCGACGCGGCGGCGAAATACGATCCCTTATACGGTAATACACAGCCTAAATTCACCGCCACTTCAGGAATAATCATATAGGTCGCATTGCCGCCAAAATACTCATAGCTGTATCCCGCAGAATAACCGGTAGGCAATCCCATCGCTGGCTGTAAAACAAATCGCTGACCTTTGTGATATTTATCGGCTAAATTCTTACCTACCTCAACAATTATTCCTGCGCACTCGTGTCCCGTAATCACAGGGTGATTTTCTAAACCATCCGGCACGCGTTTATGTTCACTGCCGAGCATCGCTGCCTTCCAGGTAGATAAGCACACGCTATCCGATATCACGCTGACCAGTAGTTCATTATCGGTAATTGCAGGCAATTCAAACTCGCGTAAACGTACGTCGCCCTTGCCGTAAATGGCGGCCACTTTTGTTTTCATGATAAACCTCGTAAAAGCAGAATTAGATTTCAGCAGTGAGTTTTTTAAATAGCACGTCAAGCTGCGGATCGCCGATGTAATTATTAATCAGGATTAAAGGTTTCTCGGACACGCGTTTAACCCTTCCCTCAAGACTTGAGTGAGTCACAACAATATCGGCATCAGCGGGGACATTCTCGATGGCATAATGTTTTACGTCGATGGAAAGACCGTTTTTTTCCAGCCGTTTACGGAACGTGGTTGCGCCCATCGCGCTGGATCCCATTCCGGCATCGCAAACAAACGCGATTCGCTTGACGTTCTTCAGAGAAAAGGCACCCTCCTGCTTCATGGTTTTAACCGCATTGGCGGACTCTGCAAACTGATCTTCACTTTCAGTTTCGACCGTTTTTTCCATTTTCAGGATTAGCGCCGTTACCGCAAAGGTCACTGCGGTCCCCACTGCCACCCCGGCAATCGTGGCCATGAAAGAGCCTTTCGGCGTCAAGGCGAGATAGGCAAAAATCGATCCTGGACTCGGTCCTGCCACCAATCCACCGCCGAGCAAATTAAACATCCAGGTGCCGGACATTCCCCCTGCAATCATGCCGATTAGCGTTAAGGGTTTCATCAGCACATACGGGAAATAGAGCTCATGAATGCCACCTAAGAAGTGAATGATCATGGCACCCGGCGCAGAGCGCTTGCTCATCCCCTTACCGAAGAAGGTAAAGGCTAGCAGCAGTCCCAGCCCAGGACCTGGGTTTGAAGCAACCATAAAGAAGATCGATTTGCCGTCCACAGAGGCTTGCTGCATGCCCAGTGGATAGTAAACGCCCTGATCGATGGCATTATTCAGGAACAGAATTTTAGCAGGCTCGTTAATGACCGACAGTAGCGGCAGATAGCCCGCATGCACCAGCGCTTCAATGCACTCTTTAACGAAGGTGTTGGCAATCAGAACCGCCGGGCCTATAACTTCAAACCCCAGCAGGCAGAGCAGCATGCCCGCGATGCCCAACGAGAAGTTATTAATCACCATCTCAAAGCCAGCAGGGATGTGCTTTTCCAGAGCTCTGTCGATACGTTTGATAACCCACCCACCCAGCGGCCCCATAATCATAGAGCCCAGGAACATCGGGATATCAGCCCCAACGATGACGCCGATGGTGCCAATGCCGCCCATCACCGCACCACGCTTTCCACCAATCAGATGGCCGCCGGTAGAACCGATCATGACAGGCAATAGATAGGTAATCATCGGACCGACAATTTTGGCGAAATGCTCATTCGGCAGCCAGCCGGTTGGAATAAATAATGCGGTAATGAATCCCCAGGCAATAAAAGCGCCGATATTGGGGATAACCATCGCCGTCAAAAAGCCCCCAAAAGCCTGGACTTTTGCACGAGCAGATTTATTTTCCATGATGTGATCCTGTAAAGGAATTGAGATTATGCGTGAGCAATAATATCCGCGAGCTGTTTTTCAGTGTGGCAATTTAACAGCGAGGCTAATTGGTCGTCTTCTGATAACAGCTCGCTCAATGCCTGAATAGCACCAATATGTGAATCAGCATCGGCAGCAGAAAGGCCTATAAGTAATTTAACGGGCTCATTGGTATCACTGAACGTTACGCCCTCCTTTAATAACGTTAATGACATTCCTGTTTTCAACGCGCCAAATTCTGGCCGTGCGTGTGGCATTGCCACCCCAGGAGCAAGAATATAATAAGGGCCATTATTCAGCGTTGAATCTTTAATAGCCTGGACATAGTCTTCGTTAACGTAATCATTACGCAGCAAAGACGCCATACTGAGATCAATAGCTTCTTGCCAGTTTTGTGCTGATTTTTTTATCGTGATAGATGCTTCTGGGAAATAGTTTATCAGGCGCATAAGCACTCTCTTATTTTTAGGTACAGGGTGAAACTAAAAATAAAATACTCGCGCTACAGCATGAAAGCAAACAAGCCAAATAAATTAGGAAGGGAAATCCTAGGGAATTTAAAATCATAATTAACAATTAGTTATGCTGTCGTTTTAATTTTACAACACTATAAATGAGATCGTCATTGCAAATTCGTTAAAAATGCACTGTTTGTATATGTGATAAAAATCACCTTTAACCTCTTGTAAGATTTAAAGAGAGTGATCTCACGCATAAAAAAGCCAGACGGCATAGACGTCTGGCTTAACAGTTTTGACCCGGCAGACCTGCGCCTGCCGGGAAAACTACGATTACAGCAGTTCTTTCGCTTTCGCGACAACGTTCTCAACGGTGAAGCCGAACTCTTCGAACAGCAGCTCTGCCGGAGCAGATTCACCGAAGGTGGTCATACCAACGATAGCGCCGTTCAGACCCACGTATTTGAACCAGTAGTCAGCAATACCGGCTTCTACTGCTACACGAGCGGAAACCGCTTTAGGCAGTACAGATTCACGGTAAGCGGCATCCTGCTTGTCGAACGCGTCGGTAGACGGCATGGAAACCACGCGCGCTTTCACGCCTTCAGCAGACAGTTTGTCCCATGCGGCTACAGCCAGTTCAACTTCCGAACCGGTCGCGATGAAGATCAGTTCTGGCATGCCTGCGCAGTCTTTCAGCACGTAACCACCGCGAGCGATGTTAGCCAGCTGTTCTTCGGTACGATCCTGCTGTGCCAGGTTCTGACGAGAAAGGATCAGCGCGGTTGGACCGTCCTGACGTTCAACGCCATATTTCCACGCTACCGCAGATTCAACCTGGTCACATGGACGCCATGTAGACATGTTTGGCGTCACGCGCAGAGAAGCGACCTGCTCTACCGGCTGGTGAGTTGGACCATCTTCGCCCAGACCGATGGAGTCATGGGTGTAGACCATCACCTGACGCTGTTTCATCAGCGCAGCCATACGCACGGCGTTA
>JALCNW010000017.1 GCA_022649305.1 Enterobacter sp.
CTGGTTCTGCCAGCCGCTGCCGTAGTTACCGACCAGGTGTTTGAATTTACGCAGTTACGGATAACCGTGTGCTGGCAGCATTTCACCGTGGGTGTAGACGTTCACGCCGGTGCCTTCGGTTTGTTGCAGCAGGTTGTAGAGATCTTTCAGGTCGTGACCGGAAATCAGGATGCATTTACCCGCCGTCGCCTTCACGTTCACCTGAGAAGGGGTCGGATGGCCGTAGGTGCTGGTTTCGCCGGCATCCAGAATGCTCATCACTTTGAAGTTCATCAGGCCAATTTCCATAGAACACTCCAACAGCGCGTTCATATCAGAAGGCCAGGTCCCCAACCACGCCATGATTTTATGGTACTGGGCGTAGATGTCGTTGTCGTACTGACCCAGAACGTGAGCGTGTTCCATATAGGCCGCTGCACCTTTTAGACCGTACAGGCACAGCAGACGCAGACCAAGAATGTTCTCGCCAATCGCCGCTTTATCTTTGTTCGGGGTGAATTCTGCGGCCTGACGTTGCAGGTCGCCCAAATCGTCACTGACCAGTTGCAGGCCTGACATTGGGTTGTCTACCGCTGCGGTTGCATCGACCTTCAGACTTTGGGCTTTCAGCGCTTCACGCAGCGCGATGGCTTCACGGGCATAGCCCACGATCCGCGGGGAATCGAAGTTAACGTTGGTCAGGGTGGAGAAGAACGCGCGCGGCGCGAAGTTATCGATGTAGTGGTCAATAATGCCGTATTCGCGCGCTTTTACAGCCCAGGCAGACAGGCCCTGGAGTGCTGCGATCAGCAAATCTTGCAGGTCAGAGGTTTCGGCGGTTTTGCCGCACATTCCCTGCGAGTATGCGCAGCCATTACCGGCTGGGGTACGGATGGTTTGTTCACATTGCACACAAAACATAATCACACCTGTTAAAGTTATATTTTAGATACATGTTTAAGGTTATGCCTGTGAACGGGCGTAGAAAAGGTCTTTCTTCTACAAAGTAGAGGGAGATTGATTTAGCGCAATTTTGGCGGTAGCAGGCTACCGCCATAGAGGTATCAGGCGGAGAAGAATGCCATCAAAATCGGCACCAGCAGGCTCAAAATAAAACCGTGTACGATGGCTGCGGGCACCAGTTCAAGACCGCCGGAACGCTGAAGCACTGGCAAGGTGAAGTCCATCGAGGTTGCGCCACACAGGCCAAGTGCCGTGGAGCGACTCTGGCGCACCAGACCGGGGATTAACATAATAGCGATCAGCTCGCGCCCCAAATCGTTAAAGAAGGCCGCACTGCCAATCACCGGGCCGAAGGACTCGGTTAACAAAATGCCTGACAGAGAGTACCAGCCGAAGCCGGAGGCCATCGCCAGGCCGGTTTTTAACGGCAGATCCAGAATAAAGGCGTTAATCACGCCGCCAATCATTGAGCTTGCCACCACGACCACCGCGACGATCATGCCGCGTCGGTTCAGGACAATTTGTTTCAGCGTCATGCCGTTATTGCGCAGCTGAATGCCAATCAGGAACAACAAGAAAATGAGCGTATATTCGCTGGCTTCCGTCGCGTGTTGTAGAAATGCCAGGCCCGTCAGGCCAAGGACAAAGCCGAGAATCACCACGCCGCAGAGTTTTAATGATTCCAGCGCCATGGCAATTCGCGAGGGTAGTTTTTCCTGCTGGTGATGGTTTTTCCACGGCAGCGTTCTTTCAAGCCAAAAGAGAGCGGCGATATTGCACAGTAAAATAACCACAATAGTCACAGCAGAATAATGGAGTATGGAGAGTAAATTGGTTGCCAGGTTATCCAGGAACGCGAGGCTAATCCCCATGAAAAACAGAATGACGTAAACAATCCAGCTGAGAAAACGATTGATAAGTCGTAATGCGGATGCATGGCGAAGAGGAATGAGATAGCCCACAATCAGTGGAAGCAGAATGATTAAGAGTCCTGAAAACATGAACAGCCGGGTCCTTTATTAATTATTTGAATAGCGCCAGAGACACTACCCAATAAAGGCTATTCAGTAAAGCAACAAAAAAGCCGGGCGGCTTCGCCTTACCCGGCCTGCATACTACGTTAATCGCGTTTTTCCAGCAGGGTGCGATACAGCACACCGCCCAGGATACCGCCGACAATCGGCATCACCCAGAATAACCACAGCTGCTGCAACGCCCAGCCGCCCTGGAAGATAGCAACCGCCGTGCTACGTGCCGGGTTGACAGAGGTATTGGTCACAGGAATGCTGATCAGGTGGATCAGGGTCAACGCCAGGCCAATCGCGATGGGCGCGAAGCCAGCAGGAGCGCGTTTATCCGTTGCACCGTGGATAACAATCAGGAAGCCTGCGGTCAGAACGATTTCGATAACAATCGCAGACAGCATTGAGAAGCCGCCCGGTGAGTGCTCACCATAGCCGTTCGACGCAAAACCGCTGGCGGCAGCGTCAAAGCCTCCTTTACCGCTGGCGACAACATACAGCACCGCTGCGGCAATAATCCCGCCGACAACCTGAGCAATAATATAGCCAATCACCTCTTTGGCGGGAAAACGGCCGCCTGCCCACAGACCTAACGTCACCGCCGGGTTAAAGTGTCCGCCGGAAATATGACCCACGGCATAGGCCATGGTTAATACCGTTAAACCAAATGCCAGTGCCACGCCGGCAAAACCAATTCCTAATTCCGGGAATCCAGCCGCCAACACTGCGCTGCCGCAGCCACCAAATACCAACCAGAATGTACCAAAACATTCCGCTGCCAATTTTCTAAACATAACCACCTCGTTAAATGCCCGCGTGCGTTAATGAACACGGGCTATTTTCGTCATAAAGGGATGACGACTAAAGAACCGGTATTTTAAAAAGCAACGACACCCCTTTGCCATCTAAATAAATTCGATAAATTTGATTTAAGGCAATGTGATGTTAATCCTTACATGAATTGGGTGAAAATAAAGCATAGTCCAATTCGCGACTCGTAGTATGTATTGTGAGCAAACGCTATACTTCTGATAACTTAAAGGAAAAAGTGACCATTTGGCGGGGGAGTTATGTTTCTCGAACGTGTGGAAGTTGTCGGGTTTCGCGGTATTAACCGTTTATCCCTGATGCTGGAACAGAACAACGTGCTGATTGGTGAGAACGCCTGGGGTAAATCCAGCCTGCTGGACGCGCTGACCCTGCTGCTTTCCCCAGATTCAGATTTATATTGCTTTACGCGGGAGGATTTTTGGTTTCCGCCCGGCGACATGCTCGGGCGCGAGCATCACCTGCAGATCGTGCTGACCTTTCGTGAAATCGAGCCCGGCCGCCATCGGGTGCGTCGTTACCGGCCACTTTCACCTTGCTGGGTGCCTTGCGATGACGGATTTCAGCGCATTTTCTATCGACTGGAAGGCGAGCTGGCGGAAGATGAGACCGTCATGACGCTGCGCGGGTTTATGGATGCTAACGGTCATTCGCTTCCGCTCAGCGACATCGATGAACAAGCCCGCCATCTGGTGCGATTGATGCCAGTCCTTCGTCTGCGTGATGCGCGATTTATGCGCCGGATCCGCAATGGTACGGTCCCTCGTTTGCCCGAAGTCGAAGTGACGGCGCGGGAGCTGGATTATCTGGCGCGTGAGTTGGTGGCCCGCCCGCAAAACCTCACTGACGGACAAATCCGCCAGGGGCTGTCGGCGATGGTTCAATTGCTGGAGCATTACTTTTCCGAGCAGGGCACATCGCAAACTCGCCATCGCCTGATGCGACGTCGTTCGCATGATGAACAACGCAGCTGGCGTTATCTGGACATTATCAACCGCATGATCGATAAACCCGGTGGCAGGGCGCATCGCGTGATTCTACTGGGACTTTTCTCCACGCTGCTACAGGCTAAGGGCAACGTCCAGTTGGACAGAGATGCCCGCCCGCTGCTGCTGGTGGAAGATCCTGAGACGCGGTTGCATCCCATTATGCTTTCCGTTGCCTGGCATTTGTTAAACCTGCTGCCGCTCCAGCGCATCACCACCACCAACTCCGGTGAACTCCTCTCGCTGACGCCCGTCGAGCACGTTTGCCGGCTGGTGCGCGAATCGTCTCGCGTCACCGCATTCCGCCTTGGACCCGGTGGGTTAAGCGCCGAAGATGGTCGGCGGATCGCATTTCATATTCGCTTTAACCGCGCCTCGTCGCTCTTTGCCCGCTGTTGGCTGCTGGTGGAAGGCGAAACGGAAACCTGGGTGATAAACGAACTGGCGCGTCAGTGCGGGCACCATTTCGATGCGGAAGGGATCAAGGTCATTGAGTTTGCGCAGTCGGGGTTAAAACCGCTGGTTAAATTTGCCAGTCGCATGGGGATCCAGTGGCATGTGTTGGTGGACGGGGATGAAGCCGGGAAAAAGTATGCCAGCATAGTGCGGGGCCTGCTGAATAATAATGGGGAAGAGGAACGGGCGCACCTCACGACATTGCCCGCCATGGACATGGAACACTTTATGTATCGCCAGGGCTTTGCCGATGTTTTTCATCGTGTGGCAATGATCCCGGTCAACGTGCCAATGAACATGCGACGGGTGATCACCAAAGCGATACAACGCTCGTCAAAACCTGATCTGGCCATTGAAGTGGCGGCGGAAGCGGGGAGAAGGGGCGTTGAGTCGATTCCGACCCTGTTGCGTAAAATGTTCTCCCGCGTGCTCTGGCTGGCACGCGGGAAAGCGGATTAGTCTTGTGTGGCCTGTTTGACCTCTGCGATCAGGCTGTCGAGCATTTCGAGCGGCAACAGGAAGTGACTATTTGCTTAAAGTATTCGTGTGCCTAAAAACAGGGGTTTCGTTGAAGGGGAGTTTAGATAGAATCAACGGTTATAATTGCCTGTACATTTATTTGGAATATTTATGAACCTCAAGGGAAAACGCAGGAAGCTGTATCTGCTGCTTGCAGTTGTCGTGCTCGTGGGTGGATTCTGGCTGTGGCAGGTGCTCAATGCACCGGTCCCGCAGTATCAAACGTTAATTGTTCGTCCGGGGGAATTGCAGCAAAACGTGCTCGCGACGGGCAAGCTGGATGCGCTGCGCAAGGTTGACGTAGGCGCGCAGGTGAGTGGTCAGTTGAAAACCCTCTCGGTCGAGATTGGAGACAAGGTCAAAAAAGGCCAGCTTTTGGGCGTCATTGATCCTGAGCAGGCAGAAAACCAAATCCGGGAAGTGGAAGCCACGCTGATGGAACTGCGTGCTCAGCGCAGCCAGGCGGTAGCCGAACGTAATCTGGCGCAGGTGACGCTGGGGCGTCAGCAGGCGCTGGCAAAAACGCAGGCGGTTTCTCGTCAGGATCTGGATACAGCCACCACCGAGCTGGCGGTGAAACAGGCGCAAATTGGCACCATTGACGCGCAGATTAAGCGCAACCAGGCGTCGTTAGATACCGCCAAAACTAACCTCGATTACACCCGTATCGTGGCACCGATGGCAGGCGAAGTAACGCAAATCACCACGCTACAGGGCCAGACCGTGATCGCCGCGCAGCAGGCACCTAACATTCTGACGCTGGCGGATATGGGCACCATGCTGGTTAAAGCGCAGGTTTCAGAAGCTGACGTGATTCATCTTAAACCGGGTCAAAAAGCCTGGTTTACGGTGCTGGGGGATCCGCAAACGCGTTACGAAGGGGTATTAAAAGATATCCTGCCGACGCCGGAAAAGGTAAACGACGCCATTTTCTACTATGCCCGTTTCGAAGTGCCTAACCCGAAAGGTGTGCTGCGTCTGGACATGACGGCGCAAGTGCATATTCAGCTCACCGGCGTGAAGGATGTCCTGACCGTGCCGCTGGCGGCGCTGGGTGAGTCGGTGGGAAATAATCGCTATAAGGTGAAGGTGTTACGCACTGGCGAAACCCGCGAACGCGAGGTGGAGATTGGCGAGCGTAATGACACCGACGTGGTGATTGTGAAAGGGCTGGAAGAAGGCGACGAGGTTGTGACCAGCGAAAGCCTGCCGGGAGCCGTTAAATGACGGCGCTGCTGGAGCTGAATGATATCCGTCGTAGTTATCCTTCCGGGGATGGCGCGGTGGAGGTGCTTAAAGGTATTTCACTTCGCGTGGAAGCGGGCGAGATGGTCGCCATCGTCGGGGCGTCTGGCTCCGGAAAATCCACGTTGATGAACATTCTCGGTTGCCTGGATAAACCGACCAGCGGCTCGTATCGCGTGGCAGGAACCGACATCTCGACGCTGGACAGCGATGCTCTCGCAAAGCTGCGTCGTGAACACTTCGGCTTTATCTTCCAGCGCTATCATTTACTCTCGCACCTGACGGCTGCGCAAAACGTTGAAGTACCCGCAGTGTACGCCGGGGTTGAGCGGAAAAAACGCCTTGAGCGAGCGAAGGCGTTGTTGACGCGTCTGGGGTTAGCCGAACGCGTGGATTATCAGCCTTCTCAGCTTTCTGGCGGTCAGCAGCAGCGTGTGAGTATCGCGCGCGCGCTGATGAACGGAGGGCAGGTGATTCTGGCCGATGAACCCACCGGCGCGCTGGATAGCCATTCTGGCGAAGAGGTGATGGCTATCCTGCACCAGCTGCGCGATCAGGGGCACACGGTGATCATCGTGACCCACGATCCTACGGTGGCGGCGCAGGCTGAAAGGATTGTCGAAATTCATGACGGCGAGCTGGTGAGCAATCCCCCGGCTAAAAAGGCCCACGCGGGGGTGCACAAAGAGGTGCTTCCTCCTCCAACGGGATGTGGGCAGTTTGTCAGCGGGTTTCGCGAGGCACTGACCATGGCATGGCTGGCGATGGCGGCGAACAAGATGCGTACGCTGCTGACCATGCTCGGGATCATTATCGGTATCGCCTCGGTGGTCTCGATTGTGGTGGTCGGTGACGCGGCCAAACAGCTGGTGCTGGCGGACATCCGTGCGATTGGCACCAACACGATTGATATTTATCCCGGTAAAGATTTTGGCGATGACGAGCCGCAGAATCAGCAGGCGCTGAAGTATGACGATTTAACCGCGATTCAAAAGCAGCCGTGGGTTAACTCCGCCACGCCTGCCGTTTCGCAAAATCTTCGTCTGCGCTATGGCAACATCGACGTGGCGGCCAGCGCGAATGGCGTTAGCGGCGATTATTTTAACGTCTATGGAATGACCTTCAGCGAAGGCGCAACCTTTAATGCCGAACAGCTGGCGGGCAGAGCGCAGGTTGTGGTGCTGGATCAGAACTCGCGCAAGCAGCTCTTTCCTGACAAAACCAGCGTCGTCGGTGAAGTTATTCTGGTAGGGAATATGCCTGCGACGGTCATTGGCGTTGCCGAAGAGAAACAATCGATGTTCGGCAGCAGCAAGATCCTGCGCGTCTGGCTCCCGTATACCACTATTTCCGGGCGCATCATGGGACAGTCCTGGCTTAACTCCATCACCGTGCGGGTGAAAGAGGGCTATGACAGCGCGTTGGCCGAGCAGCAGATTGAACGTCTGTTGACGCTGCGCCATGGAAAGAAAGATTTCTTCACCTGGAATATGGACGGGGTATTGAAAACGGCTGAAAAGACCACACGTACTCTACAGATGTTCCTGACGCTGGTGGCGGTTATCTCGCTGGTGGTTGGCGGTATTGGCGTAATGAATATTATGCTGGTGTCGGTAACCGAACGTACGCGTGAAATTGGTATCCGCATGGCGGTTGGCGCGCGGGCAAGCGATGTACTGGAACAGTTTTTGATCGAGGCAGTGCTGGTGTGTCTGGTGGGCGGTGCGTTGGGCATTGCGTTGTCGATGCTGATTGCCTTCAGTTTGCAGCTTTTCTTGCCCGGCTGGGAAATTGGTTTCTCGCCGCTTGCGATATTGACTGCTTTTTTGTGCTCAACGTTTACCGGCGTTTTGTTTGGTTGGTTACCGGCACGCAATGCAGCACGTCTGGATCCGGTGGATGCGCTGGCGCGCGAGTAACGATGCCAATAAAAATGCCAGCCGATCGGGCTGGCATTTTGACTGCAGGATGTACACAATGAAGTAGAGAGCTATGCTACCGCTTCTACTTGGATGGGCACAATGACGCTGGCATGATTGCCTTTTGGTCCCTGGTGAACATCAAACCGGACCGATTGCCCGGCTTTTAGTGTTCTGTATCCATCCATCTGAATGGTGGAATAGTGAGCGAAGATATCTTCGCCGCCGCCTTCAGGGCAGATAAATCCAAACCCTTTGGCGTTGTTGAACCACTTAACAGTACCCATTTCCATACTTCGACATCCTTCGTATATCTTATTAAGTAAGATGGAATGAACCGGTGGTGGAGTGGGGGCTGTTCAAAACCTCGCCAACTCACGCTTGTACAATTTAGATAAACCAAACATCGCGTCAAGCGTTTGGCACTGGAGTTGGGATAAGAATCAACCAATTTTTGAAGCAGTTAACGCTATGGGCCGAGAATGTGACAGACATCGCGGATGGCAATAATAGATGATAGCTATCTGATATCTGAGGTAGATTCAAATAATGCATAGACATCTGCCGTAAACCGTAACTGATGATGACGACTGACAATGGGCAAGACGAATGACTGGCTGGATTTTAACCAGCTGGCGGAAGATAAACTGCGCGACGCGCTAAAACCGCCATCTATGTATAAAGTTATGTTAATGAACGATGATTACACGCCGATGGAATTTGTTATTGACGTGCTGCAAAAGTTCTTTTCTTATGATGTAGAACGTGCAACGCAACTGATGCTTACCGTTCACTATCGCGGCAAAGCCATCTGTGGTGTCTTTACCGCAGAAGTCGCCGAAACAAAGGTGGCGATGGTGAACGACTATGCCAGGGAGAACGAGCATCCGTTGCTGTGTACGCTGGAAAAAGCCTGAAAAGGCATAAAAATTGGGGGAGGTGCCTATGCTCAATCAAGAACTGGAACTCAGTTTAAACATGGCTTTCGCCAGAGCGCGTGAGCACCGACATGAGTTTATGACCGTCGAGCACTTACTGCTCGCACTGCTTAGCAACCCATCTGCCCGCGAAGCGCTGGAAGCCTGCTCCGTGGATCTGGTGGCGCTACGTCAGGAACTCGAAGCCTTCATCGAACAAACCACACCGGTGCTGCCCGTCAGTGAAGAAGAGCGCGACACTCAGCCGACGCTTAGCTTCCAGCGCGTATTGCAGCGTGCGGTGTTCCACGTCCAGTCTTCTGGGCGTAGCGAAGTGACCGGCGCGAACGTGCTGGTTGCCATCTTTAGTGAGCAGGAGTCGCAGGCGGCGTATCTTCTGCGCAAACACGAAGTCAGCCGACTCGACGTGGTCAACTTTATCTCCCACGGAACGCGTAAAGACGAGCCGAACCAGCCGTCTGATTCCAGCAATCAGGTTAATAACAACGAAGAGCAAGCAGGCGGGGAGGATCGTATGGAAAACTTCACCACCAATCTTAACCAGCTTGCTCGCGTTGGCGGTATCGATCCGCTGATTGGCCGCGACAAGGAGCTGGAACGTGCCATTCAGGTACTGTGCCGTCGTCGTAAGAATAACCCACTGTTGGTGGGAGAATCGGGCGTGGGTAAAACCGCCATTGCCGAAGGGCTCGCCTGGCGCATTGTGCAGGGCGACGTTCCCGAAATCATGGCCGACTGCACGATTTACTCGCTGGATATCGGTTCCTTGCTGGCAGGCACCAAATACCGTGGCGATTTCGAAAAACGCTTTAAAGCTTTGCTGAAGCAGCTGGAGCAAGACACCAGCAGCATCCTGTTTATCGATGAAATCCACACCATCATCGGCGCAGGTGCGGCTTCTGGTGGGCAGGTGGATGCCGCTAACCTGATCAAACCGCTGCTTTCCAGCGGTAAGATCCGCGTGATGGGCTCCACCACCTATCAGGAGTTCAGCAACATTTTCGAGAAAGACCGTGCGTTAGCGCGTCGCTTCCAGAAAATCGACGTGACTGAGCCGTCTGTTGAAGAAACCGTGCAGATAATCAACGGCCTGAAACCCAAGTACGAAGCGCACCACGATGTGCGTTACACGGCGAAAGCGGTTCGTGCGGCGGTGGAACTGGCGGTGAAATACATCAACGATCGTCATCTGCCGGATAAAGCGATTGACGTGATCGACGAAGCGGGCGCGCGTGCGCGTCTGATGCCGGTCAGCAAACGCAAGAAAACCGTCAACGTGGCAGATATCGAGTCCGTGGTGGCGCGTATCGCACGTATTCCTGAGAAGAGCGTTTCTCAGAGCGATCGTGACACGCTGCGTACGCTCGGCAATCGCCTGAAAATGCTGGTGTTTGGTCAGGATAAAGCCATTGAGGCCTTAACCGAAGCGATCAAAATGGCACGTGCCGGACTGGGACATGACCACAAGCCTGTCGGTTCCTTCCTGTTCGCCGGTCCAACCGGTGTGGGTAAAACCGAGGTGACGGTACAGCTCTCCAAAGCGCTGGGCATTGAGCTGCTGCGTTTTGATATGTCCGAGTATATGGAGCGTCACACCGTCAGCCGTTTGATTGGTGCGCCTCCGGGATACGTGGGCTTTGATCAGGGCGGCCTGCTGACTGATGCGGTCATTAAGCATCCACACGCGGTTCTGCTGCTTGATGAAATCGAGAAAGCGCACCCGGACGTGTTCAATATTCTGCTACAGGTGATGGACAACGGAACGCTGACCGATAACAACGGGCGCAAAGCGGACTTCCGCAACGTGGTGCTGGTGATGACCACCAACGCCGGGGTGCGAGAAACCGAGCGTAAATCTATCGGCCTGATCCATCAGGACAACAGCACCGATGCGATGGAGGAGATCAAGAAGATCTTTACGCCGGAGTTCCGTAACCGTCTGGACAACATTATCTGGTTCGATCACTTGTCTACCGAGGTGATTCATCAGGTGGTGGACAAGTTCATCGTCGAGTTGCAGGTTCAGCTGGATCAGAAAGGCGTCTCGCTGGAAGTGAGCCAGGAGGCCCGCGACTGGCTGGCCGAGAAAGGCTACGACCGTGCAATGGGCGCGCGTCCAATGGCGCGAGCCATTCAGGACAACCTGAAGAAACCGTTGGCGAACGAACTGCTGTTTGGCTCGCTGGTGGACGGTGGACAGGTAACCGTGGCGCTGGATCAGGTGAAGAAAGAGCTGACGTATGATTTCCAGAGTGCGCAGAAGCATAAGCCGGAAGCGGCTCACTAATTTTTCATATTGATCTTAAAAACCGGGCGCAAGCCCGGTTTTTTTATGCCTGTCATTCGATTTCGTCTCCTGAATTGACAGCTTGCACAATGCACTCCCTCTCCATTCAGGGTGTACGGTCCGGGAACATGCAGCTCAGTTGGTCATTCCGTTCACTTCCAGACCTGTGCTTCTCTATGAACCCGGAAACGGTGAACGTGCCATGGCGGCTCAATCGCCGCCGCCCTGGCAACCCGGGCTCCCGGCAAGAAAATCGTCGCTACGCGATACCCTCGTCTTATTCCTTTCGGCTATCGGGGACGGGCGCTGCAACGTCCCTGTAAATGCGCCCTCGCCGCGCATCCATGCGCGTCGCCCCGGCCTTCAGTCAACGACTCGGCGATTTACAGCCGGACCAGGTCATCGCTGTCAGCCTGAATTTCCTTGAAACCAGGCTTTAGCTGAAATTTTGCGAGGCGCTTTCCAGAATTTTGATGTGGTTATTGCTGGATAAAATTACAGTAATAGAATGGCGGCGCACCTGCAAAATCAGGTGTCAGGATTGGCGTCCTGAAAGTGTGTGAGCAGCAGTATTTGCTGCGGGCTTCGTTCGCCCTAAGGAAAAGGGTATAATTCTGAATCTGGCGGGCGAATCGGAAGCTTCTTAGGAAGCGCCAGTATGCACACACGCTGGTACGCCAATTCCTTTTCGTCCGCCGCCAGCGAACCTGGCGTTTCCTGCGGTGGTAAATTCAAAGTGTGTGAAGGAATTACCCAATGAATACAGAAAACAATTTCGCCCAGCTCTACAGCGAGCTCTCCCTTGAACCCGATCTCACCACGTTAGCTGAGCGCTGCAATTTGCTCACTGAAATCCTGCTGGACTGCCACTCGCTGCCACAAACACAGCCAGTCTGCCGTTGCCTGGGGGCGTATCTGGATCGCATGAAATGCGAGCTAACGGAATCAATGAGTGATTTTCACGTGGTCGAATTCGAGGAAGAGCAACCGGTGCCGCAGCGCAAAGAATGGTTGCTGGAAGAGACCGAAACAAAATGTGATTACAGCCGCGCAATAAATCACGTGCTGTTAATTTCTCATTTTGACCGCGACATGCTGCCGCATTTGACGGGGTTGTTGCACGATATTACCCATGCAGTTGCTGAAGATTTAACCAGACCGCTGTGTCCACAAGTGGCCATTCATGTTTCATCTCAGCAACACTGATACCATGAAATAAAAAAAGGTCGGGAAATTCCGACCTTTTTTATTATTCATCTGCCACTACAGGCGAAAACTATTAGCGACTACGGAAGACAATGCGGCCTTTGCTCAGGTCGTACGGGGTCAGCTCAACAGTCACTTTGTCGCCCGTTAAAATGCGGATGTAGTTTTTACGCATTTTACCGGAGATATGCGCGGTTACCACGTGACCGTTTTCCAGTTCTACGCGAAACATGGTATTAGGTAACGTATCAAGTACGGTACCCTGCATTTCAATATTGTCTTCTTTGGCCATCTAATCCTCTGGGGTATCACTACCAAGTTTTGAACCGGCAAGATAATGCCGAAATTCATCAATTAAGTAAAGAATTGCGCGTCTAAAACGCTGCAAAACAGTTTCGGCGCATTGCCCAGTCGTCACGGTAAAACCGCACGAGAAGCGCATTCGTAAAGGGGACGACAGGATAAACGTATGGACGTTATCTGGTGCGAAGGGTTCCCAAACGGCGGCGGGGCAACAGGCAGAAGCTACTCTGCGGCACCAATTATAACACCGCTAGTCAAAAATGGGCGGAAAACATTTACGACTGAGGCATAAAGAGCGTTCTGGGGACCCAAAAGTTCTGCGGGAGCTTCTGCAAGCGCAGCACATCAAGCTCTTCCAGGTAATGACGGCGTGATATTTCGACCGCTCCCAATGATGCGGTGTGCTCATTGAGGACCTGACAATCCAGCAGTTGACCACCGCGCGCAGCGAATTCCTGGCAAAATATCAACAATGCTGTTTTGGAAGCATTAACCGCCCGGCTGAACATCGATTCACCGCAAAAAAGTGTGCCTTGCGCGACACCGTACATTCCGCCGACCAGTTCATTGTCGTCCCATACTTCGATGGAATGCGCATGGCCCAACTCATGCAAGCGATGATAGGCGACAAGGATATCGCGGGTGATCCAGGTTCCTTCATGACGATCGCTGGCGCAGCCTTCGATCACCTGACCAAAGGCATGATTGAGCGTGACGCGATAAGGGGATTTTGCATGGAAGCGCTTCATGCTGCGACTCAGATGAAACTGGCCAGGCAGTAATACGGCTCGCGGATCGGGCGACCACCATAAAATCGGATCGCCGGGAGAAAACCACGGGAAAATCCCGCGCTGATAAGCCATCAGCAGTCGCGCTGGACTTAAATCACCGCCTAGCGCCAGTAGCCCATTAGGTTCACGCAGCGCTCCCTCTGGCGAAGGGAACGCGATATTATGACGAGAAAGCTGGACCAAGCGCATGACGACGGAACTCCAATACGCGAGTTAGGATCGGTTCAAATATAGTCTACAGACGCTGTTTAAACTGGAAGAAGCGACCCTGTTTCGCCAACAATTCTGCGTGACTACCTTGCTCAATAATTTGCCCATTGTCCATCACAATTATTTGGTCAAAATTCGCCAGCCCGCGCAGGCGATGCGTCACCATGAGCACGGTTTTGTCCTTCATCACTTGCG
Source organism: Enterobacter sp. (assembly GCA_022649305.1). GTDB lineage: Bacteria > Pseudomonadota > Gammaproteobacteria > Enterobacterales > Enterobacteriaceae > Enterobacter. The sequence continues at coordinate 13,848 of JALCNW010000017.1, forward strand.
CCAGTAAATCAAGGATTTGGCTTTCGGTTGTCGCATCTAATCCTTCTGTCGGTTCGTCGAGCAACATCAGCGGCGCATCGTGCAAGACCGCGCGTGCAACAGCCAGACGACGCAACTCACCGCCAGAAAGCTGACGGCCACCTTCGCCAAGCCAGCCGTTAAGACCGTCATCTTCCAGCAACTTATGCAGGCCCACTTGCTCCAGAACCGTACACAGCTTTTCGTCTGAGGCAGTCGGCGAGGCGAGCAGCAGGTTGTCGCGAAGCGTCGCACTAAACAGATGCACGCGCTGAGGCACCACGCTCACCGCTTTACGCAGCGCCTGCTCGCTGAAATCGACAAGCGGCGTTCCGTTGAAAGCGATCTGTCCCTGACGGGGATCCCACGCGCGGGTCAGCAGTTGCAGCAGCGTTGACTTACCGCATCCTGTTCGTCCCAGAATCGCGACATGTTCACCCGCCTGGATAGACAGAGTAATGTCGTTCAGCGCCGGTTGCGTCTGCCCGTCATAGGCAAAGGTCACATTGTTAAGCTTAAGTGCGATGTGCTCGGGAGAGACTGTTTCCTGCGTGGTGAACTGGACTTCCGGCGTTTGCTCAGTAATTTGCGTGATGCGCACGGCGGAGGCTATCACCTGGCCAAGATGCTGAAATGCACCCGTTACCGGGGCCAGAGCTTCAAAGGCCGCCAGCGCACAAAAGACAAACAGAGCAATCAGTGCGCCAGGTTGAACGTTGCCGCCGACACTGCCAGAGGCCATCCACAGCATAGCAATAACCGCAACCCCGCCAATCAGTAGCATGACGGCCTGAGAAAGCGCCGTCAGTTCAGACTGTCTGCGTTGGGCTTCGTGCCAGCTTAACTCAGTGCTTTCCATGCGCGCGCGATAGCGGCGGCTGGCACCAAAAATAGTCAATTCAGCCTGACCTTGCAGCCAGGATGTCAATTGCTGGCGATAATCTCCGCGCAGGCGGGTTAAGTTCTCTCCGGTCGATTTACCTGCGCGATAAAACAGCGGCGGCAACAGGAAAAGCGTTAACAGCATAATCCCACCGAGCGTGAGGGCGATCGGCACATCGAGAACACTGAGGCCCAGCGTGACGACGACGATAACGACCAGGGCACCAACCAGCGGAGAAATAACGCGCAGATAAAGGTGGTCCAGCGTGTCGACGTCCGCGACGACGCGGTTGAGTAATTCTCCCTGGCGAAAACGTGCCAGTCCGGCAGGGGAGAGCGGGAGCAGTTTGCTGAAAGTGAAAATACGCAGATGTTGCAGGACGCGGAAGGTGGCGTCGTGGCTGACCAGGCGTTCAAAGTAACGGCCTGCGGTACGGACGATGGCCGTACCGCGCACACCCGCAGCAGGCAGCATGTAGTTGAAGCTGTACAGTCCGGCGAAGCCAGCCACGGCAGATGCCGAAAGGAACCAGCCGGAGAGCGTCAGAAGACCAATACTGGCTAAAAGGGTCACAATAGCCAGCACAATACCCAGCGTTAGCATCCATTTGTGGCGTTTGTAGAGCGCAAGATAAGGCAGTAAAGCACGCATTAGATATCCTCCTGACGATTCGCCAGCAGGGCGGCGAAAGGCCCTTCTGCAGCGACGAGCGTGGCATAATTCCCTTGCTCGACAATACGACCATTATCCATCACCCAAATCTCATCCCAGTCGGCAATGCCTTCGAGCTGATGCGTAACCATTAACGTCGTTTGCTGTTTTGAGGCGTCATTGAGTGCCTGCATGACGCGTTGTTCGCTGTGGGCATCGAGGCTAGCGGCTGGTTCATCCAACAGCATGAGCTGGCTTGGGTTAAGCAGGGCACGAGCAACGGCAATACGCTGCGCTTGACCGACGGACAAACCCGACGATTGATCGCCTACAACGGTATCAACGCCATTCGGGAGCATTGGAAGGAATTCGCTGACCCACGCGCGGTCAAGCACCGACTGAAGTTCGTTTTCACGCGCGTCAGGGCGAGCCAGTAGCACGTTATCCCGCAGCGTCGGGGCCGGTAGCTGAGGATTTTGCCCCACCCAACTCAACTGCTTGCGCCATGCGTCAGGCTCCAACGCGCGCAGTTCTGTGCGGTTAACCTGTAATGAGCCGGTATAGGCCATAAATCCAGAAAGCGCGTTAAGCAGCGAGCTTTTTCCTGAACCGCTGGTGCCCACCAAGACAACACGTTTTCCCGCGTTCAGGGTGAAGTTAAGCGGCCCGGCAAGGACTTTGCCATCTGGCGACAGTACCGAAAAATCATTGGCCTCAAGCGTAATGGCGTCTTTGCTGTTGAGGGTAACATCGCCACGTTCCGGGTGAGCAAGCGGCGTTTCAAGGAAGGTTTTGAGACTGTCCGCTGCGCCAACAGCCTGCGCTTTAGCATGGTAAAACGTGCCAAGATCGCGCAGGGGCTGGAAAAACTCCGGTGCCAGAATCAGCGCAAGGAACCCGGCAGAAAGCGTCACTGCCGTGCCGTAGTGTCCGAAATCCAGCGCGCCAAGGTAGGAGAAGCCAAAGTAGACGGCCACTAATGCAATGGAGAGCGAGGTAAAGAATTCGAGTACGCCAGAGGAAAGGAAGGCCATACGCAACACTTCCATGGTGCGCTGACGAAAATCCTGCGAGGCCAGGCGGATATTCTCCGTCTCAGCTTCGCCACGCCCAAAGACGCGCAAGGTTTCCATGCCACGCAGTCGGTCAAGGAAGTGCCCACTCAGGCGACCCAGGGCAAGGAAGTTTCGACGGTTGGCATCGGCAGCGCCCATCCCCACCATCGCCATAAACATAGGAATCAACGGGGCAGTGCCCAGCAGTATCAACGCCGCAACCCAGTTAACTGGGAAAATGGCGAGCACGATCAGCAGCGGGACGAACACTGCCAACGCCATCTGGGGGAGATAGCGTGCATAGTAATCGTGCATGTCATCGATTTGCTCGAGGATAAGCGTAGCCCAGCTTCCGGCGGGCTTTCCCTGAATCCAGGCCGGGCCGGCCTCCTGAAGTCTGTCCAGAACCTGACGGCGGATTTCATAGCGAATGTGCTGCCCGGCGTGAAAACCGACGCGTTCACGTAGCCAAACAACCCAGGCGCGCAGAACAAAGATCAACACCAGCACGATAAAAGGCATCAGCAATGCCTCGCGAGGAATGTTCTCCATGATCATATGATTAAGAATGCGGGCCAGCAGCCATGCCTGGGCGACAATCAACAAACCACTGATAAAACCCAAAAGACGGGAAATATTGAGCCAGCGGCGGGATAGAACGCTTTGCTGTTTTAGCCAGCGAGTTAACTCTTGTTGACGGTTTTTTTCCATTGCGCGCTTTGCAGGTGAAGTTATAAGAATTAGGCATGGCAATGTTACAACGCAGAGACAATAAAGGCGACTTATCGCCGCCTTTATTTACGTTTGTTACTGACTTGTAAAGATTATTTACTTAATTCCGCCAGTCCGTCGAGATAGCGTTCTGCATCCAGTGCCGCCATACAGCCGGTGCCAGCAGAGGTGATCGCCTGACGATAAATATGGTCCATCACATCACCGGCCGCGAATACACCTGGAATGCTGGTCTGCGTCGCGTTACCGTGAATACCCGACTGCACTTTTATGTAGCCGTTTTCCAGCGCCAGTTGACCGTCGAAAATCGCCGTATTAGGGCTGTGACCGATGGCAACGAACAGCCCCGCAACTTCCAGCGACTCTACGTTGTCGGTATTTTGCGTATCGCGCAGACGTAGGCCGGACACACCCATTTGGTCGCCAGTGACTTCTTCTAGCGTGCGGTGGGTATGCAGCACGATATTACCGCTCGCCACTTTATCCATCAGACGTTTGATCAGAATTTTCTCTGCGCGGAAGCTATCGCGACGGTGAATCAGGTGCACTTCAGAGGCGATGTTTGCCAGATAAAGTGCTTCTTCAACCGCCGTGTTGCCACCGCCTATCACCGCCACTTTTTGATTGCGATAGAAGAAACCATCACAGGTGGCACAGGCCGATACGCCACGGCCTTTGAACGCTTCCTCAGAAGGTAAACCGAGGTAACGTGCCGACGCGCCCGTTGCGACGATCAGCGCGTCACAGGTGTATTCGCCGTTGTCGCCGGTCAAACGGAAGGGACGATTTTGCAGATCAACGTTGTTGATGTGATCAAACAAGATCTCGGTATCGAATTTGGTCGCGTGCTCGTGCATACGCTCCATCAGCAGCGGCCCGGTCAGGTCGTTCGGGTCGCCTGGCCAGTTTTCCACTTCAGTCGTGGTGGTCAACTGACCGCCTTTTTCCATGCCGGTGATTAAAACCGGTTGCAGGTTAGCGCGTGCAGCATAGACCGCTGCGGTGTAGCCCGCAGGTCCAGAACCAAGGATTAGCAGCTTACTGTGTTTAGCCGTGCCCATGAGATCCCCATTGTTGTTGGCAGACATTTGCTCGGATTGTAGGGAATTTGTTGCCGTAAAAAAAGAGCACAGCAATTTTGTCACCGATTTGTGCAATAGCCAGCAGTGATGGATGCGGTCATAAGAGCGTAATAACATAACGTTTTATGATGAAAATCGGTCGTTTATAAGACAATTAAATGAGGTTAAATACCCGGTCGCTATGAATAACTGGCACGTTGTACTAAAAAACGATGTTTTGCTTTGACAATCCCCTGCGCTTTTGCGAAAACATTGAAGGAAGAAAAAAAACCGCGCTAACGGTGTGTCGCATAGGCATGCACGTAAACGTCATTTTTACCGGGTCAATGAAATTTACGCATGGTGTGGACAGATACCTTACGTGATGTCGGTGACTGCCTCTGGGCAACGGTCTTCTTACCGTAGAACCCGAATCTGCATCGCGCAAACAACATAAACAGGCGATGCGATAAGCAACGGGTACAGACTCTGAACAGTGAAGTGCAAAGGGTCCAGGCAGGAGTAGGGAAGGAATACAGAGAGACAATAATAATGGTAGATAGCAAGAAGCGCCCTGGCAAAGATCTCGACCGTATCGATCGTAACATTCTTAATGAGCTGCAAAAGGATGGGCGTATTTCCAACGTCGAGCTTTCAAAACGTGTGGGTCTTTCCCCGACGCCGTGCCTAGAGCGTGTGCGTCGACTGGAGAGACAGGGTTTTATTCAGGGCTATACTGCTCTGTTAAACCCGCATTATCTGGATGCCTCACTTCTGGTTTTTGTTGAGATTACTCTGAATCGTGGCGCACCGGATGTGTTTGAGCAATTCAACACCGCAGTACAGAAACTTGAAGAAATTCAAGAGTGTCATCTGGTTTCAGGCGATTTCGACTATCTGTTGAAAACCCGCGTACCGGACATGTCTGCCTATCGTAAACTGCTGGGTGAAACCCTGCTGCGACTGCCTGGCGTGAACGACACCCGTACTTATGTGGTGATGGAAGAAGTCAAACAGAGCAATCGTCTGGTAATTAAGACGCGCTAATACGGAACAGGTGCAAAATAAGTGTAATTTGATTACACTCCTGTTAATCCATACAGCAACAGTGCCGGGTATCCCGGCGCTGTTGTCCGTTTTAGCAAACAGGCAGGAATTGCCTGGTACCTGGAGTGCTTTTCTTGAGCCAGGAATACACTGAAGACAAAGAAGTCACATTAAGTAAGTTAAGCAGCGGGCGCCGACTCCTTGAGGCGTTATTGATTCTTGTTGCCCTTTTTGCCGTCTGGCTGATGGCCGCCTTACTCAGTTTTAACCCTTCGGATCCCAGCTGGTCGCAAACGGCGTGGCATGAACCTATCCATAATTTGGGTGGGATTCCTGGCGCGTGGCTTGCGGATACGCTGTTCTTCGTTTTTGGCGTAATGGCGTACACCATTCCGGTCATCATTGTCGGGGGATGCTGGTTTGCCTGGCGTCATCGACAGAACGAAGAGTACATCGACTATTTCGCTGTTTCGCTGCGCATGATTGGCGTACTGGCATTGATTCTGACCTCCTGTGGGCTGGCGGCAATCAACGCTGATGATATCTGGTATTTTGCCTCAGGCGGCGTGATTGGTAGCCTTTTAAGCACCGCAATCAAACCTATGCTGCACAGCAGTGGCGGCACCATTACGCTCCTCTGCATTTGGGCCGCAGGCCTTACGCTATTTACCGGCTGGTCATGGGTCAGCATTGCTGAAAAGCTTGGCGGTTTTATCCTCAACATTCTGACCTTTGCCAGCAATCGCACTCGGCGTGATGATACGTGGGTGAATGAAGATGAATATGAAGATGACGACGATTATGAAGAAGAGACGTCATCCGCGACTCGTGGCGAGTCTCGTCGCACGCGCATCATGCGTGGTGCTCTGGCGCGCCGTAAGCGCGTCGCTGAAAAATTTGCTAATCCTTTAGGCCGCAAAACTGACGCTGCGCTTTTCTCCGGCAAACGCATGGATGATGAAGAACAGGTGGCCTATAGCGCAGGGGGCGTAGCAGCCGATCCGGACGATGTGCTGTTCTCTGGCAATCGCGCGATGTCTACTGATTATGATGAATATGACCCGCTATTGAACGGCCATTCAGTCACAGAACCCGTGGCTGCCGCAGCGCTCGCGACTACGGCGACGCAAGTATATGCAGCACCGGTCGAGGCAGTGATGCCTTCTGCCCCAACGTTCACGTCTGAGCCCGCCATGCAGCAACCTGCGGTTGACTGGCAAACTGCGCCAGGGGTTCACACGCCTGAACCGATTATTGCCCCACAGCCCGAAAGCTATGCGCCGGTGCAACAACCGGAGCCGTGGCAGCAGTCGCACCAGGCTGAACCCGCTTACGAACCACAATCTTATCCAGAATATGCAGAACCTGTCGCGCAACCGTATCAGGAATACACCCCTGAACCGATTGTTGAGCCGCAGATTGAAGTGGAAGAGGTCAAACCTGTTCGCCCGCCGATGTACTACTTTGAAGAAGTAGAGGAAAGACGTGCGCGAGAACGCGAACAACTGGCGGCATGGTATCAGCCGGTACCTGAGCCACTGAAAGAGCCCGAGGTTATTCGCCCTGTTACACCGCCTGCCTTTACGGCCCCGACCGTAGATCCAATGGCATCGGTCACTCCGGTTGCCGCGGGTGTTAAACATGCCACCGCAACGGCGGCAACCGCTACCGCCGCGCCAGTATTCAGTCTGGCCGCAGGTGGTGCACCTCGTCCGCAGGTGAAAGAGGGTATTGGCCCGCAATTACCTCGTCCGAATCGGGTCCGCGTCCCGACACGTCGTGAGCTGGCATCCTATGGCATTAAGTTGCCTTCTCAGCGCATGACGGAAGACAAAACCAGCGAACCTGAATATGAAGATGACGCAGAAGCAATGCATCAAGACGAACTGGCTCGCCAGTTTGCCGCGCAGCAGCATCAGCGTTACAGCGAAGAAGAGCAAACTGAGCCGCAGCAATTCTCTGTGCAGGATCATGAAGAAGATGCGGCAGAGGCTGAGCTGGCTCGCCAGTTCGCTGCGACGCAGCAGCAGCGCTACTCTGGCGATCAGCCATCCGGTGCGAATGCGTTCTCATTGTCAGACTTTGAATTCTCGCCGATGAAGGATCTGGTCAACGACACGCCGAGTGAACCTCTGTTTACGCCAGGCGTTATGCCTGAAGCGGAACCCGTGCGTCAGTCGTTTGCACCACCGCAGCCTCACGTTCAAACACCACCGGTACAACAGCCGGTGGCGGTGCCACCACAATACGCACCTCAGCAGCCTCCTGCACATGCGCAGGAAAGTTTGATTCACCCTCTGTTGATGCGCAATGGTGACAGCCGTCCGGTGCAGAGACCGACCACACCGCTGCCGTCGTTGGATCTTTTAACCTCGCCACCTACCGAGGTTGAACCTGTCGACACCTTTGCGCTGGAACAAATGGCGCGTCTGGTTGAGACACGTCTGGCTGATTTCCGTATCAAAGCGGATGTGGTGAATTACTCGCCGGGTCCGGTGATTACCCGTTTTGAACTGAATTTGGCACCTGGCGTTAAAGCTGCGCGAATTTCCAACCTGTCTCGTGACCTGGCGCGTTCTCTTTCGACCGTTGCCGTGCGCGTCGTTGAGGTCATTCCGGGTAAACCGTACGTTGGCCTGGAGCTACCTAATAAAAAGCGTCAGACGGTTTATCTGCGTGAAGTGCTTGATAATGCGAAGTTCCGAGATAACCCGTCTCCGTTAACTATCGTATTAGGCAAAGATATCGCGGGTGATCCGGTTGTCGCCGATCTGGCGAAAATGCCTCACCTGCTGGTGGCGGGTACAACGGGTTCCGGTAAATCTGTCGGTGTGAATGCGATGATTCTGAGCATGCTTTATAAGGCTCAGCCGGAAGACGTGCGCTTCATCATGATTGACCCGAAAATGCTCGAACTGTCTGTCTATGAAGGTATTCCGCACCTGCTCACCGAAGTCGTGACTGACATGAAAGACGCAGCCAACGCGCTGCGCTGGAGCGTGAATGAGATGGAACGACGCTACAAGCTGATGTCGGCGCTTGGCGTGCGTAATCTTGCAGGCTATAACGATAAAATTGCCGAAGCGGCCCGTATGGGGCGTCCGATTCCAGACCCTTACTGGAAGCCGGGCGACAGCATGGATGCTCAGCATCCAGTGCTGGAAAAACTGCCTTATATCGTCGTACTGGTTGATGAGTTTGCCGACCTGATGATGACGGTGGGTAAAAAAGTTGAAGAGCTGATCGCCCGACTGGCACAGAAAGCTCGTGCGGCAGGGATTCACCTGGTGCTGGCAACGCAACGACCGTCTGTAGATGTCATCACCGGTCTGATTAAAGCCAACATCCCGACGCGTATCGCTTTCACCGTCTCCAGTAAAATTGACTCCCGCACTATCCTCGATCAGGGGGGCGCGGAATCGCTGCTGGGAATGGGGGACATGCTTTATTCTGGGCCAAACTCAAGCACACCGGTTCGTGTTCATGGTGCGTTTGTGCGTGACCAGGAAGTCCATGCCGTTGTACAGGACTGGAAAGCACGCGGTCGTCCACAATACGTTGACGGCATTACCACCGAGAGCGAAAGCGAAGGCGGTAGCGGTGGTGGCTACGACGGTGCTGAAGAATTGGATCCGTTATTCGATCAGGCAGTGAACTTCATCACCGAAAAACGCAAAGCGTCTATCTCCGGTGTGCAACGTCAGTTCCGTATCGGCTATAACCGCGCGGCACGTATTATCGAACAAATGGAAGCTCAGGGTATCGTCAGCGAGCCAGGCCATAATGGTAATCGTGAAGTTCTGGCACCACCGCCGTTTGAGTAAACGACTGCTGATTGCAAAGATGGGTAAAGCCACAAAAATTAAGCATTTTCTTCTGTTACCTGTCTTCGGGCAGGTTCAGAATAGTAGACAGACCCCCATTTCGGGATGACGAATTTTAAGGACTGATAATGAAAAAAATCGCAATCGTCGGAGCATTACTGACCAGCCTTGTTGCCAGCAGTGTCTGGGCCGATGCCGCTAGCGACCTTAAAAGCCGCCTGGATAAAGTCAGCAGCTTCCACGCCAGTTTCACTCAGAAAGTGACTGACGGCAGCGGTAACGCGGTTCAGGAAGGCCAGGGCGATTTATGGGTTAAGCGTCCGAATTTGTTTAACTGGCATATGACTCAGCCTGACGAAAGTATCCTGGTATCCGATGGAACAACGTTATGGTTCTACAATCCGTTTGTTGAACAGGCGACGGCGACGTTGTTAAAAGACGCGACCAGTAACACGCCGTTTATGCTCATTGCCCGTAACCAGACTAGCGACTGGCAGCAGTATAACATTAAGCAAAATGGCGATGATTTTGTGCTGACGCCAAAGGCCAGCAGCGGCAACCTGAAGCAGTTCACCATCAACGTGAGCCGCAACGGAACAATCAATCAATTTAGCGCAATTGAGCAGGATGAGCAGCGTAGTAGCTACCAGCTTAAATCCCAGCAAAATGGCGCTATAGACGCATCGAAATTCACCTTTACTCCGCCACAGGGCGTAACGGTGGACGATCAACGCAATAAGTAAGAGGCGTGAGTGGGCAATCTGTCGCTCGATTTTTCTGACAATGCGTTTCAACCTCTGGCCGCCCGTATGCGGCCAGAAAATTTAGCGCAGTATATCGGCCAGCAACATTTGCTGGCTGCGGGTAAACCGTTGCCAAGGGCTATCGAAGCCGGGCATCTGCATTCCATGATCCTGTGGGGGCCGCCAGGCACTGGCAAGACTACGCTGGCGGAAGTGATTGCTCGCTATGCTGATGCAGACGTAGAACGTCTCTCTGCCGTGACTTCAGGCGTGAAAGAGATCCGCGAAGCCATTGAACGTGCGCGTCAAAACCGCAATGCCGGTCGCCGTACCATTCTGTTTGTTGACGAAGTCCACCGCTTCAATAAGAGCCAGCAGGATGCCTTCCTACCGCATATTGAAGACGGTACGATCTTTTTCATCGGCGCAACCACTGAAAATCCCTCTTTCGAACTCAATTCAGCATTGCTTTCACGGGCACGTGTTTATCTTTTGAAGTCGCTTACGACCGGCGATATTGAACAGGTACTCACTCAGGCGATGATAGATAAAGCGCGTGGTTACGGCGGTCAGGATATTGTTTTACCTGACGAAACGCGTCTGGCTATTGCAGAACTGGTGAACGGAGATGCACGACGGGCGCTCAATACGCTCGAAATGATGGCCGATATGGCTGAACTCGATGATGCCGGGAAGCGCGTTTTAAAACCTGAATTATTGACGGAGATTGCCGGGGAACGTAGCGCACGTTTTGATAACAAAGGGGATCGCTTTTACGATCTTATCTCGGCACTGCATAAATCGGTACGCGGCAGTGCGCCTGACGCGGCGCTTTACTGGTATGCACGTATCATCACCGCAGGCGGCGATCCGCTGTACGTTGCACGCCGCTGCCTTGCCATTGCATCTGAAGATGTCGGTAATGCCGATCCGCGAGCGATGCAGGTCGCGATCTCAGCCTGGGATTGTTTCACCCGCGTAGGGCCAGCAGAGGGCGAACGCGCTATCGCTCAGGCCATTGTGTATTTAGCCTGCGCACCGAAAAGTAATGCCGTCTATGCCGCGTTCAAAGCCGCCATGGCTGATGCGCGTGACCGCCCGGATTATGACGTCCCGGTTCATCTGCGCAACGCACCGACCAAACTGATGAAAGAGATGGGTTACGGCCAGGAATACCGCTACGCGCACGATGAGCCGAATGCCTATGCGGCAGGCGAGGAATATTTCCCGCAGGAAATGGCACAAACGCGCTATTATCGCCCGACGAACAGAGGTCTTGAAGGCAAGATTGGCGAAAAGCTCGCCTGGCTTACTGGACAGGATCAAAATAGCCCTATAAAACGCTACCGTTAGCGCGATCGTTGCGGTAATGTTGGCATAGTATCTCTGTGACCGCAGGCTGTGGTCACGTTTCCCTAATTCAATTCGATAAGCACAGGATAAGCATGCTCGATCCCAATCTGCTGCGTAACGAGCCAGACGCAGTCGCTGAAAAACTGGCACGCCGAGGCTTTAAGCTGGATGTAGATAAGCTCCGCGCTCTTGAAGAGCGTCGTAAAGTTCTGCAGGTACAAACAGAAAATCTGCAGGCTGAGCGTAACTCTCGATCGAAATCCATCGGCCAGGCAAAAGCGCGCGGGGAAGATATTGAGCCATTGCGTCTGGAAGTGAATACACTCGGTGAAGAGCTGGATCAGGCGAAAGCTGAACTAGAACTTCTCCTGGTAGAAATTCGTGATATCTCGCTGGCGATCCCTAACACTCCTGATGATAGCGTTCCTGTCGGTAAAGACGAAAACGACAACGTTGAAGTGAAACGCTGGGGCACGCCTCGCGAATTCGACTTCGAGGTTCGCGATCATGTGACGCTGGGCGAAATGCATGCCGGTCTTGATTTTGCAGCTGGCGTGAAGCTAACGGGCTCTCGCTTTGTCGTGATGAAAGGTCAGATTGCGCATCTGCATCGTGCATTGGCTCAGTTCATGCTCGATTTGCACACCGAACAGCATGGTTACAGCGAAACTTACGTTCCGTATCTGGTGAACCACGAAACGCTGTACGGTACGGGTCAGTTGCCAAAATTTGCAGGCGATCTGTTCCATACTCGTCCACTGGATGAAGAAGCAGACAGCAGCAACTATGCGTTGATCCCAACCGCAGAAGTCCCTCTGACTAACCTCGTTCGTGACGAAATCATTGACGAAGACGATCTGCCTATCAAACTGACAGCACACTCTCCGTGCTTCCGTTCTGAAGCCGGTTCTTATGGTCGTGATACCCGCGGTCTGATCCGTATGCACCAGTTCGATAAAGTTGAGATGGTGCAGATTGTCCGCCCGGAAACGTCTATGGATGCGCTGGAAGAAATGACCAGTCATGCAGAGAAAGTTCTGGAGCTGCTGGGTCTGCCTTATCGTCGCATGGCACTCTGCACGGGTGACATGGGCTTTGGTGCTTGCAAAACCTTCGACCTTGAAGTGTGGGTTCCTGCACAGAATACCTACCGTGAAATCTCTTCGTGTTCTAACGTCGGTGATTTCCAGGCTCGTCGTATGCAGGCACGTTGCCGCACTAAGTCTGATAAGAAAACCCGTCTGGTCCATACCCTGAATGGTTCTGGTCTGGCAGTAGGCCGTACGCTGGTTGCTGTGCTGGAAAACTATCAGCAAGCAGATGGTCGTATTGAGATTCCTGAAATGCTGCGCCCGTACATGAAAGGCCAGCAGTACATCGGTTAATTTAGCCTTAAGTAAAAAAGCGCCCTAGGGCGCTTTTTTTATAACGATGTTTTGACTGAAAGCAATAACCCCTCCCTACAAAGTAGTAATACTCCTACAAACAGATAGTCAGCATAAAACACTAATAAAGACTCATCTCGTTATATATATAACTATATAGCGGCAAATGCCGCATCTTCATTCTTTGTGAGCAACTCAAAGCGAGTATCTATGAAAATTAAAGCGCCAGATGCTTTACTGGCTGCCGAGGTTAGTCGTCGCGGGCTGGTTAAAACCACTGCGATTGGCGGCCTGGCCGTTGCCAGCAGTGCGTTCAGCTTACCTTTTTCACGTATAGCATCAGCGGCAGAAGTTATCGCGCCAATGACTGCCGCAGAAAAAGTGATCTGGAGTGCCTGTACCGTAAACTGTGGCAGTCGTTGTCCGTTGCGCATGCATGTTGTCGATGGCGAGATTAAATACGTCGAAACGGACAACACGGGAGATGATAACTACGAAGGATTACATCAAGTTCGTGCTTGTCTGCGCGGGCGTTCGATGCGCCGCCGTGTCTATAACCCGGATCGTTTGAAATACCCGATGAAACGCGTTGGTCAACGCGGTGAAGGTAAGTTTGAGCGCATCAGTTGGGAAGAAGCTTTCGATACGATTGCCAACAACATGCAGCGTCTGATTAAAGATTATGGCAATGAGTCTATTTACCTGAACTATGGCACAGGCACGCTGGGTGGCACGATGACCCGTTCCTGGCCGCCAGGTAAAACTTTGATTGCCCGTCTGATGAACTGCTGCGGCGGCTATCTCAACCATTACGGTGACTACTCTTCAGCACAGATCGCGGCGGGGTTGAATTACACCTACGGCGGCTGGGCCGATGGCAATAGCCCGTCGGATATCGAAAACAGCAAACTCGTTGTTCTGTTCGGTAACAACCCTGGCGAGACGCGTATGAGCGGCGGCGGGGTGACCTATTATCTTGAACAGGCGCGTGCTAAATCGAATGCGCGCATGATTATCGTCGATCCACGCTATACGGATACCGGTGCCGGGCGTGAAGATGAGTGGATCCCGATTCGCCCGGGTACGGATGCTGCGCTGGTCAATGCGCTGGCGTGGGTAATGATTACTGAGAATCTCGTCGATCAGCCGTTCCTTGATAAATACTGCGTCGGCTACGACGAAAAAACCCTTCCGGGCAGTGCGCCAGCAAACGGGCACTATAAAGCCTACATTCTTGGCCAGGGAAGTGATGGTATTGCGAAAACGCCTCAGTGGGCTTCAACCATCACAGGTATTCCGGTTGAGCGTATTGTGCAGCTTGGTCGTGAAATCGGTTCGGCAAAACCGGCATATATCAGCCAGGGCTGGGGTCCGCAGCGTCACGCTAACGGCGAGATTGCGACCCGCGCAATCTCAATGCTTTCTATTTTAACGGGCAACGTTGGGATCCACGGTGGCAATAGCGGCGCGCGTGAAGGCTCCTATGAAGTGCCGTTCGAACGTATGCCGACGCTGGAAAACCCAGTACAAACCAGTATCTCCATGTTCATGTGGACCGATGCCATTGAGCGCGGTACCGAAATGACGGCGCTACGCGACTGCGTGCGTGGCAAAGATAAGCTCGATGTGCCAATCAAAATGATCTGGAACTATGCCGGTAACTGCATTATTAACCAGCATTCCGATATCAACCGCACGCATGACATCCTTCAGGATGACAAGAAATGCGAGATGATTGTGGTGATCGACTGCCATATGACCTCGTCTGCAAAATATGCCGACATCATTCTGCCGGACTGCACGGCTTCTGAGCAGATGGACTTCGCGCTGGATGCTTCTTGCGGCAATATGTCCTACGTCATTTTCACCGACCAGGTTATTAAACCGCGCTTCGAGTGTAAGACTATCTATGACATGACCACTGAACTGGCAAAACGTCTCGGCGTTGAACAGCAGTTCACAGAGGGTCGTACGCAAGAAGGCTGGATGCGTCACCTCCACGAACTCTCCCGCAAAGCCATTCCTGACCTGCCGGATTTTGATACTTTCCGTAAGCAGGGCATGTTTAAGCAACGCGATCCGGAAGGGCATCATGTGGCCTACAAGGAATTCCGTCAGGATCCTCAGGCGAATCCACTGACCACCCCATCGGGCAAAATCGAAATCTACTCGGAAGAGCTGGCGAAAATAGCCTCCAGCTGGGAATTACCGGAAGGAGACGTTATCGATCCGCTGCCAATCTATACGCCGGGCTTCGAAAACTATAACGATCCCCTTACGACTAAATATCCGCTACAGCTGACGGGATTCCACTATAAAGCGCGTGTTCACTCCACCTACGGTAACGTTGAGGTGCTGAAAGCCGCTTGTCGTCAGGAGATGTGGATCAACCCGATAGATGCGCAGAATCGCGGCATTGCTAACGGCGATCGCATTCGTATTTTCAACGATCGCGGCGAGGTGCATATCGAGGCAAAAGTGACGCCACGTATGATGCCTGGCGTTGTCGCGCTAGGGGAAGGGGCCTGGTATAACCCGGATGCAAATCGCATCGACCAGGCAGGCAGCATTAACGTGCTGACTACGCAGCGCCCATCGCCACTGGCGAAAGGCAATCCGTCCCACACGAACCTCGTTCAGGTTGAAAAGGTGTAAGGAGTAACCGATGACAACCCAATATGGATTTTTTATTGATTCAAGTCGTTGCACCGGTTGCAAAACCTGCGAACTGGCCTGTAAAGATTACAAAGACTTAACCCCGGACGTCAGCTTCCGCCGTATTTATGAATACGCGGGTGGCGACTGGCAGGAGGACAACGGCGTCTGGAATCAGAACGTGTTTGCCTATTACCTGTCGATCGCCTGTACCCACTGTGAAGATCCAGCCTGCACCAAGGTGTGTCCGAGCGGCGCGATGCACAAACGTGAAGACGGTTTTGTGGTCGTGGACGAAGACGTTTGCATTGGTTGCCGCTACTGCCATATGGCCTGCCCGTACGGTGCGCCGCAGTACAACGCCGCGAAAGGTCACATGACCAAATGCGACGGTTGCCACTCGCGTGTGGCCGACGGTAAGAAACCGATTTGCGTGGAATCCTGCCCGCTGCGTGCGCTGGACTTCGGCCCGATTGACGAGCTGCGCCAGAAGCACGGTAACCTTGCGGCGGTCGCTCCGCTGCCGGGTGCGCACTTTACGAAGCCGAGTATTGTGATTAAACCTAATGCCAATAGCCGTCCGACGGGTGATACCACCGGCTATCTGGCCAATCCGAAGGAAGTGTAAAATGGGAAGTGGATGGCATGAATGGCCGCTGGTGATCTTCACCGTCTTCGGACAATGCGTGGCGGGTGCGTTAATCGTCGCGGGATTTGCCTGGTTAAAGGAGAAAGATGACGGCGTAAAAATGCGGATCGTACGCAGCATGTTCTTTTTATGGGTTGTGATGGGCATCGGCTTTATGACCTCGGTGCTGCATCTGGGTTCACCGCTGCGAGCCTTTAACTCCTTAAATCGCATAGGTTCTTCTGCACTCAGTAATGAGATCGCAGCAGGATCGATTTTCTTTGCCGTCGGCGGCTTCTGGTGGCTGCTTTCTGCCATCGGTAAAATGCCCGCGACGCTCGGTAAAGTCTGGATGATACTGAGCATGGTACTCGGGATTGTCTTTGTCTGGGCGATGACCCGCGTCTATCAGATAGACACCGTTCCAACCTGGTATACGGGTTATACAACGCTGGCGTTCTTCCTGACGGCGCTGCTGGGCGGCCCTTTATTTGCGGTACTTCTGTTGCGTGGAGCAAAAGCTGCAAACAGTGGCGCAATGGCAGCGTCGGTGAGCGTACTGGCGCTGATAGCAACCGTCGCCGTCATCGTGCTGCAAAGTCAGCAGCTTGGTACAATTCATAGCTCCGTGCAGCAGGCCAGTGCGCTGCTGCCTGAGTATGGTTCTCTTCAGGTCTGGCGCATTCTGTTGCTGGCTGCCGGTTTGGGTTGCTGGCTGTGTCCCCTGTTACGGCGCAAGGATCCCAAATTAGTGGGTCTTGCTGCTGGTTTCGTTTTAGTGGTTCTGGGCGAGTTCATTGGCCGCGGACTGTTTTACGGTTTACATATGACCGTCGGCATGGCGATTGCCGGTTAATATCAACGCGCGGGGCGACCTGCGCGAGTAAGGAAAGTTGTCATGAATGATGCTTCACAACGCGAATCTTTCGCCTTCAGCGCCCGTGTCCTGGGCGCGTTGTTTTACTTTGCCCCAGACAGTGAGCAAGCCGCTCCGTTGGTATCAGCTTTAACGACCACCGACTGGTTTACGGACTGGCCACTCGAGCAGGAACGGTTATTACCCATTGCACACGCGCTGCGTTCAACGGCTGACGAATCATTGCCTGATGCCTGGCAGCGGTTGTTTATTGGTCCTTGGGCATTGCCAGCGCCGCCGTGGGGATCGGTCTGGCTCGACCGCGAATCCGTGCTGTTTGGCGATTCGACTCTCGCGCTGCGTCAGTGGATGCGTGATAACGGCATAACGTTCGAAATGCAGCAGAACGAACCGGAAGATCACTTCGGCACGCTGCTGCTGTTAGCGGCGTGGCTGGCCGAAAATGGGCGTACAACCGAGTGCGATCAACTGCTCGCGTGGCATCTGTTACCGTGGAGTCAACGTTTCTTATCCGTATTTATCGAGGAAGCGGGACATCCATTTTACGTCGCATTAGCGCAACTTGCCCAGCTCACGCTTGCTAACTGGCAATCTTCACTGCTGATCCCCGTTGCTGAAAAAACGCTATATCGTTAATCAGTTTATTCCGCACGGATGCTTCGGTACCGTGCGGTACACCCTTTAAATAGTTACGTTGTCACTTATCAAGCTTTACCTTTACGACGATTTTGGCTCCCCTCCCGGCAACCTTGGTGTGTCGGGCTTACCTTTTTCGCACGCAGAACTTTTGCTAACCCCGCATTTTCACCGCACAATATTGTATCTCCTACTTTACTGTCGCAACGCATGCAACGTCTCCACGCTTACCCGGACATTCGCGCGATGTTCCGCCGATTACTGATTGCTACCGTAACGGGCATTCTGGCGGCGTGTGCCGTCGCGCTGTTTCGTCATTCAATGTATCTGCTTGAGTGGCTGTTTCTCAGTAATCAAAGCGGAAGCCTGGTCAACGCCGCCAGCACGCTTTCACCATGGCGTCGGGCCATAACGCCTGCGCTGGGCGGGTTCGCTGCCGGGCTTTTGCTCTGGGGCTGGCAACGACTGAATCAGCAACGCCCTCATGCCCCCACCGACTACATGGAAGCCCTCGATGCCGGTGAAGGACAGTTTGACTATGGCGCGAGCCTGGTCAAATCCCTTGCATCGCTTCTGGTCGTCGCCAGCGGCAGTGCGATTGGCCGCGAAGGGGCCATGATCTTACTTGCCGCACTTGCCGCCTCGTTTTTTGCACAGCGCTTTACCCCGAAAAAAGAGTGGAAGCTGTGGATCGCCTGCGGTGCAGCCGCCGGGATGGCCAGCGCCTATCATGCTCCGCTGGCGGGGAGTTTATTTATTGCCGAAATTTTATTTGGCACGTTGATGTTGGCTTCGCTCGGCCCGGTCGTGATAGCCGCCGTGGTAGCACTGTTAACAACGCGGTTACTGAGTCCAGGCGCCAGCACGCTTTATGACGTTCACCTGAGCGGAACGCTCAGCGCACTCGATTACTCGCTGATCCTCACAATGGGATTGCTGGCGGGGGTACTCGGGCCGCTTTTCATGTGGTTGATGGATTGCAGTCACAGGTTGTTTTTACGCCTGCGGCTTTCTCCGCCCTTGCAGCTCGCGCTTGGCGGGTTAATTGTCGGGTTGCTGTCGTTGCTGACGCCAAAGGTTTGGGGTAACGGTTACAGCGTGGTGCAGGCTTTTCTGCTGGCCCCGCCGTTGTTATCCGTTATAGCCGGCGTGTTTATCTGCAAAGTGTTAGCCGTGCTGGCCAGTAGTGGCTCAGGCGCGCCCGGCGGCGTGTTTACGCCGACGTTATTCGTCGGGATGGCTATGGGAATGCTATTTGCAAAGACAGGTGGCGTTTGGTTTCCGGGAACAGAGATGGCGATTTTACTCGGGCTGACCGGTATGGCGACGTTACTGGCTGCGACCACGCATGCACCGATAATGTCGGCGCTGATGGTCTGTGAAATGACCGGGCAATATTCGTTATTGCCCGGTTTGCTTATAGCCTGCGTGGTGGCATCCGTTCTGTCGCGGACGTTACGCCACAACTCTATCTATGGAGAGCATACCGCCGAGCATCGTCAGATCGATGTATCGCGCTAGGTCCCGCTGTTCAGGACGCGGCAGATAAGGCAATTCTCCCACCAGCGGTCCAGGCAGTTTTTTACTGAGCACGTCGATGATTTCGGCGTAATGGGCCAGGCCTGGATTGATGCGGTTGGCAACCCAGCCAATCAACGGCAGACCGTCATTGGCAATGGCTTGCGCCGTTAACAACGCATGGTTGATGCACCCTTCCTGAATTCCCACCACCATCAACACCGGCAGTTGCTCTTGAACCACCCATTCGGATAAGGGGCGAAGATCGTTCATCAGGCTGCGCCAGCCGCCCGTTCCCTCTACGACAACGTAATCGGCCTTCTCGCTCAGATTCGCTAAGCCATCAGACAGCAGGGCGTAATTGATTAGGCCGCTATGCGCCACGCTGCTTTCGTCTTCACTGAGCGCAATGGGATTGATCGCGTGATAAGGCAGTTCAAAACTTGAAACGCTTTGCAGCACCAGCGCATCTTTATTGCGTAGCCCTTCTGGCGTCTCTTTACTGCCTTTCGCGACCGGTTTGTACCCTGCCACACTGTTACCGCCTGCCGCCAGGGCTTGCAGCAAAGCGCGGGACACGACTGTTTTGCCGACAGAGGTATCAGTACCCGTTATAAAGAAACGCTTAAGCATCACTAACTCCACCGTTATGCTTTGAAAATATAAACCAAGTAAATAATTCAGTGGAGTGAGTCTAAGGTATGCGTTGAGGGTCCAGATTGAGATAGCGCAATTTTTCTTAAATCTGTGAAAAAGAGTTAGCCCTGTAACAAACGGATCAACAGCGAACCGTTGTACATCGCATCTTTCACCAGTGCAGCCCCGGCCATGGTGCCTTGATTGGAGAATTGCGTGCTCTCAACCGCAATATTTTTGCTGTACGCCGGGAGCGATTGCTGACGAATGCAGTCGGAAATCGCCGGAAACAGAATATCTGCGGCCTGGCTAAGCGGAGAGCCAATAAGGATTTTTTGCGGATTAAACAGGTTCACCATGATGGCGAGAATACGTCCAACGTTGTTACCGACACCGGTAATAATGTCTTTTGCCAGCAGATCGCCCTGACGCGCCGCGCCGCAAAGTGACTCAACGGTCAACGGTTGGCCATGCAGCGACGAACTCATCGACTGACTTAAACGCTGCTGTGCCAACTCCATCACACTTTCAATGCTGGCAATCGTTTCCAGACAGCCGTGATTGCCGCAATAACAGCGCCTTCCGTAAGGATCGACCTGCGTATGGCCGATTTCCACCAGACTGCTGCTACCCGCGTGCAGTAAGCGGCCATCGGTGATCACGCCCGCGCCCACGTTATGATCGATAACCACCTGAATCACGTCACGTGCTCCACGCGACGCGCCAAAGAGCGCCTCGGCCATGGTCCACGCGCTGATATCATGCTGAATATAAACCGGCACACCGGTATGTTGTTTTAAAACTTCACCCAGCGGCATTTCTTTGACGTCGTCATAAAACGGCATCCGGTGCACGATTCCATTTTCCGTATCAATGATACCGGGCATAGTGATCGCGATAGATGTTAAGCGTTCCAGCTTTTGCTGATGGCGAATAAAGAACTGATCGATATGAACAACAATCCGCTCTAACAGCGTTTGTTCAGATTGGAGCGACAGCTCCAGGCGGTCTTCCACCACCATCTTGCTGCTGAGATCGCGCAGCGCGAGAAACACCTCGCCACGGCTGATACGGATCGACAAGTAGTGCCAGGCTTCGGTTTCCACCACCAGCCCTACGGCGGGACGTCCACGACTGCCCGGCTCCTGAATTTCTGTTTCCTGAACCAGATGGGCTTCCAACATCTCGCGCACAATTTTGGTAATACTGGCAGGTGCCAGTTGAGCCAGGCGAGAAAGATCGATACGCGAGACCGGGCCAAGCTGATCGATCAGGCGATACACGGCGCCCGCATTGGTCTGCTTAATCTGATCAATATGCCCTGGCTGACTATCAGCAACCACCACTTACATCCTTATTTTCGCGCTTCGAAATAAACTTTGGGCTATGTTGAAGCACTTGACAGGCCGTCGTCAAATTTTTACTTAGCCATGTGATTTACCGCACATTTTAGACCGGGATATTGGATAAAACCGACCTGTTTGCAGCAGCAATCAACTGTTTTTTAAAACGCTGTGCCGCATTGCTCTGTTCGTGATGTTTTGGCCAGACTAACCACATTTCCGATACGGCGTCTTCTTCTGCAATCGCCACCCAGCGCATTTCACTGAGCTGCACCCGCCGAAAAGACGCGGGAAGAATGGAAACGCCTAATCCGGCCGCGACAAGACCGATGATCGTCATCGCCTCACCGACTTCCTGAGTAATCACCGGAGCCACGCCGTAGCGTCGCATCAATCCCAGAATATCATCGTACAAACCGGTCCCTACATGAGGGTCGAAAAAGACAAACGGCTCTTTCGCCAGCTCCGCAAGCGTTACCGAGGGTTTTGAGGCCAGGTGGTGATCGCGAGGTATCATCGCCAGCAAGGGTTCCCGAAGTATCACCTGCCACGCTAGCGTATCGGGTAATTGCGTATTGCGCATCAGTCCCAGATCAAGGGAACCTTCATTGAGCGGCGCGATTTGTTCTCGAGTATTGATTTCGCGGGTCTGGATATGCACATCCGGATAGTGACGGCGAAACGATGACAGCGTGTCTGATACCGCGCTGATAAAGGGCGCAGACGAGGTAAACCCAATACGTAACTCGCCGGTTTCTCCCAGATGCAAACGTTGCGCCCGGGCAGCGGCATCTTCTACCTGGCTCATGACCTGTCGACTGTCTGCCAGAAACTGCTTCCCCGCTGCTGTCAGGCTTACGCTACGGTTGGTTCGCGCCAGCAGTCGTGCGCCAACCTGCTGCTCAAGGATCTGAATTTGCTGACTCAAGGGCGGCTGAGAGATATTCAGTCGCGCCGCCGCCCGGCCGAAGTGAAGTTCTTCCGCGACAGCGATAAAGTAACGCAGGTGACGCAACTCGATATTCATATTTAAAAAGTATCATTTGAGATTATTAATATATTAGACAGAATATTTACAATTTCCTACCCTGATTTTGTGGTCATACCCGTTACCCGAAATCACGGGATGTTTAAGCAAGGAAATTCAGTGAGTCGTACAACTACCGTTGATATCGCCCCGGCAAGCGACATTGATGTATTACCCGTAGCGCCCCAGCCATCACTCTATATCAAACGTGGTACCTCTCAGTTTATGCGCGTCACGCTGGCGCTGTTTTCCGCAGGACTCGCGACTTTCGCCCTGCTCTATTGCGTCCAGCCCATTCTCCCGGTGTTATCCCATGAGTTTGGTATTTCGCCTGCCAGCAGCAGTATCTCTCTTTCTATTTCAACCGGAATGCTGGCCGTCGGCTTATTATTTACCGGCCCGCTGTCCGATGCCATTGGACGTAAACCCGTGATGGTCACAGCGCTGCTGTTGGCCTCAATATGCACGCTGCTCTCCACCATGATGACCAGTTGGCACGGAATACTGATCGTGCGAGCGCTCATTGGGCTTTCACTGAGTGGTGTCGCGGCCGTGGGCATGACCTATCTGAGCGAAGAAATTCATCCCAGTTTCGTCGCCTTCTCGATGGGCCTCTATATTAGCGGCAACTCGATTGGGGGCATGAGTGGGCGACTCTTGAGTGGGGTCTTTACCGATCTCTTTAACTGGCGCATTGCGCTTGCCGTCATTGGCTGCTTCGCCCTGGCCTCCGCGCTCATGTTCTGGCGAATCCTGCCGGAATCACGGCATTTTCGCCCGACATCGCTGCGCCCGAAAACGCTGTTTATCAACTTCCGGCTTCACTGGCGCGATAAAGGCCTGCCGCTGCTGTTTCTGGTCGGTTTCTTACTGATGGGGTCGTTTGTCACGCTGTTTAACTATATTGGCTATCGCCTGATGTTATCTCCGTGGCATTTGAGCCAGGCGTTCGTCGGCATTCTTTCTCTTGCCTATCTCACCGGCACCTGGAGCTCGCCAAAAGCCGGCGCGATGACCGCGCGTTACGGTCGCGGCCCGGTGATGCTCACGTCCACAGGCGTGATGTTAGTCGGTCTCCTGATGACGCTGTTCTCTTCCCTGTGGCTGATATTCGCCGGAATGCTGCTGTTCTCCGCCGGTTTTTTTGCTGCCCACTCGGTCGCCAGCAGTTGGATTGGCCCGCGTGCGCGCCGAGCCAAAGGCCAGGCATCGTCATTGTATCTTTTTAGCTACTATTTGGGCTCCAGTGTTGCCGGTACGCTGGGTGGTATATTCTGGCACAACTATGGCTGGAACGGCGTCGGCGGGTTTATTGCGATAATGCTTTGCGCCGCGTTGGTTGTAGGGGTAAATTTACATAAACGACTGCATTAGTTCTGAACATATCCAATTCTGACGAGCCATCACTGTTTTCATTTTGGCCCTCGTTACAATAGGGAAATTAATTAAGGGGGCATGATGAAAAACGTCATTTTTAGTATGGTTGCGAAGATTTCAAAAATGGATGCAGAAGCAAAGCTGCTGACGGCGCAGGTTGAAGCGCAGTCGCTTATGCTGAGCGCTATTTTACTGACCGTTGGTAAAAACGGCGGTGTTGATAAAATGGTCGAAAGCGTCAATAAAGCGATTAATTCTGCGATGGACGTTTCAGATGATTTGCTTCGTTCAGACGCACAGCTGCTGCTAAGTCAGTTTAACGATCTTCTGGCTATCGCCCGCCTCATTGAAAAAGCGGATTCAGAAATCGATATTGAAGCGTTACGTAACCTTCCACCTACGCCCGTTATCGATGAAAAAGAGTAAGATCATCATGACAGTTTGTGTTTAACTGACAGCGTCAGATTATAAAAAATGAATAAAATCTCTATTCAATTCAAACGCTAAACTGTCCACGAGATCTTATGAAAGACACTAATTATCAACAACTCACCCGCACGTTCCAGCGCTTATCTCGTTTCGCCCACCTTTCCTCCATCGCCAGTTGGGATATGTTTGCCATGATGCCACCCGGCGGCAGCACCGCCCGCGGTGAAGCATTGGCTGAAATGAGCGTGTTGCAGCATCAGATCCTCACCGATAAAAAAGTGGGCGAATGGCTGGCAGCCGCTGAAAGCGAAGAACTGAACGACGTCGAGCAGGCTAACCTGCGCGAAATGACACGCCATTTTCAGCAGGCGTCCCTGCTGCCGGAATCCCTGGTCGAAGCCAAATCGTTGGCAGGAAGTCGATGCGAACATGCGTGGCGTACCCAGCGCCCGGCAAACGACTGGCAGGGTTTTTCCCCAAATCTTAAAGAGGTGGTTAAGCTCAGTCGCGAAGAAGCGCGTCTGCGAGCCGAAGCCAAAGGCGGTACGCCGTACGACGCCCTGCTCGATATTTTTGAACCCGACATGACCAGCGCGCGGCTCGACGTCCTGTTTGGTGACATGAAGTCCTGGCTACCCGATATGCTCTCACAGGTCGTCGAAAAGCAGTCCAGGCACTCTTTTGTTCCGCCGCAAGGGCCGTTCCCGACCGCCGTGCAACGCGAACTGGGTCTGGAAGCCATGAACATGCTCGGCTTTGATTTTAACGCGGGCCGTCTGGACGTGAGTGCGCATCCATTCTGTGGAGGCGTACCGGAAGATGTGCGCATCACTACCCGTTACGACGAGGATGAACTGCTCAGCGCGCTGTTTGGCGTCGTTCACGAAACGGGTCATGCGCGCTACGAGCAAAACCTGCCGCGCAACTGGCTGGGTCAACCTGTCGCACTGGCGCGTTCCACGGCAATCCACGAATCACAAAGCTTGTTCTTCGAAATGCAGTTGGGTCGCAGCAATGCCTTCCTCAAACACCTTCTGCCCGCCGTTCATGCTCGTTTTGGCAGCCAGGCGGCGTTCAGTGAAGATAATTTCATCGCGTGGAATCAGCGCGTTAAGCCCGGATACATCCGCGTTGATGCCGACGAGGTGAGTTATCCGGCGCACGTTGTTCTGCGTTACGAAATTGAACGCTCGTTGATTAACGGTGAAATCGAAGTCGACGATATCCCGGCGCTATGGGATGAGAAAATGCAGTCCTGGCTCGGCTTATCCACAAAGGATAACTACCGTAACGGCTGTATGCAGGATATTCACTGGACTGACGGTGGCTTTGGCTATTTCCCGTCGTATACGTTAGGAGCGATGTACGCCGCGCAGCTGTTCAGTGCTGCGAAGAAAGCGCTGCCCGGTCTTGATGCATCCATCGCTGACGGTGATTTTACCTCGCTGTTCGATTGGCTTCGTCAGAACATCTGGCAGCATGGCAGCCGCTTTACAACCTCGCAGCTGATCAAACAGGCCACCGGTGAAGACCTCAACATCCGCTATTTCCGCGAACATTTGACCTCACGTTATCTGTAATACCTGATGCCGGGAGTGAATCCCGGCCTATCTTCCTGATATTTTCTTAACGCCTTGACACTGTACGTTATTACAGTGAAAATACTGTATACACATACAGCAAATAAATGGAAATCACTATGTTCGTTGAACTCGTCTACGATAAGCGCAATGTTGCGGGTTTGCCTGATGCCAGGGAAATCATCCTGAACGAACTGACCCGACGGGTGCATAACATCTTCCCAGGCGCTGAGGTGAAGGTTAAGCCGATGCAGGCCAATGGCTTAAACAGCGACGCCAGTAAAAGCGATCGTGAGAAACTCAATCGCATGTTGGAAGAGATGTTTGAAGAGGCTGATATGTGGATGGTCAACGAATAATTTAACGTTGTACATTGCGTTACACGCCGAAACCAATGACTCACGGAAACCTCGGATTTACAGGGATATAGTTACTTCAACGGCCCCGCAGTGGGGTTAAATGAAAAACCAAATTCGAGGGTATGACAATGAAAAAAGTATTAGCTCTGGTTGTTGCCGCTGCTATGGGCCTGTCTTCTGCTGCATTTGCTGCTGACACCGCGACTTCCGCAATGCCTGCACCGGCTGCGACCGCTGCTGCAACGACTCATGCGGCTCCGGCTAAAACTACGCACCACAAAAAACACAAAAAAGCCGTTGAGCAGAAAGCTCAGGCTGCGAAAAAACACCACAAAAAAGCAGCAGCTAAACCTGCTGTAGAACAGAAAGCTCAAGCGGCTAAAAAGCACCATAAAAAAGCAGAAACTAAGCCAGCCGTAGAGCAGAAAGCTCAGGCAGCGAAAAAGCACCACAAAAAAGCAGTGAAGCATGAAGCGGCAAAACCAGCAGCTCAGCCAGCTGCATAAGATTTACGCATAACCGTGCCCCATCTGGACACGTTGCTAAACCGGCGCTAACCCTTTTCCGGTCGGCGCCGTTTTTTATCCGGAGGGCGTATGCTGCAACGCTATCGGTTTGAGTTCATTCTTATCATGCTTATTTTATGCGCGCTTATAGCCAGTCGATATTATCTTTCCTGAATGTAGCACGCTGATTTTACTCCCACTTTATTGCGGTCCCGTCTATAGTATTTCCATAGGGTTCACTTTTAATAATCATAATTACCCCACCAGAGTGTGATATGCGGAAAACTGTTGTGTTGTTACTGGGAACGTTCAGCCTCTTGTCCGGCTTTGCCCATGCAGATGATGGCGATGACGATGCTATCAATGCCAACGAAGTCAAAACGCTATTTTTTGGTCATGATGACCGCACGCGTGTCTCCGATCCTACCGAATCTCCCTGGGATGCTATTGGGCAACTTGAAACTGCCAGCGGTAATTTGTGCACCGCAACGTTGATTTCGCCTCATCTGGCACTTACCGCAGGACACTGTCTTCTGATACCACCGAAAGGTACACCGGACAAAGTCGTCGCGTTGCGCTTCGTGTCCAAAAAAGGTGTATGGCGTTATGACATTCACGGTGTCGAAGGACGTGTTGATCCTTCTCTGGGTAAACGTTTAAAACCTGACGGTGATGGCTGGATTGTTCCACCCGCTGCTGCTGAGTGGGACTTTGGCTTAGTGGTGTTGCGTTATCCACCAACCGGAATTACTCCGCTTCCCCTGTTTGAAGGTGATAAAGCCGCATTGACGGCGGCGCTAAAGGTAGCGGACCGCAAAGTCACGCAGTCGGGCTACCCTGTCGATCATCTGGACTCGCTCTATACGCATACCGATTGTGTCGTCACGGGTTGGGCGCAAAAAAATGTATTGTCGCATCAGTGCGACACATTGCCTGGCGATAGCGGTTCTCCGCTCATGCTGAAAACCGAGAGTGGCTGGCAAGTGATTGGCGTACAAAGCTCTGCTCCGGCGGCAAAAGATCGGTGGCGCGCTGACAACCGCGCATTGTCGGTGACGGGTTTTCGCGACAAGCTAGAAGAACTGGCACAAGAATAGCTTAGCCGTGTCGAACCTGGAGCAGGGCAATAATTGCCATCGCTTATTTCTAAGAGTTATACAGGCCCGGAATTTCGCTGCCCGCAATGGCAGGCAGCGAACGCATCAGGCTAATTTTATCATTATCATTCCAGTCAGAAGCAGTACCAGACCGACCCAACCTTTTTTGTTAAGGCGTTGACCAAACAAAATCCATCCAGCGGCCAGCGTCGCAGCAATACCAAAGCCACCCCACAGTGCATACGCCACCGAGAGATCAATACCTTTCACCGCCTGCGACAGTGCGCTAAATGCGCCCAGGACACAGGCGATAGATAGTAAGCCGTGATATTTACGACGAAAACCGTCAGAAAACTTCAAAAAGACGTTGGCGATGATTTCCAGCACAATCGCCAGTGCCAACCAGGCCGCATGAATCCATTCAAACTGCTGCATGGGTTCGCTCCTTCTGCTGCTTCATCGGTTTGCGGGTACCCGATTTAATCAGCACAATGCCGGCCACCAACGTTGCCAGGCCAGCAACTTTCATTGTCGACAGGCTTTCATCAAATAAAATCACGCTAAAAATCGTGATGATTAAAATACCAATCCCTTCCCACAACGCATACGCCACACCCAACGCGATCTTTTTAACCGCGAAAGATAAGAAAATATAAGAGAGGGAGATCATCACCAGCATTAAAATAAAGCCGGTATTGCCATCACTGATACTTGCCCATTTCATCGACAAAGTACCGGTAATTTCAGCCACGATGGCTAAGGCTAATAGGATCCAGTAAAACATGGTCTTCTCCTGCTTGAGAATATAATCCATTGCGGCTCGTCGTGAACGACAAACCCAAAAATATGAAATTAAATCAGACAGCTAAGCGCGTAGCGCTAGCTCAGGCAGAAGACGGGACTATAGCGCGTTACGCCAGTGTTGTTCACCAGATAGCAGGCAGAGGGAGATTGAGAATACGGCGATGTTTCTTGAAATGTACGTCCTGAACAGATTGTCCATAATATTACAATTATCCGCGGTGTTGCTTCTCGTCATTGCGGATGAAAATTGTCCTCGGTAGTTGAACACGCCCGATTTGTACCATAAGCTAAGATTTAACTCAAAGCCTTTTCAATTCTTTACCCAGCCTGTTTGACATTCGTTAGTTTATTGAATGTCCATTGCATTTATCATCAATAAAAAAGGATTAATCAGGAACAAACATGGCCAAACCCATTATTACCCCGAACGGGCTAAAAATTGTCATCATGCTGGGAATGCTGATGATCATTCTCTCTGGGATCCGTTTTGCTGCCGATATTATTGTCCCGTTCATTCTGGCACTCTTTATCGCGGTGATCCTCAACCCACTCGTGCAACGCCTGGTTCGACTGCGCGTCCCCCGCGTACTGGCGATCACTATGCTGATAAGCGTCATCATTATGGCCATGGTGTTGCTTATCGCCTATCTGGGGACATCGCTTAATGAACTGGCGCGTACGCTGCCACAATACCGTTCGTCGCTCGTTATCCCGTTAAAACAGCTCGAACCCTGGCTGCAACGCGCCGGGATTGAGGTTTCCGTTGAGGAACTTCTCAAATATATCGATCCGAATGCCGCCATGAGCCTGGTGACGGGCTTATTAGCGCACCTTTCCAGCGCCATGACCTCGATTTTCCTGCTGATGCTGACGGTCGTTTTTATGCTTATCGAAGTGCCACAACTACCCGCTAAGCTACAGCAAATGATGTCGCGACCCGCCGAAGGAATGAGCGCGATTCAACGGGCGCTGGACAGCGTCTCTCACTATCTGGTGCTGAAAACCGCCATTAGCATTATCACGGGCCTGGTGGCGTGGGGAATGCTCGCCGCTTTAGACGTACGCTTTGCCTTTGTCTGGGGACTCCTGGCGTTTGCGCTGAACTATATCCCCAATATCGGTTCCGTGCTGGCGGCTATCCCGCCTATTGCTCAGGTGCTGGTGTTTAGCGGTTTATACGATGCGCTGCTTGTGCTGGCAGGATATCTGGTGATCAATCTGGTATTCGGGAACATTATCGAACCACGCATGATGGGACGCGGGCTGGGCCTGTCGACGCTGGTGGTGTTCCTGTCGTTGATATTTTGGGGCTGGCTGCTTGGGCCAGTCGGCATGCTGCTTTCGGTTCCGCTGACCATTATCGTGAAGATCGGGCTTGAACAGACGGCGGGTGGCCAGAGCATTGCCGTGCTACTGAGCGATATGAGCCAAAAGTGAGACATTACCCGTCAGCCATAGTGCTGTTCGTAAATTGGAGAGAATACCGTGTTAAAAGTCATCGCCGAAGATTTTATTCACCCTGAAGCCTTACCCATCGTCCTCCCGCTATATCGGGAATTGGTCAAGGCCACCAAACTTGAGCCACTCTGTATTGCTTATGATTTGTATATAGATGAGAAAGACCCTGGTCATTTCATTTTTATTGAGGAGTGGCCCGATCGTTCAGCATTAGACACACATTGCGCGAGTGAGCACTTCAGACGACTGGTACCCATGATTAACCAGTATCAGCGCAAAGAAGCCACTTTTATCTTTATGGATAGTTTTGAATAAAGAGATACCCATAAACACTTTTGAAAGACTTCACATAGAGAATGGTGAATCTTAAATACTTTTCGATCGATGAAAAAACATCACTACAATATCACTTATTACTCACTTAAAAAGAATTTTATCCTGTTTCAGATTAAGACTTAGATCACAATTTTGCGCAAATGTTACATCTGAGAAAGTGTCTTACCACGAGATGACATGCATCAAATAGTGCGAGAATACCTTTATTTCGCATAAATATTCAATTTTGCGCATAATTGTGTTTCCATTACAGAGACAATATGAGCGTTCTCTGTGAAAGTAATTTATTGAGGAATATCACAATTTTCAATGCACGCTAAATCCTTCATTTCATTTTGAACTGTAATCGATTACTCGACATGCATTATTAAATGATTAACCCAAGACATACATCTCACTTTACACCTCTAAGAATATTGACTTCCATATGAAAGCCTGTGCTTTTATGGTGCGTTTTTTTAACGCAATCACAACAATATTTACCCACCCTACTCAAAGTTGACTTGCATTCATTCCCCACGCATATTTCACAGCACGAATTAACAAGACAATCTTTTGAGGATGAATGTGATGCCAAGCCGAGATTATCCGGACAAGCGAGCAGTAAGAGGGTTAGCGAAGGACGCAGACCTGACAATGTTAAGTGCAAGGATTGAATCAACGCTCGTCGATTACATCAGAACCACTGCTTTTGAAACGCGTAAAAGCAAACAGGAGATTGTTGCGGCAGCTATCGCGCTTTATAAGAAGAGCCGCGAGGCAGACCTCGCGGCAGAGTAAAGCGTTAAACCTTATCTCCCTTAGCCAAATTGTTTAGCTCAGCAAAAACCTCATCCGGCAGCACTAACTCGGCCGCCGCCAGGTTTTCGCGCAAATGAACCACGGACGATGTCCCCGGGATCAGCAATATATTTGCCGAGCGCTTGAGTAACCAGGCCAGGGCAACCTGCATCGACGTTGCATTAAGGCCCTCAGCTATCGTTTGCAGTTCGGTAGACTGTAACGGGGTAAACCCACCCAATGGGAAGAATGGAACATAAGCAATCCCCTGCCGGGCCAGGGAATCGATAAGTGCATCATCGCTGCGGTTAACGATGTTGTACATATTCTGCACACAAACGAGCGGCGCAATACTTTGCGCTTGCGCAACCTGAGCGGCGGTCACATTGCTCACGCCAATATCGCGAACAAGACCCTGCTGTTGCAGCTCCGCGAGCACGGTCAACGGCTCTTCGATCGAGCCTTCTGCCGGGCCATGCGCGCTAAACATAATGCGCAAATTGACCACATCCAGTACATCCAGCTGAAGATGACGTAAATTATCGTGAACCGCCTGGGTGAGTTCCTGCGGGGAGAATGCCGGCAGCCAGGAAGCGTCATCGCCACGTCGCGCACCGATTTTGGTCACAATCGTCAAATCGTCACGATAAGGGTGCAACGCCTCACGAATAAGCTGATTAGTAATATGAGGGCCGTAAAAATCGCTGGTATCGATATGGTCGACACCCGCCTCGACCGCTTCGCGCAGCACATCCAGCGCCGCCTGTTTGTCTTTAGGCGGGCCAAAAACACCAGGGCCAGCCAACTGCATTGCACCATAGCCGAGTCGTTTGACGGTGCCTGAACCTAACGTAAAAGTGCCGCTTTTATCAATGCTGGTCATGTTTGTGTTCCTTATCGACTGCGTAGAAGAAATTTTTCGTTTCGAATACTGCCCAAAGTAACAACAGCTTACGGGCTGCGACCTTTAGTTAAGCAATGGTTAAATTAAAGTTTAGATTTGCTACGTCGATAGTAATGATGCAACTCCTGCACATTAAATGGACGTCCGTCATGCTGAAAAATCTGCACGTCATTACCGGGATCATTTTCGCTCTTACTATATTCTGCCTGCTGCAAATCGTCACGGGAGGTTTGTTCTACTCTGCCGTCAGCAACGATCGTCATAATTTTCAAAACTCAGGCACGCTAAATGCGCAACAGGAAAGTTTGAGTGACAGCGTGAATACGCTGGTCAAAACGCGCGTCACCGTCACCCGAGTGGCGATCAGATACCTTAAAAATCAGCGTGATCCTGCCTCTTTGGCCGCCATTGGCAAGCTGCTGGGTAACGCCAATGATTCCTTGACCAAAGCGGAAGCGTATTACGGCACCTGGCAAGGCATGCCATCCGTTAAAGGCCAGAGCCAGTCGTTAACCGATGAGATGCAAAAAGCCTACACCCATATGCACGATGTTATGCGCCTGTCGATTGATTATCTGCGCGCTGACAACTATCAAGCCTATGGCGATCTGGATGCTCAACAGGCGCAGGACGCAATGGAAGCCGTCTATACCCGCTGGCGCGCAGAAAATAACACGCTGCTTAAAGCCGCGGCCCTGGAAAACCAGAGCAGCTTCACCAATATGCAATGGACGCTGGGGACGATTTTGGTGGTGGTTATCGCCGTACTGATCGTTTTCTGGATGGGTTTACAACATCTGCTGTTGAAACCGCTTCGTAGCATAATGAACCATATTCGGACCATCGCCAGCGGCGATTTAACCCACGCGATCCCCCTTAACAGCCGCAATGAAATGGGCCAACTGGCCACCGGTTTGCATGAAATGCAGCAATCCCTGGTGACGACCGTCAGCGCCGTTCGCGGCAGCACCGACTCGATTTATACCGGCGCAGGAGAAATTGCAGCAGGCAGTAACGATCTTTCTGCCCGAACGGAACAACAGGCCGCTTCATTAGAAGAGACTGCCGCCAGCATGGAAGAGTTAACGGCAACCGTGAAACAGAACTCCGACAATGCGCGGCAGGCGACGTTACTTGCTAAAAATGCCTCTGAAACCGCCGATCGCGGCGGGCGTGTCGTCGACAACGTTGTGCGTACGATGACCGAAATTGCCGACAGTTCTCAGCAAATTGCTCATATCACTGGCGTTATCGATAGCATTGCTTTCCAGACCAATATTCTCGCGTTAAACGCCGCTGTAGAAGCCGCGCGTGCGGGTGAGCAAGGTCGTGGATTTGCGGTAGTTGCCGGTGAAGTCCGCATTTTAGCAAGTCGAAGCGCGCAGGCCGCGAAAGAGATCAAAGCGCTGATTGAAAACTCGGTCAGCCGGGTCAATACCGGTTCCGGACAGGTCAGCGAGGCCGGCAAAACCATGCAGGAGATCGTCGCTGCGGTCACTCGCGTGACCGATATTATGGGCGAAATCGCGTCCGCCTCCGACGAACAAAGTCGCGGTATTGAGCAGGTGAGCCTCGCGGTTTCGCAAATGGACAGTGTTACCCAGCAAAACGCCGCTCTGGTGCAGGAATCCGCAACCGCCGCTGCCGCGCTGGAAGATCAGGCAGAACAATTGCGCCAGGCCGTGGCTGCATTTCGTTTGAACACGCAGCCTCAGGTGGCAACGACCCGCCCTTCAAACGTTAAAACGCCGCAGGTTTTGCGCCCGGCACCGGCCTCTGCCGGAGAAGGCAACTGGGAAACGTTCTAAAACGATTAAATTTCCAACACCGAAACGTAAACAGGACTTAAATGAAATTTCACGGTTAATGAAATGAAAAATTTAAGTTAAAAATAAGTGAATCAGGTCACTCAGGTCACTTTATTTTTGGGAGAAAGCTGTTATAACTTAATAAACCCGCCGAATGGATAAAAAAAGCGGGACTGCGAAAGGACGCACTGCTGTGTGTACTGTAGGGTCTGTCTGATGTCGGCAGGCTCTATTTTTTTATTTGCGCTCGGTCATTAATATTCCGCGGGCATGTCTTCTGAACTGAGTTATTAAGGACGACGTTAACGGTGTCTGACGAGAATCCCGTCGCTGGATTAAATAATAGGCAGCCTTTGGTAATGTTTCCGTCACCGGCAGCATTACAAGTCGGTGTGCCAGCAGCGGGTCGCAGCCCAGTTCTTGCGGCAAAATACTCAGGAAATCGCTTTGTGCAACAAGACTGATACACGAAGAGAATGTTTCACACACCACACCAATCTGCGGTATTTGTGAGCGATATTTAAACACATCCTCTAGCTGCTTATAATAACTTCCGCGCGGTGTTGGCATCGTCCAGTTATAATGCAGCAGTTCACTGATTGATGTTACACCAATGGCCGGATGCCCCTCCCGACAAAATATCGCAAACGGCTTCTCGAACAGTTTTTCGAAGGTGAATTCGTGATCGTAAGGCCCCTGATAATAGGTATTAATCGTAAAGTCCAGCTCTCCCTGGCGTAATTCATTAATCATTGATACCAGTTGCCCTTCCATTATTCGCACTTTGACCTGCGGATGCTGTTCATGAAAGCGCGTAATGACCGGGGGCATGAGCGTACGGGCAATACTGGCTCCCATCCCGATATTGATTTGCCCGCCAAGCAGCCCCTGCCGCTGACGAATGTCGTCCTGCGCGGCACGCAGCTCCTCAAGGATCAGGTTGGCATGCTGATAAAAACTCTCGCCACATTCAGTGAGCGCCACGCCTTTACTACGGCGTACAAAAAATTGCGCCGCCATGCCCTCTTCCAGCTCTTTGATTGACTTCGTCAACGCGGGTTGCGAAAGATTCATCACACGACTGGCACCCCGAATACTCCCCTGACGCGCCACTTCGACAAACGCCCGGATTTGGTGAATTTTAACCTGAAATGACATAGCTGGACCGATAACCGTTGTTTATCAGAGTAAAGAAACTGTCATCTACTGTAATGGAAATGGATGTGCGAGGGTAATTCCTGAACGGTTAAAACTGTGAATAAACGGTTAGTGATAAGTAAAAACTATCACAGCGTGAAGCAGCTCACACATTTTGATGATGACGGGAAGAGATATGGATTCGTTGACGCATACCATCCAAACATTGATGCCAAAGCTAA
This sequence comes from Enterobacter sp., assembly GCA_022649305.1. Taxonomy (GTDB): domain Bacteria; phylum Pseudomonadota; class Gammaproteobacteria; order Enterobacterales; family Enterobacteriaceae; genus Enterobacter. Next base: position 48,737 of record JALCNW010000017.1, read on the forward strand.
TCGAGTGGCGTCGCGATTTTCACCATTATGCCGAATCGGGATGGGTGGAGTTTCGTACTGCTGCAAAGGTCGCAGAAACTCTGGACAAACTCGGCTTTGAACTGGCAATGGGCCGAGATGTTATCGATGCCGATAGCCGCATGGGGCTGCCGGACGATGCCACACTGGCAACGGAATTTGCCCGCGCGCGCCAGCAAGGTGCTCCACATAAATGGGTAACGGCATTTGAAGGGGGTTTTACCGGGATTGTCGCCACGCTAAATACCGGACGACCAGGACCGACGATCGCCTTTCGCGTGGATATGGATGCGCTTGATCTTAGTGAAGCTCTTCATGACGGTCATCGCCCCCATCGCGACGGCTTTGCCTCGTGTAACCCAGGAATGATGCACGCCTGCGGTCACGACGGACACACCACCATTGGTCTGGGTCTGGCTCACATCCTCAAACACAACGAATCACAGCTTCACGGCATTATAAAACTTATCTTCCAGCCTGCCGAAGAAGGGACACGCGGCGCACGCGCTATGGTCGCGGCGGGTGCGCTTGACGGTATCGATTATTTCACGGCAATACATATCGGGACAGGCGTACCCGCCGGGACGGTTATTTGCGGTAGCGATAACTTTATGGCCACCACCAAATTTGACGTGCGCTTTACCGGCGTGGCGGCTCATGCCGGTGGCAAACCGGAAGATGGCCGTAATGCCCTGCTCGCCGCAGCCCAGGCAGCACTGGCGCTTCACAGCATCGCACCGCACAGCGAAGGGGCCTCGCGGGTGAACGTCGGCGTAATGCAGGCCGGCAGCGGGCGCAATGTGGTCCCCGCCAATGCGCTACTGAAAGTGGAGACGCGTGGGGAAAGCGACGCCATCAATCAATATGTGTTCGAGCGTGCACAATCGGTTATTCAAGGTGCCGCCGCGCTTTACGGCGTGGAATATGACATGCACCTGATGGGCGCGGCTACATCAAGTTCGCCTTCCCCTGCCTGGGTGAATTACCTGCGTGAACAGGCAAGCCAGGTTCCGGGCGTCACCCAGGCAATCGACAGAGTTAAAGCACCCGCAGGCTCGGAAGATGCCACGCTGATGATGGCTCGCGTGCAGGAAAATGGCGGTCTGGCGTCTTATATGGTCTTTGGCACTGATTTGAGCGCCGGACATCACAATGAAAAATTCGACTTTGACGAGCAGATCATGGGCGTTGCTATCGATACGCTGGCCCGTACGGCACTCAATTTTCCGTGGACGCGAGGTGTGTGATGCAGGAGATTTACCGTTTTGTTAATGACACAATCGAAACACGATGTCAGACATTCACCGATATTGCCGACGAAATATGGGATCATCCTGAAACCCGCTTTGAGGAGTTCTGGTCAGCCGAGCGTCTGGCCAACGCGCTCGAAGCCGAAGGCTTTGCACTAACACGCGAAGCAGGTGGGATCCCGAACGCTTTCATTGCCAGTTTTGGTAGCGGTAAACCCGTGGTGGCGTTATTAGGTGAATACGATGCACTGGCCGGGTTGAGTCAGCAGGCGCACTGCGCGACACAACGCTCGGACACACCAGGCACCAACGGCCACGGTTGCGGGCATAACTTGCTCGGCACCGCTGCACTGGCAGGCGCAGTGGCCGTAAAGAGCTGGCTTGAGCAACACGGCGGAAGCGGTACGGTTCGTTTTTACGGCTGTCCCGGTGAAGAAGGCGGATCCGGTAAAACCTTTATGGTGCGCGAAGGCTTATTTGACGATGTTGATGCCGCCGTGACATGGCATCCCGAAGCCTTTGCGGGCATGTTTAACGTCAGTACACTCGCGAATATACAGGCCGCCTGGCGTTTTTACGGCACGGCAGCGCACGCGGCGAACTCCCCGCATCTTGGCCGTAGCGCGCTGGATGCCGTCACGCTAATGACCACCGGTACCAATTTCCTCAATGAACACATTATCGAAAAAGCACGTGTCCACTACGCTATCACCAACACGGGCGGGATCTCGCCAAATGTCGTGCAGGCTCAGGCAGAAGTGCTGTATCTAATCCGCGCGCCAGAAATGGCGGATGCACGGCAAATCTACGAACGCATTGAAAAGATTGCTCAGGGCGCTGCGCTAATGACCGAAACCCGCGTGGAGCATCGTTTCGATAAAGCCTGTTCAAGCTACCTGCCCAACCGTACGCTCGAAACCGCCATGTACGATGCGCTAAAGCATTACGGAACGCCTGCCTGGACGAAAGAAGAGCATGATTTTGCGCGCGAGATCCGCGCAACGCTCAGCGCAAACGATCTGCAAAACAGTCTCAATAATATCGCCGCCACTGGCGGTAATGAGGGCAAAGCGTTTGCCCGACGTCACCACGACACGCTGCTGGTGACTGAAGTTGCCCCGTATGCCATCACCGATAACGTGCTGGCGGGATCAACGGACGTGGGGGATGTGAGCTGGAAAATGCCCGTAGCTCAATGCTTTAGTCCCTGTTTTACCGTTGGAACACCGCTGCACACCTGGCAATTGGTGGCTCAGGGGCGCACGTCTATCGCGCACAAAGGCATGCTGTTGGCTGGAAAAGTAATGGGTTCAACAGCACTCAACCTGCTCCAGGACGCGTCGTTGCTGAAAGCATGTCGCGACGAATTTGAACAACACATCACAGAACGACCGTACGAGTGTCCGATACCCCATAACGTGACACCGTCACCTTTAAAATAATAAAACACGCAAATACAACAACACAACAGTCTCGAGGAACGCCCATGAGTATGTCTTCCATACCTTCGCCTTCCCCATCCGGTAAGCTCTATGGCTGGGTTGAAAGGATCGGTAATAAAGTACCGCACCCTTTCCTGCTTTTCATTTATCTGATTGTTATTTTGATGATTTCCACAGCCGTCCTGTCGGCGTTTGACGTCAGCGTCCGAAGCCCGGCTGACGGCAGCATGGTGGAGGTGAAAAACCTGCTTAGCGTTGAAGGGTTGCACTGGTTTTTACCCAATGTCATTAAAAACTTCAGCGGATTTGCACCGCTAGGCGCCATTCTTGCGCTGGTGCTGGGTGCAGGTCTGGCGGAACGCGTCGGGCTGCTGCCTGCGCTAATGGTAAAAATGGCATCGATCGTGAGCGCGCGTTACGCGAGCTTTATGGTGTTGTTTATTGCTTTCTTCAGCCATATTTCCTCTGATGCCGCGCTGGTGATTATGCCGCCGATGGGCGCGCTGATTTTCTTAGCCGTTGGCCGCCATCCCGTAGCGGGCTTGCTGGCCGCTATCGCAGGCGTGGGCTGCGGATTCACCGCTAATCTCCTGATTGTGACAACGGATGTCCTGCTCTCCGGTATCAGCACCGAGGCGGCAAAAACCATCGATGCCGGTATGCATGTCAGCGTTATCGACAACTGGTATTTTATGGCCTGCTCTGTGATTGTGCTGACGATTGTTGGGGGGCTCATCACCGATAAAATTATCGAGCCGCGTCTGGGTAAATGGGAGGGTAACAGCGATGAGAAGCTGGACACCCTGAGTCAAGCACAACGCTTTGGGCTGTGCGTGGCGGGGATCGTTTCGTTATGTTTTATCGCGGTGATTGCCCTGATGGTGGTTCCGGAAAATGGCATCCTTCGCGACCCTGTTAAACATACTGTCCTCCCGTCGCCCTTCATTCAGGGTATTGTCCCACTGATCATTCTGTTCTTTTTTGTCGTATCGCTGGCATATGGCATAGCCACTGGTAAAATTCGCCGTCAGGGCGATCTGCCGCATTTGATGATTGAGCCTATGAAGGAGATGGCAGGCTTTATCGTAATGGTCTTTCCGCTCGCGCAATTTGTTGCCATGTTTAACTGGAGCAACATGGGCAAATTTATGGCGGTAGGTTTGACCGATATCCTGGAAACGGCTGGATTAAGCGGTATTCCGGCTTTCGTGGGTCTGGCACTGTTGTCGTCATTGCTGTGCATGTTTATCGCCAGCGGGTCTGCAATCTGGTCAATCCTGGCCCCCATTTTTGTGCCGATGTTTATGCTGCTCGGTTTTCATCCTGCGTTTGCACAAATCTTGTTCCGCGTCGCCGACTCGTCTGTCATACCCCTCGCCCCCGTTTCGCAGTTCGTGCCGCTGTTTTTAGGTTTCCTTCAGCGCTATAAACCCGAGGCAAAACTGGGTACCTACTATTCGCTGGTTCTCCCGTATCCGCTTATCTTTTTAGGGGTATGGCTGGTGATGTTAGTGGCGTGGTATCTTGTCGGTCTGCCAATTGGACCGGGGATTTACCCACGGCTGAATTAAGGACAAGGGATGCTGAGATTACTTGAAGATAAGATTGCCACACCGCTTGGGCCACTGTGGGTCATTGCCGACGAACAGTTCAACCTGCGCGCAGTGGAATGGGAAGAGTACAGCAACCGAATGGTTGAATTACTGGATATCCATTATCGTTCGGGCTATGAGCGCATCAGCGCCACCAACCCAGGCGGCCTGAGTGATAAGCTTGGACACTACTTCGAAGGCGATCTCAGCATTATCGATACGTTACCCACCGCTACAGCCGGTACACCTTTCCAGCGCGAGGTATGGCAGGCTCTGCGCACCATTCCTTGCGGTCAGGTCATGCATTACGGTCAGTTGGCAGAACAACTTGGTCGCGCTGGCGCGGCCCGGGCGGTAGGTGCGGCAAACGGCTCAAATCCTGTCAGCATCGTCGTACCCTGCCACCGCGTGATTGGTCGTAACGGCACCATGACGGGCTACGCGGGCGGCGTTCAGCGTAAAGAGTGGTTACTGCGCCATGAAGGCTACCTGCTGCTGTAGAAACCAAGCTTTTAGTGCTTAATTTTCTTCTATTTAGGTCATAATTCCACAACCAAGCTGTGGAATTTCAAGAAGATGGCGACACAATGTCGCCACTTGTCTTTTATGATAGTTTGCCAGGCTTACTTACTCTTAAAAAAGATGTTAAAATTGACCAATATCAATTAAGGCTTGAGCAGACCTATGATCCCGGAAAAGCGAATTATACGACGCATTCAGTCTGGCGGTTGTGCTATCCATTGCCAGGATTGCAGCATCAGCCAGCTCTGTATCCCGTTTACCCTGAATGAGCATGAACTCGATCAGCTTGATAATATCATCGAGCGCAAAAAGCCTATTCAGAAGGGGCAGACGCTGTTTAAAGCGGGAGACGAACTGAAATCGCTCTATGCTATCCGTTCTGGCACTATCAAGAGCTACACCATCACCGAACAAGGCGATGAGCAGATCACCGGCTTCCATCTTGCTGGCGATCTGGTGGGTTTTGACGCCATTGGCACCGGTAACCACCCGAGTTTTGCTCAGGCGCTGGAAACCTCAATGGTCTGCGAAATTCCATTCGAGACGCTGGATGACCTGTCAGGCAAAATGCCGAACCTGCGTCAGCAGATGATGCGTTTGATGAGCGGTGAGATCAAAGGCGATCAGGACATGATCCTCCTGCTTTCTAAAAAGAATGCAGAAGAGCGTCTGGCGGCCTTTATCTACAACCTCTCGCGCCGTTTTGCAGAACGTGGATTCTCTCCGCGCGAGTTCCGTCTGACCATGACGCGTGGCGATATCGGTAACTATCTTGGCCTGACGGTGGAAACCATCAGCCGCCTGTTGGGCCGTTTCCAGAAAAGCGGCATGTTAGCGGTGAAAGGTAAATACATCACCATCGAAAACGGCGAAGCGCTGGCAGTCCTCGCAGGCCATTCTCGCAACGTTGCTTAACTCTCGATTTTCTTTTTGCCAGATCGTTAAATTTTCATGATTTATTGATCTGGCGAAGGTTATCCCTTCATTTCATCAAGTTAGATGTATATCAATCAGTTACACCATACCTGCTTAAGACAATAGTGGGTTATATCGGGTTATTTAATGCCCCTTTTCCTGCCCCTATTTGAAAATTTGCCCCCAAATCTGCCCCCAAAATCTTTGGCATCTGCTCAACACTCTTTGTCCCTGCCCTATACTTTCAGTCTGACTGACTGGAGGTTTCTATGTGTGGACGTTTTGCACAAGCCCAAACCCGTGAAGAATATCTGGCTTACCTGGCCGATGAAGCCGATCGCGACATTGCCTATGACCCGGAACCTATTGGCCGGTACAACGTCGCGCCCGGAACCAAAGTCCTGCTGCTGAGCGAACGAGACGAGCAACTGCACCTCGATCCGGTTCTGTGGTCCTACGCGCCCGGGTGGTGGGATAAGCAGCCGCTGATTAACGCGCGCGTCGAGACGGCGGCCACCAGCAGAATGTTTAAACCTCTCTGGCAGCATGGCCGGGCGATCTGTTTTGCGGATGGGTGGTTCGAATGGAAGAAGGAAGGCAACAAGAAGCAGCCCTATTTCATTCACCGGGCCGACGGGCATCCGATCTTTATGGCAGCGATCGGCAGCACGCCGTTCGAACGCGGCGATGAAGCAGAAGGTTTTCTGATAGTGACGTCTCCAGCTGACAAAGTCCTAGTCGATATTCACGACCGCCGGCCACTTGTTTTGTCACCTGAAGCTGCCCGTGAGTGGATGCGACAGGATATCATTTGGAAGGATGCGGAGGACATTATTGCAGAGGGAACTGTTCCAGCAGAAAAATTTATCTGGCACGCAGTTTCGCGCGCCGTAGGGAATGTGGAAATCAATGCCCGGAGTTAACAAATGCTATCACCATGATTCAAATGAACTTTCAGGCGACATGCTGATTTGAATAAAACTGAGTATTAGTCGCCATTGCTGCAAAGTTTTGTTGCAAACTAGAGTTAACGTAACCATCTAACTGTTGCGAATATGCATGATTTTTAACCCATCCCTTCTCAAATCATGGAAAAACAATGAAATTAATGCTATGGGCTATGAATACACTTGTTTAGTTGTTAAAAATCCGTGAGCCAGTCTCGAACAAAAATTAAACAAAATAGCCCGTCGACCTTGTGAAGATAAAGCAAAGTAATGCTAACATGTGTTCAATACAACTAGATTACTGTAGCATTCAACTACTTACGCTTTTTCGTTTCCGGGATCGTAACCTGGCTGAGAAAAAATGAGAAATAACGAAATTCCATTCGTAATCGACAAACCGCTGTGTATGTACAGAAAAGAGAATTTTTCTGAAACGATGCATACTTTAAGAAGAATTAACGATGCATCATATCGCTTTGGGCATAGTGTCGAGATAGACCTTTCAACCACTCCTTATGTAAGCGCTGCTGCGTCACTTTTGTTGTTCGCGATTGTTAATCGCGCTCAACTGTGTATACGTGAAGGCCAAACAATTCGAATCACCCTCCCAACGAGAAAGGGGAATTCCGAAGGATATCGCTGGATTGTATCTACAGGGCTTGCCAAAGCTCTAATGGCGTCTACTTTCGAAAAACTAGAAGAGCTAACTACGAGCGGAAGATTTTATCAGTCTTCTGTGGATCCTTACAGCCATCACGCTACAACTGCACAGATGTTAAATTTAAGATCTACATCTGCATTTTCCGATGAACAATATGCCCTACTGGAATCAGGCATTAGTGAAGCTATGCTTAACGTTTCTCACCATGCCTATGATGCAGTTCAATACAACGAGCTAATCTCAAAGTTAGGGGGCAAGAGATGGTGGCAATGTGCATGGTTTGACGAAGAAAAAAATCGAGTAACATTCATCATCTGCGATCTAGGTATGGGAATCCCTAGATCTTTCCACGGTGATAACCTTCAGCCATTTTTACAAGGGATTACACTAGCTGATGCATGGACACATGGAGCAACTAGAACAGGAGTTTCTGGTAGAGGTAATGGCTCCGAGGATATCAAAAGCCCGGTTGGGGTAGGCTGTACAGATAACGAAACACTTCTGATACTGTCTGGTCACGGTAAGTACCTAAAGAGTTCACAAGATAATAAGGTCACAAGTGACTATACTGAAGATGAAATACCAGGTACATTAGTACAATGGAGTTTAGTACCTAAAAGGGGGCAATTATGATCATTAATGTTGCAAAAGATTACTCTAAAACACCGTTCGGGCGATATAGAGATGACAGCCCTTATAGCGCAGAAAGATTCCGTGAAGAAATTTTAATCCCCGCATTCGTTGAAAATCCGAATGAGGAAATCATTGTTGATTTCTCAGGCGTTATGGTTGGATTAGGATCTTCATTTCTAGAGGAAGTATTTGGGGGGCTAGTAAGAAGTGAACAAGTTCCTGTTGATATTATTTATAAAAATTTAGTTATTAAAAGTAAACTACCCATCTATGAAGGAAGAATACTTTCCTTTATAGAACAGGCGGCATCTCTAAAGGGTTAATTAGAATGAAGGATTACGCTTGGGTATTTGGACTTTGTGGGAACATTTTAGTTTTCATAGGGTGGGTTGTTGTCTATTTAAATGCTAAAAATATTTCCACTCGCTCAGAGATCAAATCAGTTGTTGATTCAATTGTAAAAGCAATTAACGAATCATCATCCCTAGGCATGAAATACTGGCACAGTAAAGGCTCTGAATATGTCAACAATGAGCATTATACATCCATGATCATGTCAAATATCACCCTGATATCACAATTAATTTTATTTGTAAAAGTCCGAGGGATTGATATTGATCAGAATATAAATGCCTACATTAATATATTAACTTTGGATAGCGACGCCGTTTCTAACCTAGATGCTCAGCAATGTACACTGCGGGCAAACGAAATAAACTCCGAAGCAATGGCTGTCATTATAAGATTAATGGATGCGTTTCATGAAAAATACCCCCCAACTCATTATTCAGATATACATAAATGGTATGTGCATCTGAGTTCATTTTAAAGGCCGCCTAGTGTAATGAAGTATTTTAAGCGGCCCTAGAATAACTAAAAGTTAACATCTAGGACCGCCAAAGGCAAGATATTAAAAACCAACTATTATACAACCAAAACCCTTCATACTAATAAATAGGTTTGGCCAAGTTTATGAAATAACTGCATCACTTGCATAATTTAAATCAATTTAATCATCATTAATTAATGAAAAATTTCTTTGTTCCTTTGTTATAGATATTTATCTAACCTTAATTAAGTCTGAATATCTGGTAGTGTACCTCGGCGAAAGCATTTCTCGCTTCATCTGCCACTGCTGCTGTATGCCCTGCCCGGCAAAGTATAGCGTTCCTTTTCCATCTTTCGCGTTCAGATGATCGAGTATCTCCATCAACCTTTCGCTACCGGCCCGCGGCACGTTTTCGTCGAACAGATTGAGCTGGGCAACACCCTGACTGAAGAAGTCACCGAGCATGATCCCGGCCTTCTGGTACCGGTTACCCTCCTTCCAGATTTTATCCAAGCACTTAACAGCGGAGTTAATTATGTCTCGACTATCCTGTGTGGGTGTCAGCAGCTTTACTGAGGAGCTGTTACCGTAATACGGCTCATTGAGCGCAAAGGGGGATGTCTTAACAAATGCTGAGATAAACCGGCAATACTGATGTTCTCCACGAAGTTTTTCCGCGCCACGCGCAGCATATGAGCATATCGCCTGGCGCATCTGTTCGTATTCTGTGACGCGTTCGCCGAAGGAACGACTGCAGACGATTTCCTGCTTTGCAGGTGCAAACTCTTCCAAATCAAGACAGGGTTCACCGCGCAGCTCCCGTACCGTTCGCTCGAGCACGACGTTAAAGTGCTTACGGATGAACCAGGTGCTCTGCTCTGAGAGGTCCAGCGCAGTTTTGACGCCCATGGCACTGAGCTTCTTGCTGATGCGCCGGCCCACACCCCAGACATCCTCTACTGGTACTAGCGCAAGCAGACGGCGCTGGCGATCAACATTTGACAGGTCAACTACTCCACCGGTTTGCCGCTGCCACTTTTTGGCGGCGTGATTGGCCAACTTCGCAAGTGTCTTTGTCTGAGCAATACCAACACCTACAGTGAGATGCGTGCGCTTCAGAACAGTCGCTCTGATTTCGCGCCCGAATTCTGTCAGGTCCCGGCAATTTCGCACCCCGGTCAGGTCACAAAAGGCCTCATCGATACTGTAAATCTCCACGCGAGGGCTCATTTCTTCCAGTGTTGTCATCACGCGCTGGCTCATGTCGGCGTACAACTCGTAATTACTGCTGAAGCAGACCACGCCAGCCCGTCGGAAAAGGTCCTTTTGCTTAAAGAAGGGTTCTCCCATCGTTATTCCTGCCGCTTTGGCCTCGGCTGATCTTGCGATCACACAGCCATCGTTATTAGAGAGAACGACAACCGGCCGCCCCCTCAAATCCGGTCTGAATACCGTCTCGCATGATGCGTAGAAGGAATTCACATCACAGAGCGCAAACATGATCAGCTCGTCGATTTAACGATGAAAGTTACGACGCCAAAAACATCCAGGGTGTCTTCACTACCGACAATGATCGGGCTATAAGCGCTGTTCATTGGGTTAAGTTGAACGGTTGGTCGAAGCTGAAGGCGTTTTACTGTGAACTCTCCTTCCACTGCGGCAATCACGATATCTCCATGACCCGCAGTGATTGAGCTGTCTACTACCAGCATATCACCATCACTAATTCCCGCATCGATCATCGAGTCACCGGCAGCCTTCAGGAAGTACGTTGAACTCGGATGCTGGACCATTAACTCATTGAGATCGATACGCTGCTCAACGTAATCCGCTGCCGGGCTGGGAAATCCACACTGCACCAAATCGCTGAAAAGTGGGATCGCAATGACTTCTCGTAACTCTGCTGGTCTGTATAACTTCATAACGCACGCCTCGATACTGTTTTTATATACAGTAGTTGAATGGAAAAATCTGATCAAGGTGCGCTTTGATATTGACTGATTAATGCTTAAGCGGTTTGGCCGTAACCATTTCATGCATCGACAAATATGTTTTTGTAAATATTTCGGCCCACCCTACTGTTTGCCTCCAGCAAACTTTGCTACCGGGAATTTTTTATACAGTGTGCACACCGCTACATCGTAAATTAAGGCAACTTGCTTACGATCGACTCCATTCTCTACAAGCCGCCCTGCCTGATCCCATTGCTCCGGAGTCAGTTTTGGCCGGCGACCTCCAATCCTTCCCTTTTCTCTCGCTGCTGCCAGACCTGCGCGGGTCCTCTCGACGATCAGCTCTCTCTCCATCTCAGCAAGGGCAGACATGATGTGGAAAATGAAGCGCCCCATTGGGCTGGAAGTGTCGATGCTGTCGGTAAGACTTTTGAAGTGAATACCGCGCTGCCGCAGTTCGTCTACCCACGTTGATTTCGTTTTCGGTACCGGGGATTCCCTGAATGTATTTTTGTGCCTGCGTTCCAGGACGAAACTCCCACGCTACACCGCTGAAGTTCTGAGAACCGTCAGCGTTCTCAATTGCTGTGCCATCCAGATAAATATCCCGCGCGGTGAGACTACCAGCAAACTCCCCCTCACCCAACGCCAGAAGGATTTTCGCCTTTGCTACAGATTGCAGATCGTCGGGCTGTTCGGTAGGAGTTCTTGAGCTTGAGCTGCCGCCCTTGCGGCCTTTGATAGCTGTTGCTGTAGCCATATTGCGCCCATAAAAAAAGCCACCCGGAGGTGGCTTGATGGAAGAAGGTTTTTACTGCTGGTCTTCGACGTAAATGCCAGCGGATATGATCGCACCACCGATGCGGCGTCGACCGTACAATAGTGGTATTGGATTCCCCTGTGCCGTCGTATTTGTCACGCCACCAAAGGCGTAACTTGCCTTGTTATCTGCCGATTGCTTACTGGCGAGTCCGGTCGTTTGTGGAGAGAGCATCTGCACGACGCCACCTAAGGCCATCGCCCCACCAATCTGGAACATGATGTTACTCGCGGCGATACTCACACCGGGCATCCAGATTGCAGCGGCGACCAGTGCAACGCCGAGGATAGTCTGGAAGATGCCCCCTCGCTTGCTCCCTACGACTACTGGTGCAATGCGGATATCAGCGGAGCTCTGATCCATTACGAGTTCATCATTGTTCAGATTACGCTTCCCGCTGAACACGGCATAGGTCAGGCCGCGCTGCTTGCTGGTATTAAGAAAACGTTCGAAACCAGGCACGATCACACACAGCGCTCGGATGGCTTCTTTGGGTGAGGCAACGGATAGTTTGAATTCACGACTAAATGTTGAGCCAAGTATTCCATAGAGGCGTATGGTTCTCATCGATTGGCCAGTTAAAAATGTCATACATGCCTCCATAGCCTCTCTTAACTAAGAGAGGCTGCTAATGTTAATAGATGTTTTAATGCGTTTAACACACCATGCAAGAATTAAAAAAAATTACTTATTATTGACTGGCGGATTAGCAATTTCTGGGTGTTTTTTATTGAATTCTATAAAGCTATCTGGGCATTTCTTTGAAACTAGATAATAATTTACTAAACATGCATCCGCCTTAGCTTCATCGCTCGAATGATACACACCATCTGCCAAAGACAATGTCGGAGCTAAATACTTGGCTTTAATTAACTCTTGCCCCAACGCCAACGCATCCTTAGAAGAAGCCGCTAAACAAGACGTAAGAGCACCGTCAAATAACGCCTTATCGCCTTTGCAATTTAAAGACGCATCTAAGAAGGACTCCTGTAAATCGTTACGCACTTGAATAAATGCAGGGTCAGTAATGTTTGAACCAACCAAGATGCCTATTAAACCTAACCCACCTCCGATTGTAGCAATGGCTGAACCATTGGCGAAGTTCAAATCGTTCCATACCAACCATCGAAAAAGGAAAAAACTCACTGCTATGGACACTATCAAATATCCAAACCCAGCCCATAGATTATGGCTGTGCCCGAAGATATTCAAGCATGCAAGCCCGACTCCAACGATAAATGGAACGCAGACCACGGCCATTTTAATATAAAAATCATTCAAGTTGACAAATGCCACATTAATATCCGTTAAATAAAGTAAGTTGAACTCATTATTATATAAATTTCGATTGATGACGAAGGATTTTGTTTGTCCTCTCGCGCCAATACCCACCATACGGAACACGCTGGCTTAAATGACCGTAAAGGTGATGTAGAAGCATATTGCCCTCCAGTAAGATTCCGGCGTGGTTCCACTTATTGGCCTCTACCTGCATTATTAGCAAGTCACCAGACTGCCGCTCCCCTTCGAATTCACGGAAACCGCACTCGTACCAGCATTCCTGGTAAAAGTTGTCCGAATAGCTGTCTTCCCACCAGGGGTAATCCACTCGATAATCGTTTAGCTCAATCCCATGCTCCTGCCGGAAATAACTCATCACCAGTCCCCAACAGTCGTAATGGCCGAGGACGAATGGTCGCTTGAGTAATGGCAGTTCACCGCGTGGAGTGATGGTACGTAAATCTCCGTCCGGCCAACTGACGATATGCCAGGGCAGCAACGTTGCATCACACTGAGCCTTGTCCAGTTCGCTTGGCTGCGTAGTAGCATCGGGATGGCTGTGAACTATTCCCGTAATCGCTCCCCAGTCTTCAGCTTCGGCGTAATCCTCGGGCGAGAGAAGAAACTGCTCTGTCGGATCTGCCGCCAGGTTGTGGCATGGGAAATAGCGTTCCACCCGGCTTTTCTGTGCAACCACACCGCAGCATTCGCGCGGATATTCTGCGGCTGCATGCGCCATGATGGAATCAATGGTTTTACGACGCATTTTAGCTCCTGATCAAAGATGTCCCCGGGAAGCCGCCGAAAGGGAGTTCGTTGTTTTCACCAAATCGCAGCTTGCAGGCGGTGAGTGTACCGTTGCACTCGTCCAAAGAAGGATCGCTTAAGGGGCTTACGCCCCATCAGTTAGCCGCCAGAAGGCGCGGTGGTGAAGGTAATTTCTTCGCTGGTTTTCGCCAAGCCATCAACCGTGCCGGTGACCGTAAAGGTTCCTGCCTCGTCAGAGGTAAGTTTGACCGTCGCACCACCAGCAGAGCCAGTCTGAGAACTGGCAGTGCTTAGCGAGCCGCCTGTGGATGTCCACACAACGGTTTTGCCGGATACGCCAGAGTCATTCAGCGTGTATTTGAGGGAAACAGTGACCGCATCAGTGCTGTCAGCAGTTGCGGAGGATTTATCCGCTGACAGCGTTACTCCCCCGCGGCGGATTCCAATTTGATCAGTACGCCAGCCGTGGACTTATTACTGGTGAAGTGCTTCTTCCAGTTGCCGGCAGTGCCGATTTTGGTCAGGTCCGGGTTATCACCTTTGGCGGTGTCCCAGCTGTACCCGAGCAGATCAACGTTAACCACGCCTTCAGCGCGATAGCCAATCGCCAGGTTTTCCTGGTCGTTGATGTCATAGGAGCGGAAACCCGGTGCCTGAGACTCGGTCACGGTCACCGCCCCGGTCACTAGCCCCAGAATGGCGTCGGCATCCATGGTGTCGGTTACAAGAACCGGTTTACCGAGCGTGCCCGGCTGGCCGCCGTACACAACCACACCCGCTTCTTCGTAGATTTTGTTGGCGATCGCCTCATCCACGATGTCGAAGTAGGTTGCGGAGTGCATGACAAAGAGAACGACACGGTTGAACTTGTCGCCGTATTTACGCAAACCGCGCGTCAGGGTCTTTTTACCGTCCGTTTCGATATCAGCGGTAACCACCATGTCGGCGTTCGCCCCGATTGCAGCCGTCAGCGCCTTCAGACCGTACTTGACGTAGCCTTCCAGCGTTGCGTCAGCCACATCGGTGCCGATCACCTCAGAGAACTCATCGACAGAGCGACCGCGGCGCTTGAATGCCTCTTCGGTCGTTTCGTACGGACCGTATTTCCATGGTGCCTTAACGGACACGGCTTCACCGGCGCCAATCTTCTTGCCCGTCACTTTATCGGTGGAGTTCACATCGCGAGATTCGATGGAGCCGCCCACTTTGTAGAAGGCTCGCTTGCGGAAATCACCTTCAATCAGCTCGTTATCCAGCAGGATGGCGCCGTTGGAAGAGCCGTTGAAGATTGCCAGATTGTCCTGGCGTCGCTCGAGGAAAGCGGTCTGCGCCAGGTCGTCATAGATGATCAGGTCGTTATTAACAGTCGTCATGAAGATAAAGCCTTATTTCGGAAGTTTGAGGAAGGCCTGCTGGCCATGCTTGCGGATGTAGTCCGCCTTGTTGCTGGCGCTCATTTCGGAGCGTTTCAGGCTACCGCCACCGTTCGGCTTATGCCCGCCCGCGCCAGTACCTTCTGCGCGTGGGAACAGATGAGGAGCCGTCTCCTTAAGAGACTCCGCCCATTCAAGGGGGCTAAGCGGGGTTTTCCCGTCTTTACCGAACAGGACATCGCCATTCGTATCAACCGCTACGGCCTCGCCTTCGTCGTTGAGTTTGAAAGTGCCTTTGGCACGCAGGATCAGGTCATCAGATGCTTCCGGTAGCGCGCCGGTTTTAGAGGCAGCTGAGCGGATAGCATCGCCAAGAACGCGATCCCGGAATTTGTTGGAAAACGCTTCGGCTTTATCTGCGCGGTCGTTTGCCGTTTTGATTTGCTTATCAACGTCGGCTCGCAAACGTTCGGTGCGCTTATCCAGCACTTCGTCAATTTTTCCGGCGGCAATCAGCTTTGCCTCTTCGTCGTCGGAGAAACGTTGCAGGATGCCGCGCACGGCATCCGGGTCGATACCGTCATAGCGGGACAGGTTTTCTTTCTGCTGTTTGATGGTTCCCAGTAGCTCGGAGTTTTTGGTTTTCAGACCAGTAACTTCGCTGGTCACGCGCTCATCAATCAGCTTCTGGAGTTCAGGGGTGATTTCGACACCACCGCCACCGCCACCCTCACCGCCACTTTCGGGTGCATAAAATTTCAGAAGCATGTTTCGAATTAACATAATTTCCCCTTGGGATTTTGCCGGGCCTCGCCCATAAAAAAGCCCCGGCGATAGCCAGGGCGTGATGTAAGTTATGAATTGTTAGCTTTCGATCGCTGAAAGCTGTTTGAGCCGTTCCAGCGTTATCCACTCACCTTTATCGGTGAACATGTCCGCCATGTCGATTTCACCGGCACGAAATAGACGCCCACGCTCCGCGCCCAGGACCTGGTCCTGTCGTTGCGGCGGTTGCCGTTCGAGCCATTCGAGATAGGTGGTTTTACCCGGAACCTGCCCGTCCATGCTGGCTCGCGTTCCCTCGTCCATCTCATCGATGTCGATGCCGAGTTCGCGCCAGGACTTGAGGATCAGCGTTTCGGTTGAACGACAGCAGAAATGAATCTTCCCTGGCCCCTGCAGGTAAGGCACCTTGTGCCCGACCGGCTTGTTGTCCAGGGTGTAACGCAACAGGTCACGAACGATGCAGTCGTGGCTGGTTTTGTTGTCCAGTGTTGATAGCCACTGCTTGCCCTTCACAACATCGCTGTTGGCATTAGTGAAGCTGTTGCGCGCGGTGGCGGCCAGATGGTTCACTGCCGTCTTGGCAATACTGGCCGCGTTTGCCCTGCTCATCTGCAGGGCGCCGTCGCGGTAGTCCTTGTTGGCATGACCACGGACATTACGAGCAATTGTCTCCACAGTATCGCCGGCAAGATATCCCCGGCGAACGGCGTTAACTATCCGCGCCAGCCTGTCCGACTCCAGATTATCCGCCCATCCACTGAGCAGCCGCCCCTGAAAGGGTTGTGCCATGGCCGCGGCGTAAACCATATCAGCGCTGACGCCTTGTAACGGGTAGCGTGACAGGACCTGTGATGGCAAGAGGGAATCGAACAGGCTCAGCTGATAGCTTGTCTCGTTTTTTGCAAACGCCACCAGCTCGTTTTGAAGGCCAGTCTGCATGGAGGCAACGGCCTGATGATTAAGCTCGCGCACGCTGCCCAGCAAGCTCTCCAGACGGTTAACAGTGAAGCCATCCGTCGGCAACCTGTCCAGCGCATCAAGCAGGCGCGCCGACAAGTCGGCATCCGTCTCGTTGAGCAACTTAACCATTCTGTTCGCCACGCCCGTGGCATAGCGAGTGAGCCAAACAGAATGCGCAATCGCCTCATCACGCAGGCTTTCGTTGACGGTTGGCACATTAGCCTCCTGTCATTGTGGGCGCCTGGTTACGAAGCGCATCGATAACATCGTCGGGGTTGTCTGCCGGGTCGATCAGGTCGAGTTTCTGCAATACCCGAATCATGTCGGTATCGCGCAGCGCGCCGGATTGCCAGGCGTTCACAATCGCCGTGACCATGCCGAACTCGGCCACCTTCGCGATAAACTCCTGGTTGATGGTGTAGGCAGGAGAATCATCCTTGAGCCCGAGATATTTCGCGCACCAGCCCAGTGCTAGCGTGTACGCCTCTGAAACGTTCGAAACGCAGATACCGAGCACAGATGTGGATGACGACTGCTCCCCGCTCGCCTGTGTCGCCGTCTTCGCCGTGGCGTTCTGCTCAATCAGTCGCGCGCCCAGCTGCACCATATATTCCCATTACGATGAGTCAGTCCATGGTAATGGCAATAAAAAGCCCCTGCAGAGATGCAAGGGCTTTGGCATATGGTGCCGGGTGCCTCCCGGTGAGCCTTTGGGATAACCCCCATGACTCGCTGCTTCAGAAGTTCACGATGAGCCCTAGTGAAGAGGAGCTATCGGGTTACTTAGCCCCGCCGCTTAGGGGGATTCACCATAATCTCTATTCAATGTAAATTTTAAAACGGCCTAATAACCAAGAGGATCAAAGTGTCTTCAAAGGTCAGTAAGTTATATTTACAGGTATTTATTCACTGCACTTACAACTTCGTCATTAGTGAGTTCGCGGTCAGAAGCGACATAAATCTCAATATGATCCCCGGTTAATGAATGAACCCCGGAAAGCATTATTTTTAACGAAACTTCATCCCCGTTTGGGTACCTTCGCATGATGGCTGTAACAGGTTTGAGCACATTAACGACTTCAGCCTGCTGCGAATTGAAGAAGATCAAAACCTTTTTCATAAACTACCTCAATCCAGTCCTGCATCTGTTTTAAACAGGGGGCGCTTCTACTTGATAAATTGCAGATAGTTAGAAAAGGCCATGCTACCACATGGCCTTTGAAAGCATTGTTCATCGTGAAAATCAAAATAATCCGGAGCCACCCAGGAAAGCTAAGACTTCAAGATACCCACTACACCTGCCTGATGGACAATTCAGATGAGGTGGGCTGAGTGTATACATTATAAAAAAATACACACCCATTAAGAATGAGATGGTCGCACATGTGTTGTTTGACAGCACTTTTAAGTTCATATCGTGCCACATCACAGCACATTCAACTGCTTTTATGCATTATTTATCGATGTAACTATTATCAAGCCCACCCGATGAGGGCTTTGTAAGGGCTACTGGCGAACAATGTAGTCGTAACGTGAAACCCTCTTACCGTTTTGATTCATCACGTAGGCAACCTTAGCCTCTTTAAGGAAGATGTTCAGGTCCATGTCAGATACAGAAATGCTCTGCTGCCCCAGATTGAAACCAACCCTCAAGCCACAATGAATCTTTTCTTCGCCATCAAGTGACATCACTTTTACTATTAAAATGCTTCTTCTGGTCGTAGAAAAGCCCCGCTATTGCGAGGCTCTGCCTTCTTTGCAACCTATCGTCTGCTGCAATATGTCCGCTTTATAGCTTCATCGTGAATTCGCTAAAAAAAGCCGCTCGGATAGAGCGGCAGAAACAATTACCAGGGAATAAGATGAAGCATGATATCGATATTATAGCTCGCTTAAGATTCAGGATATGTAATTAAGAAATTTCTTAAGACATATATCAATGATTATTAGCAGACTCACTTTTGTAACGAAATGTGCATTCTTTCTGCAATTGCCACCCTCTAGAGACGATCAGATTTCCCTCTCTTGAGGGATTTTTTATCTTAAACACTGCTCACGCACATACGCCTGCAGTCCAGTCAGTTGTTTGGCGACGGTTTCGATTCGCTCTCTGAGGGTGAAATAATCCCGTT